>CAUVBP010000001.1:0-104510 GCA_963550135.1 uncultured Candidatus Saccharibacteria bacterium
CAGCACAATGGAGAAATTGTTGAGATATTAGATATTTGATTGTGTTATGAAGAATAAAGCATTGACTGAAAATATAATATCTACTCAAGCACGTAAAATTCCTAATCTTAGTAATATCAATTAAATAAAAAATAGTATAAAAACAGTAAATCGAAAAAGGTTTACTGTTTTTTCTTTGCTTAAAAATAGAAAGAGAGGAAAAGAAAAAATGAAAAGTCGCTTTTTCAAGCGACAATTTCGAAAAAATTCAGATTTTGGTGCGGATGAAAGGACTTGAACCTTCACGCCGTGAGGCATATGCTCCTAAGGCATACGTGTCTACCAATTCCACCACATCCGCATATTTGATATTGTGAAATATTTCTGTAGATAAGTATATCAGTAGATAAAATAAATTACCACATTTTTAACATTTTTTATTTAACAAGATCTTTCTTTGCTAAAGTTAATAACAACTCAATCAATTGCGAACTCATAATAGGAGCTTCCTCTTTGCTTCTAAATAATCTTTTAGGCTTTTTAACTTGATTATCCTCTTCATTATTGAATATTCGGTATGCAACTGTTTTGATAATTTCATTTCTTAGTTTTACATCACCTTCAATACTTAGCAGATAAGGCTTTAGTGCTTTAAGTTGATGAGCTGTTCGTTGATTAGCTCGTTGTGCTTTGCGATGTTCACTTGATTGAGTGGCTGTATATCCTGCTATACCCCCAGCAAATAGCATAACAAATGCTCGAGCTACTAAGAATTGCCATGAAGCATCCTTAGTATGAATAATTTCATAAACTACCCAACAAGAAAATACTAACATGATAAGTAATAAAATCGTTGTTATTACACTCCATACATAAGCAGCTATTTTATCTTCCTTAGCACTACTAGAATAATCGTGGATTAGTGTTTTATCTCCGGCCATATTCAATAATTCATCTATTCTAGCAAGACTATCTTCTGCCTTCGCCTCAGTAGCGTTTAGCTTTTTATCTATGTCATCCGTAATGCGATCGGCTTCATCACTCTTTTTACTAAATGCTTCTTCAATTGTGCGTTTCTGATCTTCGATAAATTTATTAACCATCTCATTGCGTACATTTTCAGATTTTGTAAATGATAGTTGCTGCTCGGTAGATATGCTATTTGACGAGTCTTTTATATCTTTTAAATCTTTGTTAAGTTCATCTATTTTTACACCAAGTGTTTCAAACTCGTTTTTAGCTTCAGTAACTTTTTCGTCAATGGTCTTTTCTGCGGTAGTTCCTTTAGCGGATATACTGTCAATCTCTTTTGCTGCTGTACGCTTATATTGACCGACTGACCTATTCAATCCCGCAATAGCTTTGCGAGTTTCTTTTATATCCATAGCGGGTGTTAACGAAGTAATGTATGACAATATATTATCGATATATCCATTCATGTAAGAAATACCTAGGTACATATCATCGCGAGTGTTTTGCCAGTTATCAAAACACGAACTTACACTTGAGAGATAACTGCCAATATTATCAATACTTGATACTGATAATAGACGATTATCTGTATAATCAAGTCTATCCACTAAAAGCTCAATGATCAATTTTGCCCGATTGACATCATCGATTGCTTCAAGAGACATACTGTCAGAGTCTATCTCATTTAACCTGGCTAATAATTTCTTGGCTGCAATATATGTGGCACTATTCTGTATACGATCTTCCCATTTACTCATGAGGCGTTATTCCTTTTTTGCTTAATTAGTTTGCCACCCCTTATTTGAACTTCAACTATAATTATATCACTTTTGTTCTTGAGAACGGCTACCCCCTAAGAGTAGAGAATCTTACTTATCCAATTTGATTAATTAGACTCCGCCCTAGACTCCAGAATTGACTCCTTGCGCCCCGTACAATAACAAACAAAAACAACGAGTTAGAACTCTTATATCATTTTTGCCTTTATTGCCCATTATTTGCCTGCTGTAGGCCTCTTGTCGGCGGTGTGCGTAGTTCCCTCCGCTAAGTGAAAAGAAAGCTTAATTATCTAGCCTTAGGAGCATGTGCTTTCGAGCGTGAAGGTTCAAGTCCTTTCATCCGCACCAATGAGGTTCGATGTAAACTCTGAGGAAAACATGCATAAAAAATAACCCGCACATCGCGGGCTATTTTAATTCCCCAAAAATCACGAATCACACGATTCTCGGCGGAAAGAGGTGAGGTAAGCATTTCCATAACTACGATTGTCCACCACAACAATTTCGTTTCCCAGATTTGGTTCCTCACCTCTTCCTGGATGTGATAATACCATAAGCCCGCCTGGTTTGAGAAGTCCAAAAAGCTTGCTAACTGTGGAAAACTGCGGATTTTTGTATGGCGGATCGGCGAAGATTATGTCATACTTGCCTGCGCCGCCAGACTCAATCCACGAATTGACAGGGGCGCTAATAATTTTTGCTTCATTTTGAACACCTAGCGAGGACACATTATTGCTTAAGATTTTTTGAGCAATTTTATCGCGTTCGATGAACGTTACGCGGGCAGCACCGCGGCTGAGAGCTTCGAGGCCAACCGCGCCAGTACCAGCAAAAGCGTCTAAAATCTGCGCGCCGTTAATCTCGTTGCCGATGCTATTGAACATGGCATTGCGAATCCGCTCGCCCATCGGCTTGGTGCGAGTATTGTTCTCTCTAGGCGCATCCAGCAGCCGCCCGCCGAAACGCCCGGCGATTACTCGGATCGAGCTCACTGGTGCGCCTCGCGGTAGGCGCGGTACCAGAAATAGGTGATGACATTAGCGATCAGCGGAATCAGCGTTTGCCGCGTCTGCTGCGCTAGATGAGTCGTCCAGCCGCGCTTCCAAAATTCCTCGTACATGCCTAGCGCGTAAACTTGCTGCACCGCATCGAGAAAGACCGTCTGCAAATCCTTATCATCTGCTAGTTTGAGCCAGATTGAATTTGGTGCCGAATCGGGAAATTTGGTCGTCTTGATGCTGGTAGCTACGCCTAGCTCAAATAGCACGTGTGTCGCGAATACGCCCTTAGCACCCCAATACTCCCAGTTTTTGCTAAGAGTCTCGCGCATGGTCGAGCCTCTGATGATGCCTTTTTCGGCGATCGACGCCCGCTCGTTCTGAGGCCGTCCCCACAGCTCCTCGATCTTTTCGCCTAGCGGATAATGATGCGCCGGCGTTAGCCCGTCGGTGATAGCATGCGCCATCCAGGCCGCCTCAAAGGCTGCCCGCACATTATTACGCTTCTTAAGCGCCTGCACCAAATTGGTATAATGATCCATAATCATCTCGACTAGCGCCGTATCGCTGGGGTCGCTGGGGTCGATGAAATGCCACGGCTCATCGACGCCCGGGCTTTTGCGCTTGATACCGTCGGGGCCGTTGTTGCCTTCGAAATGCAAAATATCCTTGGCAGAAGGAAAACCGCGGCCAACCCTTGATATTTTGCGCAAATCGCGGCGAGCAATCCGGTCGATTTTCTGATGCACGCCGATAAAGTTGCCCGAATGCGAACGAAAAGTAGTACCGCTGTACATGCATTGTATTATAGCACGCCGTTTGGCAGCAGCTCGGCAAAAGGCAAAATACAGATAGAACTTGCCAAACATAAGCATTGTGCTATATACTTGGTTTTAAGTTACGGAGAGCCTACAGATACAAAACATCAGCATTCCTCGGAGGTTAAGTATGCGAAACAGCAAAACCAGCAAACAAACTATAGTCATATCGATTATCGCCGTATTGACAATTATTAATACGATTCTGATAGCTGTAATATTTTTTATTCAGAGCAACAAGTTTTGGTCTACTGACTACATAACCGAAAACCACACGAGGCGTATAATCAATCTAGAAAAAACAATTAAAAAACTCGAAAATAATTCTAATTAAGCGTTGTCACCCGCTGGTTGTGGCGGACGCGTGCTTCTAGTGCTGGGTAATTTGATAGCGGTTCGCCTGATTCAATGAAGCGCTTAGCGGCCTTTTGAGCGCGGGCGATCAGCTGCGTGTCGGCTAACGTAGCAATCTGCAAGTTTAGTGCGCCGTGCTGCATGCGTCCGTAAATCTCGCCCGGGCCGCGCAAGCTCATATCGACCTCTGCTAAATGGAAGCCATTGTTGGATTTTTCTATTTCCCGCAAACGCTGCGACGGTTTGTTATTCGTACTCATCATCAAGTAGCAGAAGCTTTGGTGCTGGCCGCGTCCGACCCGCCCGCGCAATTGATGCAACTGCGCCAGACCGAACTGGTCAGCGTCTTCGATCATCATAATCGTAGCGTTTGGCACGTCGACACCAACCTCGATGACGGTAGTACTAACCAAGATATCATATCGTTGATCTTTGAAAGCTTGCATGATTTGATCTTTTTCGCTAGCAGCCATCTTGCCGTGCAGCATAGCGATGCGGCGATGGCCAAAAATACTATTTTTGAGCCGCTTATATTCAGCTTCAACACTTTTGCGATCGCTAGAATCGCTATCGGCAATTAAGCTGCAGACTACGTAAACTTGGCGGCCCTGGGCAATTTGCTGGTCCATAGCAGCATAAGCGGCCTCGCGCGAAGGCGGCGAAATAATTTTGGTAAGAATTGGCCGGCGGCCGCGCGGCAACTCGTCGAGGACGCTGACATCTAGTTCGCCGTAAACAGTTAGCGCCAAACTGCGCGGAATCGGCGTGGCAGTCATCGCTAAGAGGTGCGGCATGGCGGCAGCTACCGATGGTTTTTTCGGATCTGATGGGGCGCTCGACACGCTTCCTTCACCTCCGTGTCTTGCTCGCGAGCCTGGGGCTACGTGCCCGGTCTCTCGAGACGAGCCAGCGGCGATCGTCATAGGTTCAGAAAGCATATCGAGCGTGCCCGACTTCACCTCCTCGTTCTTAACCTTCATCAACAATTTCTGCCGCTGCTCGACACCGAAGCGGTGCTGCTCATCGATAATCACGAAGCCCAAGCTGTGAAATTCTACTTTATCCTGGATGAGCGCATGCGTACCGACGACCACGTCAATCGCACCGTTTGCGATTTGCTGATAAAGCATAGCGCGGACTTTACCCTTGACGCTGCCGATCAGCAACCCGACCGTCACGCCGAAAGGCTCGAGAAGCTTCGCTAGCGTCTCGGCGTGCTGCCGCGCCAAAATCTCGGTCGGCGCCATGAATGCCGTCTGATAACCAGCGCTCGCCGCCTGTCGCGCTGCCAATCCGGCTACCACTGTCTTGCCACTGCCGACATCGCCCTGCAGCAAGCGGTTCATCGGCCTAGCATGCTCGAAATCTTGCAAGATGTCCCAGGCGGCGCGGCGCTGAGCGTTGGTTAGCGCGAACGGTAATTTCTTGACAAAATCCTGTACGACAGACTTTTCAAACGGAATCGCGAAGCCAGCTAGCTTCTGGTTGTCAATTTTGTTGAGCTGGCTAGCCAAAACCAGCTCGAATAGCTCTTCGAAGGCTAAGCGCTGGCGAGCCTGTTCAACTTCTCTTTCGTTGCGCGGAAAATGCATCGCCGAAATCGCTGCGGCACGATCGAGTAGCCGCTCGCTTTGCACGACGCTCGGCGGCAAAGTTTCGGGCAAAACGCTCATTAGCGGGCGCAATTGCTCGATGACTTTGCGTACTGTTTGCGATTTTAGCCCGCGCACCGCATGGTAAACCGGCAGCAGCCGATCGGCTTGTACTGGCAGCTCCTTGGCGAGCTCGGCCGTCGGATTGGTTAGCTGGTAGCGGCCGTAGTTATACTCGAACTCGCCGCTAAAATAAAACCACTCATCGCTGCTGCCTAGCTGCTGCACCCGGTACGGCTGATTGAACCAAATAGCGTTGAGCTTGCTAGTGTCGTGGGCCCGCACCGCCCGAGTCAGGCGCAGGCCGCGGCGGACTGGCCGAGTGCTGATTTGCTGGCAGCGGGCGCGAATCGTTACTTTGCCTGGCTGCAGCTCGGCAATTGGCGTCACGTGCGTGAAATCTTCGTGCTTGCGCGGCAAAAACAGCAAAATATCGCCAACCGTTTCGAGTCCCGCCTGGCGCAGCTCGGCTGCGGTTTTGGGGCCGACACCTTTGATTTGATCGAGGTTAGTTGCGAGATTCATAAGTTTATTGTACTAGTTTTCAGGAAAATTGCGAAAAGTATTGACAATTTTACCACTCTATGCTATATTAATACTAGCTTTTCGCTCAAGGTTAAACCAAATAAAAGGGCGGAAGGTTGCCCTTTTTACCTTGAGCATGATTCGAAGGAGGAATCATGAGCGCTACCCTCGCAATTATTTCCGCTTCCATCATCACTGTCGTCGTGTGCGCGGCAGCGTGCGCGCTGCTGTTGCCCACGGCCTCAACCCACCGGGTCTGGGCGGCCCGGTGGGCTCAGGTCCGGGCCAACCGGGCCGCCCGAGCCTCGGGCCGGGCTCAGGTCCGGGCTAACCGAGCCTCGGGCCGGGCTCAGGTCCGGTCCGCTCGGGCCGAAGCGGCCTGGAGGGAGGTCTTCAGGGGCTGAAACGCCCGCCTGAAAATAGCTCGCCGAATTGGTTCAATACTGGTTGAAACACTTAAGTATTAAGTGTTTCCCGGATTGATATAAAACCCAATTCCGGTTTGAGCCAGTTCGGCGGGCTATTTTCTTTGGTGAGATTTTTTGTTAAGTTATTTATTTTACTTTGAAATTTTATAGATTTTACGGGAAATTGCGAAAAAGTATTGACATTGCTGCTCTAGTATGATATTATATATCAAGCTTTTGTTGACAAGTAGAGCGAATCCTTGTCCAAAAGAGTTTTTTGATAAGCGAGGCCCACCGTGCGAGATACTTGCCCGAGATTTAGTCGCGAGCAGATATCTCGCATGGTGGCACAGATGACCACCCATTGCCGCGGGAATGATTCACTAAGGAGGTGAATCATGCAGGACATTCTTCGTATCGTCGTTCAGGTGCCTCCTCCCCCATACGAGGGGGAGGAGGCACCGCCGCCACCAGCGGCGCCGTCGGTGGCGGTACCCTCGTCCCTTAGAATCAGGGGCGAGAACGACTGACAGCGCCGCTCCGGCGCGAGATTTTCCCCAATTTCTCGCGCCGGGGCGGCCCGCCTCGCTTATCACTTTCCCTTGATTGATTTTATTAAAAACACCCGGTTAGCTAGCCGGGTGTTTTGCTGGCTCGAATTTCGTTCGAAAATCTACTCGGTCACGGCGATGATGCCCTCTAGCGCGTAGGCGGTGTCCTGCCAGCGCTCCACCGCGATGCAGTCGATGCCGAGATTTTTCACTGGGAAGTCGTTGCCGCCTTCTTCTATTTTGTCGCCGAAGAACAAAATTTCCTCTTTACTCACGCCGGTGGCTTCCATCAACTTTTTCATACCGTAGGCTTTATCGACACCGATTTTGGTGATATCGACGCTAGTGGTGCCGCCCAGGCGCACTTCAAATTCCGGCAATTTGGCGGCAACATCGTCGCGCATTTGCTTGCGGACTACTTTGTTGGTTTCCGCCCAAGCGTATTTTTTCTCGGGCGAGGCTTGCTGGCCTAGCGCCGAATACGTCACCTGGCTCAAGCGGTCTTCGATAATCTCGCCGTCCGGATTTTCCTCCCACAGATCAAACTTGCGCGCCGATTCTTCCAAGACTTGGGTAATTTTTTGCTTTTGTTCGTCGGTGAAATCTTCTTTATAGTGCGTTTGCCACTCGTCCGCATCGACGTTAAACGTATAATAACGCGTGCCACAAGTCGGCATCATATGGAAGCGCGCCAGCAATTCCGGCGAAACGTTCATCTTGTCGATCACTTGCTTCTCGAACTGCTCGAATTTGCCGCCGGAAATGACGCAAACTTGATAATTTTCCAGCAATTTAGCGAGCAAACCTGCCATGCGCGGCGAAATCGCCGATTTGCTAACCGCCAGCGTGTCGTCCAGATCAAAACCGATAATTTTCTTCATGATTTCCTCCTATTCCAATTATTTCACCAGCAAGAAGTCATTCTTGCCCTTTTTGATTAAGCTAGTCTCGGTCAGCGGCATGTCGCCGGCAATCTTCGCGCCGTTGACGCTAATCGCGTTATTGTGAATCAGCCGGCGCGCTTCGCCGTTGCTAGCACATAAGCCAGCAGCGACCAGCGCCGCCACGACCGTCGTCTCGAGATCAACCGTCGGGATTTCGTTAGCCAGAGCGTTCAAATCCTCATCATTCAGCGCCGCAATATCGCCGCCGCCAAACAGCGCCGCTGTCACCCGCTCGACACTTTCGCGGCGCTGGCGGCCGTGCACCAAGTCAGTAACTTCGCGCGCTAAGGTTTTTTGCAAGGCGCGCTCGCCTGGATTGGCCCGATGATTGTCGATCAGCGCTTCGACGGTTTCGCGGTCGAGCAGCGTGTAGATTTTGATGAGGTCCTCGCTGGTTTCGTCGTCGCAGTTGAGCCAGAATTGATAGAACTTGTACGGACTGGTCATCTCGGGGTCGAGCCAGATAGCGCCGCCCTCAGACTTGCCGAACTTGACGCCAGTTTGCTTGTTGATAACTAGCGGTGCAGTCAAAACGTGTGCTTCGCTGCTTTCGAGCTTGCGAATCAGCGACACGCCAATGATGCTATTGCCCCACTGGTCGGCACCGGCTAGCTGCAAAGTGGCTCCTTTTTCACGGTACAAGTGTAAAAAGTCATACCCTTGAATCAGCCCGTAGCTAAATTCGCCGTAGCTGATGCCAGCGCCGCCCTCGCCGATACGCTGCTGCACGAATTCGCGGTCGAGCAGCTGCGTCATACTGATATGTTTGCCGATTTTGTGCAAGAAATCAATGTAATTAATCTGCGAGAACCAGTCGGCATTATCAACAATTTCAAAATCCTGGCCGCGGAAAACTTGGCGGAATTGCGCCGCCAGACTTTCAACATTGCGCGCCACTGTTTCAGCATTGCGCAGGTCGCGCTCTTGCTTTTTGCCATCAGGGTCGCCAATCATGCCGGTGGCGCCGCCGACTAGCAGCAGCGGCTTGTGTCCGTGGTCGATAAAGTGCCGGCACAGCATCATCGCCGCCAAGTTACCGATAGTCATGCTCGGCGCGCTAGGGTCAACGCCAAAATAGAACGTTCGCGGCTCGTTTATATCTTTGATATCAGCGAACGTCGTCTGGTTGATGAGTCCGCGCCACGTTAGTTCTTCTGCTAGCGTCATCTGAAACCTTTCTTTATTTAATAGTGAGATAGTAACATATTTGCAGATTATCAGCAAAAGCACTAGCCGTCGTGATGCGAACAGTGCTATAATGGTGGAAATATTGCTTATGGGAAGAGTGAAAGTGGGAAACAAGAAACGAAAAGTAGCTGGCGGCGTCAGCGCTTATGCTAATTTAGCCAATAAACGCCGAGTCAAGAAAGACGCGCGAGCGCGCAAAAAAGCCGAATATCTGGCAACTTTGCCGAAACATCCAGTCAAGCGCTTACTATACCGCTTGCATCCGAAACGCCTAGCCAAATACTGGTTTAGCCGCGACGGCGCAATTATGGCGCTGAAGGTTGTCGGCATAACTTTGCTGCTAATCGTCATCGGCATAGCTTCGCTATTCGCCTATTTCCGCAAAGATCTCGACAAAATCAACCCCGACACATTGGCGCAGCGCGTTAAAACGACAGTCACCAAATATTACGACCGCAACGACAAGCTGCTGTGGGAGGATAAAGGTACCGGCGACTACACGCTAGTGGTCGACGCCAAAACCATCGCGCCATGCATGGGTAAGGCTACTATAGCTATCGAGGATAAAGATTTTTATAAGCACAGCGGCATCAGCGCTAACGGTATTGTTCGCGCCTTTATCAGCAACTCGCAGGGCAACGCCGTGCAGGGCGGCTCGACGCTAACGCAGCAGCTAGTCAAGAAAGTGTTCTTTACTAAGGACGAAGCTATGCAGCGGGGCTTGTCGGGTATTCCGCGCAAAATCAAAGAGATGATTCTAGCCATTGAGGTCGAACGAATGTACAGCAAAGACCAAATCCTCGGCTTGTACCTCAACGAATCGCCGTACGGCGGCCGGCGCAACGGCGTCGAATCGGCCGCGCAAACTTACTTCGGCAAATCATCCAAAGATTTAACCTTGCCAGAATGCTCGCTGCTAGCCGCTATCCCGAACAACCCGTCGCTTTACAACCCGTACAATACCTATGGCCGCAAAGCGCTTGTCGAACGCCAGCACAAAGTACTCGACGACATGGTGTCGATGAATTACATATCCAAACAAGAAGCAGCGGCAGCCAAGAAAGTCGACATTATGGACACCATCAAACCGCTGGCCGACCAATACGCCAACGTCAAGGCGCCGCACTTCGTCCAAATGGTCAAGAAACAGCTAGAGGAAGAGCTCGGCAAGACTATCGTCGGCGAAGGCGGTTTATTGGTCAAGACGACGCTCGACCTCGACGCGCAAACAACCCTAGAAACCAATATAGCCAAATTATTTAACGGCGAGATTACCGATGGCAACTGCGGTTATCGCAACTGTTCGCAGTTTGCTGGTTTCTCAAACGGCGCAGCAGCTATTGAGGACACTAAAACCGGTCAGCTTGTTGCCCTAGTAGGCAGCCGCGACTTTAATTACGCTGGCTTCGGGCAGGATAATGCAGCCACCGCTTTCATCCAGCCGGGTTCGTCGATCAAGCCGCTTGTTTACGCCCGCTTATTTAGCAACCAAGGCGGCAATAACGCCAATTACGGCAGCGGCTCGATTCTAGCCGATTCCAAGACAACTTTCCCGGGCAATTATAGTCCGAACAACGCCGACAACAAATTCCAAGGCAATATTACCCTGCGCCAAGCATTGGCCCGCTCTCGCAATATTCCAGCTATCAAAGCTATGGCCATCAACGAGAAGAACAATAGCGGCAGTACCTGGTCGCTAATCCGCTCGGCTGGCGATTTGCAGTACTGCACGCAAGGCGCCGACGCGCAAGCTGGCCTATCGAGCGCTATCGGCGGCTGCGGCACACGCTTGGTTGACCACGTTAACGCTTTCGCAACACTAGGACGAATGGGCACTTATAAACCGCAGACGACTATCCTGAAAGTCGCCAACAGCAATGGACAAACCCTCAAACAATACAAAGAATCTAGCAAGCAAGTCATCGACCAGCAAGCAGCTTACATCGTTAGCGACATCCTTGGCGACGGCAAGGCGCGCGCTGGATTGGCGGGCCGCGACTACCTAGTCAACCTCGGCCGCGCCGGTGTCAAGGCAGCTGTCAAGACTGGTACCAGCAACAGCGAGATTAATGGCAAGGTTAGCGCTAAAGATATCTGGGCTGCCGGCTACACGCCGAACCTATCAATGGCGGTGTGGCTAGGCAATTCTGACACCTCGCCGCTGCGCAATGGCAACTCGCTGATTCCAGCCATGTTCTTCGATCGTACGATGGCCGATATTTCCAAGATGTATGCCGACCAAGGTAAACTAAAATTAAGCGACTGGTATACTGCGCCGAGCGGCATCCAGACAATCAAGGGCGAGATTTATCCGTCGTATTACAACAAAGCTAGTGCTGCTACCAACGCCAAGATGACTTTCGACCGCGTCTCGAAAAAGAAAGCTACGTCCTGTACGCCCGAAGCTGCCAAGATTGAAATCGATGTCATGAAAATGGCTGATCCAATCACCAGAAAAGAGATAGTCACGCCTAACGACTCTAGCTACGACGCTGAGAAAGACGACGATGCACACAAGTGCGACGATCCGAAGCCAAACGTTACGCTAACAGTGACTAGCGGCGGCGTATCCATCATCTATACCAGCGGCCGTTACAAACTGCAAAACATCGAATTATTATCTGGCAGTACCGTTGTCGCCAGTAAGCAAGTCGACAGTAGCGGCATCTGGAATATTCATAAAGGCAACCTGTCAGCAGCCAGTAGCGGCACGCTAACCGCCAAAATTACCGACATTGGCTACTACACAGCAACCAATAGCGCCAGCTACAATCCAAACAGTAGCAGCGATGACGACGATTAAATCCGCTTCGTATCGCAGTAGTTTGCCGCCAAAACCCAGCAAAATAGCACGCTCCTAGCAGCGTGCTATCTATATATCGCGCTGGCGATTTTATTGGCTTTGGCTATTGACTAGGTCGATCAAGTCGCTCTCGTGGTCTGGGCGGCGGCGAGCACTCTGGCGACGGGTCGCTGGGGCAGCTGGCTTCGACTGCGGTTTTGTTTTCGGCGAATTAGCTTTTTTGCTGGCTGGTTTAACTTGAGTTTTGGTCTCGCCTGCCTTTTTAGCCGAATCACGATTGCTAGCACTGCCAGCTGACGATTGGCTGCGGGCGCGGCCGGCAGAACGCTGCTTGGCGCTAGCAGTACTTTTCGCGGGCGTTTTTGATACTGCTGCGGCTGCGATTTTCGCTGTTTTTTGAGTTTTGCCCGCGGCTTTGGCAATCGATTTGAGGGGTTTGTTAGTAGTCTCTATTTTCTTAGCAAAGATCATCCGGCCAGCTGCAGTCTGCAAATTACGGATAATTTCGACATTTAGCGTCTGACCTATCTGAGCGCTCGCCTGCTCGACGACAACCATTGTGCCGTCTGGTAGGTAGCCCACGCCCTGATGTGCGTCCTGCCCCTTCTGAATAAGCTCTAACGTGATTTTCTCGCCAGGTAGATGCTCCATCCGGATACTCTGCGCTAATTCGTTAAGGTTTAGCACTTCGGTACCCTCGACCGCAGCAACCTTGTTTAGATTGTAATCTAGCGTCATGATCACTGCGCCATGCTGCTTAGCTAGCTTGAGCAGGCGGTCGTCAACACCTTCGCGAGCGTGGCTACCGTCCTGCAGTAATTCAACGTTGACACGCTCCATAGCTTGCAGCTCGGTGACCACATCAAGCCCATAGCGAGCGCGAGCGCGTTTGTCAGCATCGGCGTGGTCAGCTAGAAACTGCAGTTCGCCGATAACCGAGCGTGGAATCACCAGCGTACCGCCGATGAAGCCAGTTTGCGCTACCGGTACAATTCGCCCGTCCATCAGCACCGAGGTATCTACCAAGATAGCCCGATCTTTTGATTTGATGGAGTTTTTGGGCAAGCGCGCTAATAAGTACGACACCTCACCCAAAATAAGCAGCGTTACCGCCAATAATATTAAGTCTTTGGTTTGCATATTTTCCTTTCTTTTCGCCTTGATTAGCTACTAGCTACTTGAGATAGCCGATCAAAGCTTGGCGTAAATCTTTGACGCCTTTTACAAATGAATTCTTTTTGCCAGAGGTTGCCGGTGCAATCGCTTGGGTGAAGCCAAGTTTTTTGGCTTCGTTCAAGCGCTTGTCGGCGCCTTGTGCCGAGCGAATCTCGCCGCCTAAGCCTACTTCGCCGAACACCACCAAGCCGTCATCAAGCTTACGACCGGCCGCGGCGCTAGCAATCGCCATCGCTACCGCCAAGTCTGCTGCCCGGTCGGCAAGCTTCAAACCGCCAACTACATTCACATAAATATCTTTATCGGATAAATTCAATTTGGTGCGCTTCTCTAGCACCGCGATGAGCAGATTGAGGCGGTTGAGATCGAAACCGCTGGCCGTCCTCTTAGGATACCCGAAATTAGTCGAGTTGACAAGAGCTTGGATCTCAACGAGAATCGGACGGTTGCCTTCAAGCGTCGCCAATACCACCGAACCATCGGCGTTTTGGCGCTCGGCTAACAGCGCGGCTGACGGATTTTCGACGACCCGCAAACCTTTATCGTTCATCTCGAAAATTGCCGCTTCGCTAGTCGAGCCGTAACGGTTTTTGGCGGCGCGCACCACTTTGAAGCCGCCGTAACGGTCGCCTTCAAATTGTAAGACTACATCGACCAGATGCTCGAGAACTTTCGGTCCGGCGATTGAGCCCTCCTTGGTGACGTGACCGACCAAAATTACCGCTGCGCCCGAAGCCTTTGCTGCCCGGATAATAACGTTGCTCGAGTTAGTGATCTGACTAACGGTACCTGGCGCGCTGGCTATTTCCTCGAGGCTAAGCGTTTGGATACTGTCGATAATCACCAATTTATACTGGCCGCTGCGAATTGTCGCAGCAATGTCGTCAGCGCTAGTACTGGCGACAAACTGCAGATCATCGCCAGAGGTCGCACCGAGGCGTGTAGCGCGGAGCTTAACCTGGGAAGCGCTTTCCTCGCCGCTGACATATAGGACCGATGATTGCTCGGCAACATGCGCTGCTACCTGCATCAATAGTGTCGATTTACCGATACCCGGCTGTCCCGCTAACAGCATTACACCTGCCGGCAGAATCCCGCCGCCTAGCACTGCGTCGAGGTCGGTAATACCAGTCGGCAAGCGTTTCACTGAGTCCTCAGCGGCAATTGAACGCATCGACTGCGGCTTTAGGATCTTACCGCGCGAATGGCTGCGCGCTACCGCCGAAGCGCCTTTAGTCTCGACTATCTGTTCGACGAGCGTGTTCCATTCGCCGCAATTCTCGCACTTGCCAGTCCATTTCGGATAGCTGGCGCCGCAATTTTGGCAGACGAAATTACTGCGCGCTTTGGCCACTATTTACTCCGGCCGGCGCGGCTACGCCGTTGATGCTTTGATTGAGCTGATCGGCTTTAACGGCTAAGCTTTTGAGAGTTGCCACATCGTCATTGTAAGCTTTAATCCGCGAATTGAGCGAACTCTGCCGAGCATTGATAGCGCTAATTCGCTGCTGCAGCGCCGACCGCGCCACTGTGAAGTCAGCTTGCGAACTAAACTCACCGCTCCTGGCCCGTTCATTAAAACTATTAATATCAGCGTTAATTTGCGATAAGTCAGACTGATAAGCTTCGACATCTTGTTTGATTTGCTTAGCGGCTGACTGCAGTTTGGATTGCAGTGCTTCAGCCCGAACGTTAACTCGGGTAAATACTGCCGTGTAAGCTTGGTTTTTGGCGACAATTGACGCTCGATCGGTAAAATAACGCGCATAATACTGTTCAAGGTCAGAGTCAAGCTCGCCAATCGTGGTACCGATAATTGAATGTAATTCATCTAGCTCGGCGCCTGGCTCGGCCTCGCGGTAATATTCCATAGCTTTGGCAATTTCCGGTTCATTTTTGACCTTTTGATAAGCCTTTTTAATCATAGCGTCGACTCGCGGCCGCTCGAAGATATTCAGCCGTGCATACTGGGCGTGCAGCAATTCGTGCGCTGCCGTTACTTCTTTGGCGCCAGCTAATTCGGCATTTTCGACGTCAAAAAGATAAATCTTATCGCCATAGTAGCAGCCCAAGATGGCTGCGGTACGTTCGGTACTTTTGCAATGAGCATTGAACTGATCGCTAGTTTCAATAGCTGGCTGAGTTGCTCGAAAGGTGCGCTGCGCCGTCGGAGTCAGCTTGATTGAATCTTCAACCGCGGCAACAGCTGCAGGTGGCGTGAAAGTCGACGCTCGATAAGTATCAAGGGCTGTCTGCCCGTAGAAAAAACCGCCAGCAGCAATACTTATCACTGCCATCAAAGCGATGATTTTCGAGACAATACTACGTCTGGCTGTCGGTTTCGCTGCGACGTTCAATCGCTATCGCTCCTTTCTTGATCCCTACTTCTAGGATATCACCTTTAGCATAGGCGCCGTCAAGTACTTGCTCAGCAATAGCATGCTCAACCTCGTCCTCGATGACGCGGCGCAGCGGACGGGCACCGTATTTAATGCTGTGACCCTTGTCGATAAGGAATTTTTTGGCACTAGGTTTAATCGTAAGGGCCAGGCCTTTGCGCACCAAACGCTGGCGCAGCTCGCCGATCAGCAGGTCGAAGATCTTGCCGACCTCGGCGCGAGTCAACGCTCGGAAAGTGATAATCCCGTCAAAGCGATTAATCAGCTCGGGGCGCATAAACTTATCGAGAGCATCGCGAGCAAATTTAGCGTTGCGGAGGTGCAAATCGTCAATTTCGCTGCTTTTGTCGCGGCTAGAGTGAAAGCCGAGTTCCGACTCTTTGGTCATCTTGTCGGCGCCGAGATTGCTAGTCAAGATGATAATCGTATTACGAAAGCTAACTTCGCGCCCCTTAGCATCAGTCATCGTCCCATCTTCCAGTAGCTGCAGCAGCAGGTTGAATACGTCTGGATGCGCCTTTTCAATTTCGTCAAAAAGCACCACGCTGTACGGCTGGCGGCGAACTTTGTCAGTCAATTTACCGCCGTCCTCGTAACCAACATAACCAGCTGGCGCCCCGAGCAGCCGCGATGTATTGTGCTTCTCGCCAAATTCGCTCATGTCGATTTTGATAAGCGCTTCTTCGCTGCCGAAAACTTCTCGCGCCAGCACTTTAGCTAATTGCGTTTTGCCGACACCAGTTGGTCCCATGAAGACGAAACTGCCAATCGGTCGCTGGCTGCTAGCCACACCGCTGCGGCTGCGGCGGATTGCCCGCGCTACTTTACCGATAGCCTCGCGCTGGCCAATGACGTACTTGCCGAGATGCTTTTCGAGCTGGCGCAGCAACTTCGCTTCGCTAGTCTGGACTTTTTCGACTGGAATATTGGTCATCACAGCGATAGCATGCGCCACATCGTCATCGGTCAGTTGGATAGCGCGGCGGCCTTTTTGGGCAGCAACTTCTGTCTCGAGTTTTTTACTAATCTGGCTAATGCGCTGTTTGTACATAGCAGCTCGCTGATAATCTTCGTGCAAGACAGCGTCCTCCATGCGCTCATTTAGATGCTTGAGTTCTTTGAGATATTCGCGCTCGCGGCTCGGACGATGGCCCCGCTTGACGCGAACTCGGGCAGCCGCCTCGTCGAGCACGTCAATTGCTTTATCGGGCATGAAACGGTCGCTGACGTAGCGGTCGCTCATATATACTGCTGACTCAATCACTTCGTCGGTGATTTTGACGCCATGATGCTTTTCGTAATAATTTTTAAGACCTTT
Organism: uncultured Candidatus Saccharibacteria bacterium; assembly: GCA_963550135.1. GTDB lineage: Bacteria > Patescibacteriota > Saccharimonadia > Saccharimonadales > Saccharimonadaceae > Saccharimonas. The sequence goes on from CAUVBP010000001.1 coordinate 16,864, forward strand.
CAAAATAGCGATTGTCTGCGCCATAGTTGGCTCTTTGACGACGATTGTCTGGAAGCGCCGTTCTAGCGCCGTGTCTTTCTCGATATGCTTGCGATATTCATCGAGAGTCGTCGCGCCAATCATGTGCAGCTCGCCGCGCGCCAACGCCGGCTTGAGGATATTAGCCGCATCCATCGAACCTTCCGAGGCGCCAGCGCCAACAAGCAGGTGCAATTCATCAATAAAAAGAATTATGTTACCTTGTTTTTTCACTTCAGCGATTACCTTTTTCAGCCGATCCTCGAATTCGCCGCGATATTTGGTACCGGCAATCATCGCCGCCATGTCTAACATAACCACGCGGCGATCCAACAAATGGCCCGGTACGTCCTCGCGGACGATCCGCTGCGCCAGCCCCTCAACGATGGCGGTTTTGCCAACGCCTGGATCACCAATCAATACTGGATTGTTCTTGGTGCGGCGGCTAAGGATAGTAATCATTCGCTCCAGCTCTTTGTCGCGGCCAATCATCGGGTCAAGCTCGCCATTGGCCGCTCGTGCCGTCAAATCCATGCCAAAGGCGCTAAGCGCCCCGCCGCGCGTGTTGCCGCGGCGCCGCGGCTCGGTAGCAATATCGCCATGTTCGCCGCGATTCTCTTCAAACGACTTCTCGAGCTCGCTGATTATCATATCGACGTTGATGCCCATCTCGCGCAGCAGCGCTGTCGCTCGGGCGTTACCTTGTCGCAGAACACTGTACAGAATGTGCTCTGTACCGAGATAATCATGGCCATACTCGCGCGCTGCTTCCCATGCCATGCGTAAAGTCAACAAGGCAGTCTCACTAAGGCCCACCATGCCGGTACTAGTAACTACCCGGGACGGTTTGATATCTAGGATCATTTCAGCTTGTTGCAAGGTTACGCCAGCGTCAGTCAACACCTGCGCCGCCGAGCTCGACCCTTGCGCCAAAACACCGAGCAGCAAGTGCTCTGTTCCAATGTAATTACTACCGTTACCGCGAGCAATCGCGTCAGCATGCTGTACGCTAGCGCGCGCATTGTCGGTCAATCGCGAAATAAAATCTGCAAAATCTTCTGGCATCATCAGTTCTCCGTTCTGAGCGTATTGCCCATTACAGCCAATTATACATAACAAATTAGCACTCGTCAAGGCAGAGTGCTAATTTGCAAAAAGTAGCTGCGCGGGTTTTAATCTTGATTTTCGATAGCGCTAAAGAGGTCTTCTTCGACATTCTTACGCGGTTTTTTCTCGGCTGATTTCGGCGCTGTGGTCTCGATATTTAATTCGTAGCCAGTCAGGCGGCTTGCCAAACGCACATTTTGCCCGCCGCGGCCGATAGCGATTGATTGCTGATCCTCTGTGACATAAACGTTTGCAGTCTTTTTGTCCTTATCAATCTCGACTTTAACGATCTCAGCCGGGCTCAGAGCGTTACGAATATAAGTGTCCATGTTGTCGTCATAGGTCACGATGTCAATTTTCTCTTGGTCGCCGATTTCGCTCATCACGGCGTTAACGCGCGCACCGTGTCCGCCGACGAACGTTCCGACCGGGTCAACGCCTGGCACCGTGCTAGCAACCGCAAGTTTGGTGCGGCGGCCAGCTTCGCGAGCGATACCTTTGATTTCGACGGCGCCAGTTTCCATCTCAGGTACTTCTTGGCGGAAGAGATATTCGATAAAGTCCTCGCTGCCACGGCTGAGGATTAGCTGCGGGCCGCGGCCTTCGCGTTCGATGTCTTTGATTAATACTTTGATCCGCGAGCCAATTTTGTAAAACTCGCCTTGAATCTGCTCGCTCTGCGGGATAATACCAGTAGCCTTGCCTAACTCGACACGCACCACGCGCGGCTCGACACGCTGCACCATACCGGTAACGACCGTACCGATTTTGTCTTCGAATTCTGCCAGAACGACTTCGCGTTCGGCTTCGCGCAGGCGCTGCATGACGACTTGCTTGGCAGTCTGGGCGGCTACCCGGCCAAAGGACTTAACTTCATGAGCTTCCTCGATAGTATCCCCTAACTGAGCATCTGGCTTCTCTGCTTGAGCATCCGCCAAGCTTATTTCAGTAGCCGGATTGACAACATCCTCGACGACTTCGCGCTGGACAAACACCTTGGCGGTGCCGTCATTAATATTGAGTTCGGCGCGCACATTTTGCTCGCGCTCGCCGTTATCGCGGCGCCAGGCAGCAGCGATCGCTTGCTCGATTACGTTTAATACGGTTTCTTCGGGCAACGCCTTTTCATCGGCAATCGCCCGCACTGCTAGCGTCAACTGCTTGATATTCAAATCTTCCATATAATTCCTTTCTTTTAGTTCCAATACGAAAACAACCGACCTGCCGGCCGGATGAGTACGTATTTAATGTAACACGCGAGGGCTGGCATCGTCAAGCCTGGGATTAGCGATAACACATCAGTGCTATACTAAGAATAATGCAGCTTTCCGATTTTCATTATGATATTCCTGACGAGCTAATTGCAGCGACGCCGCCAGCAGTGCGCGGTACTTCGCGTTTGCTAGTACTTGATCGTCAAACAGGCATAATTACCGATCGCCATTATCCTGATGTAGTCGACTATTTGCAAGCGGGCGATGTACTAGTTATCAACGACACTAAGGTCATCAAGGCGCGCTTGATCACCCGTAAACCGAGCGGCAGCGAGCGCGAACTTGTTCTAGTCGAACAGCACGGCGCACACGACGACTGGTTCCGCCACAAGGTTATTTATCGGCGAAAGTTAATCGCTGGCGATGTCCTAACGATTGGCAATGACACTTTAATGGTCGAGAAGATATCGGCAATGGTATCGCGCTAATTCGTAGCGAGCGAAGCTTGCTGGATATCGCCGCTGAGCACGGCACCGTACCTTTACCACCCTATCTGGGACGCGACGCTACCGCAGCAGATATTGAACGCTACCAAACGGTTTTCGCTCGCGAGGCAGGCTCGGTGGCAGCACCAACAGCTAGCCTCAATATGACCGAAAGTACACTACGACAATTACGCGATAAAGGCGTCAACATCGTGTACGCTACATTACATGTCGGCCTGGGTACTTTTTTGCCTATTCGCGTCGATGATGTCGCGCAGCACAAAATGCATCAAGAATATTTCTCGATTCCAACCGCCACTGTCGCGGCTATCCAATCCGCCAAACAATCCGGCCATCGCGTTATTGCTCTCGGTACGACAATCACGCGTACCCTAGAATATGCCCACCAACAAATTTTGAGCCAGCCGCCGCATGCTATCTCGGGCGAAGCTGATATTTTTATCTATCCCGGCTATAAGTTCAAAACGATCGACGCGCTATTAACTAACTTCCATATGCCCGAAAGTACGGTACTTATGTTAACGGCAGCTTTTGCTGGCTGGGATAAGCTAAAACCCGCCTATCAGCACGCCGTTTGCGAAAAATATAAATTCTTTAGTTATGGCGACAGTATGCTAATTATCACGCAGTAGGACGAGTGCGCTCATGCTATACTAGAAAAGATGCAAAAAGCTATCACTTTTAAAATTACCCATCGCCTCCCCGGCACCTTAGCGCGTGCTGGTGTGATTCAAACGCCGCATGGCACGATTCAAACGCCGGCATTTATCGTTGGCGGCACTAAAGCTACCGTCAAGGCACTGACTGTCGAACAAGTCAAAGCCTGCGGCGGGCAATCAATTTTGGCCAATACTTATCATTTAATGCAGCGGCCAGGCGCCGAAATCATTCATAAAGCTGGCGGCCTAGGCAAATTTATGGGTTACGATGGACCGACCTTCACTGATAGCGGCGGCTTTCAGATTTTCAGTCTGGGAATTGCTTACAAAAAAGGCATTGATGCCGTCGCTCACACCCAAAAAGGCAACGCTGCGCAAGCGGTCAAGTCTGCTAATCAGCTAGCCAAAGTTACCGACCAAGGCGCGCAATTTCGATCGCATCTGGATGGTAAATATATAATGATGACGCCAGAATCGTCAATGGAACTACAGCACGCCATCGGCGCTGACATTCATATGGCTTTTGATGAGCTGACTGCACCGCTAGCGGCCCGCGGCACGATTGTAAAGGCAATGCAGCGAACGCATGCTTGGGCGGAACGCTGCTTAGTTCGCCACGATGAACTAAACGCCGAACATCTAGCGCGCGGCGAGAACCTACAAGCGCTCTACGGTGTCGTTCAGGGCGCCCGCGACGAAACACTGCGCCGCCAATCGGCTAATTTCCTGGGCCAGCGCAACTTCGACGGCTACGGCATCGGCGGCGTTTTCCAGCCTGGTGAGATCGCTGACGTCGTCCGCTGGGTCTGCGAGACTTTGCCCGAGGATAAGCCGCGCCACCTGCTAGGCTTAGGCTCGCAGCCAGCCGACTTATTCCTCGGCGTCGAATATGGCATCGACACTTTCGATTGCGTCGCGCCGACCCGCCAAGCCCGCAACGGCGCTCTGTACACCTTTGACGGCCGCATCAACATCAGCAATGCTCGCTTTCGCGAGGACTTCGCGCCGATCGACGCTGAATGCGACTGTTATACTTGCCAGCATCATACGCGCGCTTACATTAATCATCTGTTTCGCGCCGATGAGATTCTCGGTGCTACGCTCGCCAGCATTCACAATGAACGCTTTGTAGTGCGCACTGTCGACCAGATTCGCGCCTCGCTGCTAGACGGCACATTTTTTGATTTCAAGCGTTCGTTTCTGGCTCGCTACTACGGCGATAATTTACCGATTGGCGTCACACTATAAAATAAAGCCACGTCAAAATCTAACGCCACCAAGACAGACCAAGCAACTAATTCACCAGGTATTTCGCTGGCTGCTCGAACGTATCCAATTTCTCATGCTTTTTCACGCGGGCAATCAAATGCATAGTCAGCGGAGAGACCATAATCTCTACTGCCATCTTGATCAAAAACACCGTGATGATAAGCTGCCAAAAGCTGGTCGTCGGTATAGTACCGACAAAAGCAATCGTCGAGAAGATCACCGTATCTAGCGCGTTACCCGCCAATGAGCTGCTAACCATCCGCCGCCACAAACCGCGGCCGCGGCTAGCAACCTTCATCCGTCCCATTACGTAAGCATTCATGATCTCGCCAACAAACAGCGCCGTTACCGAACCGATAGCCAACCGCCAAACCACACCCAACGTCGATTCGAACGCCGCCTGGCCCGCCCAGCTACTATCTGCCGGCAATAATTGCACCACCCAAAAAGTCAACGTCATCAGAGCCAAGGCTGCCACGCCATTATAAATCAGCCGGCGCGTCCGGCGATAGCCATAAACCTCAGTGATTATATCACCCACGATATACGCTAGCGGAAACAAAACCGTGCCAGCATCAAAAGTCAGCCAGCCAACAGATACAATTTTGACGCTGACAATATTACTAACCAATAGTGTCGTTACAAAAAGTACCGTAAATATATCATAGAGAGAATACTGGTGTTGCTTTGTCATATCTTAGATTATATCACGCCGGCAAGCGCTGTTCCGGACAACTCGCCAAAATCCGTTCCATAGCCGTGCGCTCCGGCGGTGTCACCCACAGCGAGTATTTTTTCTTGACGGCAATTTGACGGGCAATGTATTGGCAGCGAAACGGTTTATTTGACGGCAGCCAAGTCGCCGCATCGCCATCGCCCTTCTGCTGGTTGGCTGGTCCGTCGACGGCTAGCAGCTCGAGCGGATCGTTAGCCAGACTGATTCGCTGTTCGCTAGACAACTGCTGAGCGCCAGTCTGCCAAGCGTTGCTCAGCGCCACTACGTGGTCAATCTGCACAGCGCCGCTAGAATTAGCACCGCGCTTGAAAGCGATCCGCTGCCCAGTGTACGGGTCGCTAAGAGCGCCAGCCTGTACTTTGCAATTGTCATCGCCCAGGACAGCGTTTACCAAGTCGCGCCGCAAGATAACATTGCGCGTATCGCAGCCGCCCGCCTTAGCCCAGCCATCACCGAACTGCGAGCGCTTGTAACCGGTCTTGGGAGCGCGGCCCTTGGTTGGCAACGCTGCTAGGGCGTTGCGCGCTATTTCGCCAGAATCAGAATTCGATCCCGACTGTTGAGACTGTGAATCTGGCGGTATCAGCGGCAAATTCGGCCATTCCTTAACAACAACCCACCCGAGAGTACCTATCAAAATTACCGCTACCAGGACCATTCTACGACGCCGCTGCATAAGCATATTATACACCCTGCTATAATGGACGTATGGACAGATTATTTTCTCAATTTCAACCAGAACATTACGACATCCAATGGGATTTGCGCCAAGCAAAGAGCGAGCGCTCAATCCGCGGCACAGCAACTATCCGCGGCCAGCATCTGACAGCCGAGCCAATTCGCTTGCACGCCAAAGATTTGCAAATCGAAGAGGCTACTGTCAACGGCCAAGCAGTCAAGACATCAACCGACAACGACATTTTGACGCTTGACAACGCTGACGACGGTCCAGTGCAAATCACTATCAAATTCTCATTAGCACTAACCGACGCCATGCACGGTATTTATCCTTGCTATTACGAGCATCAAGGCCAGAAATGCGAGCTATACGCCACCCAATTCGAAAGCCACCATGCCCGCGAAGCCTTCCCATGCGTTGACGAACCAGAAGCCAAAGCGACATTTGCGATTTCGATATTATCAAACGAGCCGGTAGTACTCAGCAATATGCCAGTCGCTTCGCAGCGGGAGAGTAGCGAGGGAACGCTGACTACCTTTGAGCAAACACCGCGTATGAGCACTTACCTGGCGGCCTTTGTTGCTGGCGATTTACAGCGCGCGACTACTGCTACCAAGAGCGGCGTCGAGGTTAACGTCTACGCCACGCCAGCGCAGTCAGCCAGCAGCTTGAACTGGGCGCTCCAGCACGCAGCGCAAACAATTGACTTTTTCAACGAGTATTTTGGCGTGCCTTACCCGCTGCCGAAATCTGACCATGTAGCACTACCTGATTTTTCTAGCGGCGCTATGGAAAATTGGGGTTTGGTGACCTACCGCGAAACCGCCCTGCTGGCCGATCCGGGAACCGCTAGCGTCTCGACCCGCCAATATATTGCGACGGTTATCGCCCACGAATTAAGCCACCAGTGGTTTGGCAATCTAGTAACTATGAAGTGGTGGAATAACTTGTGGCTGAACGAAAGTTTCGCTACGCTGATGGAATACCTAGCAACTGACGCGCTGCATCCGGATTGGCGGCAATGGGACGAATTTGCCAACAATGAGGGCGTCGCTGCCCTGCGCCGCGATAGTATCGACGGTGTACAGCCAGTCCAAACCGACGTATCGAGCCCAGCCGAAATCAGCGCGCTGTTTGATGGGGCGATTGTCTACGCCAAAGGCGGCCGGCTGCTGCGAATGATGCAACTATGGATCGGTGATGAAGCGTTCCGCGCTGGCCTCAAGCAGTATTTCACCCGCTTCAAGTATAGCAACACCACTGGAGACGACCTCTGGGAATGCCTAAGCCAAGCTAGCGGCAAAGATGTCGGGGCGCTAATGAACACCTGGATTTCACAACCAGGTTACCCGGTAGTCTACGCGTCGCTTAACAATGGCGAGTTGACGCTCCGCCAAGAACAATTCTTCACTGGGCCGCACCAGCCGTCTGATCGCTTGTGGCCGATTCCGCTCGGCGCCAACGACCAGCGCCTGCCCGAAATTCTAAAAGAGCGCGAACAGCATCTCTCGCCAGCGCCAGACGGACTATTACTACTCAATCATCAAAATGCCTCGCACTTTATCACTTGCTACGACGACACTCTGCGAGCTCGCATATTGCAGGCCATCACCGATGGCATATTAACGCCAGCACAACGAGCCCAGTATCTTAATGAGCAAATCTTGCTAGCCCGCGGCGGTCTAATTGTTAGCAGCACGCTAGTCGAAGCGCTAGCCGCCTTCCAAGACGAAAGTGATCAGACCGTCTGGGAAATCATCTCGCTAGCCATCAGCGATCTCAAGAAATTCGTCGATCAAGACGAAGCCGCCGAGAAGCTGCTGCGCCGCCTATCAGGCAAGCTAGCTCGTCGGCAGTTCGAACGCCTAGGTTGGAGCAAACACCCCGGCGAGCCAGAATCTGACAGCAAACTGCGCGCCGCCATCATTGATTGCATGCTATATAGCGAAGACACGGCGGCAATCAGTACCGCGCGCCAGCTCTACCAAAATACACCTCTAGCCGAGCTCAGCGCTGACCTGCGTCCATCAATCATCGGCGCCGCCGTCCGCTACAGCGATCAGCCGGCAGATACAGTCAGCCAGCTACTCGAAGCCTACCAAGCCACGCAATCAGCCGACCTGCGCAGCGACATCGCCGCAGGGGTCGCCACGACGCGCGACGCCGAGCAGCTGGCGCGCCTAATTGGGCTGCTCACCAACACCGACATCATCCGCAGCCAGGATACCGTTCACTGGTTCGTCGACCTGCTGCGCAATCGCTACGGCCGCGAAGCCGCCTGGCGCTGGATGCGCAGCCAGTGGAGTTGGATCGAGCAAACTTTCGCCAGCGACAAAAGCCACGATTACTTCCCGCGCTACGCCGCCATGCTATTGATGACGCGACAGCAGCTAGCCGAATACCGCGAATTTTTCACGCCGCTGCGCCGCGACCAGTCGCTCGTCCGCGCCATCGACATGGGAATATTAGATTTAGAGGGCAAACTAGACCTAATCGACCGCGACAAAGCGGCAGTTCTAGCGGCTCTAGCAAAGTAATTTCGGTTTTTTAAGATAAGTAATTTTGCGGCTTTTAAAGAGGTAGTAAAATTATTATGAAACATTTTTCGTTAAAACGCTTGACATTTGTACGATAATGTGCTATATTCATAATAGCTTTTCGCTCAGATTATCTAAAAGAGGGCGGAAGGTTGCCCTTTTTGTCTGAGCGATAGCGTGGGTCCTAAGGAGGAGCCATGAACATCGTCGCCATCGTCATCATCACCGCCGCGATCGTCGTCCCCTGGACGACGATCTCAGCCTTTGAGTCCAGCCGGCTCGCCGGCTGGACTCTGACCTTTTTGGCCATCATGGCCCACGTGGCCACGTGGGCCATGATGATTACTAACAAGGAGGCCGCATTCTTCTTTGCGGCCCCATGGGTAGTATACGAGCTCGTTCTCTCCTTTATCCCGATGGGGATAGGAGAGAATGAGGAGAAGGCCGCCGAAGCGGCGGCCAACGAGGGCTAACGCCCGCCGAAAATAGCCCGCTGAATTAGCGTTCAGCTTGAGCTCGTTCGGCGGGCTATTTTCTTTGGTTTAATTTATTTCTACTACCGCTTGGACGGCTGGCGGGTCGCCGCTTACGCTGGCGGCTAGCAGCTTGGCTGCCATGCCGCTGCATTCTGGCTTGCCCGCCAAAAACAACTCTGCCGCGAAACGCATCTGCCGCTGCTTTTTGGCGGTAATCGCCGCCAGTCCATCGCCGAAATCATCATTTTTACGATACTTCACTTCGGTGAAATACAACACCTCGCCCTTCATGCTGACGATATCGATTTCGCAGTACCGCGTCCGCCAGTTGCGCGCGATGATTTCGTGGCCGTCAGCCGCCAGCCAATCCGCCACTGCCTGCTCGCCCCTATCGCCAATTTGACGGGTTGTCATTGGTTTGCTTTGAGTGGTATCACCATCAGGATTTACAGAACTGCCTGGAGCGGTATCCCCAGAAAAAATCAGGGCAGCCTCTGCAGAATCGTTGATAGCGTCTTGATGCAGTTTCGCCGCTCGAGCGCCATCAGAAAAATATCTGGGGCCCACGTAAAGTTGCCCTGATTTTTTCTGAGGCGACTCTCGCGGTTTGTCAGTATACTTCGCTAGCGGCGCGAAACTCAGCCGGTGCAGCGGTGTCACGCCCAGGCGCTCAATCGCCGCCCGATGCTTGGCCACGCCATAGCCAGCGTTCGACGCGAAACCGTACCCCGGATAGACCGCTGCCTGCTCGGCCATGAACTGGTCGCGCGCCACCTTGGCGACGATCGACGCCGCCGACACACTCGGCACAAGGCCGTCGGCTTTCGCCATCGCCGTCACATATCGCTCTAGCGCCGTGCCGCGCAGAAAATTCACTTTGCCATCGATGATGATTTCGCTAAAAGCTAGATTTTGCTGGCGGCATTGCGTCTGAATCTGCTCGACCGCTCGCCGCGTCGCCAGGCGCAGCGCCTCGCTCATGCCAATATCGTCTAGTTCCTGGGCACTCACCCAGCCCAGCGCCCAGACAGCCGCCTGCTGGCGGATTAACGCATCTAGAGTCTGGCGGCGCTTTTTAGTTAGCTTTTTGCTATCGTCCAAGCCGTCAATCTCGGCGCCGCCCAAAATCACCGCGCCAACCACCAGCGGCCCCGCCCACGGCCCGCGCCCAACCTCATCGATCCCCAGAATCATAAGTTCATGATAACAAATGGCGGCGATAGGCTCAATCACGGGCGCAGATGGCAGGATTTGTGTTATAATATTAGTAAGCTAAACACATTGACTAGAGAGGAGATGTTTAGCTGATGAAAGGCAAAATTTTTGTCTTGTTTATTATGGTCGGAATCCCAGTTACGGCCTGGGCTTTTTTGGCCTGGGTTGCGATGCTGTCGTTGGGGGCGCTGCATAGTACTTTCAGTGTGATACCCGCGTTGTCGTTCTTGGAGAGCTTTCTCGCGACACTTATAGCTTTTGCTATCATCGTGTTCGCCATTTCTATGGCGACCGACAACACGTGACCGGCCCGCCGCCACGGCGGCCGTTGACCCCAACCCCCGAGGAAGCGGCCCGCAGGCAGAAATCCTGACCTGCCATCGGCCTACTCGGTGGGCCGTTTCCTCTCCGACGCCCGCTGGGGCGGCTCGCGGAACACGCACGTTCTGCTTGAGCCGCCTCGGCGGGCACTTTCCTTTTCACGGTTATTTCGCTGGCAAAACAAAATCCCGCTCATCGGCGGGATTTATCGTTAGTACTAGACGCAGAGACTGCCGTTAATTTTCGGCGTGGCGAGCGGCTACTTCAGCGGCCTTGGCGTCCAATTCGGCTTGTTTAGCGTCTTCGGCGGCTTTCTTCTCGGCGGCTTCTTTGGCTTTTTCCTCTTTCAAGCGAGCGGCTTCTTCTTCGGCGTGTTTATCGCGGACGGCATTTACCGCCTCGCGGTCGAACTTAACAGCAGTCAGGCGGGCCGACTTGCCGCTGCGTTTGCGCAAGAAGCTCAAGAAGTTGCGGCGAACCTTGGCCCGGCGCACAATCTCGACTTTTTCGACCAGCGGGCTATGCAGCAAGAATGATTTCTCGACGCCGACACCCGACGCTACCTTGCGGACGGTAATGCGGCTAGTGTGCTGGCCTTTGTTGTCAGTGCGGATAACCACGCCTTCGAACATCTGAATGCGCTCTTTGTTGCCTTCTTTGATTTTCTGATACACGCGCACGGTGTCGCCGCTGCGAACATCGACAACTTGCGCTTTCTTTTGCTCGTCGTTGACTTTTTGGATTAATGCAAAACTCATAATTTTTCCTATCTTTCGAACCGATTCTGGCTGGCCACGCAGTTGTACCTCTGCGGCTCCACACCGAACAAAGCCCGAATATTAACTCTCGTACAATGCAAGTATTCTAACACAATATCAAGCGGCGAGCAATAGACGCAAAGATAGCTAGCGGCAGAGTCCATCTAGCCGCCAGCTACGCTTGATATTTTATCAATTTCAGAAAATCTTACGCTGTGGTTGACTGGTCAGTGCTATCGATATTGAAGTAAACCTGAGTATCAGGGTTAGCGCCGCCTACCGGCTGAACCTCTGGATTGATAATTCTATCCGGGCTAACACATACGAAATTACCATCTTGGCCTAGTCCTTGCCATATTTGGCAAGTAGTATAGTAGAAAGCTCCGTCGACCACTTTTTTATCTGAAGATTGATCGGCACCAGCGTCAATAGAGTCGCCTAATACCGCTGGCTGAGGCAAATTATCAGTCCTGTCTGTCACAGGAGTAGGATCTTTTTCTCCATGCGTAGCAAGGTCCATAGATTCATGCACAGTAGAACAAGTTGCCGCTACAACAAGCGCAGAGAGAACGACTATCGGTTTCCTTAACTCCTTCTTGGGCAGCCAATCCCAATCTAAGCCAGTAGACCCCTCAGACGCTGCATGTCTCATAGCTGGCCTGTCAAATTCTAATATACCCATCTCGTTATATTTTTACCTCGAAATTAAAATTGGTATGTCTTTTTATTATACCACAAACTATACTAAAATGCAAGCAAAATAGCTATTCATCGGTTGGGTCAAGAGCTTGACGCGGGGTCGACGAGTTTTCTGTTGAACCCTCTACGTATACGACACGGTAGGGCTCGCCGTCAATAACCATGGTCGTCGGAAGCTCCGCTCCTGGCTGGAATCCGTCGACTGCCCCGTCAAATTTCACGCAGATAACCGTATTTTCATCGACGCTATCCGACCGTCTGGCCGCCTTGGATGACGGAGGGTCTACTTCCACCAATTTGCCATCTTCAACGGCGTAGTATCTTACCTGTTCGTCGCCCACCTGCCGCGATTCGCCTGGCTGCTGGCATGTCGGGTCGCCGTTTACTTCAGCAGCTGGGCGTACAACAATCTTGCCGCTGTTTTCACCGTCTGTACTCTGTATGTAAGCAACTGGCGCGATCCAAACTGAATCACCCTCGCCAATTTTTTTGGCTAACTCCTCATAAGTTAGTGTCCCGGCAGTAGCGCTCTCGGAGGCAGTACTCCCGGCTGGCGTAGAATCCGGCGTCTGACTCTCAGCCGAGCACGACCCGACAAACAAGCTTAACGCTAAACTTCCAACTGCCAAAAATGTTGTCAACCGGTTTCTTATTGTGTCTAAAAACTCTCCTTTTCTTCTCATAAATATATGATGCTACAAACTGCCATTTAGTTCAACATGCGCGCCCAAAATGCCAAAACGCGCTATAATATACTCATGGATTACAACAAACTAGCACTCGAACTACACCAAAAATATAAAGGCAAAATCACCACCGCGCTGCGCGATAACGGCGAAATCGACCGCGATAAACTTAGCGCTTATTACAGCCCGGGCGTCGGCGCCGTTAGCCAAGCCATCGCCGAGAACCCGGCGGATTTGCCGAAATACACTTGGACGAACAATTTGGTCGGCGTGATTTCCGATGGCTCAGCGATTTTAGGCTTGGGCGATTTGGGGCCGAAAGCCGCCATGCCAGTCATGGAAGGCAAGGCGCTGCTGTTCAAACATTTCGCTAATGTCGATGCCGTGCCAATTGTCTTGGACGTCCATCAGCCAGAAGAAATCATCGGTGCGATCAAAGCGATAGCGCCGAGCTTCGGGGCGATCAATTTAGAGGATATCGCTTCGCCAAAATGCTTCGAAATTGAGGAGCGTTTGAAAGCCGAACTAGACATTCCAGTATTTCACGACGACCAGCACGGTACGGCAATAGTAGTGCTAGCTGGGCTGATCAACGCCGCCAAGGTTGTCGGCAAAAACTTACGCGACTGCAAAGTCGTCCTGGCGGGACCAGGCGCGGCCGGCACAGCGATTATTAAGCTGCTCAATCTGTACGGCGTCAAAAACTTGATTGCGCTCGATCGCCACGGCGCGCTGAGTAGCGACCGCACTGACCTGTCGCCAGAAAAAACCGCCTTGCAGCAATATTTGAACACTTCAGAAAGCGGTACACTAGCAGAGGTACTAGCTGGCGCCGACATCTTCATCGGCGTATCGGCCGCTGACTCGCTAGCGCCAGAGATAGTCGCGGCAATGGCCAGCCAGCCGATTATTTTCGCTCTAGCCAATCCAGTACCCGAAATCATGCCCGATGCCGCGATTAGCGCTGGCGCAGCCGTCGTAGCGACTGGCCGCAGCGACTTCCCGAATCAAGTTAATAATTCCTTGGCTTTTCCTGGTATTTTCCGTGGTGCACTCGACAATGGCATCCAGAAAATCACCGACCAGCACAAGCTAGCCGCCGCCGAAGCTCTAGCAGCACTGGTCGAGAACCCAACCGCCGACGAAGTTATCCCGTCGCCATTCGACAAGCGCGTCGTACCAGCGGTGGCAAATGTCATAAAAAAATCCTAAATCAAGACTAAGTAGTTGAGTTGGGGGCGGGACGGCGAACTAAATCGCGCGCCCCGCCCCAGAGCAAAGGCGCAGCTCTGCTGGCTTGAGCGTGCCTTTGCGACAGTTAGTAATGCTAGAGCGTGGTTGATGGGTCAGTATACCAGTCCATCATTCGCTCAAAGTATTCTCTACTCACCCCCCTCTCCGAAGATACCAAATCCTCGGGATAATAGTCTGAACTCGTCAAAACAATACCATCGCTGTCCAGTGTGAAGCTAGCCAGCAACAGCATCTCTTCCGTCACCAAGATAGCGAAGCGTCCATAGAAGTAATAGACCTCTACCGAAAATCCTACCTAGCGGGCGGAATCTACAAGTTCAGTGACATTGCGGGCTGTTTCATCGTGCTTCGAAAGCCAAGCGAGAAGTCCGCACCCAATTTTTTGTACGTAACCAGACTGCCAGACATTCCTGGACATGCCTCCCAAAAACAGCCCTCGATCAAGTTCCATCTCAAACCTTCCTCCCGCCCCGTGCTGGGGCGATCGACGATGATTGTACCCAGGCCCTATGCCTAGAGCCAGCACTCAATACTATACCACAATTTGCGTTAAATCACCCGTGCTATTTCCTCGAGCGTGGTCTCGCCGCGCAAAGCCGCCAGCACGCCGACCTGCTCGAGTGTTAGCATGCCTTCGTTTCGGGCGGTTTCTTCTATCGTCTCGGGGTGAACATCTTGGACGTCGCCGCGGATAAACTTCTGGATTTCATCGGTAACAACCAGCTGTTCCATGATAACCACCCGGCCTTTGTAGCCAAACGGCGCATCTTCGCTAGGCACGGGGCGCCACAGCTTGAAATTATCCAGATCAGGCTTCTCGACATCAGGCGGCAGCTTTTCGAGTACGCGCTGAACATATTTACGTGTTGCTTCATCAGGTTCATATGCTTCCTTGGTGTGATCGACTAAACGCCGCACCAAACGCTGAGCAATCAACAAGCGGATAGCGCTTGAAAAGATCGGGTTAACTCCAATCATATCAATCATACGGCTAAAGGCTGTACTGGTAGTATTGGCGTGAAAGCTCGATAGCACCAAATGGCCGGTGATTGACGCCTGAATAGCCGTGCGCGCCGTATCGACATCACGGATCTCGCCAACCATCACCACATCCGGGTCGAGACGCAAAACACTGCGCAAACCATCAGCGAAACTCTGCCCGTGCGTCGTGTCGATCGGGATTTGCGACATGCCGCTCAGGCCATACTCGATCGGATCCTCGAGCGTAATCAGCTTGCGATCAGTGGTATTCAACGCATTGAGCATACTATAAAGCGTCGTCGACTTACCCGAGCCAGTCGGCCCGACCATCAGCACCAGACCGCGCGGGTGGCTGACAACTTCGTCGATTTCCTTGCGCTGGCGCGGCGGAATACCCAGCAAATCCAAGTTCAACAATGATTCATCAAAATTAAACAAACGCAGCACCGCATCTTGCCCGTACAACGTTGGCACAGTCTCGACGCGCAGATTCAATAGATGCGTGCCTTGATCGGTAGTGATTTCCATCTGCATATGGCCGGACTGCGACTCCATAGCTGCACTGCTAACACCAGCACGGCTAGCTAGCTCGCCCATAATAATTCGGTAGCGCGAACGTTCTAGCTGCGCCACCGGGTGCAGCGCGCCGTCGACGCGCATGCGTACGCGGATAGAATCGCGCTCGTTTTCAATGTGAATATCGCTAGCGCCAAGCCTGTCCGCCTGCTTGATCAGGAAATCAAATAATTCCTCGCTCGATACCAGATTCAACGTCTGGCTAACTTGAGCGATGGTGTTGCTATCGCCCTCTTTAGCAATCTCGATATCATCATAGGCAGTACGCTGCGGCGGATCGTAACGCAGCATCATCGCCCGGTAGCCGCTAGCGCTGATCAGCAAAAACTGCAATTTGTCGCCGCGATCTTGATACTCGCGCTTGATCTTCTGCAAAATAGATTGCGGCGTTTGCGAGGTTACGCCGATTTGGTACATCACTTCGTTGCCGCCCTTGGCTAGCGGCACGATGCGGTATTGGTGCATTTTCTCGATCGGAATCATGCCAGGGACTAGCGGTAGCGTATCCTCTAGATTGCGCATATCAACATACGGCAAACCCAAAATAGTCGCCCGCTGGCGGGTAGCTTTTTCGTCTTGTTCGCGCCGACGGCGCTGGACTTCTTCTTCATCCATCACCTTTATTTTAGCAAAAAGCTTGCGCTAAAAACAGTGCTACAATAGAATTATGCCAAAAATCGTCGTCATCGCCCACAACATCCGCTCGGCTTTCAATGTCGGGTCGATTTTCCGGACATGCGAAGGTTTCGGTGTCGAACGGTTGATTTTGAGCGGCTATACGCCCTACCCAGATTTGAGTTTGTGCCGCGAAGCGCCAAATTGCGCGCTAATCGATGGTGAAATCACGCGAGACGACCAGCGTCTGCCGCACATCCGCGAAAAAATTACCAAGCAAATTCACAAAACTGCGCTCGGCGCCGAGAGTCTGGTGCCGTTTGAGTATCGCGAAGTACCGCCGCTAGACGAACTGCGGCAGCTGGGCTACCGTATCGCCGCCCTAGAACAAGCCGCCAATAGCACCAATCTGCGCAATTATTCGGCGCCAGACCGCATTGCGTTGCTGCTAGGCGAAGAAGTCGACGGTATCGCGCCCGAATGGCTGGCTTTGGCTGACGATATCATTGAGATTCCGATGTTCGGGCAAAAAGAGTCGTTCAATGTGTCGGTAGCGGCCGGAATCGCGCTATACGAACTAGAAAAAGCGGCAAAATAGCCCGAAAAGGGTTCAAAATTTGCATTTTTTGCAAAATAATTGCTAAAAGTATTGACAATTTCACTACTCTGTGCTATATTAATACTAGCTTTTCGCTCAAGTTTTCGAAAATAAAGGGCGTGAAGTTGCCCTTTTACTTGAGCGAGTGATTCTAGGAGGAATCATGAAGCGTTTCATTGCTCGTATCGCCCTCGAGTTCGCTGCCATCCTGGCCGCGGCCATTGTGGCCGCCCAGCTCGTTAAGAGCGGGTATCTCGCCCTCGGGGTGAGTATCCTCTCTATCTACGCGATTTTCAGCCTGTATAGGCTGGGCATTGAGAAGATCAATGCCCAACGCGAGAGGGGTCTCAAGGAGGCGCAGGTGCGCCGCCTTGAGGCTGATCTGTCCGTCAAGGAGGCACAGGTGCACCGACTCGAGGCGGCGCTCGTCGACGCCGCATCCGAGGCCCTTTGGGTCTCAGACATCGAGATTCGTGATAGCAAGGTAGTTTACAAGATCGATGCCCCTGGTCGCGGGCGCATTGTCATCTACCTCCCCATAGAAAAGGACGCCAAGAACGAGGACGCCCCCGCGGCATCCAACAAGGGCTGATAAAGCCCGCTAGAAAATAGCCCGCCTAGAGGCCACCAGCCTCGGCGCAAGGCCTTTCTGGCGGGCTATTTTCTTTGGTCAAAATTATCCGCATCCTAGGCTATTTCACCTTGACGCATTCGTCGCCCAATAGTTCGGCCAGGCCAGCGCGCAGATTACGCTGAGCATCGACCCGAAACGGCAGACGGATGGCATTGGACTTATCATCGCCCAAAATCATAATGATGTCGTTTTGGCCAGGATTTTGGCTGCACAGTTTCTTGAGCGAGACCAGCAGGTCGCGGTCGCTCGGGTTTTTGACTTTGACATAGACAGTTTCCAGTTTTTCTAGAGGCTTGGCGGTGATTGCCGGTGCCGCTTTGGCGCTGGCTGCAGCCGTAACGGCTGGTGCGCCGCCTCCAGATTTGCGCGGATAGCGTTTATTTTTGACGGCCGCGCGGCCTTTGGGGGCGGCCATTTTGCGGCCGTGGCTTTGGTATTCGTTGAGTTCTTTGTCGGTAACGATACTAATTTCGTCAGCGATGATTTTGGCTTCGTCGGTCATGTTGCCGTCGCGGTCACGGGCGTTGATTGTGCCGGCCACCTTGATGATAGCATCTTGTTGCAAGTTGTCGCCAAGCTGCTCGTACAGCCTCGGGAAAACGATTAATTCTGCCTCGCTAGTTTTGTCCTCGATACCAACAAACGCCATTTTAGTGCCAGCCTTGGTGACAATAGTGCGTACCGTCGACACCAAGCCGCCGACCGACACTTTCTGCCCGTCGATTTGCGGCGTGCAGGCATGCAGCGGGATGGTCTGCTCCTCGAAAAAGGCATCGTAATTATCTAGCGGATGCGCGCTGATATACAGGCCCAGCAATTCGCGCTCCCACATCAGCTGTTCTTTGTTGGTGTATTTGACCGGCGAAGTCTTCAGTTCGACCGACGGTATCAACTTGTCGCCGCCGAGCGCCGCGAACATATCAACTTGCCCGCTGAGCGCTTCCTTTTGCAGCTTGCTGGCAAAAGCCAGAATCGTATCGAGATTAAATAGCAAATCGCTGCGGTCGCCTAGCGCGTCGAAAGCGCCGGCTTTGACCAGCGATTCCCAAGCTTTGCGATTAACTTTGCTGGTACTGACACGTTTGGCAAAATCCTCAACCGACTTGAACGGGCCGTCAGCCTCGCGGGCGCGAATGATCTCTTCGACTGCGCCGACACCGACGCCTTTGACCGCTGCCATACCGAAGCGGACTTGCTTGGCAGCGGGCACCACGCCGAACTCAACGTAAGATTGATTAACATCTGGCGCCAGAACCTCCAAGCCCATATGCTTGCATTCAGTGATTTCAATCGCCAGGCGGTCGATATCGTCGTGATCACTGGTCATTAGCGCCGCCATGAAAGCGTCCGGATAATGCGCTTTCAGGTACGCCGTCCAATAAGCGATCAAGCCGTAACAAGCGGCGTGAGACTTGTTGAAACAGTAATTAGCGAACTCCTCCAGCTGTGTCCAAAAGGTTTCCGCCATTTCGCGCGTGGCGCCGCCAACTTTGACCGCGCCCTCGACGAACTCCGGCTTAACCTTTTTCATCAAGTCGATTTTTTTCTTACCGACGGCTTTACGCAGCGTATCAGCTTGACCGCCAGTAAAGCCGCACCATTCCTTAGAAATTTGCATAAATTGCTCTTGGTAAACCAAAATTCCGTAAGTGTTTTCTAGCGAGTTGCGCATACCCTCGTGCAAGTAGGTAATCGGCTCTTCACCATGCTTGCGGCGGATAAAGCTATCGATAAACTGCATCGGCCCCGGGCGGTACAAAGCCACCATAGCGATGATATCCTCGAAATGCGTCGGCTTGAGCGCCCGCAGATAGCGTTTCATGCCCGCCGATTCTAACTGAAACACGCCGGTGGTGTCGCCGCGCTGAAACAGCTCGTATGTCGGCTTGTCATCTAGCGGCAAATGCGCCAGATCGATTTCCTCTTTATAAACTTTTTTGATAATACGCATGGCATTGTTAATAATCGTCAAGTTACTGAGTCCCAAAAAGTCCATCTTCAGCAGTCCCAATTCCTCAACCTCGCCCATCGGGAACTGCGTGGCCACCACGCCCTTTTGTGCCATTTCTAGCGGAATATAATTGACCAGCGTATCCGGCGCAATCACCACGCCGCAGGCATGAACACCGTGACTGCGAATCGTGCCCTCGAGCTGGATGGCGTAATCCAGCACCTCTTTGGCGGTAGGGTTATTCTCGTACTCCTTACGCAGATCGGCGTCCTCTTTAACACTAACCGACAGCGGGATATGCCGGCCCTGGTTTGGCGGCGGCACCAACTTAGCCAATCGGTCGCTCTCGGCATACGGCACCTCAAGCACCCTGGCGACGTCGCGCACCGCCATGCGGCCAAACATCTTACCGAAGGTAGCTATATTACTGACGTGGTCTTCGCCGTATTTTTTAGCGCAATATTCAATCACTTCGTCGCGGCGAGTGTCTTGAATATCGACGTCAATATCGGGCATGGAAATACGATCCGGATTTAGGAAACGCTCAAACAGCAGACCATACTTCAGCGGATCAAGGTCGGTAATGTTCAGCGCATAAGCAATAATAGAACCAGCCGCTGAACCACGGCCCGGGCCAAAAACGATCCCTTGAGATTTACCCCAGTTGATAAAATCCTGGACAATCAAGAAATAGCCCTCATAACCCATATTGCCCATCACGCCCAGCTCCATCTCGGCGCGCTGGCGAACTTCGTCAGACAATTGCGGGATGATATCGTCAGGGTCTAATTTCTCGGCTTCCTCTTTCGAAGCGCCATTATAACGCTGCAATAGACCTTGATAAGTCAACCTCAGCAGATACGAGTGCTCGTTCTCGCCTTCAGGCAGCGGATATTTAGGAATAAGAATGCGGCCCAGCTCAATTTCAACATTACAGCGGTCAGCCACTTTTTTAGTGTTACGAATTACCTCGGGATACTCCTCTCCCCAGTGAGCGATGATATCGCGCGGGTCGGTCAAGTGTAGTTCAAAGTCTTTCAGACTCATCCGCTTTTCATCGCTCAAGTACGAACCAGTACCGACACACAGCAAAATTTCGTGCGCATCTTGGTGATCATGTGTCAAATAGTGGCCATCGCAAGTCACCACCATCTCGATGTCTAACTCCTTCGATAGCTTAATCAAACCCTCGTTGATTTTCGCCTGGACGTCCCAATGCGTGTTTGATTTTGGATGGCCGTGGTCTTGTAATTCCAGATAGTAACGGTCGCCCAGAATCGATTTATACCATTTGGCGATATCGCGGGCGCGGTCGTAGTCATCTTCTTTGAGAGCTACGCCAATTTCACCGCTAGCACAACCGCTCATCACAATTAGCCCTTCATGCAACTCCTCCAGCAAGTCGTGATCAATCCGCGGTTTGTAATACATCCCCTCCAGATTAGCCTGCGTCGATAGCTTCATCAGATTATGAAAGCCAGTATTATTCATCGCCAGCACCGTCAAGTGAAAACGCTGCTTATCCTTGGCCGGATCGCGGTCAAAGCGCGAACGCGCCGCTACGTACGTCTCGATACCGAGAATCGGCTTGATGCCGGCCTTTTTGGCAGTTTTATAATAGTCAAGGATACCGCTCATCGTACCGTGGTCGGTTACTGCCGCCGCCTCCATGCCGAACTCCTTAACTTTATCAACCAAATCATTGATTTTAGTCAAGCCGTCTAGCACCGAATGAAAGGTATGATTATGCAGGTGTACGAAATCGCTCGGTTGCAGCGCCGGCTGGCCTTGTGCTGAATTACTACCCATATCTTATGCTTATTATAGCGCAGACTAGGTTGTTTTTGAAGACGCGACGCGCCAATCTGCCTGCGCTCTTTGGCGCAGTAATTTTAAGGAGCAAAGAAGCCGTTTGGCAACGCTAGCGCCGGCTATTCTGCATAACATTAAGTATTTGATCGATAAAGCCAGCCACGCTCGGGACGAGTTGGCCGGTGAGATTAAGCACCCAAACCAACAGCACAATCAGCATAGTACCGCCTAAAAGCGACCCGAAACCGAAAAATATACCGCGAAAAAAGTTAATCTTGTAAATTTCGTAGCGATTGCGATTGAAGTCGTTGAACAGTTCCTCGAGCAGCGCCTGGCGCGAGCCTTTTTCGTTGTCATCATGCAGACGCTGAGACATGCGGGCGAAGATGTTATTGTGCTTTTTAGCCATAGATTTAGTTTGCCACAACTCGCCAGTTTTCACAATAAAAAAGCGCCCTGATTTACAATAAAACAGAGCGCCTTGAGTATTTGATTGGCTACAATTATTTGCGCTTACTTGGGCGGCTGAATTCGTCCTTGGCGGCGTTAGCAGCACGCACAGCGCGGTCGCTATAGTCGTCAACAGTTTTGCGGCCTTCTTCGACGGCAGCATTGGCTTTGTTGCGGACATCGCTATAAACTTTCTCGCCCTTGGCCTTGACCTCTTCGGCTTTTTCGCCAGCTTCGTTCTTTAGTTCGTTAGCCTTTTTCTTGAGATCAGCACGAGTTTCTTTGCCTGATTTTGGCGCCGTTAGCACGCCAGCGACTACCCCGGCAACTGCGCCAAAGAGCGCTCCCAAAACAAATTTACGTTTTGACATAATTAGTCCTCCTTATTTTTATGTTTTTTGGTTTTATACATCATCGATTTGATGATCTTGGCGATTGCTGCCGGCGCCACCATAGCAGCCGCGCTATTGGCGACCGACTCTACCTTGAGGGCAGTACGTTCGGCGGCGCAAGCCACCCGCTTGATTTGGCGGGAAATCTGGATTAGCTTGATCGTCAAGATAATTGCTAGTAGCAAGAACAACGCCAAAGCTGCCGCCAAAATGATGACAAGTATTTGAGCCCATTCCATCAATATTTGCGCTCCTTTTTGTTTATTTTAATACTGCTTTTTGCAGCTATATTCTCATTATACCACGTTCTGTCAGAAAAAGCTAGTGCTTTTAGCGATTTTCGCCGTTAATTCGCGACTGCAAGAACTGCCGCAGCGCTGGACCGAGCTTCTGATGCTTTAGTCCAAAATCAATCACTGTTTTGATGTATTCCAATTTATCGCCGGTATCATAATATGTACCGTTGATGATTTCTACGCCGTAAAAATCAAATCCATCGTCGATCATTTCTTGCATAATCGGCTGGACGGTGAATTCGCCGCGGCCATCAAAGTCATCGCGAGCCCGCTCGAGATAGCCGAAGAACTCGCCCGGCAACAGATAGCTACTGACGCTCGCCAAGTCGGACGGCGCGTTAGCTTTACCAGGTTTTTCAACGATATTAGTCATTTTGATGACGCCGTCTTTGACTTGCTGGCCGTTAACTACGCCGTAACGATCGAATTCGGCGTCTTCGACAATTTTCTTACACGACAAGATTGCCCCGTCAAGCTGCTGCGATGCCTCAATCATTTGGCGAAAACGACTCGGGCTAGCCTCAATAAAGTCGTCGGCAAACGTGTAAATCACCGACTCGCCTGGCATAATCAAATGTGAAGCGCAAGTCAGCGGCGTCGCATTGCCGTACGGACCTTTCTGACGAATATAGACGAAGTTAGCCATCTCAGACAAGCGCTGGACGATATCGATGAGTGGCTGCTTTTTGGCGCCGCCAGCGCGCAGGTTAGCCAGCAGCTCTTCGTTTGGCGTATCAAAATGGTCTTCGATCGCCCGCTTGTTAGCGCTACCGATGATAATAATATCCTTAATGCCAGCCTCCACCAATTCCTCGACGACATACTGAATAATCGGCTTGTCGATTAGCGGCAGCATTTCCTTAGGCATGGCTTTGGTTTGCGGTAAAAATCGGGTACCGAAACCAGCGGCAGCAATGATAGCTTTGGTTGGTTTTTTCATAGTTCAACTCCTGTTCTTTACGTATTTTGGCGGGGTTTGAGGATTATAGTTTTTCGCGGATTAACTTCTGCGCCAGGCTCGGGTTGGCTTGGCCTTTGGAGCGCTTCATTACTTGACCAACCAAGTAGCCAATGGCTTTGTCTTTACCAGCTTTAATGTCAGCAATGGAAGCTGCTGAGGCCGGGTCGCTTAACACTTCATCGACGATAGCAGCGATGGCGCCTTCGTCAGACACCTGCAGCAAGTGTTCTTTTTCAGCAAATTCACGCGGATCGTCAGTCCTATTCAAAATCACCGCACCGAACACCTCCTTTGCAGCCGTACTTGAGAGTTCTCCATGATCAACCAAATCAGACAACTTAATGAGACCTTCCACATTAGGCATCATATCAGACACATCAATCGCGTCATAATCACCCCACTCTACGGTTTCCGTGGTATTGACTGACGCAAACCAATTCGCTATTCGCCTAGCAGCAGAAACACCTCTACTGTCAAGCGCACTAAGAACTGCATC
Organism: uncultured Candidatus Saccharibacteria bacterium; assembly: GCA_963550135.1. GTDB lineage: Bacteria > Patescibacteriota > Saccharimonadia > Saccharimonadales > Saccharimonadaceae > Saccharimonas. The sequence continues at coordinate 40,760 of CAUVBP010000001.1, forward strand.
AGCATATGGCTTAAAGTTCATAATAGTATAGACAACAGATTTATCAACATTCAGCACGCTTAATTTTTCGCGATATTCTCCGGGCAGCATTGGCACTTCGGCTTGGATATCAGCGATGAATTCATCGGTCAATACCACTGGCGGAATGTCCGGATCAGGCATGTAGCGATAATCCTGGGCATCCTCTTTCGAACGCTGTGAAGTAGTAATTTGCTTGTCATCGCTCCAGCCGCGGGTTTCCTGAACCACTGGTTCGCCGCGCTCCAATAGGTCAACTTGGCGTTTGAACTCGTATTCAGCGGCACGCTCGACGCTGCGGAATGAATTAAGATTCTTCACTTCTGCCCGCTTACCGAGTTCAGTCGCGCCTTTCTTAGCCACCGAAATATTAACGTCAAAACGCATGTTGCCGTGGTATAAATCACCGTGCGTAACGCCAGCATAGACCATCAATTTGTGCAGCTCCGAAGCGTATGCTTTGGCCTCCTCGGCAGAATGCATGTCCGGCTCAGAAACAATTTCGATCAGCGGTGTACCAGCGCGGTTGAGGTCAACCAGCGAATAGCCGTCGTGGTGCGTCAACTTGCCAGCATCCTCTTCCATGTGCGCATGATGAATCCGCACCCGTTTGAGCGAACCGTCTTCTAGCGGCGCATCGACATAGCCAGCCAAGATAATCGGCTGGTACATTTGCGATGTCTGATAGCCCTTTGGCAGGTCAGGGTAGAAATAATGTTTGCGATCAAACCGGCTAACGCGAGCAATCGGCGCGTTCAACGCTTTACCGGCGCGCACTGCTAGCTCGACAGCGTGCTTATTCAGCACCGGCAGCATGCCCGGCAGGCCAAAGTCAATCTCGTGCGTTTTTTCGTTTGGCTCAGCGTCGCGAGCGTCGTTATCAGCCGGACTAAACAGCTTGGTTTTGGTCGCCAGCTGGACATGACACTCGATGCCAATGGTCATTTCATATTGTTGTAAAATTTCGTCAGATACTGCCATTAGATTGCTCCTAAATCTTTCAATGCTTGTTTGTAAGCGGCCAGAGCGCGGCGCGCAATATCATAATTTATCTTGACATCAGCTTCGTGCGCGATATGGTTGCGAATTTTGTGCGCGCCCCAGATATGGTTAGCATTCGACCAAACCTTACCAGCGGCCTTCATGCGCTCGCCCATAGTTTCGCCCTTGTAGTGGCTATCACGCAGCGCCTTGTCGACAAGTTTATCAGCATTAAGAATAGCTAATTGCCAACTAGGAGCGCTTTCTTTGTCGAGGCTATTCTCAATCGCCAGCCAGCGGGCGCGGAATTTTTCGACTTTGAGCTTCGGCGAACGCTTGCTGGCAAAGGCAATAAAAACTGCGCCGACAATCGCCAAAATCAGTACCGCGATCAAAATAAACCACATTGCGAAATTATTATTCATTTTCGCCCTCCATATCGCCTGCTAGCGCGATCAACTTAGCATCGGATTTCATCGGGCCGACTAGCTGCGCGCCGATTGGCAGGCCGCTAGAACTACTACCTACCGGTACACTGATTGCTGGCAAACCTGCCAAGCTCGGTGGTACCGTCATGACATCCGCCAAGTACATCTTGACTGGATCGCTAGTGTTTTCGCCCAGACCAAACGCCGGCGTCGGCGCGGTTGGCAGCAGCAAGAAATCGTACTTCTCAAACAGCTTGTTGAATTCGTTAATCAAAACAGTGCGCGCCTTTTGAGCTTTCAGATAATATGCATCGAAAAAGCCGCTGGACAGTACATAACTACCGATCATAATTCGCCGCTTATTTTCAGTCATGAAGCCTTCGTTGCGGCTGCGGCCGTAGAGCTCGGCTAGCGTTTTGGCACCTTCGGCACGATAGCCGTAGCGCACGCCATCGTAGCGCGCCAGATTGCTAGAAACTTCTGCTGGCACGACGATATAATAAATCGCCAAAGCATATTTAAGACTTGGCATATCGACATCTTCGACCACGTGGCCAGCAGCGCGTAATTTATTGGCAAAATCATTAACGTTAGCGCGAACTTCTGCGTCAACGTCGTCGCTCATCGCCTCGCTGATCAGGCCAATCTTCAAATGCTCGCCTGCTGATTTTTGTACTTCAAAGTAATCCGGCAGCGTCGTCATATCTTTATCGTCACGGCCAGCCATCACGCTAGTGACTAATGCCACATCGTCGGCATGCCGTGCGAAACAACCCATCGTGTCGGTACTCGAGGCCATCGCCACCGCACCGTAGCGGCTACTCAAACCATAAGTCGGTTTGAAACCGTAAACACCGTTAAAACTGGCTGGCTGGCGAATCGAGCCACCAGTATCGGTGCCAAGTGCAAACGGTACCACATCTAGCGCCGTTACGACCGCTGAACCGCCCGACGAACCGCCAGCTACCTTGGTCTGATCAACGGCATTATGCGTCGCGCCAAAATATGAGTTCTCGGTCGAACCGCCGTGCGCAAAAGCATCGAGATTCGACTTACCAATACAAATCGCACCAGCCGCTTCAAGCTTCTCGACGACGGTCGCCTGGACTGGCGCTTCGAAGTTTTCAAGCATTTTCGCCGCCGCAGTAGTTGGTGCGCCGAACGCCAAGTAATTATCCTTGACCACGAACGGTACGCCCGCCAGGACGCCCGGGTTCTCACCATTTTTGATCCGCTCATCAATCTCGTCAGCTCGCTGCAGAGCGCGCTCCGCCGTCAGGCTGAGCAACGCATGATATTCCTCGGTTTCTTGGGCTTTGGCGAGCGACCGCTCGACTTGTGCCCGCGCAGTGGTCTCGCCTTTTTTAACCCTATCTGCTAAATCAACAATTTTCATAACTACAACACCTTTGGCACTTTCACGCAATTGTCGCTTTGCTCGGCTGCTAAGGCCAGCAGCTGTTGCCGCGATACGCTGCTATCAATGATTTCGTCGTCGCGCCAGACGTTTTGCAAGCCTGTCACCTGATACGTCGGCTCCACGCCGTCGGTATCCAACTCGTCCAGCTGACCGATATAGTTGATGATTCCCTCGATATCGGCGCGGATCGACTTAACCTCCGGACCAGACATCTGCAAACTGCTTAGTTGTGCCAAATGACGCACATCGTCGTTGGTAATTGTACTCATTATTCACTAATTATAACGCAGAAGCTAGAGAAGTGCCAAAGGATTTTGCATAAGTTACAGAAGCTCGGTCATCCCACTTATGCTACAATAAGATAAGTTATGCCGCATCAAATCAAAAAAAAGCTAGGAGTGACGTTATATAGAGGCGGAGCGGAGTTCCGTGTGTGGGCGCCTTTTGCGCGGCAAGTATTCATCAGCGGGACGTTCACCGCGGGCGAGAAACAGCCACTAACCAGCGAGGGCGACGGCTACTGGTTTGCGCTAATTCGCAATGTTGAGCCGGGCCACCAATACAAATATATCATCGAGACGCCCGACGGCCGGCTGCTCGAGAAGAACGACCCGCGCGCTCGAGCTATCACTAGCAGCGATAAAGGCTTTTCAGTGGTAGTCGATAATAACTTCGATTGGCAGAACGATGCTAATTTTGCCATGCCGCCGCGCCAAGATCAAGTCATTTATGAACTGCATGTCGGTACTTTCAACCGCCCCGATGCTGCTACATCTGGTACCTTTGACAGTGCGATCGAAAAGTTGGATTACTTGCGAGATCTCGGTATTAACATTATCGAGCTGATGCCAATCACTAGCATGGCTTTCAGCAACGGCTGGGGCTATGCGCCAAACCATATTTTCAGCGTCGAAAGCATGCTGGGCGGGCGCCACGGCTTGATGAAGTTTGTGCGCGAGTGCCACACCCGCGGTATCGGCGTAGTGCTAGACGTTGTCTACAACCATTTCTACGGCGATACCGATCTTTGGCAGTTTGACGGTTGGAGCGAGAACGACCGCGGCGGGATTTATTTTTATAATGACGAGCGCGGCGATACGCCTTGGGGCGGACGACCTGATTTCGGCCGGCCGGAAGTTCGGCAATTCGTCCTTGACAATATTACGATGTGGTTGAATGAATACCATATGGATGGCCTGCGCGTCGATAGCACCATTTACATGCGCAACACCGAAGGCCGCGATAACGACCCCGAGCACGACATCGCTGACACTTGGAGTTTATTGCAAGATATCACTGAATTAGCGCACAAGATCAAGCCAGATTCGCTGATAATCGCCGAAGATGCCGCCTGCAATCCAGCAATCACGGCACCGCGCGCCAACAACGGCTGCGGCTTTGATGCGCAGTGGGAGCTAGGTTGGCCGCATGCTTTACGTGATGCACTGGGGCTAACTACTGGTACGGCACCGACTTTGCAGGGTATTCGCTATGAATTTTCTCACTCGTACAATGGCAATGATTTTGAGCGGGTTATTTTTAGCGATTCGCACGATACTGCCGCCAACGGCTCGGTGCGGCTCAACGAAGCAGCCGACCCCACCGGCGGTACAACGCTATATGCCCGCGAGAAAGCTCTGCTGGCCGACGCCGTCACTTTGACGTCCGCTGGTATACCAATGATTTTACAAGGCAGCGAGTTCTTGCAGGACGGCTCCTTCAACGATTGGGCAGCCCTAGAATGGCGCAAAACTGAAAAGTACGCTGGTATCCTGCTAGCTCACAAACACTTGCTAGCACTACGGCATAACGCTTACGATACAACACGCGGCCTGCAAGGCAATTCGACCGCCCTTTTCCACACCAACGACGACAACTGTGTTATCGGTTACCACCGCTGGGATAAGGGCGGCGCTGGCGACGACGTGCTAGTAATTGTCAATTTTAGCGACCAGCACTTCGACCATTACGATATCAATTTGCCGCTGCCAGGGCACTGGCATGTCCGCTTTAACAGCAGCTGGCACGGCTATAGCAAAGATTTTCGCGGCGTGCATTTATCATCGGTAACTACGCATAAAAACGGTACAGCCACTATCACACTACCGCCTTATGGGGTTTATATTTTGTCGCAAGAGTAACTACCTTATCTTATATATTATAACATATTTGATGGTATTATGTCAAAAAAATCTTGATTTAGCTAGAGAAAAAGCGGATGGTAGCTATATCATTAACCTCAACCGCAACCCTGCCACCAACTGGATAAGTGAATTTCGGGTCGGTATGGCCAAAATCTAAATTAGCAATGACTGGCATAGTCTGTTCAATATTTTTGCTGAGAATAATATCCCTAAGAGCCTGCTCTGTTGGCTGCGATTCCTGCTGGAAACGCCCGATCAGAATGGCTTTGACCTGGCGAAAATACGGCTGCTGCACTACCGACTGGAAATTGCGCTCGAATGTCTCTAAAATCGAATCGTAACTATCGTCCTCAATACATAAGATGATATCGCCAGCAATGCGCGGAAAATACTCGGTGCCGTTCAACAAATTTAGACTGCACATATTTCCGCCCAGCAAAATTCCTTCGGCTCTACCTTTTTGGATGATTACTGGACCGTTGTTTGGCAGAGTGGCGCGCGAGGATTTTTCGTCGTAGTCCCAAGGATAATCGTAAAAGTTCGCCGACGGCGCAACTTCGTACTCATCCGGCTGATCCGCAAACAAACAGCGCTTGAAATATTCCAGCGAATAGCTATTTTGCGGTAGCATACCAAAGCAATAAAAGTTCGGCGCAGCATATGTGATTAAGCCAGTTTTAGCCAAAATAGCATGATTCAATACCGTGATATCCGAAGATCCGGCAAAAATCTTCGGGTCAGCGCCAATTAGTTTCCAGTCTATTTTGTCGAGCAGCTGATTTGAATTAAAACCGCCAATAGCCGCCAAAATCGCTTTAACTTTCGAATCGGTAAATGCAGCGTGCAAATCGTCGACCTTCTCCTGGTCGCTCGGACAGCCGCGCTGAGACCGTGAAAAGGCATTTTCACTAAACGTCACTGTCAGACCGAGCGATTCCAGCGCCATCGTTGCCCGCCGCAAAACAGTCTCGTCAATATCGCTAGCCGAGCGCGCCAGTGCAACGATTCTAATTTCGTCGCCAGGCTGCAGTTTGTTTGGTGTCATTTTGATCCTTTCTGCTAAAGTTTTTGTTACTAGCCCTACATCTTCTCGCGAATCTCGGCGATTAGGTCGCGCAGGTCGGCGGCGCGTTCGAATTCTAAGTTAGCGCTAGCCAAGTTCATCTGCGCGGTCAAATCTTTGACGAGATTCTTGTACTCATCGCGCGGGATTTTGCGCAAGTCGAGCTTTGGCTTGTCGTCTTCTTTTTGCGGGATGATAGCGCGCAAACCTTCATCGATCGCTTTGCTGATACCGCGCGGCGTGATGTTATGCTCGCGGTTGTATTTTTCTTGAATCTGGCGGCGGCGGCGCGTTTCGTCGATCGCCAAGCGCATGCTATCGGTCATATTGTCGCCGTACATAATCACCTTGCCATCGACGTGGCGCGCAGCCCGGCCGATCGTCTGAATTAGGCTGCGTTCGCTGCGCAAGAAACCTTCCTTGTCGGCATCCATAATCGCCACCAAACTAACCTCTGGCAAGTCAATCCCCTCGCGCAGCAAATTGATGCCGACCAGCACGTCATAAACGCCCATCCGCAAATCGCGCAAAATATCGCCGCGCTCCAGCGTGTCAATTTCGCTGTGAATGTAAGCCGTCTTGATACCAATCTCTGTCAAGTAAGTCGATAAGTCCTCTGCCATCCTCTTGGTCAAAGTAGTGACTAGTACGCGCTGCTTTTTATCGACGCGGTCGCGGATCTCGGCGATCAAGTCGTCGACTTGCCCGTCGGTCGGGCGGACGATAATCTCTGGATCAAGCAAACCAGTCGGGCGGATCACTTGCTGCGCTGGTGCCGGACTGCGCTGGAGTTCATAATCGCCAGGCGTCGCCGAAACGTAAATTACTTGGTTGATGTGTTTATTAAATTCGTCAAAGCGCAGCGGGCGGTTATCTAGGGCACTCGGCAAGCGAAAACCATACTCGACCAAAACTTCTTTGCGGGCGCGATCGCCATTATACATGCCGCGCACTTGCGGCACGGTAACGTGGCTTTCGTCGATAATCATCAAAAAGTCGTCTGGAAAGTAATCTAGCAAAGTCGCTGGCTGCTCGCCCGGTTCGCGGTTGGTTAGATAACGGCTGTAGTTTTCGATACCTTTGACGAAGCCAGTCTGCTCGAGCATCTCGAGGTCGTACTTGGTGCGCTGGCTGAGCCGCTGCGCCTCCAGCAATTTATTATTCTTCTCGAACCATTCGACGCGCTGCTCATACTCGGCGCGAATATTCTCGATGGCGCGCTTGATCTTTTCTTTTGGCGTAGCGTAGTGGCTGCTCGGAAAAATAGTGAAGAGTTCCGGCTCTTCTAGAATCTCGCCAGTCAGCGGGTCAATCCGCGTAATTCGATCGACGTCATCACCAAAAAACTCCACTCGATAAGCTGTTTCGCCACCCGCCGGAAAGACATCAACCACGTCGCCTTTGACCCGAAACGCGCCGCGCGCAAAGTCGACATCGTTACGATGATACTGAATATCCATCAGTTGGCGCAAAAATTTGTCTTGCAAACGCCGTTCGCCGCGCTTAACAGTGATCGACAAATCATAATAATCCGCCGGCGAGCCCAAACCATAAATGCAGCTGACACTCGACACGATAACCACGTCGCGCCGTGTCAGCAAAGCGTCAGTAGCAGCATGGCGCAAGCGGTCGATTTCTTCGTTGATCGCCGAATCTTTCTCGATATAGGTATCGCTCGACGCGATGTAGGCTTCTGGCTGGTAATAATCAAAATAACTGACGAAATAATGAACTTCGTTGTCGGGGAAAAACTGTTTGAATTCGCTGAACAGCTGGGCAGCGAGAGTTTTGTTGTGCGCCAAAATCAGTGTCGGCACGTTCCTTTGAGCGATAATATTCGCCATCGTAAAAGTTTTACCGCTACCTGTTACACCGAGTAGCGTTTGCTCGCGCTGGCCGTCGTGCAAACCATTCAGCAATTGGGCGATCGCTTGCGGCTGATCGCCAGTCGGTTGATACGCAGACTTTAGCCGAAATCGCTGACTATCCATCTGGTATATTTTAACATTTTTAAGCTATTCTAGCTAACCTTGGCCATAACGTTTGACACTAACCTGCGGGTCGCTGCTATCGTGCTCGACATCGGCGTATTTCTTGTCAAGCGCCTCAATGACTCGCGCCACTAACCGCTCAGGGTTTGCATCGTAAATGACATCTTTAGCGCCCGGCGCCCAAACGTTCTTGAGCAAAGTAATCGTGTAGTCTGCCAAGCCGCCGCTGCCCAGCAAGATACCGCAGATCTTGCGGCTTTCGAGCGCCGTCGATAGCTCGTGCAGGCTGCCCATTCGCCCGCCGACAGTAATCACCGCGTCGGCACTGCGCACCAGATGAACATCGCGGCCAACATATTCCATACCGGTGAAGTTGATATAGTCGAATTCGGCAGTCGGCAAACGGTAAGTCGAAATATGTTCGCGAAACGAACTAGCTGGCGAGAATCCGACCGACACGCCTTTAGTCTGGTTAACACTTTTGAAGCCGCGCGCCGCAAAGTGCGGCAAACCGACAGTAGCGCCTGTCAGCAATGTCTTGCCTGAACGTGCGATTTCAGCGCCAATCGCAAAAGCTTTTTCGTGAGCGCTATCAACCGTCTCGCCCGACGCCGCGCCCGATACACAAATCTGGTATTTCATTATTCTCCTCGTTTTGGTAATTGTTTCTCGGTGATTGGCATAGCGTGCAGTTTGACACCTTTATACAAGATGCCATCTTTGGCGCCAATCTTAGTAACGACGCTAGTCGAATTGGCGCTAGCAAAAATAATCGAATCTTTTAAGTTTTTACCTTGCGCCCACTGGCTCAAAAAGCCGCTAGCAAAAGCATCGCCGGCGCCCGTGCGATCGACTACTGGCACGTCTTCATACATACCAGCGCGCACCAATGTCTTACCGTCTGTCGCTATCACGCCATTTGGACCGTCGCTGACGATCACTGTCGGACAATAGTGCAGCGCCCGCAGAGCTAACTCCTCGATAGTCTCGCCAGCCACTAGTTTTTGCATCTCTTCTTTGTTGGTGCAAAGCACGTCAACTGTGTCCAGCAAACCTTTTAGCTTTTCTGGATCAGCTAGCTCCGGGCCAGCCGGGTTGAGCATGACTTTGGCGCCAACGCGCTCAGCTTCGTCCAAAATCACCCGTAACACCGTCAGGCTGTTGTCGGCCAACGACGTCGGATAAATCCAATCAGCCTGGCTGATAGCTTGTAAATTCAAGCGGCTAGCATCCTTGCCAAATGTCCGCCCGCGGTGGTTCAAAATCGTTCGCTCGCCATTGGTCGCAATCAAAATTACTGAATAGCCAGCTTGCATTCGATCATCAATCAAGACGTCGCGCGTATCGACACCCTCGGCATCAAGCGCCGCAATCACCGCCTGGCTAGCCGAGTCATTACCCAGAGCCCACATATAGCGGCTATCCAGGCCCTGGCGAGCAAAAGTTGTCGCGACATTTGTAGCATTGCCGCCAGTGCTGAAGATTACGTCTTCGACTTCCATTTTGATACCTAACGGCAGCTCGGTAAAGACTTTCTTGCCGCGGGTATGTGGATCGAATTCGTTACTGCGCAAGAATACGTCTTGCGTGCCTTTGCCGATTGCTAAAATTTTAACCGCCACTAAAGCGTCGCCTTTCCGGCACTGCCAAAGGCGCCAATTTTCTCTTCAACGACTTTTTGGACGGCATCGTAAACTTCGGGCATCAGCTTGAAAACAGCATACTCATCAGGATTCTCGCGCAAAACCTTTTCGAGCGTAGTACGGAAAGCATAGCGCAAATCGCTGTTGATATTGATCTTGCTAACGCCGATTTTGGATGCATCCTCGAAGTAGTGTAGCGGCGTACCGCTACCGCCATGCAGGCTAATCTGGCAGTTGATTGCCGCGCGAATCTGGCGCAACAGGTCTAAATCGAGAATCTTCGGTACCGGATACAACCCGTGCAAGTTCCCAACTTGCACCGCCATAGTATCAATGCCTGTGGCATCGACAAAACTCTTGGCTTCCTCGGGCTTAGTATTCCATTTTTTGACCTCTTCGTAGTCGATTTCTTCTTTATGCAAGTTAGAATCGCCAAAGAAATAGCGTTCCTCGGCCTCGACCAGCGCGCCCGTAAACTTAGCATATTTGACAACTTCGCGAGTTTTCTCGATAATTTCCTCGAGCGAAGCATCGTGATTAGCCTGCGAAATATCGATATGAATAAATTCAAAGCCAGCATCAATAGCCTGTTTGCAGCCCTCGACTGTCGGCGCGTGATCAAGGTTGATATACATCTCGACACCGTAGTTTTGGCTATAATTATCGACCAAATCGCGAATATTCTCGTAGCCGCCCAGCGAAGCTGCTTCATTAGCGCTAACTTCGACCATCACTGGCGCGCTGGTTTTTTGCGCTGCCTGGCAAATCGCACGCAATGTTTCTTGATTGTCAATGTTAAAAGCGCCCACCGCGAAACCTTCTTGCCGGCTGCGGCGCATGAGATCACGCGCCCGGCTGGTACGCTGGCGAATTTCATCAATTGATAAGCTCATGTTGTCTCCTTTCCTTAAAATCCTGCATGGTATTGCGGCACGCGATCAACAAATTCGCGCGTCTTCTGGGCGATACTCGCTTCGTCAAGTCCAAAGGCTTGCAGCAACTCGTCAGCCTCGCCACTCTCGCCGAAACGATCATTCATGCCGATGCGCAATAATGGCGACGGTAGCTGTTCGCCTAGTAGTTCGGCAACAGCGCCGCCCAAACCGCCAGCAATTTGCGCGTCCTCAACTGTAACTACCCGGCCAGTTTTGCGAACACTAGCCAGAATCGTCTCGTTATCGAGCGGCTTGACCGTCGGCACATGCACCACTTCGACCGAGACGCTGCTGCTTTGCAATTCATTCGCCGCCCGCAGCGCGTACGCCGTCATGATGCCGGTGCTAACAATCGTCGCATCGCTGCCCTGGCGCAACACATACGCCTGGCCAATCTCGAACGGCGAATCCGGCGTACTAAATGTCGGCGTAGCAGCGCGCGTTAACCGCAAATAAGCCGGCTTATCAGTCCTGGCAAGTACTTTGGTGGCTCTCTCAGCCTCAATAGCATCACCCGGGCAAACGACAATCATGTTCGGCAACACCCGCATCAACGCGATGTCCTCAAACATTTGGTGGGTAGCACCATCCGGCCCAACCGTCGTGCCGCTATGTCCGCCGACAATCTTAACCGGCATGTCGTTAAGCGCAATCGTCGCTTTAATTTGTTCCCAACTGCGCCCCGGATGAAACGCCGCGTAACTGGCTGCAAACGGAATTTTACCAGCGCGCGCTAGGCCGCTTGCCACCGTCGCTAAATTCTGCTCGGCGATCCCAACCTCGATATAACGCTCAGGGAAAGCCTTGGCAAAGGCATCCATTTTGACGCTCTCGACCAAATCAGCGCACAGACCGACTACTCGCTCATCAGCTTCGCCGGCCGCCTTCAAGCCGCGCCCAAAACCAGCACGCGTGGCTTCTGCTTCTGGTTTTTCATTATAAATGTTGTCATTTAGAGGATAATTATACACGGCCTTCTCCTGAATATCGTTTTGCATCTTTTTTCTCGAGAATCACTAGTGATCGGAACATCGCCTTGGCACTTTCTGAAACAGCGAGCGATTCTTTATTGTTGTATAAGTACAATAAGTAACTTCCTTTACCGTATGCTCGCGAGCAAATCACTGATAAATGCGGCTTACCGCTGCTGTCATTAGCCAAAACGCGAGCACACAAAAGTTGCACAGCGCCGCGGTCATTCGCGAAATCAGCAAATGACTGATACCACTCTATACCAGTCACCAAGTCACCGTTACTCTTCGCATTTCCGATCTTGTCTTCGATAACTTTTCGCGAATTAACTCTATCAGAACTACTGATAAAATTTTCGCTACCAACCACAGATATAGTCATTAAGAGTCCACTGCCATCAGAATACCAATGAACGCCATTATCGTTTTCCTTTTCAGTCCAACCTTCTGGCAATTTGCCGTTTTCGATGCGCCAAACTGGTGAACCCTGCGGCTGGTAATTATCATCAAGCGAGGCACTTCGGACAGTTCTGGCGCTGTCCTTTTCCTTACCTTTGTTATCGCCGGCGTGATCAAATTGCGAGAAAAGCGGCTGCATCGCCCCAGACACTAGAAGTATCGTAACGATAATAGAAATAACAAGCGTAACCGAATTAATAATAATACCGATAACACCTGCTGCTTTCGAAGTACCGTAGCGGTTCGCCTTGACAACGCTAGCAATACCGAGCGGCAAGCCAATCATACTCATCCAGAGCAAGCCAAGTATGATACTAACAGCGCCCATCCAGTTGCCCGGCGACTGTGTTGGCGCAGGCTGTGAATACGGATAAGCGTAAGGGCTAGCCGGCGGATAAGTATTGTTTGCCGGCGGAGCGGTATACTGCGGAGCAGCATATTGCGGCGCTGGCGGCGAAACAGGCGGCGCTGAGGCAGCTGGCTGAACTGTCGGCTCTGACGGAACAGATGCGGCCGAAGACTTCGGCGGTTTCGGCGGCTTTGGTGGAGTTGGCGGTTTCGGCGCCTTGGACGGCATCGAATTGTTAGACGATTGATTACTCATAATATCCTCCTGCATCTTGCTGTGATTCTGAATGCGCCAAATCAGCCAGCGCCGTAGTCGCCTGATCGCTTGAGGGCGCTACGCCGTGCCACTTGTAATCGTATTCCATGAAGCCAACACCGCGGCCCGGAATCGTATGCGCGATGATACAACACGGCCGGTTCTCGATCGCCTTGGCTAAGTTTACCGCATCGATGATGCCTTCAATATTGTTGCCGTCGATTTCTTGGACGTGCCAGCCGAAACTTTCCCACTTGCCGCGCAAATTTTCCAGCGGCATGACGTCTTCGGTCGGACCGTCAATCTGAATATTATTACGGTCAATGAAGAGGATTAACTGGCGTAATTTATACTTACCGGCAAACATCGCCGACTCCCAGATATTACCTTCATCAAGCTCGCCGTCGCCGGCAATCGCGTACACCCAGCGGTGGCGCTGCTTATCCAGATACTGTAACGCATACGCGTAACCCGCCGCTTGCCCGATGCCGCTGCCTAGCGGCCCGGAAGTATTCTCGAGCCCTGGTAACTTGACGCGCTCTGGGTGGCCTTGCAAACGCGATCCGAGCTTGCGTAGCGTCGACAGCTCCTCGACTGGGAAGTATCCTGCCTCGGCCATGGCCGCGTATTGTACTGGCACTGTGTGGCCATTACTCAACATGAAGATATCGCGCTCTGGCCATTCAGGATTCTGCGGATCGATATTCATAATATTGAAATATAGTGCCGTGACGATATCCGCCAGCCCCAGCGCACCGCCTGGGTGCCCGCTCTTGGCTAGCTCTAGCATATGAACTACGTCGCGCCGCACGTCGTTGGCTTTTATTTTGAGCTGTGGAATAGATAATTTCTCGCGAGCCACCTAAATTACTCCTTGCTTATTAACTTCTGCTACTAATTTCTGATAAGCTTCTGCCGGATCTGGCGCCGAATGGATAGCGCTGCCGCAGTTGACGATATTAACGCCGCCTTGCGCCAGGCTAAAAACATTTTCGAGCGTCGCGCCGCCATCCCAGCCGACTTCAACGCTAGGATGAATACTGCGAATCAAGCGAACCTTTTCCAGCTGCATCAAGCTAGCCTTGCCGCCGTAGTGGCCCAAATCACCGCTAAACACCAGTACATGATCAACTGCGCTGATGACATCTTTGACGGTATTTGGCACCGTCGGGCGCAACAATCCCACGCCAGTCTGAATACCCGAAGCTTTGAGCTGCTGGATAGAAGGCTGTAAATCCTCATCAACTTCGGCATGAAAAATCACCAGCGATGGCCGCATTTGCACCAAAGCATCAACATACAAACTCGGCCGCGCTACCATAGCATGGATATCAACCTGCCAATCCTGCGGCCACCACATCTCGCTCAGCTCAACGGTTTTAGTCGGTGCAAATTCGCCATCAGCCAAATCTAGATGAACACGCTTAGCAAACGGTGATAAACGCTCAATCGTTAGCTTGTAATCTTCTGCATTTTCGCAGAGCACTGTTGGAACAATCTCGGCCATCAGAAAGCATCCAATTCTGCGTTGCGGCGAACAAACCGCGCCGCGCCGGCAAATGGCGTAGCGATCCACTCGTCAATAATTTCTTTCCAGAGTTCTAAGTCGTCGCCCGGAGCGTCCAACACCCGCGCTGGCAAACACAAAACGTTACAGTCGTTATCATTGCGGCACTCATGTGCTTCGAACTTATCCCAGATCACTGCCGCCCGGATGCCGCGAAAACGGTTAGCTGCCATCGCCATACCTTGGCCGCCAGTGCAAACCAAAATTGCCCGCGGATCAGTAGAATCGTCCTCGCCCAATACCTTGGTCACGGCCATCTGAGCAAACTGCGGGAAGTCGTCTTGCGGATCGAGTATCTTATCGCCGACATCCTCCCACTCGATGCCGCGCTTGGTCAGATAAGCTTCAATCTTCTCCTTCAGATAAAACCCACCGTGATCCGCTCCTAGAAAAATCTTCATACTACAAGTATAAGCATAATATGCGCCCCTGGCAAGCCCCGTTAGAGTAGGTCTGCTGACCAAAAGAAAATCCCGCCCCCAGCGGGGATGGTCGAGCTCAGATTGAGCTAGCCATCCCCGCCAGGTGGCGGGAAGAAGCGGAGGAAGTTTTAAGCGGTTTTCCTCTCTGAAACCGCACTCAATTTTTTACCCGGTAGAGTTCCCGGGGTAGTAGAGGTCAGTGACTGGACCGCCTAGCGGCGCGCCTAGCGGCGGCCTCAAGGAATCTGGTGGTGGCGTCCTGCCACCACTCGTCATACCTCTCATCGAGCGGCAGCCTAGTGGCCGGCGAGGAATAGAATCGGTCCCTCCTAAAGGAGGGAACACCCTCCTTGCTATAGTACACCTCAAAGAACCTGTGTCCAAAGGCGAAGAATCCACCATCGCTGACACGGGCAACGCCCATCCCCTTCCCTGCATCCGTGGGCATCCACGCCACAATGCCCTGGTAGGGTTTGGACAAGAAGGGGTGCGTCACCCCCTCGTACGTGATACTAGGCCGGGGGGCGTCTCCCCCCGGCCACATGTCCCGGAGCAAAGGCCTCGGGACGGTGAAGTCCCGAGCCCAGACGTCATCGAGAACAGCCTCGATGATGTCGTCAGACAAAGGGATGACATTGAAGGTAGCCATTTTAGGCCCCTTTCTGCCCCATGTGGGGCGTTTGGAGCTTGACCTTTTCAAGCTCTCTACGGCAGCATCAAAAAATACCCAGGCTAGACTGGCGTTTTAGCGCCAGCGCTATTCGTGCTTTTAACCTGAATTAACTAAACTTAATAATGCCGTAGAGAGCTTAAAATTGTGCCTATCTACTACAGATTTTATTGTTAGTGAGCATGTCGCTGATCCTGTATTTTGCCTATACGGGATGGACATACTATGATACTACCACACTTTACGATAAATGTCAAGACTTTTATGCATATTTTTGGCTTTTTCGGCAATTTTATTATAAATATGTCATACATTTCGCGCATAGCGGCCAGTTTCAGCCGCCAACTCGACCAAGCGGTTGGCACTGGCCCACTCGCCATCGTACCAGGACGACACTTGCACCAATCGCCCGCCAACCACCGACGTCAAGCCAGCATCAACTGTCGAGCTGTAGCTATTGCCGCGAAAATCTTCGGCTACCAACTCTTTATCAGTGACCGCCAAAATACCGTTATATAGCGGTTCGCGGGCAGCATGCGTTAAAATTTCGTTTATTTTCTTGGCTGCGACTGGTTCGCGCAGCAGCAGCGAAATCGTTGATAGACCGACATTACCATACCGGCGGCTGCTAATTGCAAGCCCGCTTACTGCGCTCGCAACATTTGGCAGAACTGCCTGCAATCGCTGGCCGTAATCAGCCGCCATCGCCACCAAGTCGCTGTCGCCCAGACGCTCAGTCTTTAACAGCGAACCAGCAAAATAATAACTGCCAGCCGCTGTAATCGTCGCTGCCTCGACACCAACCGCTTGGTCAAGCGTAGCGATAACCGGCGCTACCGAGCTAATCGCCGCATCGCCGCTGCAGACAATATCCGTCGAGGCGTTAACCAATCTGTCATTGACGCCCATGACAATCGTCGCAAAATCAGCGCACTGCGACAACGACGCCACGCGCCGAGCGCCAGCTGTCCGATGGCGGCGTAGTTCAGCAGCATCAGTCTGACATCCAGCATCGATCAAAACATCAATACCGAGGTCGTCCCACGGCAATTTGGTTGTCCGCTTGTCGCTTATGATAGGAATGATCCGGTCGCCAACATATAGCGACACGTCGCCAGTGCCAATCGCCTTGGCATAATGGCCATAAATCGAGTCGTGCTTCAGCAGATAAGCGCACTGCTCGGCGCTCAGATGCGTCCGAATAGCCGCTATTTCGATATCTGAACGGCTCTGCGCAATTTTGAAAACACTCCGGCCAACCCGGCAAAAACCGTTAATCGCTACTTTTATTTTCACCATGCCCACTCCTTGATTAAGCCATCTTTGCTAATATTTTAGCAAAAGCGCAATAGCTTTGGCAAATTTGCTATAATAAGGATATGAACGAGGTCGAGCTGGTTAATCTGGCTAGAAGCCATTACAGTGAAGAGCAGGTCGCATTGTTAGAAAAAGCAATCCATTATGCTACCGATAAACACGACGGGCAACTACGCAAGAGCGGCGAGCCGTACATCACTCACCCGCTGCAAGTCGCTGCTATGCTAATCGACTGGGGCATGGATATTGATTCGGTGATTGCTGGCGTACTACACGATACAGTCGAGGATACTGATGCTACACTAGAGGAAATCACCGAGCTATTCGGCCGGGATATCGCTTTTCTGGTTGACGGTGTCACCAAGGTCAGCCAAGCCCGTGCTGGTATGAAAAACCTCGAATCGTATTTGCCAAGCACTACCGATAATTTGACGAAATTGCTCATCGCTGTCGGCCAAGACGTACGAGTGATCATCATCAAGCTGGCCGACCGCCTGCATAATATGCAAACTTTGCAATTCAAAAGTCCGGAAAAGCAGAAGAAAATCGCTCGCGAGACACTAGACGTTTTCGCACCACTAGCCGATCGGTTAAATATGGGGCGACTGCGCGTACAGCTCGAGGAATTGAGCTTCAAATATTTAATGCCCGAGGAATACAACCAAACTGTCGCCCTCAAAGATAGCCGCTTAAAGAAATCTCAACGTAAGCTAGATGCCGTCCGCCGCGCTGTCGATTCGCGCCTCAGCGACGAGAAAATCCAGCACCAAATCGACGGCCGCGTCAAGAGTACCTACAGCCTGTACAAGAAGATGAAGCGCGTCCCCAATATCGACGATATTTATGATTTGATCGCGCTGAGAATTATCGTTGACGATATCGACACTTGCTATCTGGTACTCAACGAACTGCACAATATGTACGAGCCGATGGTTGGGCGAATCAAAGATTACATATCGAAGCCTAAGCCCAACGGCTACCAATCAC
The DNA here is from genome assembly GCA_963550135.1 of uncultured Candidatus Saccharibacteria bacterium. GTDB lineage: Bacteria > Patescibacteriota > Saccharimonadia > Saccharimonadales > Saccharimonadaceae > Saccharimonas. The sequence continues at coordinate 58,380 of CAUVBP010000001.1, forward strand.
TGCACACTACGGTGGTTACTAAAAACGGCCAAGCGGTCGAATTCCAGATCCGCACCCGCGAGATGCACGATTACGCTGAACGCGGACTCGCCGCCAGCTTTCATTATAATGAGCAAAAACTAACTGATGCTTATATCAAGGGCAAAATGACCAGCCTGCCGACAGATTTACACTGGATTAAGCATTTGCAGTCGGCAGCATCGATGATTCGCGAAGGTAAAGATTTCGACGTTGATAATTTGAAGGTCGATTTGTTCGGCGACCGGATTTTTATTTATTCGCCAAAGGGTGATATTTACGACCTGCCAGACGGTGCTTTCCCGTTAGATTTTGCCTACCGCGTGCACTCTGATCTAGCCGCTAAATCAAGCGGATTTCTAGTAAACGGCAAGATGGAACCATTCAGCTACAAATTGCAGCACGGCGATACCGTCGAGATTCTAACCAACAAGCGCGCTCGCCCAAAGCCCGGCTGGAACGAATGTGTCATCACTGGACACGCCCGGATGAAACTTAAAGCTCAGCTCAAAAAGACTTCGCTATTAGGCCGCGCTGGCAGCCTGTTGCAGCGTACAACGCCGTTCCGCCGCAGCAAAACCAAATAGCCGCTAACAAAAATAGCCAGACAATCTCTGGCTATTTTGCTAAGTTCGCGCTTAAGGTTCGCTACCTAACCTATGCTTGCGGCTGCTGAGGCGGCTGCGGCTGCCCGTCCTGAGGAACTACCGGCGGCTGCGGAGCGGCTGGCGCCTGAGGTTGAGTATACGGCTGAGGTGGCTGAGCGTAAGCTACCGGCTGCGGTTGAGCGTAAGGCTGTTGCGGCTGAGCGTAAGGTTGAGGAGCGTAATACCCAGGCTGCGGCGGCTGGCCGTAGACAGGTTGCTGCCGCATAACCGGGCCAACATAGCGGCTTGAACCAAACGCCAAAATCGGGTTCATGATCGCCGGGAAGAAGATCATCAAAACACCAAAACCAGTCGTTTTGCCGAACGATTTTGCTAAATCTAGCGGCAACACGATCGAAATGTATATATGGGCAAATGGCAAGAACATCAGTACGACTTGCCACTCTGGCCGGCCGACAATCTGCATCATTACTACCATGTTGTATATTGGCACTAATGACGCCCAGCCTGGCTTGCCAGCCTTGGTAAAGATTCGCCACATGGCGATAATCATTAGTATGGAAATTGCCATTACAATTAAGATGACAAACAGCCAAATTACAACTGCAACCGCACCGACATCGCTGCTAGCCGCATAAGTCGAAGTTGAATAATCATAATAATCCATAATTTGCTCCGTTTAAGTTTATTACTGATTATTATAGCGGTCAATGCATTGTTTGACAATCGTCTTGGCTTCCTCGACATCGCCCCAGCCCTTGACGATAGTACTGCCTGGCTTCTTGAGGTCTTTGTAATGGGTGAAATGATGTTCAAGCTGCTTAACCAGCTGCGGAATGTCATCGAGCGAGTTAATACGATCATCGTCGCGATTATCAGCTGGTACCACGACTACTTTGTCGTCGACTTCACCGTCATCTTCGAAGCGCAGCACGCCAATAATGCGCGCCTCTAGCCACACGCCGGTAGCCAGCGGTTCCGGGCAAATAATCAGCGTATCTAGCTCGTCGCCATCCTCATCAAGCGTCTGCGGAATAAAGCCGTAATTGCACGGCTTAGCAAAAATTTTTGGCTCGACGCGGTCCAGCATAAAGGCCGCCCGCTGACGATCCCATTCGACTTTCAGGCGCGACCCTTCGGGGATTTCTACCACAGTATTGACTAGCCCGCCATTGACATCTCCCGGATCAAGAACTTTATTAAAATCTGCCATATTGCTCCTTTGCTTACAGTTACTACCTATATAGTACCAGTTTTTTACGCTATAGAGTATACTAATAGAGATATGAGTAAGAAAAAGAGTCCGACGCTATTGACAGCAGAAGACTATATGTCGGATTTAGCAGTTAAAATTGATAACGCCAAGCAGCGCGTCAATATGGTAGCGACCACCTTTCGCGCCGATGACAAGCACACCGAAGCCGTAATCGCCGCCGTCGAGCGCGCGGCGGCTGAACGCGGCGTACCAGCCTCGGTTTGCGCTGATTCATTCACTTATCTCGAACCGAAGGAATTCATTCTGCGTTCGCCGCGCCGCCAGCCATCGCGCGCCGTTCACGCTATGAAATTAGAACGGCGGCTAAAAAAAGCAGGAGTGGCTTTTCGCTGGCTCGGTCAAAAGGCCAATATGCTAATGACTGGCCGCACTCATAGCAAGTGGTCGATTGTTGACGACATAGTCTACGCTTGCGGCGGTGTCAATATGGACCACGAGAGCCTAGCTAATGTCGATTACATGTTCCGATTTGATAATAAAGTATTAGCTGATAAACTATCTAACGAGCAATACCTTATCGCTCGCGCCGACAAGCGCGGCGGTTCGATTCGCAATTCAATGTTTGGTCTCGACGAACACTCGACTGTCCTGGTTGACCAAGGTTTGCCAACTAATTCTCTCATTTACAAGCGCGCCTGCGACCTAGCTGAACAAGCTGAGAACATCGTACTAGTATCGCAGTACTGCCCGACTGGCAAACTCAACCGCATTCTCAAGCGCAAAAATGCCAAATTGTATTTCAATAATTGGCGCACTGCCTCGCCGATCAATAAACTTCTCATCAAACTCGGCACTTTAACCAGCCGGCAACAAACCCTATATCAGCATCCGCAATATCTGCACGCCAAATTCATTGTTTTCACGATGTCTGACGGTTCGAAAATAGCACTATCAGGGTCGCACAATTTCATGCGCGGCTCTGGCATCATGGGTACGCGCGAAATCGCTCTCGAGACTAGCGACCCGGCCATCATTAAACAACTCGAAGCTTTCCGCAAGAAATACGTCGAATAATACCAATATCCGACGTCGAAACTATTCCGCCTTCACACCTTCTAAATACTCGCGGATACTTAGTGCCGCCGTTGCCCCCTCGCCGACAGCACTAGCCACCTGCATGGTAGCGCCGCTGCGGACATCGCCGCTAGCAAATACGCCCGGTAAAGCCGTCGCCAAATGGTCGTCAGTTTTGATGAAGCCGTACTCGTCGAACTCAACGCCGCTATCCGCCAAAAACTGCGTATTCGGCTTCAAGCCGATGAAAACGAACACGCCGTCAGCCTCGAAAGTCATTTCTGCGCCGTTTTCGAGCACCCGCACCGCCGCCACCGCGCCGTCCTCGCCGACGATTTCTTGCGCTACTGTTTGCAAATGTACGGTAATTTTGCCATTATCAATATATTTCTGCAAATCGTCCTGTAGAGTCTTGCTGGCCTTTACGGAACTTCGCACCAACAAATCGATATGCTCGGCAAAACGCGTCAAAAACATTGCCTCTTGGACGCCAGAATTGCCGCCGCCAACAACAACTAATCTTTTGCCTTTATAAAAAGCACCGTCGCAGGTCGCACAATAATGCACACCGCGGCCATAAAATTCTGCCTCGCCAGGAATGCCAAGTTTCTTATAACCGCTGCCTGTAGCAATCAGTACAGCGCGAGCTTTAACCTCTTGACTGTCAACTGTCAAAATATTAACGCCATCCTGATGGCGCAGTGCTGAAACGTTGCCATAATCAATCTTGGCACCAAAGCGTTCAGCTTGCTTGCGCAAATTATCCGCCAATTCCATACCTGGAACGCCATCGGGAAAACCAGGATAGTTGTCGATTTTATCGGTAATTGCCGCTAGACCGCCAACAACACCCTTCTCGTAAAGAGTCGTAGCAATACCTTCGCGCGTAGTATAAATCGCTGCCGCTAGCGCACTCGGGCCAGCGCCAATCATCACCACAGGTTTTATATCTTCCATGCAGATTTCCTCCTCGTCTTACTGCGCTTGCTGAGCTTGCTGATATGCATTCATTAATTTCGTCATATCTGGCTGGTTAATAGTTTCTGGTGCTGGGATCACCATAACGACGAATTTCAATGGCATGTTCGGCGCGATAATTTGCTTGCCTTTAGAGTCTTTGCTGCCAGCCTCGCCGTACGCTTTGTCCGCCGGGATAGACAGCAGCCGCACGCCGCCGACTTTCATTCCTTTTAGACCCTCTTTCCAGCCTTTGATTATACCAGCCGTACTCAACCCGCTTACTGGCAATGGTGTTTTCAGCTTATTGTTATCAATGCTCTGATCGAAGATATCACCATTTGCATCCCAGCCAATATAATAAGCCGCAAAATTAGTTTTATCGTCTACCAATGCGCCATCGCCCTCTGTTAGATCTTCGGTTGCTAGTGATTTGACGCTATCGATTTCGAACTTTGCAACTTGGCTAGCATACTGCTTGAACGTCTCGTAATATTTGGCTGATAATTCATCAGCTTGCGCTTGTTTTTTTTGTTCGTAAGCAGTTTGCTCTTTTTTATACTCGCTTAGAACTTTTTGGTAGTCCGCCTGAGCTTGCTTGTTTGACTGCATTGATAAAATCATCACTGCGAATGATCCTAGCGTACCTAGAACGGTCGCGACCACAATAATCAAAATGCCAGCACGTTGCTTCTTTGACGTTGCCATTATTTCCCCTCTCTAGTTTATCCTTTCATTATAGCATAAAATCTCGATTATTTCCATAGTTTGCGCACAATTGCCGCCAGCAGCGACGCAATAATCGCCGCGGTTGCCGCTAAGCCGAATTCAGCTGGCGACAACGACGCGATTTTGAATAAATTGCGCAGAAATGGCAGACTATAGACCGCCGCCAAGGCGACAGAAGCCGTGACCACCACAATAACCAAGGCGTTCTTGCCACGCTGCTTAACAGTCAAGCTAATGATTTTGCGGCCGGATAGCGACAAAATCATACCGATGTTAGCGAGAATTATCGTTAAGTAGGTCACCGCTCGCGCTTGATCGCTAGAAGCGCCGCTGCCCAGCATTCCGCCATGAATTAGAACGGCCATCAGCGCCAGCAACCCGCCAATTGCTAAACTTTCTAGCACTACCGCTCGACTAAATAATGGCTGCGAAATCCGCCGCGGCGGCCGGCGCATCGCGTCTTCATCCTCTGGCTCGCCCTCAAACACTAGCGTACAAGCAGGATCAATAATAAATTCAAAAAATACGATGTGAATTGGCAGTAAAATCAATTCCCAACCAAGCAATACCGGCACAATCGACAACGCGGCAATCGGTATATGCACAATCATGATATACATCACCGCTTTTTGCAAGTTAGCAAAAATCCTTCGGCCGATACGCACGCCTTGAACAATTGAGGCGAAGTTATCATCCAGCAACACGATCGATGACGCTTCGCGCGCAACGTCGGTACCGCGCTGGCCCATGGCGATACCGATATGCGCACTCTTGAGGGCCGGACCGTCGTTAACTCCATCGCCAGTCATCGCTACCACTTCGCCGTTTTGCTTAAGAGCGGAAATAATCGCCAGCTTGACATTTGGCGCGACGCGGCTGTAGATTTCTGTAGTTTTAACAAGCTCGCGCTGCTGCTTTTCGTTCATCGACAAAAATTCTTGACCAGTTATCACCCGCTCGGTGCACAAACCAATCTCGCGGCCGATACGCCGCGCCGTCTCGGCGTGGTCGCCAGTTAGCATAATCACTTTGATGCCAGCTCGGTGTGCCAAGGCGACAGCATCCTTAGCCTCGGTATGAATCGGATCAGACAACCCCACCAAACCTAGCAGCTCGTATTGATAGCCATCGCGAGAAGGCGCGATGCTTTTCGCTACTGCCTTGGCAATTGCTAATACACGCAAGCCGTCATCGGCTGCATCGTCGGCAATCTCTTGCAGTCGTCTTTGCTGCTCACGGGGCAAGCGGCATAGTCGAAAAACCTCCTCCGGAGCGCCTTTCAACGCTATAATTTCAGGCTTACCACCGCGCCCCCAAATTTGTGCTACCGAAAACGACTGGCTATCTAACGGATACTCTTTGACAATATCCATGCCGTTATAAATTTCTGCTAGGTCATCAGCTGCCGCCAAGAACGCCTCTTCCATCGGATCAGATGGATTTTTTTGCGAAGCCAAGATACCATATGCGACAATTTCGCTGCGCCCAGCGCCATCGACGTCTCTACCGTCAAGGCCGATAACTTGAGTTATAGCCATACGATTCTCGGTCAGCGTCCCAGTTTTGTCCGTGCAAAGCACCGTTGCGCCGCCGAGCGTCTCGATAGTTTGGTTCTTGCGCGCCAGCACATTGCTCTTGGCCAAGCGCCAAGCTCCCAGCGCCATAAATACCGACAGAACCACCGGGAATTCCTCGGGTAAAATCGCAATTGACAACGTCAGTCCCGCCAAAAAACCATGCAAAAAATCGCCGCGCAGCAACCAAAACAGCAACGTCAACAACATTGCCAAGAGCACTGCCGCCGCTGCTATATAGCGCACAACTCGACCAACTTCCTTTTGCAATAATGTCTTCTCTGGCTTAATTTCGTGCAGCGACACGCCAATGCGCCCCATTTCGGTCTGTTCGCCGACAGCGGTCACCTCGACAAGTCCGTGCCCAGATGTTATTACCGTGCCAGAGAATACTTGACCCCCAGTAGTCTTTTCAACTGGCAGCGATTCGCCAGTCAAAATACTTTCGTTAGCAGCGACGTTTGACGATTCAATGAGCTTACCATCAGCAGCCACTCGGCTACCTTCGCCGACAACCAAAATATCGCCAACTACCACCTCTACGCTAGGAATGGTAACATATTCGCCAGCGCGCACCACCTGGCATTGCGGCGCAGATAACGATCGCAGTGCTTCTAACGCCCGCTCAGTTTTAGAATCTTGATACAATTCTAGAGTCACCACGCCAACTACCGACAGCGCCAGAACCACCGTTTCGTGCCAATCACCCAAGAAAAAGTAGACCACTACCACTGCCAGCAACAAGAAAATCATCGGCTCGGTAATAATTGCTAAGATCATCCTAATAATGCTTTTATTTTCGCGATCAGGCAATCGATTCTCACCATATTTCTGGCGTTGAATAACTACTTGATCGCGCGATAACCCCTGTCTACCCATATTAAATCAGTATAGCAAAAGCGGATTAATTTCGATAGCATTCGATATACCAGCAACCGCGACCATGACCCGCTGAAGGAGTTGTGAAAATGACATCATATGCCTCTAGAATACTAATAGATTTTTTGCCATAATCAAGATATGAATCCGCTGATTCGCTTCATGCGCCACTCGCTAACAAACATCTTGACGGCAACCGACGATGCTGATCAAGTTGATATCGAGAAAATCGACGAGACACTGACGCCGAATATGCGAGCCTTGCGGCTAGTTATGAACATGTCAGACCATCTACTATCGATGGGCACGCCAGCGAATAGCGTCGTACATATGGCGCTCGGAGTAACCGACACATATTGCAAGCGAAAAGTACATATCGATGTCAGCTTTAATCAAATTACACTCTCGCAAGACCGCGGCATCGATCGCGAACCGTTGACACTGATCCGCACTATCTCGCCACGCGCTACCGACTACCGGCTAATGCGCAAATTACAAAACCTAGCCAGCCAAATTGCCAACCATAAAGTCACTCTAGATGATGCCGAAAATGAACTCGATGCCATCATTGCCAACAATAAGCGCTATCCTGGCATTATCAGTTATATTGCTGGCGGCGGCCTGAGTGCTGGCTCGGTTGCACTCTACACGACGTCTATACCGATTATCCTGGCTGCCTTTATCATAGGTTTTTTAATTACTCTTCTGATAAAGCTACTAGGGCGCGCTGCGCTGCCGCCATTTTTCATTCAGATTATTGCCGCGTTATCAGTCACGTTAGTCTCTACTGGCATATTGTGGCTAGTTAATCATAAATATTGGGAATTTTTTGCTTTGATTGATCCGACGATATTAACCGTTGGCGGTATCGTCTTGCTAGTAGCCGGCATGATGATTGTCGGCGCCTTTCAGGACGCAATTGACGAATATTACGTCACAGCTAGCGCTCGGCTATTGAAAGTAGTGATGTTGACGCTTGGCATTGTACTGGGTGTAAGTATGGGCTTATATGCCGCCAGGCAGTTTGGCTTAGCGTTCGTCGCAACCCCTGACAGCTTATCCTTTACAAACACGACTTATCAGTATATCGGCGCCGTCATCATCTCGGCATCATTTGCATTAAGTAATAATTCGCGGCCAGTTGGATTATTAATCACTGGCGCCAGCGGACTATTGGGTTATTATGTGCTGTTAGCTGTATCAGAATTAGGTTTGATAATTATCCCCGCTAACGCTGTCGCCGGATTTACCGTCGGCTTTACAGCTACTGTTGTTTCACGCTTAACCAGAATTCCTAGCCAAGCCATCATCGATGCTGGTATCGTGCCGCTGGTTCCCGGACTAACCTTGTATAACGGACTAATGGCGCTAGTCGCTAATCCGGCCGCTGCAGACGGTACTCTGTTATTGATGCGCGCGGTACTGATTGCGTTAGCTATTGCTGCTGGCGCCTCGTTCGGCGTACTTATCGGCCGCCCAACACGGCGCAGTCTGGTAACATTGCGCAACAACCTGCCAGAACGCCCGCTGCGTTCTAATCAAAAACAACTAAAATAAGCTACACTCGCTCGGCGTCAAGTTTAGTAAGCGCTGCCGTCGCAATATTATCCATAATCGGCTTGACTTCAGCGTCAGTCAGGGTTTGCTGATAGCTGGTAAACGTTAGTCGGAAAGTGGTAGTCTTGATAGCCGCGTCGTCTTTTGGCTGATATATACCAAGCGTCTGTATCTGGCAATGTAGATTTTCTGGCTCATCCAGGCATTGCCGAACCGCTCGCAGCAACTCATCATGCGAAATTTCCACGCTTGAGCGCAACGAGATGTCTTGACTGATTGATGGGAAGCGGCTCAGCGGCCGATAATTATGTTCGCGACTTTCAGCCAGACAGGCTTGCAATTTTTCAATGTCAAGCGAGAACGCCGCCGTGTAATTTGGCAGCTTAAAATTATGCCGCGCTGTCTGAGATAATTCACCGACGATGCCTAGCTTCTCGCCATTTTTTGCGACAATCCAAGCACTGCGCTGGCCGTCAAACGGCGCTGGTATATCCACGTCAGACTCTGCTATTTTCACGAAATCAGCCTCAACGTTAATATCCGCCAACAGCCTATCCACTAGCTTTCTCGCCTTATAAAACGGCGCGCCGGCTCGCGGCTTTTTGCTAGCGTAAACACCGTCGACAAACGTCTGCTCGCTCGGCAGATTCTCATCGGTAAGCGGCAATTCTTTATCGTGAATTTTGCCGATTTCAAACAACATGAACTCGTCGTGGCCGGCTTTGATGTTGGCATGAACTTTATCTAGCAAACTCGGCAGCACACTGGTGCGATAGTACTGCAAATCAGGGCTTAAAGCGTTGCTTAATCGATAGGCGCGGCTCGGGTCTTGCTCGGCGTTTTTCAGGACACGCTCGTGGACGAAACTATAGGTCAAGACTTCGTTGGCGCCGGCGCGCGATAGACTTTGGCGAATCGCCTGCTTGAGCTGGCGGCGCGGATTTCTCGGCGCCGGCTTGATGCTGCGCATTGGCAGTTGGCGCGGTAGTTTATCAAAGCCATACAGCCGGCCAACTTCTTCGACAATATCCTCCGGCAGCTCAATGTCGGTGCGCCAGAATGGCGCGATTACTTCAAATTGATAAGGCGTATTTGGCTCGGGTTCCTCATGCGCCTTAATTTCAACATTCTTCAAGATACGGCAGATTTCTTGCGGCGAAAATTCTGTACCCAAACGTTCATTCACAAAAGTACTTTCCAACACTAAAACGCCAGTCACTGCGCCCCAATCGAAAATCGAGATGGTTTCCTTGCCAGCAGAGCCAAATGTAACTCGCGAATCGCGCTGCATGGCCATCAGGCGATCGTTGCGCTTATCAAACACTTCGCTCGCCTGCACCCCGCCAACCATACTCATCAGCTGCTTCAGCACAGCAGCATTTTGGAGCGGCGACTGGCCCTTATTAAACCGCGTCAATGCATCGGTAAAAATACCGTGACGCATGGCGGTGCGGCGCAGCGCATACATGTCAAAGTTAGCGCATTCTAGGACAATATTTTTGGTGTCATTTGAAACCTCGGTGTCGGTACCGCCCATAATTCCCGCGAGACCAATCACACCCTCACCGTCAGCAATGACGATGTCGTCCGTCGTCAGCTCATATTCCTTGCCATTGAGCAGGCTAACTTTCTCGCCATCACGCGCCAGCCGCGCGCCGAGCGTGTGCCCGCGCAATTTGTCATAATCATAGGCGTGCGTTGGCTGCGCCGTCATGAGCATTATGTAATTCGTGGCGTCAACAATGTTATTAATCGGCTTGCCGCCCATCGCCACCAATTGACACTGCAACCACAACGGACTCGGGCCCACAGTAACATCACGGATTGCCACCGCCATAAAGCGCGACACTAATTCTGGCGCATCGTTCGTTACTGTCAATTCTAGACCTTCGGCCTCAGCAAACTTCTGCTCTGATTTATACCAATCGGGGCTAGTAAATCGCTGATGAAAAATCCCAGCAATCTCGCGTGCCACGCCGAGTTGCCCAAAACAATCCGGCCGGTGAGTAAACATCTTATTTTCAATGTCCAGCACGTAATCATCCAGCCCAAACGTTTCCGCGAAACTCGCACCCGCCGTAAGCTCAACGCCCGCCGGCACGTCGCGCTCAGTGATTTCGATTATTCCTTCATGATCTGTACCAATATCCAGCTCGTCAGCCGCCGCCAACATACCCTGGCTGAGCACGCCGCGCAGCGGCCGAGCATCCAGCACAAATGGCTCGTCGTCATCAAAACTTGCCGGCACCGTACTTTTCGGCGGCAGCCAAATCGCCCACATATCCGCATGCACATTTGGCGCGCCGCAAACCACTTGCACCAGGCCGTTCTCATCGCGCGGCACTTCCGCCACTGCGCGGCCATCATCAATCTTGGTCACGCTCAGTCGATCAGCATTAGGGTGCTTGGCGCATTCAACCACCCGAACGATTCGCGCGCCGCCATATTTAGCGTTGAGGTCAATCACTTCATCGACGCCACCAAGCTGCTGATTGACCCGCGCCACCAACTCATCCACCGGCGGTAATTCAAAATTAATCAATTGTTTGATAAGATTTAGGCTGACTTTCATATTACATATAGTATAACACTATCGTACGCGAGCTAAAATTGCTCGTGAAAACCGTTCGCTACCGCATCAAAGAGCATCAGCTCTAACTCTCTGCTATAATTAGTGTAATGAAGCGCATCACTATGGTTAAGCACCATCCATGCACGCAGTTAGCTCATTTATATGAGCATATGTTTTTGGCGACGGCGGCCGAATTCATGTACCAGCAAGGCCAGTACCAGCTAATCGACTACATGCTAGACGGACACACTTACCCTGGCGGCATTATCATTATTAAGAGTATTTGGCACTCGGTCGATGCCACGCGGTTAGCCAACAAGATATTAACTTTGCCAACTGATTTCGGCGAGATGGACAACGAGCCGGTTTCACTAGCTCTGTACCGTTTGCTGGCCGAAGAGCCAAACCAGCTATACGTTGCCGACAGCGGCCGAATGATGCACGAGTTAAGACAGCTTGACTCTCGGCCATGGCAAAACATCGATAATATCAAGCGGCTGAATAGCAGCACTAGCCAAATCAGCGGTATAATTTACTCGACTAACCAGCCATCAGCAATTCCGCGCAAACTCTATATATCCTTTCAATTAACACAGCAATTCCGCCAGCAACGACCCGAAATGTTGCCGCTATTTTATGAATACATGCACTTTTTGAACTTATCAATCAGCCAAAAGCTTAGCCTCCAATTTGGCGCCTACACCGACGACAATCATATCAAATATCACGCCGAAGACATGTCTGTCACTAATACGCTGCATCTCAGTGTACAATCGGGGCCAATCCAATTTGCTGACATTATCCGCTGCGTCCAGGCCGTCGCCCGGGATTTGCGCTCGCCCGATCTGAATCAACGCTTTGTCGATTATTTGCATAGCATATCTTATACTGATGAACCTTCGATAGCGCCCGACATCGACCGAATGCTGCTTGATTTGGGCATTTTGCTCGGTAGTGACGGCTGGCACGCAATTGCTACGCCAGACAACGTAAACGATGTGGCGCAAGCAACGCAAATCATCGCTAAGTATGGCAATCAGAGCGAGGTGATTGAGTAATACTCGGCGATTCAGTGTTTATATTACCATCATAATAATCACTTGGATGTAAACCGTTTACTTCCGCAGTTTGCTTAAGCTCTTTCAAAATAGCTTCTCGCTGTGCCACTGCCGCCGCAAGCTCTCTTCCCAGCATGTCTATAGCTTCATCAACCCTCCTGAGCTGGCACGCAAGCTCACTCGCACGAGGTTTAGGACTTTCATGGAGCTTCCCCGTCTCTACGCCCATATTTTTACCTTTTTTCATCATATTATTCAGAGGTTATGGTTATTCGCCAGTCTGGCCACCTCTTTCTTCGACCCTTCTATTCAAATTATTGATCATTTCTAGGGATTCTGGAGGAATAGGAGCAGCAAACGCGCCTGCCTCTCCAGCTTCTACGCGTTTTTCGAGATCGTATAGCATATTTTTGGCCGTCTGATTATTTTTTTCCTGAGCTCCTACGATAGCATTTGGGTCTACGGAATTTGCTTGATTTGCTAGATTTCTGAGCATAACACGGCTTGCCGTCTCGCCAATACCTCGTGCGGCTTTTACCGATGGATCTTCTATATCCTTTTCTGAGCCGCGCTCTATAATTCCTGGTATATCTGGCAGTTCAACCCTAGCCATCAACGGTATAGTGCCTGGCCAAGTTGGGTGAGGATATTGTGGTAATTCTCTCATATTATTCTAATTTCCTTTCATATTGAATCATTTATCTTTTATAATGTCACAAAATTGTATTAATTACAAAAATACACCGTCGAGGCGCCTAAAAAGTATTATTTGCTTTTCTTGCCTTTAGCCGATTTGCCTTTCTCTAATTTCGCAACCCGCTTCTTCAAATCACTCGGCTCAGACCATAGAAAAATCACCAAAACAAACAGTACTCCCGCTAGCGATAGCACTGTTTTATCCATAGCAAAATCCTTTCACTCTTAAGATTATTGCCAATAATTATAACAGGATTCAGCTAAAAGCCCTTGACATATTCTTCTAGTATTGATATATATATATCAGCTTTTGTAATTGCAGAAGCCAGCGTCTCACTCAAGATCATTAAGATTGAGACACTCCACTTCGCGAGATAATCATCTCGCCCGACTCCAGAAGGAGTTACTATGGTTCGCAGCAGCAAGTGTCCCACCACTGGACTGAAGCGTAGCGTGTGTCTGTGTTCCAAGTGTATCACGAGACAGAACAACGCCATCCAGCGCAGTGGTAACCTGCGGAGAGACCGCAAGGGCACCAACCGTAGGGAGCACGACACTAAGGGTCGTAACTACCACGGTCGTAGCAGCAACGGCAAGCGGCGCTAGCCATTCCGACCCGGACAAGTCGATAAACTGTCCATATTCTCTGTGATAGTATATAGATGACATGCAACGAATCCTTATCTGCAAACAAGCTACTTCTCCCATTGAGGCGCATATCTACGAGCATTTAGCGATGACCAAATTAAAGCAGATTATGCAACAATTTGGATTATTACGACAAATTGATTATTTTGCGCTTGGTACGCACTATTCGGGTACAGGATTTGTCACTATTGATATTGATTTATATACAGAAGAAGCAGTTAATCTGGCGCATGATTTGCGGCAACTTCAAGCATTTACGGATAACGAATCTTTGAACCTAGCCATGAGTCAAATCGCCGCAGAAAATGATTGTACGATTATTTGCAACAATCTTGATAGGCTCCAACATAACATAGCTAAATTAAACAAAAACGATTGGCAATCAATTGAAGAAATCGACCAGCCGCTTATTATTAGTCAGCTTGCCGAACACAAATTCCTGTACGAGAACGACAATCCTACTACGTCGATTAGTCGTATCTCTTGCGCCCTTAAGCAACCGCCAAATAGCGACGCGACGCTGCTAGCTTTATTTTATTATCTGGCTTTTGTCATTCATGGTACAGTATCCGACACAGCCAATGTTCGTTTGGGATATTATGATCTTAGTGAACATACTGAACGAATTAATAAAAGTACGTCTTGTATTTGCGACTTTGCCGCACTTAGCAATTTAGCAGACAGAGCCAAACTACGAGACATATACCATGAAGTTATCGGAAAAATACTAGAAAAAACAGCTCTAGCGCGCATTTCTCGCCGCATTAAATCCTTTTCGTACAACGACGGAAAAATGAACGTTCCAAATATCGATATGTACATTTCAGAGATTGGCGTTGTTACTGGTGAAAAAACTTGGCAGAAATTAGCAGAAGAAAAAACAATTACTAATTTACTAGATAAAATGATTCTTGAAATAGCCTAGAATCACTCTATGAAATATTAGGACATACACTGAACAGTACTGCTCTCTGCTTTCGCAATCTCAATAGCATACACGCCGAGTTTTTCTTTACGCGGCGGGTAGATTTTCTGAAGAAGCTGAAGCGCTTCCGCTCTATCTTTGGCTTGCGGTACAATTTGCCGCCAGTCCTCAGCTGCCAGCATCTTAGCAAAATTATCGTAGATACGAATCGACTTAATCCGTACCGCGCCAGACTCATGACTAGTTTCTAGCTGCAATAGCTCGCCAGCCTGCAAGCGCTTGATACTGCCATAGCCAACGCGAACCTCCAGGGTTTTACGACCCGATATGATGGCGTCGTAATATGGCTTTTTAATCCTCATTTTTCGGGCGGGCGCAGCCTGACGATACTTAATATTACGAGCAAGCATGGCTTGGCCGCTAGACTGTGTTTTTCGGCGGTACCCCTTATGCAGCCGCGACTTGGCGGTTTTGCTTTCAGAAACGGCACTCTTAGACGGTCTCGTGGATATCTTTACTTTACGTGCAGTCACAATAGACCATTATAACAGATCTCCACCTAACTAAGCCGAAAATGAAAAACGTCTGATAGTACGCAACTACTAAATACTATTTCTCATACACCCGCAGGTACATGCCGTACAATTCTTTCTTGTATTTCTTGACGGCTTTGTCTTCTGGAGATATTAATTCGTGGCCAGCGCCGATATAAGCTGGCGTCGTTTCGTAAGTAAATTCGGCACCGCTGGCCTTAGCCATGCCTTCGGCGATATTCAGTGCCATGGTTTTATCAATCAAATCGTCCTCGCTGCCAATTATCAAGCCGAGATGCTTCAAACCTTCAGCCTTCAAATCATTGCGATAATTCTGCTTAATAATGACATAATTTGCCAGCGCCCGGTACGACAAATTGCCGTCAAAGAATTGATCTGGCAGCAAATGGTTGCCATAAACATTGCGCAGCAGCGCCATTTGCCACTTCGGTGCTTTAGAAGCGTCTGGTTCATAGTACGGCGAGAGTAGTAATACCCGCGAGAATAGTCCATCGCCATATTGCGCCAGCCAGGTTGCCAGCGTGCCGCCGCCAGAATGGCCAATCACGCCCAGCTCGTCGCCCAGACCGCTGACTAGTCCGGCGCTGTCGCCCATGAATTTCACCAACTCGCTGGCGCGAACTTGCCCGTGGAGCTTATTGTCTTTCAAGCCGTGGTGCGGCACTCGCGGTACGTATACATTGTAGCCCGCTTGGTAGAACCAGTCCGCCAGTTCTATCATCCCAGAAGGTTCAGCGCTAACCCCGTGAAGAATCATTACTGCTCGAGCAGTTTTCTTGCCGTGAGTCTTCAATATCGGACGGCAATCCGGACGCACCTGGCTGTTGGCGGTATCATCGGCGATAACTTTTTTAATATCCGCCACCGACTGGTTATAATCGCGCCGTTTGATGTCGGCTTTTTGCAAGTCAGCGCTGCGGCTAGGCCATAGAAACGCCCAAGCCGCAAATCCTGCTATCAGCGCAAGTATCACGCATATTACGATTAGTATTATCTTTTTGCTACTGAGCGCTACAGACATTTTTACACCTTTCATAAGCGAACTTTGCTTTTTACTGGCCGTTGATATCCAGCAAGGATTGCAGTATTGATAACCTTTATAACTTAATTATAGCATAAACCTTACGAGACGTTCCTAAATAGTTATTGCATGATGCAGCAAACTGCTCTATCCTTAATTTATGAGCGCTATTACTCGCCAAATTGCCGCCGTTCGCGCCAGTGATTCAACAGCTTACCGGCGCGAGATTTTTACCGCCGCGGGATGCGGGGTTTTCAGATTAGTAACCTATAGTCAGCTATAGAAAGGCTACCAAATGACCAAAAAACTACTAGAAATCGAACGCAAACGCCAATTAACCAGCGACGCAGAAGAATTATTCAAGCAGTTGCGAGAACTCGGTTTTGAACTGCAGAGTAATCTCCACGAAATTGACACGTATTATTCTCGTCCTGATGTCGATTTTATGCAGACGGTTGAATGCTTGCGGATTCGCCAGCGCGATGGTTTTGCCGAGGTGACATATAAGCCTGCGACGACGACCGCGACACATACGGCGAACGACGTAATCATTAAACCCGAGACAAACCTGCCAATTCAACCCGGGGACGCGGCAACCGCCAAGCAGCTACTGACAAATCTCGGCATGGTGCGGCTGGTCGAGGTTGACAAATACCGGCGATCATTCCAATCCCCAGACTTTCCGAAAGCAACAGTAACCATTGATGAGATTAAGGACGCTGGAACGTTCGTGGAAGTTGAGGTTTTGTCGGACGATGAAAATAGCGCATTGGCGATGATTAGCGACATTGAGACCAAACTCGGCCTTGAGTCGGCAGAAGTTGTTACGCGGCCTTATCGAGATATTTGTATGGGATTGTAGCGTCACCTGCCTCGCCAGTCGACAAGAAAATGGCGGCGGATGTTGATTGTTTTTTATTTTAGCATGAGCGAGAAATTACCATAGGTTTGCTGTAATTTTGGTAAGACCGCTTGACTTCAGTCTCTATTATTGATATATATATCAGCTTTTGCAATCGCAGAGGCTGGCGTTTCGCTCAGACACTGGGCTCGAGACGTCCCACCGCAGAGAATCACGATTCTCTGCCCGACTCCAGAAGGAGTTCAAGATGGAATACGCCGGACAGTCTGAGTTTGACGGACTACCCGCAAAAGCATTTCGCGCAGAGGGCGTTATTGACGTCTTCTATGGGGGAGCATTGGCTCCCGACGGACCTGGTTGCGGGCACTTCAAAGCCCAAGATAGGTTCGGAGGAGACGTCATCTATTGGCGTCTCCCTGCGTGCAAGGGAGGGCACACGATCGTAGACTACCAGGACTCTCAGTCAGTTTCCGAGTAACCATACGACCTGGACCTGGACAAGTCGCAAAACTGTCCACTTTTCTTGATATAATTAAAATTTACTGCATGAATAATTATTCGGCAAAGAATTATTATCGTTATTATTTCGGCAATAGTCAGTCACAAAGAATAGTTGTCTAACCTGTAGCTTAGAATTAAAACTGCTCCAAAAAGTCCAACTTGCCGCTCTCGAAATGCCGCACGTCCTCGATGCCGTATTTCATCATCACCAAGCGGTCGATGCCGCAACCAAAGGCAAAGCCGGTGTATTCATTCGGATCGATGTCAGCAGCTTTCAGCACATTCGGGTGAATCATACCGCAGCCCAGTAGTTCGATCCAACCCTCACCCGAACAAACCTTGCAATCCGGATTTTTGCCTTCGCAAAACGGGCAGCTCAGCGCAAATTCAAAGCTCGGTTCAGTGAACGGGAAGTAAAATGGATTGACGCGCACATCAAGTTTCTTGCCATAATATTCCTGTAAAAACTCCTGCAAGGTGGCGATGAGATTGCCGACATTAACTCCCTTGGCGACATACACGCCCTCGACTTGATAGAACGTGTGCTCGTGCCGCGCGTCCAGGTCTTCGTTACGAAACACCCGGTCGGGCACGATGGCAGCGATCGCCTCGCCGTTTGCCAAATTACCACGATATTTTTTCAACACGCGGTTTTGCATGGTCGAGGTGTGCGCCGGGGCAATCAAGCGGTCGCCATTAGCATCAGTCTCCTCGGTCATGAAGGTATCATAATCATCGCGCGCTGGGTGGCCTTTCGGGAAATTCAAGCTCTCGAACATATGGAATTGATCGTCAATTTCACGCGACTCTTCCGTCACAAAACCCATGCGGTTGAAAATGTCAGAAATGCCGTCAATCTCGGCACTCAGCGGGTGAATCGTACCCTGCTCGCTCGGCAGTAAATCAGGCTGCGGCGCATTGATGTCCATCGGCGCCGTCACGTCGATTGGCGGCAAGTCGACTTTATCAAGCTCCTGGCGGCGAACTTCTATGACCACTTCCAGCGATTTTTTCAGCTCGTTGACGCGCTTGCCGAAAGCACCGCGCTCATCGCTTGGCAAAGTCTTGATGTGATCATACAGCGTTTTGATTTCTGGAGCGCGCAATACTTCTTGCGGGTGGTTAGACTGAGCTGCCCGCGCTGATAAAACTTGTAAAACTTTCTCGAAATCCATTGCTAACCTACTTATTCACCTGATATACGAATAACACAAATACGCCAACTGCCATCAGCACAATAAACACCCAAGCTGGTGCTAGAGTTGTCGTAGCCTTGGTGCCTTTCAAATATTCTGAGTTCTCGATTAGCTCGCCACTAACACCCGGAACTGGCTCGCCTTCTTGCTTTGCCTTCTGCGCTGCTTTTGCCCGCAAGTCGGCAGCAATCCGTTGCTGCAGTTCGCTGCGGCTTTCTGTCTGTTCAAAATAACGTCCCATATCATCATTATAACAGATGTATACAACCCAAAATATTTTTGTGTTATACTATGTCTATATTTCAGTAAAGGAGGGAATATTCATGGCTACTAAAAAAGCCGCTTCTACCAAGAAGAAGACGACCGCCAAGAAAACGGCCGCCAGCAAGACGACTGTTCGTACAGTATCTGCCGAAAAAGTAGAAGCACCAAAGAAGGAAACTGCCGCTGCCAAACCTACGACAACTAAACGCAGCAGCGTCAAGCTTCCATCAAATATCATAAATATAATCTTTGCCGAACTAATCGGTACGTTCGTATTGACGCTGGTTGCTTTGACCACATTCAAAGACGGCGGCGTTGGCGCGCTAGCTGTCGGCTTCACACTAGTAATGCTAGTGATGAGTATCGGCGCTGTCTCGGGCTCGCACGTCAACCCAGCCGTAACATTTGGTTTGTGGACTATGCGCAAGCTCAAGACAATCCTGTTGCCGTTCTACTGGGGCGCTCAGTTCATCGGCGCTATGCTAGCTGTAATTGTCACCAACTGGGTTACTGGCGGCTCGATCAACTTCGGCTTTAGCGGATTTAGCAGCATGAACTGGTCGATATTCGGCATTGAGCTGGTCGGCACCGCTATCTTCCTATTCGGACTAGCAGCAGTTCTATCGCGCGAAGAGACCTGCAATACTGGCAAAGCGCTCGGCGTTGGCTTGGCACTGGCAGTCGGTATTTTGACATCTGGCTATTTGCTATCGACCGCCAAGACGCAAGCAATCGCCGATTACCAAAGCAAAGCAGCATCTTCAGCTTCTAATAAAGTTGAGATTCCTCACGTCGCTTACGTCAAGGGCGCTAGCCTTAACCCGGCTGTTGCGCTAGCGATGACTGATTCGACCGAAAAGGAGCTCACTACTGGTTCAGCTGGTTCTAACGAAGTTGTCAATTCACGCTTCTCGCTCGAGTCGCTAGTTGGCGCTTTAGCAGGCGCAGCTGTCGGCGCCAACCTCTACGTGTTGGTTGCTGGCCGGCAAAAGAAAGACTAAGCCTAACTTTCTTAACAAAAAATATCCCGTCTATCGGCGGGATATTTTGATAGTCAAAAATCTTTACTTCTTATCAATAGACGACGGACGATCAAGCGCCAATACTTCGACGGAAGAATCACTGCCGGCGATCTTCACCACGTCTTTGTCAACTTTGCCAAGCTCTTTATGAGCGTTGTTATAATGATTGACTGTCGTACCGAGACTGTTGCCTAGTTTCTGCATATACTCTTCAAACTTGGCGATATGCTGTCCGAGCTTGCCGACACGAACTTGAATATCCTTAGCCTGCTCCTCGATTTGCAAGCTGCGCAAACCTTGCAATACCGTTTGCAAATACGCCATAAAGCTCGTCGGGCTGGTGATTATCACGCGCTTTTCACGAAAAGCATACTCGATCAGATCGCGCGAGCTGCCGCCCTGGCCAACGTTATTAATCAGTAAATCATAATACAACGACTCGCTGGGGATAAACATAAATGCAAAATCCATAGTATGCTCGCTCGGACGAATATATTTGCTGGTTTCGTCGATGCGCCCTTTCAGATCAGCTTTGACTTTTTGCATTAGCTGCTCGCGCTCTTTGCCGCTAGCTTCAATCATTCGGTTGTAATTTTCGAGGCTAAATTTGCTATCAACTGGTAGAATTTGACCCTTATCAAGAAAAATCACCGCATCAACCATTTCGCCGTCGCGAAACTTATACTGAGTCTGATACTGCCCTGGCGCCAAAATATTTTCGAGAACGCTCGACAAATAGTATTCACCAAAAACACCGCGCTGCTTGGGGTTTTGCAGAACATTTTGCAAGGTCTTGAGGTCAGTCGCCACATCAACGACACGCCTGTTGGTCTCGTCGAGTTTGGTCAAGCGCTGCGTGACATCAGCCACCAATTTTGAACTTTCACTGAGCTGCTTTTGCACCGATTGCTGAGTTGACAGCTGCGAGCGTTCGAGCTTGTCGCTCATTGTTTGCTGCAAATTAGTGATCGAGCGCGACAATTCAACGACATCGCCCTTAATCAGCTCTACCGCCGAGTTATTTTGCACTCGCTTCAGCTGCTGCATCAACACAAAAATAACCACGCTAGCCGCTGCAACGACTATCGCTAAAATTATAAGCAAAACCATTATTTCCATATAGCTAGCATACCGCAAATAACGGTTCTGCGCCAGCTACCCAGCGATAATCAACCGAGCCGCTACAATCAGCACAATCGATACTACTAAGTAAAGTATAAACGACCGCAATCGCGCCAGCCAAGTAAACATCGCATACGTCAACGCGCCAATTACCGTCATCGCTGCCATCGCCCAATACCACGGCAATAGCGCTAAATATGATTGCAGACCCCATAGAGCCGCTATCGAAGCAATAACGATAAATAACGGCCGATAAATTCGCGCCTGCGACAACAGTATCAACCCGCCGATTGACACCAAAGTTACCGAAAAAATTGCTACATACAGCGGCGCATTCTGGCACAAATCATTATCACCGCGGCACATCACCGCCGACGCGACCCGGCCAACCAAAATATACAACACCGTTAGTATTGCACCAGCGAATGCTCCATAGATAGCAGCTCGAATGATATCCTTTTTGTCCATCGGAATAAACGGCTCCAGCTTCACCGCTGCAGTCTCGTTTGCGTTGTTCATAGGTTTCTCCACATTAGTCATCTTACTGAGTTATTTTACTACATTCTTGCGTTTTTTGCTAGATGCAAGCTTGGTATTAGACCAATCAACATACCACAACGCCCCCAAGCAAGCCACCGCCACACCGCCGACAACATCAAGCGGCGTATGCACCAGCGCTAATATTCTGCCAACGCCGACTAGCAGCGCCATAGTTAGCATAATTATAGTAATCAAGCGGCGACGCAGTGCATACCAGACCGCCAGCACCAAAAACATCGCAAAAAGCGCATGATCCGACGGAAATCCCGGATTATTCAGATAAGCCGCCCCTGGGTTAACGCCAAGCAGCTCAAACGGACGCAACTGTTCAGGCTGATATATTAGCCCAAGGATTTTAGCAACCACATAAGACGTCAGTCCAGCCATCAGCACGCGAGAATAAATTTCATAGCGGCGCTTACTTTCAACCTTAAAAAATAATTCATACAAAGCTAGCAATACTAACGGAATCAGCAGCCAGTCGGCGATTATCTTAACCAGCCAAGCCACCCTATCGTTGCAGCTCCTCAACTAGTTGCTGGCGGGGAATGGGCTTATTCTCACCGGTTGCCATATCCTTCACTGTCGCGAAACGGCCGCGCACCTCTTCCTCGCCAATCAAGACTACTAACTGTATGCCAAGACGATCAGCATAGCGCAGCTTCTTTTTTAACGGCACCGATTCAGTATTGAGGATTGTCGCCACACCAGCTCGCCGCAGCTCGGCAGCTATTTGCAGCGCCTCGCCGAATTGCGCGTCGTCAAAGGCCGCCACCATACAGCGTGCCAACGTCTGGCGATGGCTAGACACGACGCCTGCTTCGCGCAGTTTGTAGAATAAGCGCGACAAACCAATCGACACGCCAACACCCGGCAGACGCGTCCGCGTATAATTCTCGGCCAAGTTATCGTAGCGCCCGCCCGAGCAAACACTACCGACTTCTGGATAATCGTCAAGCGTCGTTTCGTAGACTACGCCAGTATAATAATCCAGTCCGCGCGCAATCCGTAGGTCTAACTGAATACGCTGCTCTGGCAAGCCCATGTTTCGCAGCATCGCCAGCAACTCGCGTAATTTTGCCGTGCCAAGCGTGAAATCATCAGAATCAATTTCGTTTTTCATTGATTCTAGCTGCGATAGAATCTCGTCGTTACTGCCGCTAATTTCTGTAAAGGCAACTACTTGCAAGACTTGCTTTTCGCTAAGGCCCAGTTCGCGTAATTCCGCCATAAAATCTTGACGCGATATTTTCTCGATTTTATCGACTATTCGCAGTACATCCGCCGACACATCGGCCAAGCCAATCCCGGCGAAAAAGCCGTTCAATACTAAGCGATTATTAATGTGAATTGTGAACTCGCCGAAAGCAAACTGCTCAAAAATATCGTTAATTACCGCTGGGAATTCCGCATCGGCCGCCACGCTTTCCGAACCAATCACATCAATGTCGCACTGGTAGAATTCGCGGAAACGGCCAGCTTGGGCTCGCTCGGCGCGGTGCACTTTGCCGATCTGGTAACGCCGGAACGGAAAAACCAGCTGGCCTTCATGTTCGGCGACATAGCGCGCCAGCGGCACCGTTAGGTCAAAACGCAAGCTCAAATCATTCTTGCCGCGTTCGAACCGATAGATTTGTTTCTCGGTTTCGCCGCCGCCTTTCGCCAACAACACCTCGCTCAGCTCAATATCTGGCGTGTCCAGCGGCGCGTAGCCATAGCGCTCATAAGTTTCGCGAATAATGTCGCGCAAACGATTAAACTCTATTTGGTCGCCTGGCAGGTATTCGCTGAAACCGCTCGGAATGCGGGGAGTAGTTATTTTCATATCATTATTTCTTGGCTGGGGTGGAGGGATTCGAACCCCCGCATGCTGGGACCAGAACCCAGTGCCTTACCACTTGGCGACACCCCATCGCGCCTACCTTAATATATCACTAGAGCGCCGTTATTTCAAATCTAGCCGCCACAGCTTAGCGGTCAAATACGCCGCAGCTGCTAGCCACGCGCCGGACAGTAGCAGACTAACCACCCCCGGCAGCGCCGCTACCGCGCCAAACAAACTAACTTTTCCCTGCCCGCCGCTCATCAGCACAGCCGCGCTAATCACTAGCCAAACGCCAGGCGCTAGCAATGTGCACGCACCTGATATTCGCCGCCCTAGTCTGCCCAGCCGCGGCATAGACAACAAAAATGGCAAAGAAATAAATTCTAGCAGAACTATAGCAATCGCAGCGATAGCGCCGTCGCCAATCCCCAGCGGCTCCAGAGTTTTTGGGAACTTCTCGAACCTAAACAATTGCGCCAGCATTATAATAATCGTCCAGAAACCTGCTGCCAGCGCCGCATACTGTGTGCGCTTCTTGAAAATTGTTGGCGGAAAAATACTAGCTATAAACTGTTTCATATTATTAGCATAGCATTTTTCCACACGATTTTTTATTTTTTGTCCAAAAAATGCTTGCTATTAAACGCAAAAACGTATATTGTATAGACAGCGAAGTTACAAAAACAAACACAAAAATGTATCGATCGCTCTCCGATAAATCCACCACAACAATGAAATACTCCTTTGCCTTGGCGAGGAGTATTTTGTTTCCTAGTTTAGCTGACGCTAGCTGGGCCTGCCCGGTACTGGCAAGATCGTTTTATTCCCCAGCCTTTTTGCTGTGCGCTGCCCGCCATTCGGCGATTTTGCCATGGTGTCCGCTAAGTAGCACTTCTGGCACGCGCATGCCTTGCCATTCCTCGGGCCGAGTGTATTGCGGATATTCTAGCGTTTCGCCGTCGCTAAAGCTCTCAATCGCTGCGCTGTTTTCGCCGCCAAGTACACCAGGAATTAACCGCACAATCGAATCAATAATCGTCATCGCCGGCAATTCGCCGCCAGTTAGCACATAATCGCCGACGCTAAGCTCTTGATCGACTAGCGCCATAATTCGCTCATCGTAGCCCTCGTAGCGCCCGCAGATCACAATATAACCATCTTCGCTTTCGCTGTATTGCTGCGCCAACGCCTGCCGCCAGCGCTGGCCGCGCGGCGTCATGATTAAGACTTTAGCGCCAGGGTCAATCTGTTTAGCCTGCTGCACCGCATTCCATAGCGGCTCGACCATCAGCAGCATGCCATCGCCGCCGCCATACGGCGTGTCGTCAACCGTTCGGCGCGGGCCTAATCCGAACTGGCGCAGGTCAATCGTCGATAGCTCAACGTGGCCGTCTTTTTGCGCTTTCCACATCATCGAACTGCCGAACACGCCAGCGAACATTTCTGGGAATAAGGTAATCACCTGAATTTTTCTCATCTGTTATAGTGTAGCAAGTCTTGACACGGATGTCTATCTGTGATATATATAATATCAACTTTTGCTCAAAGTTGTCCTAGGGCAGAAGTCGCCCTTGCTTTGAGCAAAGAGAGGAAGGCGATCATGCCGACCATCACCTCCGTCACTCCCGAGCCTCGCAAGAGGCTCTCCTTCCGGGAGCGCGTGCACCTGTACGCGCTCAGGAAGTTCATCAGGGCTTTGATGAATAACTGGCCGCGTCGCGCGGCATTCTGGCTCGGTTTCACCCAGGCTATCCGCCTGGATAGACTGAAGGGCTGACACAGCCCGCCCGAAAATAGCCCGCTGAAAATTGGTTCAACCTGGTTCGAGACGCAGATTTTGCATCTCCTGGGTTGAATACCCAGTTTCCAGCTTGAGCACGTTTTCGGCGGGCTATTTTCATGTCTTGCAATAATTTGCTGCAATCTAGATTTTATTGCCTGATAGTATTTGACTTCTACTACGTTATATTTTATCTATATATTTGTGCTTTTACAAAAAAGTTGTATAGTTGCAATTGACACGTTTGGCTTTTCGTGTAATAGATTACACCTAGCCTTCTCGAAATTTCACCCCAACAAAAAAACCGCCTCAAAAGACGGCTTTCTTGCACAAATAAGTCTCTCAAACCATTTGTTGGTTTGCTCGCAGTAGAGCTTTTGTACTTTGTTTTCGTTAGTTCAGGGTTCTCGCATGAACTTACTTATGATTATATATCAAGGTCATCCAATTCTGCAAGCTCTTGGCGCGACTTTTTTGCGAAATCGCTTTCGGTTTCTGCGTTTTCTGCGTCATTTTCCACAGAATCACTAGTAGCGTTTTCCACATCATTATCCACTACAGCCGAATCGGCGTCCTCGCGGTCGTCATTATTGACGATCTTCAGGTTGTAATGAGCGGTATTTTTAGCACCCAACGCCCGCAGCAGCGTGCGCAGCCCTTGCGCGGTCGAGCCGCGGCGGCCAATCACTCGGCCCAAGTCTTCTGGATTGACAGTTAGCGTCAGCAAAACACCCTTCTCATCGACAATCCGGTCAACAACCACATCATCTGGATGTCCTACTAGTGATTTTACGATATATTCGACAAATTCCTGGTCAATGGTCGACATGCCCACGGTATCTCCTCCTTTGCGGTCACACGGTTACTATCGTACTTTTATTGTAACATGCTTTTGCTATGAAATCGAAAAACGCGCTCCAGCCATACAGTTAGAGCGCGCTAGTTCGTAATTAAAAGCGTTAGGCTTCAGCTGGAGCTTCCGTCTCTTCGGCAACTGGCTCTTCTTTTGGCTGATTCTTGCGCAGCTTTTCAGCATTCTTGACCGCTTTGGTCTTGCCGCCCTGGAACTCTTTAACCCATTTCGGCAGTTTAACGCCAGCTTCTTTTAACAACTTCGCAACGCGCGGCGTCGGTTGAGCGCCATTATCAAGGTATTTTTGAGCAGCCTCGACATTGATATTGGCGTCTTTGGTGTGCGGGTTGTAGCTGCCGACATAAGCGACCACGCGGCCGCTCGATGGATGGCGCTGTGCTTCCTGGACGGCGACGCGGTATACCGGATAAGCCTTGCGGCCCAAACGTTGCAAACGAATTGCGAGCATAAAATTAAAACTTCCTTTACTTCACGTTAGTACTATTGTTACTTCTGTCATATTCTAGCGTGTTACGGGTAAAATGTCAACAAAGCGCCTAAGCCGCCGCTAGACGCCTTTTCGTTCAAGTCTAGCCTCATAGGCCAATTCAGACAGAAAACACCGCTAGAGGGCGCAAAAACGGCCAAAACAGCTCAAAAATACTTAAAATTTGCAATTTTTGCGAAATAATTGCGAAAATCGTTGACATGGCGATTCATATGTGATATATATATCAGCTTTTCGCTCAGAGTTACCGAAAAAAAGGGGCGGAAGGTTGCCCTTTTTTGCTCTGTGCGAAAATCTTTTCCGGGAGGAAATCATGCACAACAACACCGCCTCGATCAGGCACGAGGTCACCGGCCTCCGCAGGGATGCCGCCCGGCTCCGCAAGAAGGTCGCCCACCTCAGAGATGAGCGCGACGCGCTCCGAGAGGAGCGTGACGAGCTCCGAGAGGAGGTTGCTAAGCTCCGCAAGGAGCTTGACATTGCTGAGGCATCCGTGGTGATGCTGACGGCCGCGCTTGTCATGGCCGCCATGGAAGAGGGCTAACCGCCCGTCAGAAAATAGCTCGCTAGAGGTTTAAAGCCTCAGCGCGGCCCTCTGGCGGGCTATTTTCTTTGGTTTATTGCCGTTTCTTATATTCTTCCAGCGCTGCCCGGGCGGCCTGCTGCTGGGCGGTTTGTTTGCTAGGGCCGATGCCTTTGCCCATCAGTTTGTCGCCGACATAAGCGCCGAGCGTGAAAACTTTATCGTGGTCTGGGCCGTCTTCGGCGATGACTTTGTAGACTGGCGTAGCACCGTCAACGCGCTGGCTGATTTCTTGCAGATGGCTTTTGGGATCGCGCCAAGAGCCGCTCTCTAAAATCCCGTCAAGTTTGCTGATAGTATGCTTCTCGATAAAGGCCGCCGCGGCATCATAGCCGCGTTCCAAATAAATCGAACCGATCACTGCTTCGTAAGCATTGGCTAGAATCTGATGGCGCGCCCGCTCGGAACCATGCTTCTCGCCGCGGCTCATCCGCACCAATGGCTCATAACCAAGCTCTTCGCCAGATTTAGCGTTGCTAGTGGTGTTAACTAGCGCCGCCCGCCAGCTAGTCAGGATTCCTTCCGGCTCGCTATAATGTTTATATAAATAATCTGTCACCACCAGCTCTAGCACGGCGTCGCCCAGAAATTCTAAGCGCTCATTGTGCTCGCTCACCGATTTTTTGTGCTCGTTGACGTAGCTGCGATGTGTCAAAGCAGTAATCAGAAGCTGAATGTCTTTATATTCAAAACCTAATTTCTGCTTCGCCCAATCTTGATACGGCCCAGTTGGCATGCCGCTCATCTTTCCTCCTTTTCGTATTTTGTAAGTTTATAAGTTTTCTTGGCGGATCCGTGTTTTAGCTTTCAGCATTAGCTTGGCGATGTCTTCGTATTCGATCAGCTCGAGCGCCTCGTTAAACGGGAACCATTTGATACCTTTCATCCAATCCTCTTTCTGGATTTCATCGCCACTGGTACGAACGCGCACCAAATAAATTTGCGTCGTCATCAAAACGAGCTTGTCGAGACGGCGATAGCGAAAATGAATCTTGCCCAGCCAGCCTAGCATATCGACGTCGTGCAAGCCAGCTTCCTCGCCAATTTCGCGGCGAGCAGTCTGCACGGCTGTCTCGCCCTCCTCAATGTGGCCTTTGGGAATTGTCCAGCGGTCTTTGGCATCCTGAATCAGTAAAATCTCGATACCCGACTTGCCGTGACGAAAAATCACGCCGCCGCTAGTCGGCTCGCGGACGATTTCTTGGATAGACGCCGAACGCGACTTTGTTAAATATTTGCGTATATGATCAAACTTGCTTTTGTTGGCCTTCGGCTTTGGCATTATCTGACCCTTCCTCGACAAATTTGCGATAAGCGGTACCCAGTACGCCGTTGACAAACTTGCTCGAATTATCAGAACCAAACGCTTTGGCTAGCTCAATCGCTTCGTTGATGGCGACGCGCGGCGGCACAGTATCTTGATGATGCAGTAATTCGTACAGGCCAATCCGCAAGATTGCCCTGTCGATCCGTGCTATCTGCGTAATCGGCCACTCGGGCGCAATCGGCTGCAGCTGCTGATCAAGTTCCGCCTGCTGGCTAACAACACCGCTAGCCAGTCCTTCTACGAAAGCGATGTCGTCAATCGCCGAACGGTAACGCTCAACGTCGCGCTTCAAGATATCATCTAACGCGGCACTGTTGTCGCCAGACTGCCGGCGCAATTCCAATTCGTATAGCGCTTGCAGCGCAACAATCCGACCAAGGTGTCTATTCGATGCCATTCGCGTTTGTTTCCTTTTATTATCTCACCGTTTTTGTTTGAAACGGTTATTTCTGCTTGGTTGATGATTTTTTCTTGCCAATCAACACTTTTACTGGCGAATGGCCGTTAACGCGCTTGGCTAATTTCTCGACAAGATGACTGCGGCGCATGCCGGTCTTGCGAGGACTTGATTGTTTCTTTGGCTGTGCCATGAAATGTTCTCCTTCTCGGTTTGTATAAACTTAGTAGTATTATACGCTAAAGCGAGGCTTTTCTCAAGTATTTGACATCGTAGCGTTATCATAGTTTAATTATTGACTTTTTATAATGGTTATGCTATAATAAAGGTATGAGTCATGAACAAAACGTTGGTAAATCCGAGAAGAAATTAATTACTACTGCCGCCGCCATAGGTTTGAGCGCAGCAGTGTTAACAGGCTGCGGTATCGGCGACTACGGAGCCAGCAGCGCCGAAACCCCTAACCCAGCAGCTGTGGCCGAACAGAAAGCTGTCGAGTTGGTCGGCGAATATAGCGAACACCCCGAGGAGTTCGATAAATCGGCGATTGTCCGCGTAGAGGTTCCAGAAGGTAGTAGCGTCAACGGAGCAGCTACCGCCTATGTCGATCAATACGGACAAGAGCAAGGCTGGACGGGTCCGCAGTGCGATTTAGAACACGGCGTTGTCAATGAAGCCACCGCCGAAATCAGCGTCGTACCACACCCAGGCGCAGAAGTAATCATGTATCATGTCGATTTGAACGGTGACGGCACCGTCGATGTTACGCCCGTTGGCGTCGAAAATCCAACAAAGTAATAGCATATAGGTTTAGAAACCGCTACTTGCCATTTGTAAGTTTACAAAGACGGGATCATGCCACGATATTGATGAGCTTGCCCTTGACGTAGATAATCTTCTTCGGCTCAGCCAGCACGAATTTCTGGACGTTGGCGTCGGCTAGCGCTAGATCCTTGATCTGCTCTTCGCTAGCATCAGCAGCGACCTCGAGTTTAGCGCGCAATTTGCCATTGACTTGCACGATAATAAGCAAGCTGTCGCTGGCAATTTTAGCGTTATCCCAGGCAGGCCAAGCGGCAAAATCGAGCTGCGAAGTTTCGCCAAGCTGCTGCCACAATTCGGCAGCCATGTGCGGCGCGAACGGTTGCACTAACTGCACTAGCGTTTTGAGATGCGGGCGCCAATCTTCGCTGTAGCCCGCCACTTTCAATTTGTACAAATCATTCACGCATTCCATCAGCGCTGCAATCGCCGTATTAAAGCTGAGCCGATGAATGTCATCGGTGACTTTTTTGGTAGTAGAATTAATAATGGTATCAAGCTTCTGAGTATCAGACGTACCGGTTTTGTCGCTGTCATCAAATTCTTGCACTAGCGTCCACAAGCGATTAAGAAAACGATAAACACCAGCAATGCCGCGGCTGTTCCAACTAGAGTTTTCGTTAATCGGCCCCAGGAATAGTTCAAACGTGCGCAGAGCGTCAGCGCCATAACCAGCGTTGATGACTTCGAGCGGATCGACGACATTGCCGAGACTTTTGCTCATTTTGCGGCCGTCCTCGGCTTGAATCAAACCATGGTAAACCAGCTTTTTTACCGGTTCGGCAAAATCCGTCAAGCCGAGCTCGCGAAAGACATGCGTCCAAAAGCGCACATACAGCAAATGGGCCGTCGCGTGATCGCCGCCAACATACATATCGAGCGGCGCCCAGTAATTTGCCTTGTCTGGCGCCCAGGCCTGCTGCGTATTGTGCGGATCAGTATACCGCAGCAGATACCAGCTACTGCAAGCGTAACCGTCCATCGTGTCAGTTTCGCGCCGAGCTGGAGAGCCGCAAACCGGACAAGTCGTCTGCACCCAGTCTTCTTGCGCCGCCAAGACTGATTTGCCATCACCGCGCGGCTGGAAATCATCGACATCCGGCAGTAATACTGGCAAATCACTTTCCGGGACTGGTATCGTACCGTGCTCCGGACAATAAATAATCGGAATCGGCGCACCCCAATAGCGCTGGCGGCTGATCAGCCAATCGCGCATCTTGTAAGTAATCTGCGACTTACCTTTACCCTCTTGCTCGAGCCAAGCGACAATTTGCTCGCGAGCATCCTCGCTGCGCGTACCGTCAAAAGCGCCAGAATTCACCAAAACCCCTTCGCCGTGATAGCAAGCGTCGGTGTCAATGTCATCCTCAGGCCTCTCTATGACCTCAACGACCGGCAGCTCGAATTTCTCAGCAAAAGCAAAGTCGCGGTCGTCATGCGCTGGCACGCCCATCACCGCACCAGTGCCATAGCCCCCCAGAACATAATCGGCAATCCAAATTGGAATCTTTTGGCCAGTCGCCGGATTGATAGCGTAGCTGCCGCTAAAAACACCTGTTTTTTCTTTGGTGTCGTTGCTGCGTTCAATCTCTGATTTCTTGACGGCATCATTAATATAGTTCTCGACTAATTCGTGCGTTTCATCGGTCAGCAGCGTGCGTGCCAATGGATGTTCGGGCGCTAACACCAGAAAGGTTGCGCCAAAAATCGTATCAGGACGCGTCGAGAAAACAGTTATCGTATCATCGCTGCCGTCAACTTGAAAAGTGATCTCAGCGCCTTCGCTTTTGCTAATCCAGTTAGTCTGCGCAATTTTGATTTTGTCGGGCCAATCCATCTCTGGCAGCTCGGCAAGCAGCTGCTCGGCATAAGCAGTAATCCGGAAGAACCACTGTTTCATAGATTTCTTGACAACCACCGAGTCGCAGCGCCAGCATTTGCCGTCAATCACCTGCTCGTTGGCGAGAACCGTCTTATCCTTTGGACACCACCATTGCAGCGATTCTTTTTGATAGGCCAAATCCTTTTCAAACAGCTTAGTAAATATCCACTGCGTCCATTTGTAGTATTCTGGGTCGCTGGTATTGATCTCGCGCGACCAATCGATACTAGCACCGACACTGCGCAATTGTTTTTTGAAATTAGCAATATTGTCAGCGGTAGTTTCTCGAGGTTTGCGGCCAGTTTTGATAGCGTAATTTTCGGCCGGCAAGCCAAAGCTATCCCAGCCAATCGGATACATTACGTTATAACCGAGCGCCCGGCGAAAACGCGCCACCGCATCGACAATAGAATGCTCCATAAAGTGGCCAGTATGCATGCCTGCGCCGCTTGGATACGGAAACATGCCCGTCACATAGTATTTTGGCTTGGCGCTTGACTCGTTCGTATGATAACGCCGGTCATTCGCCCAGATTTGCTGCCATTTCGGCTCAATTTCAGAAGGGTTATAGTGTCTCATCAACTATCAGTATAACAGATAAAACACAGCTGGTTCTAGTAATTAATCGTCGTAATCGCCATATTCTAAGTCATTATCGGCATCAACGGTTGGCGCAGATAAATAACTACCGCCAGCTACCGACTGAAAAGATTGGCTGATTGCCCTTGCCCACTCTTCAGCGCTTATAGCGTCGCTCGGAACAGCGACCTGCGAACCTTTGCCAAAATCAATAACTGTTTTGGCGCTAACATTGTAGTTTTTGTCGGAACGGATATCGGTCTTAAGGTTAGCGGCCTTAACGTCAACGCCGCGCAGTTCATGCGACCATTGCGACACCCAAACGGTCATGGTAGCGTCAGCTTTTGATTTGGCTTTTTTGGCAGACTTGTAAGTATCAGACGACGAAGACGAAACGTTCGGCGCGCAAGATTCAACGCTTTTAGCGAAAGAGGTTTCTCGAAAGTCCTTCCAGAAAGCTTCTGCCTTGTCGTCATCAACTGATACGTCGTAGCCAAAATTGCCATTTTGCGATTTAACTTCTTTGTCGATGATTATAAATGGATGTTTTTTGTAAACGCTGGAGATTTGATGCTTAGCTTTGTCGTCTTTGGAGTATTTTTTGTAAGCATCAATCGCACATTGCAGCTGATCGGCTGATTTTTTATCCTGTTTGCGAACATCAGCTAGCGAATATTTTGCCCATTTGCCGTCAATCTTTTTCAGGTGTTTTTCAGCTTGAGCCGGCAACTTTTGATGTAGGATAGACAACGTTTCCTTGATGCTTGATACGATATTGTCAACCTTGAAATAGACTGTACCGTTGTCAGTTGCCAAGCCGCTAGCCTTGAGAGACAGCTCCTTGCCATTCACTTCCAAAGCCAACTCGGCATTTGCGTCAAATTTCGGCGTATTTTCAGCGCCAGTATCAAATGTAAATTTTTTGAATTTAATGTTCACGCCGTCGGCTTCATAAGAAAAGTTTGAGTTCACCGTGGTTTTGGTCGAGACTTTGGTAGCGATCGGCAATTTGCTAACCGCGTCGAGCAAGACGTTTTCTGGCTTCTGATAAAACGCATAAGCAGTAGCGCCAGCAATCGCCAGCAGCACAACTAATACTGCAGCGCAAATAGCAATAATCAAGCCTGCTTTAGACTTTCGCTGGCCCATCGCCATCTGCGGCGGCAACGCTGGCTGAGCTATAGATTGAGCCATAGTCTGGTTAGCGACAACCGGAGCGGCGGCTGGCTGTTCTGCTACAGCATTGGATTTTGCAGCAGATTGTTCGGCGGGCGCTGGCGCTGATGCTGTCGTGCTTGTTGAAACTTTAGCTTTTTTACTGGTCTCGGTTTTGGCCTTGGTCTTGGGCTTATCAGAAACCCTCTTTTTAGTGGTTTTCGGCTTCTTTGGCGCACCGTCTTGTTTCATTGCTAGCTTACTCCTTTACTCCTTAACTTAAACCTATTATACACACGATTAAAATTGCTGGAAATATTTGTCTTTGATAGCTAGCCATTTATCGCTTTGGCGGACTAATTCAGCGTCCTCGGTCATGTCGCAGAGCACCTTAACACATTCTTCGAGGAATATTTCGTTCTGCGAGCCTTTGACCAGCACTACCGTCCCCGGCTCGATTATCGAACGGACGAATTCGCCAGCTTCGATAGCGTTGCGCGCCACATGAACTTGGCAGCCTGTCGAACGGGCCGCTGGTGCTAAGTATTGCGTCGCTGCCACGCCGACAACTACCACCCACGACAAAAGATTCGGATCGCACATGCGACCGAGCTTCTCGTGCTCGGCCTGGCTGCTGCCGCCAAGCTCTAGCATATCACCAAAAACAGCCACACGACTCGGTACATCCGTGAACTCGTACAGAGTTCGCAGCGCCGCCTGAGCCGCTGCCGGGCTAGAATTATAAGTGTCGTCTATAATAGTCACGCCGCCAATGCCGCGCAGCAGATTCATCCGCCCCGGCACTGGCTTGAGGAGCGACAGTCCGCGTATAATGTCTTCCACTGGCAACCCGAGCATCATCGCCGCGCCAACCGCCCCCATGATCGGGCGCAAGCTATGCTCGCCCACTACTTTAATAGTAGCGGGAAAACGAATATCGTTAGGAGCAATAACCGTGCCGCTGTAGCCGTTTTCGTCAAGCTGTTGCTGCTCAAAACGAAACTCTGCTAGCCCAGTCGTACCGTAAGTGCTAAAGTTCGCCGATTCCAAGAAATCTGCGAATCGCCCGTCGATGTCATCGCGGTTAATTAGCGTATACTCAGAAAATTTAGCAACAAACAGCTCTTCTTGAGCCACATGTTCAATTGAACCAAAAAACTCCATATGTTCAGGTGTTATCGCCGTAACTAGCGCAATATTCGGCCGCAAGTAAGTGCCGAAATCCATCATCTCGCCTGGGTGGTCAACGCCTAATTCTTGAATAATAACATCGACATCCGCCGGACTATAGACGCGGCGATGCGCTGCCCTAAAAACACCTAGCCACGCCAATGGGCTATGCAGTCTCTCTGGTAAGTTAATGCCGAGAATTGCCAATGGCGCCGACACTTCTGAATTATAATTACCCTCGTGCATGCGGACGCGAAAACGCTGCGATAATAATCTGCCGAGAGCACGCTTGGTGCTAGTTTTGCCAACACTGCCAGCAACAACTATCAATCTGACATGCGGATGCAGCTCAAAGTACTTAACGACATACTTTTGAAGCTTCTTCTTGATATACTTTTTGAACATAATTCTATCATACCGTATACGGTTAAGAAATTGAAATGTGCGCCATTATTCTAGCAGTCCAAAACCGCGAATCGGTCCGTCGCGGTCGAGATCCGACTGTTGAATGTTAATCACGCCGCCCTCGTTACCGCCAATAGTCGTCACTTTGCCGTCGTCGTATTTGAGCACAAAGTTCACATGCTCGCCATGACGGCTGGCGTTATCATACATAATAGCGTCGCCAGGCTGCAACTGATAGCCGCTACTTGCAGCACGGAACTTACCAGCATTGCGATAATATGTCTCGAGGCTGCGCACACCTGGAATACGCCAACCGCCGCTATGCGGATTAGTTAGCGGCGCGCCAGCTTGGCGGCTAACCCAACTAACAAAATTTGCGCACCAGTCTTGCCGCTCGCCCTGGCTATAAAACGAGCCAGGCTGCGGATTGTCATACTGCTGGCGAAGTATATTTACAGCGCGAGCACGTAGCGGCGACAGCTTATCTACCTGAACATCAGGGAATTTTTCACGAGCTGGTTGCAATTCAACAGCAGTGTAGCCACCCGATGAACGAGATGCAAAGTAGGTCGCTGCGCACACCAAGACAATTACCGCTACCAAGACTACACCGAAAATTATCGGCCCGCGCCAAGATACTTGCTTTCGCTGAATACTTCTCATTAAAATTATTATACCTGCTTTCTAGCCTAAAGAAAAACACTCTCCGGCGGGGAGAGTATTTTACTGGTGGCTCCTACTAGACTCGAACTAGTGACACAAGGCTCTTCAGGCCTCTGCTCTACCAACTGAGCTAAAGAGCCACAAATTTACCTTATGATTGTACTAAAAATCTGGCGAGCTGGCAAGGAAAAAGCCAAGGCTCCTTGGAATTTATTCGCACGCCGTTATTATTTATTATGGTGGTGATACTGATGAGTCAGCGCGTGACCCTTGCCGCGGCGCAATAAATATAAATTAACAGGGTACGACACTAGGAACGCGGCAGTCATGCATAGCAGCCGGCTTGTCCAATACATCGGATGAGTGAGGTCTTTGTTCATGGCGCCTGGCACAACGAGCATGATGACATTGTCAACGATGGTCATCGACAGAATTGATAACGTATCGGCAGCGAAAACCAATTTGAAGGCTTTGATGAACGATAGCTTAGCGCTTATCAGCGGGATAGTTGATACAGTATAGCCAGACGTAAATGCCAAAACCGATGCCAAAATTACCGTGGCGTGCGGTGTAAATCCAGCGTGCGTGCCGATGGTGACGCCGAGCATTTCGCCGATCATGCAGCCCGCCAAACAGTGCAAAGTCGCTGCTAATGCCATGCGTTTGGTTGAAGTTTTTGTATTGCAGTGAGGGTGAGATTCGTGGTGCATCATTTCGTCCTTATATTATTTAACTCGTATAGATTAAGTAGCTCTTCGACCGCTTCATTTTGCTGGATTTCATCGCCTGAGGCCATTTTGTCAGCAATGTGCGTGCGCAAATGCCGCTCCAGAATGAGCTTATTGAGTGATGCCAGCGACTTCTGCAGCGCCAGGCTTTGCGTCAAAATATCCATGCAGTACGCGTCGTTAGCAATCTGCTTCTCGAGTCCGCGCATTTGCCCTAAAATAATTTTTGTGCGGTGCAGAGCTCGCCGCTTGATATCTGCTGTATCCATAAAGTCATTATATACCCCCTGGGGGTATTATGTCAACCTACTTAGCACATATTCAAAGCTTGACTGATTATAAGTATTTACTGACGTGAACAGCCTATTTTAGCTGGGTAGCCTTAGAATACTTCAGTGTAGTAACCAAGAAAACAATAGCCGGCGGAATGATAAATACCATATACGCGAGTACTGTGATCAAGGATTTTTCGGCAGGCAGCATCCACAGCGGCATATTGCCAATCGCAGGATTGGGGTCGTTGTCCTTTGCGATACCAAATAAACCATGCATGAATAGCATGCCTACATTCAGCATCAGCATGATTGAACTTACAATTCGCCATAGCCGCAGCCTCGCTAACGGTGAATGAGCCGTCCCGAGAGTCAAACAAAACGGTACCAAGAAAAGATTAACTATTACAGGTCCAAAAAACGGCTCGTCTTGCATGCGAGTAATAAACATCAAAAAAGCCCCGACGAAGAAAACGATCAAGGTAATTATTGTACTGCGCGCTGGGTGAAAAACAATATTATTACTACTATTAATAAACTCTCGATGCTGCTGAATAATACCTTTAGGAGCGTCGTTAGGGTTTGTAGCCGCCTCCTCCTCAGGTTCTACTGCCGACTGTTGGTTTGCCATTTGCGGTGATTGACTAGGTAACGGCTGTGTCGCTGGCGTCACTTGCGGCGACTGGTCGGGCATTGGCTGCATCGTTGGCATTGTTTGCGAAACTGGCGGCTGCAGATTCGCGTTTTGCTGGTCATTGTTCATATGGTTATTATACCGCTTTGGTGCTAGAATATCATTATATAAATAGGAGGTATTTATGGAAATAATGATAGTAATTTTAGTCATCTTGGCTATTTATGTGCTGAGCGGCATTAAAGTGGTCAATCAATACCAGCGCGGCGTGGTGCTGACGCTGGGTAAGTTTACTGGTGTGCGCGAACCGGGCCTAAGGGTGGTAGTGCCGATTTTTCAGACGATGATGATGGTCGACGTGCGTTCAACGCCGATTGACGTACCGAAACA
Organism: uncultured Candidatus Saccharibacteria bacterium; assembly: GCA_963550135.1. Taxonomy (GTDB): domain Bacteria; phylum Patescibacteriota; class Saccharimonadia; order Saccharimonadales; family Saccharimonadaceae; genus Saccharimonas. Next base: position 95,946 of record CAUVBP010000001.1, read on the forward strand.
AGAAGTCATCACCAAAGACAACGTCACTGTCGGCGTTGACGCGGTGGTCTATTTCCGAGTGATTAACGCACCAAAGGCAGTACTGGAGACGACCAATTATATTTACGCCACCAGCCAATTCGCCCAAGCTGCTCTACGCGATGTCACTGGCAACGTTGACATGGATGATCTCTTGGCCAAGCGCGAGGAGATTTCACAGCAGATCAAGGAAATTGTTGATGCCGAGACCGACAAATGGGGTATCGATGTCGAGAATGTCAAGATTCAGAACATTGAACTGCCTGGCGACATGAAGCGTGCCATGGCCAAGCAAGCCGAAGCCGAGCGTGAGCGCCGCGCCAACATCATCAACGCCGACGGCGAAAAAGCTGCCGCTGAAACGCTGGCACAAGCCGCCGAGATTCTAGCAAAAACTCAAGGCGCCATTAACCTACGCACCCTAAACACGCTGGAACGTATCTCCACCGAGCCATCACAAAAGACGATGATGCTCTTCCCAATTGAACTGATTGACGCAATTCGCGGCGGTAAAAAGTAAGGAGTAACCATGAGCGAACAAAACCGTACCGAAGAATTTAGTGTTAACGGCGATCAAGTTGTCGAGAAGGTCAAGCAACTTATCAAAGAAGGCAACGTCCGCCGCGTTATCATCAAGAACGAAAAAGGCGAAAGCATCATGGAATTCCCAGTCACTGCTGGTGTGGTAGGCGCATTATTACTACCAACACTCGCAGCACTCGGCGCAGCAGTGGCATTGATGGCGCAATGCACGATCGCGGTAGAACGGCGGGATTAGCACCAATCTTTACAAATAAACTGCTGGATTCCTCAGCGCAACTCTTCAGTCCGAAAACCTTGTCAATCAACCAGCTGACTGTCCAGCCAATCAAAAACCACGCTATGCGCCAAACGTAGATTATTCAGCTGACAATGAGCGTCAGCACCGCTTTGCGAATCGAACTCATGCAGCGTCGTATCAAGTCCGCGCCGGATAAATTCGTCGTGGAGATATCGCGTTTGCCGCCGGAGTTCAGCACCTTCGCTCTCCCCCATGAGAAACAGCGACGGACAGGTGATAGCTTGGTGATCGACAACCTTTGCCTGTTCGAAAACTTCATTGATCGCCGAACGGAAGTCGCTCGTGCCGAACTGCCAAGCGTATTTTTTCAAATTGATATCGGCGACTTCATTGATGTTCCCTGCTAATTTTAAAGCAAGATTCATCAGCCAGCCGGGCGCTTTGAGCGCTGCGCCGAACTCACGACGGAACAGTTCTGCCACGTCAAAAATAGGCGTACTGGCAATCCACGCGCTAATCCTTATGTCTTTTGCCGCCGCTTGAGCAGTAAAATACCCGCCACCGCTAACACCGTATAGCGCAATGTGACGCGCGTCGGGATTTTCGGTTTGCAGCCAGTCGAGGCACGCAGCAATCGGTTCGCCGGCGTCAACAGTGAAAGTGAGACCTCTGGTGGGATTAGAGCCTTGACCGGGTAAATCAACCATCAGCACATTATAGTTCCGCCGCCACCCCGGCCAGCCAGCAAAATAAAACAAATCCTCCCGGTACGTATCACCGCCGCCGACCATGACCACGGTCGGACGCTTGCTGTCGCAGTGAAGATAGTAGCCGGGTAAATAGCCGGTTTGATACGGAACGCGCACGGATTTGATCGGTATATCTATCGCCTTAGCGGCACCAGCGAAAGCGTCTTCCATAGCGCCGACAAGCTTCGGATATTCCGGAGAAAACGGATCAGCGAACTGCAGTACTGCCCGATAGGCATAGGTTGCGCCAAAATAGCAGTCGACAGCCATTTGTTCACCGGTGGCTGCTTTTGCCGAGCGAACAAGATAATCAGCATGGTCCGTAAAACAGGATCGCCACTTACTCGGTTTTCCGTCGCGCCCGATCTTATGTGCCAGATAAAACAACTCACCATGCGACATCCCGAACAGCTCCGCCACACCGAGCATCCAGTTGAAAAAGAAATCGGTATCGTCATTATCAAAGAAGATTTTAGTCGATTGCCGTTTGAGGATTTTTTCGTTTTTTTGCATGATAATTCCCTTCAGACATTATTATACATGATTTCCAGTCAAGCCACTAGGCTACTGTAACATCTCATTGACGCTTGGCGCAATGTATGGTACAGGTAGAGCGGCGAGATTAAAATCATACACTTAATGAATATAGGCTAGTTTACTGCAATCTGAAACAGACGAGTATCCGCCGCAATTGCATTCTCCCGCGCTTTCAGGCATAATCATAACCAGTATGTACTATATCAATAGGATTGAGCTGGGGCGGACTTTGGCGGGGCGCGTGAGCGATTTGAAGGGCCAGGAAGCGGTCGTTATCGCGCTGAAAGAAGATGCGCTAACAGCTTGCATTGGTTTGGCGAGCGAGATTAACGCTTGGGTGTTTCCTTTGCTCAGCAAGCGAATCATTATCCCTGGCGATCCGCGAGTGGTCGGGCTGATTGATCCGGCGGGTATGTTTACGTGGAACCCCGACCTAGAAAAACCGCAACGCGACGGCATTGAGCTAGAATCCCGCTCGGTATTGGAAGACATGAAGCGCCAGGCCTTTTCTGAGCTGAATCGCATCCTTGATCAGTACGGGACATTTTCTAAGGATGGACTCAGCGGAAGAGTGTTGCTGCTGACTGGCGACATCGTCGAGGATCGGATAGAGATTGCGATGGCTCTGGAATACTTGAAGAGCGTGCGCTACAGAGCCTTATATGGACTGGGCGGCAATGTCGACAGTACGGCGGCAGATTATTTTCACCTACAAACCGACAAAGACGTCGCCCTGGACGTCATGACTCATATGTTTCCGGCGGAGCATTATTTTGAACAAAAGGATAGTTACACTCCGGAAGAGTGCCGCTTGTTAGTAACGAATATTTCGCAATATTGGACATAGAAAGGAATAATTATTATGAATCCAAATCCGTTTATATCAGCAGACCAAGAACCAGCGCCAGCTCAGTCGGATTCGCTGGCGAGCAATAATACGTCCGCGGTTGTGCCAGAGGTGCAATCTCAGCCGGCAAATCAGCCTCAGTTATCGACCGAGCCAGCAGTTCAGCCTCAGCCTGCAGCTACACCAACACAATCCCAGCCTGCCGCACAGCCAGCGACGCAATTTCAACCTGCGTCTGCGCCGATTAGCGACGACGAGTTGACCGCAGCTAACCAAAATATCCAGACTGTTTTCGACGCTTTCTCGTCGCGAGTGGTCGGACAAGAGAACTTACGGACGGCTTTAATGGTTAGCTTGATGACTGGCGGACATATTCTGCTAGAAAGCGTGCCAGGTCTTGCCAAAACGACAGCCGTGCAGACGCTAGCCGCCAGCGTTCAAGGTTCGTTCAAACGCATTCAATGTACGCCGGATTTGCTGCCAAGCGACATCATCGGTACGCAGATTTACGATTATAACAAGGGCGAATTCCGCACCGAGCTGGGTCCAGTGCACGCCAATTTCGTACTACTGGACGAGATTAACCGCTCCAGCGCCAAAACCCAAAGCGCCATGCTGGAAGCGATGCAGGAGAAGCAGACCAGCATCGGCGGACAACGCTATGATTTACCGAAACCCTTCATCGTACTGGCCACTCAGAACCCGATTGAACAGGAAGGAACTTACGAGCTGCCAGAGGCGCAGCTAGATCGCTTCCTATTGAAAGAAGTTTTGTCGTACCCTGCTCCGGACGAGGAATTAGAGATTTTGAAACGCATAGAATCGGGCAAATTAAGCGAGGCGCCGAATAATAGCAATACGCCGAATATTGAGCTGGCGGCGGTCGAGACGCTGCAAAACCTGGCGCAAAAAGTATACATTGACGACGCTATTAAGAATTATATCGTGAAAATTGTCTCGGCAACGCGCAATCCGGCCTCAATCATACCAAGCGAAACGGCGCGCTACGTCCAATACGGTGCCAGCCCGCGCGCCAGTATCGCTTTCCAGCAAGTTGCCAAAGCTCTAGCCCTGATTAACGGCCGAAATTACGTTATTCCAGAGGATGTCAAACAATTACGCCACAGCGTATTGCGCCACCGCATTATCCTCAATTTTGAAGCCATCGCCGACCAAGTTCATCCGGAAGTTATCATTGATTCGATATTTAACGCTGTTCCTGTGCCGTAATATGTCAAGTCTCTTCGTCAAAGTCAAAGCCAAGATGGATCTCTACGCCCACGAAAAGGTGCGGAGTTTGCTGGACGGTCAATACGGCTCGGTATTTAAGGGGCGCAGTCTCGATTTTGACGATTTGCGCGAATACATTCCTGGCGACGATGTAAAAGATATCGACTGGAAAGCGACTGCTCGCAGCAGCGGTATTCGAATCCGGCGTTACCAAGCAATCCGCAAACATAATATTTTACTAGTAGTCGACACTGGCCGCCACATGGCAGCGACCAGTAAAAGCGGCAGCAGTAAGCGCGACATCAGTATCATGGCTGCCGGGGTCTTAGGCTACATCGTATTACGGCACGGCGATTTGATCGGACTGGTATCCGGCGACGCCAAAAATAACACCTATATTCCCTTCAAAAGCGACGACCGGCATATCGAGCAGCTACTGCGGCACATTGAAAAGAGTACTCAGCTAGCAGCAGCGCCGAGCAATATCGTGAATCAGCTTGAATATATTGCACGCAACTTGCGGCGCAAGATGATGCTGGTGGTGGTCGCCAACGACGATGAACTGACCAGCGAGCACCAGCATATTATCCGGCGGCTGCGCGCCCAGCACGAGATATTATGGATAACTGTCAATGACGCTTCAGGACTTGACGGAAACCGCAGTTTTTATGATATCGACGATTTGACCGAACTACCTTATTTTATTCGCAAACAAACGAAACTGCAGGCTGATTTCGACCGCGAGCAGCAATTGTACTACCGCGAATATTCCACGGCCCTGGAGCGTTTGGGTGTCGTTAGCGAGCGAATTTCCGGAGAAGAGGACGTCGTCGGCAGCTTCTTTTCACTGCTAGAAAGGCAAAAGCATGCACGCTGGCACTGAGCTTCGCGAATGGGTAGATTATGACCCGCTGTGGCTGGTTATCGGCTGCTTGCTTTTAGGCGCGATTATTTTATGGTACGGATTTGTGTTTTACTCGACTCGCCGCCGCTCCTACCGCAGCCTGGCTACGCTCAAACCAAAACCATACACGCCGCCAGATTTGACTGATTTGAAACAGAAATACCAACGGCTAATTGATGAAATTGAACGAAATTACACCGCCGGAGAGATATCCTCGCGTAAAGCCCACCAGAAATTAAGCCATATTCTTCGCATGTTCGTCGTCGAGATAAACGGCCACCGCGTTGACACGTTGACGCTGCGAGATTTAGAAAAGACTCGTTATAAAACATTGGCGGCTGCCATCAAACAACTCTATATTCCTGAATTTACTGCGGTCGAGCAAGGCAGCGTTGCCGAGGCAGCGGCGTTAGCCAGAAAGACGGTAGCGGCATGGAATTAGTTTTTTGGCAATTGTCGCTGGCGTTAATTATAATTATCGCCCTGTTGTGGTTTGCCGCGCCGATTATACTCCGCCGATACAGCCGATCGAAACGCCATGACACGCCTAGGCAAAAACTCCCTATCGCTAATACATCGCGGCTGCGCGCTTTCCCGCTCTATATTCAGCAGGTTAAGCGGTATAAAAAACTATTGGCGGTTGTACTAGGACTGCACACGTTCCTGCTGGCTATGATGATTATTCTCACTGGCCGCCCGTCGTCGGTAGCCGTCGTTTCTCCCGAGGTGAAAAATCGCGACATCGTGTTATGCCTTGACGTGTCACGGTCGATGTATGAATATGACGTAGAGATTATTAAAACTTACCGCACATTGGCGCGAAAATTTGACGGCGAACGACTAGGTTTGGTGCTGTTTGACCGCTCGCCGGCAGTGATATTTCCTTTGACAGACGACGCCAGTCTCATCGATAGTAAATTAGCGCTAATCGAAAAAGCGCTGACGCCGCCTGGAACATTAGAATATTTTGACATCCTGTCTGGCACAGCAGTCTCGAACGGACAAGGCTCATCGCTGATCGGCGACGGGCTAGCAAGTTGCATCGGCCGCTTCGACAAGTTGGACAGCAAACGCTCCCGGAGCATCATTTTAGGAACCGACAACCAATTGGCTGGCACCCCAATAATCTCCCTGCCCGAGGCAGCAGAATTAGCCAAACAAAAAGACATCCGCGTATACGCTATTTACCCGAATAGTAATAAAAATCGCGAGGCCGAAGCGGCAGAATTGAAGCGAACCATGCTGGCGACCAGCGGCGATTATTATGCACTGCGCGACAAAAACACAATTTCAAACATTGTCCAAAAAATCGCCACCCAAGACGCCTCCCGCTTCAAAGGTACGCCGCGCGTTACTCGCACCGATCAGCCGCAATTGTTGCTATACGGCATGCTTATTATCATAATTTCCCTTATTATTATCGATTGGAGGCTTCGCATATGATAATGCAACCGATTTTGCCGTGGTATCTGCTGCTGATAATTCTGGTAGTTGCTGCAATTTTTACCGGATGGAGGATTTTCTCCAAACCAATATCTAACCGGCGAGCGTGGCTGCGGCGGTTCTGTATTGTCTTGCTTATCATTACCGCTTGTTTTCGCCCAGCTGTTCCTGGCGAAGTGAAGGAATGGGGCGCGCCGCTAGTCGATGTTTATGTTGTCATGGACACAACGATGAGTTCTGCTGCCGAGGATTATGACAACGGTCAGCCGCGAATCAACGGCATGCGCCGCGACGCCAAAGAAATTGCCAAAAAGCTGGTCGGCGCGCGATTTAGCTTAATAACTTTCAACAATAAAACTTTCGTTAATTCGCCGTTATCGACAGATGTCAGAATGTTTGAATCGGCAGTTGACACAGTAAATATCATCAGCGAAAGCTATGCCATGGGCAGCTCAATTGATACACCGATTGACACCATTGCCTCGGAAATTACTCGCACCAAACATAAAAACCCCGAGCGCACCTCACTGCTATTTTACCTGGGCGACGGCGAACAAACCAGCGACGCCTCGCCAAAGTCATTCGCCAGCTTAAAGCCACTACTGGGCGGCGGCGCGATTATGGGATACGGCACCGCTACCGGCGGAAAAATGAAAACGCCAAGCTACAGCGGCAGCTTTGACGGTTTTTACTTGCGCGGGCCAGATTTGAAATATGCCGTATCAAAAATTGACGAGACGAACCTAAAAAACATTGCAAATCAAACAGGACTGCCGTACACGCACCGGCAAACTCCAAATTCCATCGACGCCGTCGTCAAGAACAGCTCCGTCGACAAAGCCGTCAATAGCAGCCGCTCGTTTGACGGCTACAACGATATCTATTGGATAGCGATATTTGCGGCTGCTATTCTGCTGGCCTTTGAAATCAGAAACATCTATTTGCCTCTATGCAAACTTCAGAATATAATGCCGTCGGAGGGAGAAAATCGTGAGTAAGAATCGTCCATTTGACCTGAAAAAACTAGATTTTGAAAAAATCCGCCGAGAAAAACGCCGGAAACTACTCCGTTATTCATTCCCTGCTTGCGCGGTGATTCTGCTGATTGCTATTAAATTGACGAGTTTTCCTCTGCTGTCTCTAGCAGCGCATACCGCCTATAAAGACGGCGACAATAGCCAGGCTTCTTTCCGCTTATCGCCAGTTTATGCCGTGAATTTGTTTGAATCTTATAAAGTATTTTTTAACGACGGGAATGCTCTGTATAAGCAAGCCCGCTACGACTCGGCAGAAAAACAATTCCGCCAAGCCTTGCAAAAAGCACCGAAAACACGCGAATGTCCTGTCCGTATCAACTTGGCGCTGTCAATTGAAGCGCAAGCAGACGCCCTCGCCAGCGAAAAACACTACGACCAAGCAATCATCCGCTACGACGAAGCAAACGCCGTACTGCACGACGGCGAAGATAGCTGCGGCGTGCAATTTGCCAGCCAAACAGTCGACGCAAGCAATGATGACGGCAAGACGGCAATAATTATTGAGCAGCGAATCCGGCAAAAGTTGGCGCAAATAAAACAGCTCAGAAACGGCGACCAAGGCATTTCAGTCACCAACCCTGGCGATAAAGAAAAAGTTGACGCGGGCAGCACCGACGGCAAGCTCAAAGAATTGGACAAGCGATTCATCGACGCCTACAACGAACAGCGCAAATCCCAGGAAAGAAACCAGCACCTGGAAGATTACAAAGACGCCACGCCAGATCATACGAAGAGGAATTGGTGAGAAGATTATAGCTATATTAGATCAAAACCGCCCACTCGCCTATACATGTAATTTACTCAAAGGGTTATAATGTTTAAGAGGATGATTGACGTACGCGATGTTATTTCAAAAAGCAAGCTAGCTTATAAATATGAGCAAAATATTTTGGACTCTAAAATAAAAGAAATTCAGGAAAACATCATAAAAGACAATTTTGACTTTTCGTTAAATAAATATAGGATATTTGATGGCAGATTAATAACTCAATATAATGAATTAAGTACGGAAAGCATAA
>CAUVBP010000002.1:0-101322 GCA_963550135.1 uncultured Candidatus Saccharibacteria bacterium
ATGTTCTTTGGGCTAGCTTTAGTACTTGGGTTTTATGTTTTTGAGACGGTGTGGAAATTTAAGTAGCTATCCTAATAATGACAATGTGCTAGAATAAAAACAGTTATGAAAAAATATTGGTCTTTATTCTTATCTTTTATTAAAAAGCCTGAAAATGTCTTTATATCTTTGTCTTTATTTTTTGGGGTGTTGTCGGCAATACTAGTCCCTCAGTTATCTGTTAGTGACGAGAACATGCACTATATGCGCGCCTACGGAATATCTCAAGGTCGCGTAGAGTCTAACTCACCCTGTACATTGCCGAAAGACGTTATCAAAAGAGCTGAAGCAGTTTACGAAGGTAACTTTTCCGCTGATTATTCTAAACCTATAGATCGAAACATAATGGACGTTCATAAGTGCAGCAGCGCCTCTGGCTACCCACCAATTATGCACCTGCCGCAAACAATCGGCATCGGTATAGCAAGTTTATTTGGAGGATCTACTGGGTTAACTATTCTGTTTGGACGAATTGCTAATATAATTTTTTATTCAGTAGCCGTCTTTTTCGTCATAAAATGGGTGCGCATCGGCAAGTGGGCTTTTACAGCAATTGGACTTATTCCACTAATGATTCACATGGCGGCGTCGCTATCCAGCGACTGCATGACAAATGTGGCAGTCTTTACAATTACTGCTTTTACCTTGAACCTATTCACCCAAAAGGATAAGTTATCGCATAAACAAACAGTCGCTCTTATCTGTATAGGAGTATTCCTTACTCTAACCAAATCTGTAAATGCCTTACTACTATTTCCTCTTCTGTTTTTACCAAAGCGTCTATTCTCACCCAACAAAAACGAACGTCTGCCATTTAATATTCAGAAATGGACTATATTGGTAGTAACTGGTATCGCCGCAATAATTAGCATACTAATTTGGCAAAAAATATATGGTCAGCCTCTACTCACCACCGGAGCAGCTCACAACCCTCTACATAGCAACCCTCTTAAGTTTATTACCATATTGTTTAATACATACATCAGTCCAACTATCGGGTATACGGATACTGTATTACGCGGTAGTGTTGGTGAATTTTCATCCTTTAAATACCACCTGCCTTTGTTTGTGCTGATACCGCTCTTTTCCCTCCTCTTCCTCTCTCTCCTTCATTACAACAAGAAAGACCAGGAATTGTTAGGAGAGTGTACTAGTAAATTGGCAGTGTATAATTTGGCGACAATTGGGTTGTTTGTTTGTGCAGTGTCGTATGCTATGTATACAGCGTGGGCCTTATTGCCGTTTAGGTTTGGCGAGGGAGCGTATTATGCGGATGGTGTTCAGGGTAGATATTTTACAGCAACAGCAGCTATGTTAGTGCCGGTAGGGTTATGGCTGCAGAAGTATATTAATGTAAGGACTAAGAATGAAAAAGTATTTAACCTTATTATGTTCTTTGGGCTAGCTTTAGTACTTGGGTTTTATGTTTTTGAGACGGTGTGGACTTATAAATAATTTTTACTCTGATCTTTGTTGTTTGTGCTTATTTTGTGTTAAAATAGCATAAATATGAGAATCACAAAGAAAAATATTTCAAAAAAACAAATAGCAGTAGCTACTATCGTTGCAGCACTTGTTGTTTGCGGGAGTGTTTTCGCGCTTGATAAGATCGGTATTATCTCAATTCTTCCCAAAGAAACCGTACCAAATATTAGCAAAGAGCCAACGCCGCAAGAAAAAAAATCTGACGAAAAAGCCAATCAGGACACTAAAGAATCATTCCTTAACACCGCAAAAGATAACGAAGAAAAGTCTGTTGAGAAAAGTAAACCTGCACCAGTACCAAAAAGCAATTCATCAATCGAGCTTTCAGCCAACAGAGATGGAGACAGCGTTACAATTATCGTAAAATTAAAAGAACAGGGTTATTCACAAGGCAAATGCTCTCTAACTGTAGCCGCTAATGGAAAAAAGGTTGCGCAGAATGCTGATATTATATACCAGCCAGAATATTCTACCTGTGCTGGATTTTCAATACCCGTATCTTCAGTCGGCGACGGCCAATGGACTATTTCATTATCGGTAACTCCGCTCAATGGCAAGCCTATAACTAAAACTTTAACAAAGGAGATTTAATGGTGAAAACGAGAATATTTATCTCTACCATTGCCGTTGCTGCAATTGGTGTTTTTAGTTTAGTGTTTTTTGCTAATCAATCGAGTGCCGTCACCGCTAGCGATTGGCGCGCTGGAAATATAGTTGACGACTTTGTGTTTACTAATTCTGATGACATGACAGTTGCTGACATTCAAGCATTTCTTAACAGCGTCAACCCAAATTGCGACACATACGGAACTGGGCGCGCTGTCGAAAAAGGCAGAGGCGATATTACACGCGCACAATATGCCGCTTCGCGGGGCTGGGCAGGTCCGCCTTATGTCTGTCTAAAAGATTATTATGAAGTTCCTAAATACTCGCCAGGCAACTACATTCCTGCCAATAACTTTAGCGGTTCAATACCAGCAGGAGCTGTTAGCGCAGCACAAATAATCTACGATGCAGCAAAACGCAATAACCTCAATCCGAAAGTTATCTTAGTTAAAATCGCTACTGAATCGGCCGGCCCGCTCACCACGGATAATTGGCCTTTGCAAAGCCAATATACTTACGCCATGGGCTCGCATTGCCCAGATAGCGGACCTGGCGGCAGCGCAAATTGCGACCGCAATTATGCCGGCTTCTCAATACAAGTCGAATCTGGAGCCCAATTAATGCGCTGGTATCTCGATAATATGGATAAACCTTGGTGGACTTATAAAAAACCGTTCGCTACTAACTCAATTTTGTGGAATGTAGTGCAGCGCGGTTGCGGCGCTGGAGACGTATATATTGCCAGCAAAGCAACAGCTGCACTATATACTTACACCCCGTATCAACCAAATCAGGCCGCTCTTAATAATATGTACGGACTAGGCGACCATTGCAGCGCTTATGGTAATCGTAACTTTTGGCGCGTTTGGAACGACTGGTTTGGATCGACCCAGTACAGCCGTCCAATCATTAGTTTCAAATCGCATATTAGCTACTATGGCTGGACCGGACTAGTACACAATCGTGGTATTACTGGATTTACCGGCCAAAGTAAATCCATGCAAGCTTTCAGTATCGACGGTGAAGTTACCTATTCATCGTATAGCGAGGAACGCGGTTGGCAGCCAACTGTCTATGGAAGTATGCAATCTGGCACAACCGATCTCAACCGACCTATTCAAGCAGTCAAAATTCAACCAACTGGATCGCTTGCTGCAAAATATGACTTATATTACCGCGCTCATGTCAGCTATGTCGGCTGGATGGGCTGGGCAAAAAATGGCGATCCAGCCGGCATAACGGGTGGACCTGGAAATAACATAGAGGCCTTAGAAATCCGGCTTGTTCACAAAGGATCTAGCGCCCCAGAAGATTCAGGCCAAGCTTTCAAGAATATTAGCACAAAGGGAGATTCTTCGCCGTTAGCAGTCTCAATTAGCTCGCACGTTGGCATGGTTGGCTGGCAACCAGCAGTCACTGATGAAATGATTAGCGGCACTACCGGCCAAAGCCGTCGGATTGAAGCCGTCAAAGCTTCTCTTATTAATAAAACTGGCATTTCTGGCAATCTTCGTTACTCGTCTCACGTCTCATGGGTTGGCTGGCAAGACTGGAAAAATGCAAACGAAATATCAGGCACTACTGGTCAGTTCAAATCAGTCGAAGCAATTCGTTTTATGCTCACTAGCGACCTTGCAAAATCATACGATATCTGGTATCGTGCTTATTCGCAGTATGTCGGCTGGATGGGCTGGGCAAAAAATGGCGAGCCAGCCGGATCAACTGGTGCAACCAGACAGCTTGAGGCCATCCAGATTCGTATAGTGCCAAAAAATTCAATCGCCCTACCTAGCGGTGCATTCTACAACCCAGCCAATACGCCTGTCCCAGATTTGTATGATCTCAACTATTCAACCCACGTCAGCTACGTTGGCTGGATGCCGAACGTCTCTCAGGGTGTCATGTCTGGTACAACAGGGCGATCGTTCGCCGTTGAGGCACTACGCATTGCCAAAGCTATATCACAACGCGACGGATCGACCATCACCATACGCTGCTCGTCAAAATCGGCTAATGACCCTTGGTCGGCAGATATACCTGTGACTGAACAACAAATCTGTGGCACTACCGGCCAAACAAAAGCGCTCAATGGCATAAAACTATCCCTCAGTGAAACCGACGCCAAGAAATACGATATTTACTATCAAACTCACCTATCATGGATTGGTTGGCAAGAGTGGAAAAAGAACGGTGAGGTCGCCGGCGATAAACCAGGATCACACATTGAAGCTGTTAGAATAAAGCTTGTTGAAAAATAAAATTTCTATTTGTATATATCAACAATCCGCTGCTCAAGCTTACTCCACTGATAAGCTTGAGCAGTTTTTTGACCATTTTTAATGATTTTATCGCGCAGTTTTTTATCGTTTAGTAACTTTTCGACAGCTGCAACGCCCGCATCGATATCGCCTTGGCGATAAAATAGACAGTTGTAATCATCTTTCAGATATTCAACATTGCCACCGTTTGGTACTACAACAGATACGCCGCCAGTCGCCATCATTTCAAGCGGCGGATATGAAAAGCTCTCAACGATACTAGTTTTAATCAAAATATCGCAGCTTGCGTACACTTCCCCAACTTTTTCTGGAGCAATACGATTATAAAATCTATCGACTCGGTACCAATCTTTTGGTTCCTTGCGGTATGATAAATACGAAATCTCAAATTTATCAGAGTCAAGCCTCTCAACGATACGAAAAGCTTCGTCAGTATTTTTATACTCACTTTTGCTGTCGCCTTCAATAAGTATCTTTATTTTGCCCGTAAAATCCCGTTCGCGATATGGGTACAACTCAAGATCAATTCCATTTGAGACATACTCGGACTCTTTATGAAAGACACCTTTCAACCACTTCTGACACCATAGTGACATCGTAATATACCGTATACCAGATTGATCGCAGTAAGAAGCGTTCGCTAAAAAGCGCGGTTCGCCAGTGCCTGGTATATAAAAATCCGTTTCAAAGTTTTGCACAAAATAAAGCCGATTACGAACATTAGGCTGCTTCTTAACTAGCTCGACAGTTGACCACAACGTTGCAACCTGCGTGTCGAAAAACGCTTTCATTTTAGTTTTGTGCGTAGCAACGACATTAAATCCAGGCAACTCATATCTATAGCTATAGGTTTTCTTAGCGATTTTTAGAGCGTGCTTACTGACTGCATCAATTAGCGTCACGTCCCAGCCATGCCTTCTTAGCACATCAGCATGCTTTAAGGCGACAATTACTCCTCCTGAAATATCAGTTGAAGGCAGAACAAAACCGATATTTCGCGCCAAATGCTTTCTAATAAACGAAGCTAGGTTATAGCCAGTGTACACCGTCGAATAGTTATGAATTATCTCCTCGTGAGCTTTATCTGCAAGTTTACCGCGCAAAACCGAGTCTGATACTAATAAGTCAAGCGCTTTAAACCACTCTGCGTCAGTATTGTTTACTAGTATGCCTGTTTCGTTATTCTGAATTTTCTCTGCAAAAGCGCCAATATTGCTGGCTATGGTTGGAATCTTTACAAGAGCCGCCTCAACCCATTTATTCTCAGATTTTGCGCGGTTAAAAATCGTATCAACCAGCGGCGCCAAAACAATATCGCACTCCGCCATAACAGCTGGCAATTCTCGCCAATCAACAAATCCTGACGTAATAAGACGTTCTTTATACGGATCAAGGACGTCTGGAACATCCAGAATGCCAGCAATCTTAAGGTAAACTTGCGGATACTTTTCGAATATTTTAATAAGACTAGGAATGACAAGGTCAAAATCTTCATTATGCGTAATACTACCGCTAAAATAGCCGATGACAACTTTATCTCTGTCTTTACTAACAGCCTTAAGCGCTAAATTAGATAGCTTAATCATTTCATCAGATGCAACGTTGCGGTTAATCAGCACTTCACCCTTTGTGTAATGCTGCAGCTCCTCTTGCAGTTGAGCGGTCGTGGTAACAACATGATCGCACAACTCCAGCGTTTCGCGCATCCGATTAACACCATCATCGTAGAGCCGCTTATCATCGACACTCATCTGCTGAACATATTTGATTGAATCAGTATATTTCTGGTCAATTACCAAATCATCGATATCAAAAAAACAGGTTTTATTAAAATAATGCGCCTGCTTGATAAATTCGCGAATCGTATCAGTTATTGGGCAGCGGAAAAATACAAATCCGCGATAATACTTCAATTGATCAAGCGATAATCTATCATAAAAAACGCTCTCAACAGTTAACCCCTGCGACATTAGCTGCTCCATCTGGTGAGCAACCCGGTAGCGCTCTGGGTGCGGCAAAGTGCAGCCGTTAATAAATAAAATATCTTTATATACTTGCTGTTTTTTATCAGGAAATTTCTTATAATATGCATACTTTGCTGCGCGTTTTACAAAGCGGACAACACCATCATCTTTGATTATTACAACACTTTTCTTTACAAGATTATTAACTTTACGTATCATTATTTTTCCTCCTTAGTCGTCATGTACGGATTATATAACGTTCTTAGATCTTTATCGCAGAGAGCTTTAGTTAGCAATCGGCTAGTTATTCTTGTTAATCCATCAATCGAAGCCAACTTATTCCGTTCAATAAATAGCACGGGAAGATCTATCGCACCTAGATTGTATCTAGCGGTTAGATAAATGTGTTTTGTAAAGGATCGCCGGCTTAGCGTCTGTATGCATTCTACTATTTTTTTATCTAAGATTGACGTAAGGTTTTCTATGACTCGATTCTCGTCAGCTACAGACGGAACAACTGCACCGATATCAAGTCGCATCACATCGCCCATATCACTATAATTATCAATGTCTTTAATCATAGTCTCTGAGAATACTATTATATCAGCAGTTTCATCACGAATAACATCGCCCACAGTGGTTGATTCGCTAAATAATACATTTTTTATGGTAAGATTTTGCGGCGTAGAATATTTTAGCCGCCACTGAGCGCCATATGTTGAATCGCGCACAACTTGAGCTTGAACTTGACGGCTCTTGATATCGTCATTTAAAGCCCTCTTCTGAGCATCAATAACATAAGGTTTTGCATCCAACCCTTGTGCAGTAGAATTTTTATGGACACGCCAATAGTAGAGTATTTGCGAAACATGCGCAATCTGCTGCGGCTGCAGTATTCTTGTTATGCGCAAAAAAAGCTCCCAATCTTGAGCTCCGTTATAGTTGCCATCTTCACCTTCCAACTCCAACAAAAGTTTCCGCTGCATGACAGCAAAGTGCGTAATATAGTTGACCGACCGCAAGAAATCAGCATTCCAATCAGGTTTGAAAAATGGTTGATATTGTCGTCCATGCTCATCGAGTTTAATTTCATCAGTATATACAAATTTTACATCTGGCAAATTATTTATCTTTTCGACAATTCGCAATAAAGCGTCTGGGTGCAGCATATCGTCATGATCAAGTAGCGCCACGTATTCCCCACTAGCTTTATGGATACCGTAATTTGTCGCCCCGGCAATATGGTGATTGGCCTTAAGAAAAAAAGGCTTTATTTTTGCATTGGTCTTTGCTATAGCGCTGATTTCTTGTTTCAAGCCTGTATCAGGCGACGCATCATCAACAATAATCAGTTCCCAATTATCGTATGATTGAGATTCAACCGACTGAACCATTTCCCTTAAATATTTCGTTGGAGTATTGTAAGCCGGCACAATAATCGACACCAGCGGCTGCCTATACAGCCTTTTGTTCGTACGAACAACCTTGTAATCACGCTGCCATAATTCGTATAGTTTACGCTGGCGCGAATCAAGATAATTGCGATATGGCGAAATCAGTAACAGCAAGAAAGAATAAAGCGCTCTATTGTGTTTTATCATATTTTTCAAGCGTTGCAGCATATTTTATTTCCATGTGTGATCTAGCTTCGTCACACCACCCCAGCGGCCATGTCCATAATCGCGTTGGACTGAAAAAAACGGTCCTTCCTCGATAAAAGCAATCACCTTTGTATCGTTAGCCCCCATCAAACCCGCCTTGATAAAATACCTGCCTTCATTAAGATTTAACCTTACAGTGTAGCGAGCTGTTTGATCTTTGATAGCGCTAGTTTTTTCTTGGTAAGTATTCGGTCCGTAAACATACTCGCCATTTTCACGAAAAATTGCAACGCCTACATGTTTAACACCCTTTTGCTGCCATGATAAATCTACTGTCATAGTTTCTTCGAAATCATACATAGTTTTTTCTTTACCATCAGTGCCGCGCAACACTATTTTGAACGGTACCGTCCCTTCGTTATCGCCGTTTAGCCCAGTTGTCTGGTCGTAGTTCTGGCTATTGCTACGACTATATGCCGCCGCAATACGATACGGTTTGCCAATCATTTTAACGTGGCCGTCTTCAATAAATACTGCTTTTGTACAAAACCTCTCGACTGCCGCCATATCGTGAGTTACTAAAATTACGGTACGTTTTTCACGCTTAAGCTTATCAAAGTACGAATAGCACTTCTTTTGAAAAGCCTCATCGCCAACCGCAAGCACTTCATCAAGCAACAAAATATCAGCATGAGCGCGGATTGCAATTGAAAAGGCTAAACGGACCTGCATACCGCTTGAATAATTCTTAAGCCGTTCTTCCATAAAGTCTTCTAATTCTGCAAACTCAACAATCGCGCTATACATAGATTCCATTTCTTCATGGCTAAACCCTAGTAGTGCACCATTAAGAAAGATGTTTTCGCGGCCAGTTAACTCTGGATTAAACCCTACGCCGAGCTCAATAAACGGCACTAGCGAACCGTGCACTTTAACGTTACCGCTATTTGGCGTATAAATACCAGCGATCGTTTTCAACAGTGTGCTCTTTCCTGAACCATTGCGGCCAACTATACCGAAAAAGTCTCCTTCGTTTATAGTAAAACTTATATCCTTTAACGGCGTAAACACACGATAGCCTTTGCGGCCTTTTAGTATATTTATCAACTGTTGTTTAACACCCGAACTAGCTTCAAGCGGAATTTTGAAAGATTTCGTTAGTTCGCTAATCTCGACAATTGCCTTAGACATCAAACACTCTCCGCGAAGTACCGCTGGTTAGATCGAAAATAAAAAACCGCTAGCAATATTACGATGATAACTGCAACAAACGGCGTCAACATCACCGGAAACGACACCAAATCATACAGCTGAAGTGTTTGTTGCGTCACTAATACCTTACGAACATCTTGAACTACTTGAGCAACCGGATTAAGCATTAGCCATGAGGCAGCCCACGGCATCTGTTTTACAACCATTTGCAACGGATATATTACCGGAGTAGCATAGAATGCTGCTTGCAAGAATATTTCCCATAGATAACCGATATCTCGATATTTAACGTTAAGCGTTGCTAGAAAAAATGCTACCGCCAATGAAAAGACATACAATTCAGCTATCAGAGGAATTATAAGCAACGCCTCTGCAGATATAGACACACTGTTGATTACGCAAAACACCAAAATAACAATTGTATTTATTATAAGATTGATAAATGCAGAAATAGTGCCGGACACAACAATAATAAATTTCGGGAAATTAATCTTGCGAATTAAGTCGCCCCGCGAGACTATTGATTGTAATCCTTGTACGGTTGCCTCGGTAAAAAAATTCCATAATACAATACCAACTAATAAATACACTGGAAAATGTTCAATATCTCTGCCTAGACGTAAGAATTTATCAAATACTATATATAGAATAATAAATAAAAATATTGGTTTTAAGATTGACCACAAATAACCTAATACTGATCCTTGGTAGCGTAATTTAAAATCCGTTACAACCAGCTCGCGTAACAATATTTTATTACGTCTATTCCATACACTCGCTACTTTCATAGTCTCTCCAGCCATTATATAATAAGATTGTGACAAAAAACAATCTCGCTATCATCGTCCTCAACTGGAACGGCGCCGACGACGCACTTGAGTGCATCAACTCGCTGGCCCGACAGACGCTCAAACCGACTATCATAATCGTTGATAATCATTCTCACGACGACTCTGTCATGCGTTTCGAACAGTATCAGACAGAACATCCGTCCGTAGATTGTATAATTATCGCTAACAATAAGAATCTGGGATTCGCCGGCGGTATTAATACCGGGCTGGTTTATGCACGCAAACAAGGTTTCGAGTATATTGGCGTACTTAATCCCGACGCCGTTGCCGACAAAAACTGGTGCAGAGCACTCGTCGACGAACTGTCAAGCCAGCCAAAATGCGGCATTGCAACTGGTATTTTACAGAGGCGCGACGGCAAAACGCTTGATACAACTGGCGACTTTTATACCACCTGGGGACTACCCGGTCCACGAAACCGCGACGAGCCTATTGAAAATGCGCCGAGTAAGCCTGGCGAGGTTTTTGGCGCGACTGGCGGCGGAGCGATTTATCGCGCGGCAATGTTTGACGATATCGATATGTTCGACGAGGACTTTTTCATGTATTACGAAGATGTCGACCTCAGTTTTCGCGCCCAGTTAGCTGGCTGGAAGGTCCGCTTTACGCCCAAAGCCATCGCTTATCACAAGGTTGGCGCCAGCAGCAAAAAAGTGCCTGGTCTCGCCGTTTATAATACCTTTAAAAACTTACCGTTAGTCTTTATTAAAAACGTTCCAGGGAAGTTATTTTGGTATATCGGCCTGCGTTTTTTCTTGACATATTGGCTAATTTTCGCCAGCGCCGTCCGCCACGGCAACGGCTGGCCAGCTTTCAAAGGTATATTAGCCTCAATAATTCGTAAGCCCGCTGCTTACAAAAAGCGCCTAAATATTCAAAAAAACCGCAAAGTCCCTGTCGACTACATCCGCAGCATTATCCACGAAGGGCCGCTACCCAATCAAACCGGACTGCTGAAATTTCGTAAGTTTTTTACTGAGAAATAAACTTTTTGCATGTGAATATGGATTTGCGTAAAATATAAGTATGCTGCCTTATCAAACTGGTTTTTTTGACTATTCCTTGCCTGAAGACTTGCATACCGAATATAAAACATGCAACGAAGGTAAAATACCTAATGACCTATGGAAAACTATATCAGCTTTCGCTAATGCCGATGGCGGAAAAGTGTCTCTAGGTGTTACGCCAGACAATAAACCTATCGGATTAACTACAGAACAGTTAGATAGAGTTCAACGCGATTTATTATCATTGTGTCAAAATTCCTTCAATTACCCGATTGTACCCGAGATTCAACTGGTCGGAGATGTTGTTACAGCATACATCTCGCCCGCTCCATCCCAGGTACGCCCGATTTACTCAAAGTCTAGAGGCGCCTCTAAAGGAGCTTATATAAGGATAGGTTCTTCAAATGTCGAGATAACCGACGAAATACGCAACCAGTTCGCCATGGCCGCACGAGGCGGAGCAGAATTAATCGAATTTTCCGGATTACACTACGAAAACTGCTTTGATATGGTAGTCGTCAATGAATATCTGTCAGCTATAAGCCAGTCTCGCGGCAATATATATCAAGATTTATCAACCACTGATATCTTGATAAAACTACGCGCTATCAATCATTCAGGCAATCCCACTCTTTTTGGTTTACTAGCATTTAGCAAAAATAACATCCTACAAGAAAACACAGCTCCAACTGTCAATATAGCAATCACTCAATATGCAACAGACAGCAAAGTAAATATATCTGATCCAAATGAAACTTTTATTGATGATAGAGAATTCAATGGGAATGTGATAAGTCAATTTAAATCAGCCGCAAATTATCTTCGTTCCAAACTGCCGATACGTGGATTAATCGACCCTCAAGGTCTTCGACAAGAATATTTATCTATACCAGAAATCGCTATCCGAGAAGCTTTAGCAAACGCAATAGCTCATCGCGACTACAGCACATACTCTTCTCGTATTCAAATTGACATATACGCCGACAGGATAGAAATCATAAATCCCGGCCGAAGTTTAGTGCCAATTGAAAGAATTGACGAAACGCCATCAGTATCGCGTAATCCTACACTCATGAGTTTTCTTAAAGATTTTCATATAACAGAACAACGAGCTCGCGGTATTAAAACTATTCGAGACTCTCTGAATAGCGCTGGACTAAAGGAGCCTTTATTTGAAAATCTACCATCCTCTTTTAGAATAACTATTTACAACTCAACATTTATGGACAGTGAAGATCACCTGTGGTTACAACGATTTAAAAAGCATAATCTGAACGAAAGACAATTAACTGCTTTAACTTATCTGAAAAATAGTCACAACAGTATAACAAACCACACATATAGAGAAATTAACAATATGAATAGCGTTGGAGACGATCGGCGCGCTCGTCATGAGCTAGAGCGATTAGTAAAATTCGGCTTGATTTTTCCTCAAGGAGAAACTAGACACCGTAGATACAATTTAAATACTAACAATCTATAACTATGTACTGCTATCGACATTCTATCGACATTTTCCAAAAAGTAGTTACCTCTGTTAAATCCACTCTATCGACATTCTATCGACATTCTATCGACATTTTCGATGTGAAAAACTCAACAACTATCCTTACTGTCATCTCATACCATATTTTTTTAAAGAGCATATTACACGAGAGGGGCTTGCTATGCGCCTGCTAGAATATGAAGCCAAAAACCTATTGTCAGCGTGTGGAGTGCCGATACCGCGCGGCAAAGTTTTCGCTATTAATGAATTACAAGCTATCGCTGCGCCAATCGTTCTGAAATCGCAGGTTCCCATCGGCGGGCGTGGCAAACTTGGCGGCGTGCAAATAGTCCGTCGGCAGTCAGCTATAGAATCTGCTGCCCGAAAAATGTTCAATCTTAAAATCAAGGGATTTTTACCGTCAAAATTGCTAGCCGAAGAAATCCTCGACATCAACCGCGAATTTTATTTTTCGTTAAATATTAATCGCCGAACCGCCGCTATTGAGCTGCTTGCCCATACTGGCGGCGGTGTCGAAATTGAAAGCCAAGATACTGCGGATTTTTTTCGGCGCGATATCGTCAACGAAAAATTCGAAGCTTTAGCTGACGAGCTCGCTGATTATCTCGATATTGCTGACAAAGCGTTCTTGCTGCAAGATATTATTGAAAATGCTTATCGTTGTTTTATTAACAATGATTGCTTGTTACTAGAGATTAACCCGCTAGTACTCACCTCTGACGGTAAGTTAATCGCTGGCGATGCTAAAATTACCGTTGACGACGCTGCCGCTTTTCGCCACTTGGATTGGCAATTCGAAGATAACTCTACCGAACACAATTTCGTCATACTTAATCGTGACGGCGCGGTTGCTACAATTGCTAATGGCGCCGGACTCGCTATGGCAACGGTCGATGCAGTCACAGCAAGCGGTTTGGTACCAGCTAATTTCCTCGATATCGGTGGTACAGCTACTTCTGATAAAGTCCTCGATTGCTTCCGTCAAATCACTACTCTCGATAATATCAACGTGATTATCATCAATATCTTCGGCGGCATTGTCCGCTGCGATGAGGTAGCCCGAGCCATTATCGATGCCCAGCGGCAAATTCCCAACCTACCAAAACTCGCCATTCGCCTATCTGGCAACCGCGAATCCGAAGCCCGCCAACTGCTAGCACAATACAATCTACCGCTATTCGACAGTTTAGAAGCAATCCTAGAGGACATTTCATGACACCGCAGCTTTTCACTGGCAAAAATGTCATAATTCAGGGAATCACTGGAAAAAACGGCCGGTTTCACGCGCAAAATATACTTAATTACAAAACTCATATCGTCGCTGGTATCTCGCCTAATCAAGCCGTTTCTGAAGTTCACGGCGTACCAGTCTTCCGAACAATTAGCGATATCAAAAAACGTTTTGCCATTGATATTTCCGTGATTTTTGTGCCAGCGCCGTACGCCAAAGCCGCTATTTTAGAGGCTATTCAGGCGCAAATCCCGCTTATCATCTGCATCACCGAGGGCGTACCAGTACACGATATGCTCGAGATTAAGCAAAAACTACGCCGCAGCCATTCAGCCTTGATCGGTCCAAACTGCCCCGGCGTGTTATTACCAGGCAGGCAGCTGCTGGGTATCATTCCAGCGTCACTGGCAACACCTGGCGACACGGCGATTGTCAGCCGCAGTGGCACACTTACTTACGAAGCTATGTCGTTATTGACACGGGCTGGTTTCGGGCAGCGATATATCATCGGTATCGGCGGCGATATGATTAGCGGCAACAGTTTTATCGATTGTTTACAGTTATTTCAAAACGACCCTAGCGTTAAACGTATAGTAATGATCGGCGAAATCGGCGGCATTAGCGAAATTGCGGCAGCTGATTATATTAAGCAATCTATCAGTAAGCCAGTTTACGCTTACATCGCTGGACATAGCTCTCCTAACGGCGTCCAAATGGGACACGCTGGCGCTATCCTCGGTACTAACGCGCTTGAGTCGGCGACCGCCAAGACAGCTTATCTGCAGCAAGCTGGCGCCATTACCGCCAACTCAATTAGTGAGCTTGTTCAAAAAATAAAGTGATATAATTAGCCTATGAAGACCATTACTGTTCTAATCCCAGCTTACAACGAAGAAGCGGTATTGCCGCAGTTATTCGCGCGTCTAAAAGATTTGCAAAAAACGATCAAAAAATACCGCCTAGAACTGCTATTTATCAACGATGGCAGTAGTGATGACACCTTGACTATGATTCAAAGAGAAGCCAAAAAGAATTCTTCAATTGCTTATGTTAATCTATCGCGCAATTTTGGCAAGGAAGCTGGCATGCTAGCTGGCTTTGATTACGCCAAAGGCGATGCAGTAGTAATTATCGACGCTGACTTACAAGACCCGCCCGAGCTAATTCCGCAAATGATTGAGCTCTGGGAGCAAGGATACGATGATGTTTACGCGCGGCGCCGTAGCCGCCAGGGTGAAACTTGGCTCAAGAAAAAAACCAGCGAGTGGTACTACCGTATTTTGCAAAAGTCGACGCGAATTCCAATTCAGCGCGATACTGGCGATTTTCGCTTGCTTGATCGGCGCTGTGTTGAAGCTCTCAAGCTGCTGCGCGAATCGCAGCGCAACACCAAGGCTCTTTTTAGCTGGATTGGTTTCAATAAAAAAGAATTACTTTACGATCGCGACCCGCGCGCTGCCGGCGATACCAAGTGGAATTACGGTAGATTGGTTAATCTCGCTATTGACGGTATCACCAGTTTCACCACGGCGCCGCTGCGAATGTCATCGATTTTGGGGATGATTATATCATGTGGTGCATTTTTGTATATTCTTTATCTGCTAATTCGACCTCTATTCGGCGTACCTACTGGCGCTGGCTATTCATCGCTAATGGCAGTAATTTTGTTTCTCGGCGGCATCCAGCTGATTAGCCTAGGCATTATCGGCGAGTACGTTGCTCGAATTTTTAGCGAGTCCAAGAACCGGCCTGGTTACTTTGTCGAAGAATATCACGAGGCTAAGCGTGAAAAATAAGGCGCAAATTGGTCGTTTCGCTATCGTCGGCACAATAAATACGATAATTGATTTTGGGCTATTATTTTCACTGACCTTTCTAGGACTACCTAAACTAACCGCCAATACTATCTCGACCGGTACTGCCTTTGTTTTTAGCTTTTTCGCTAACAAAAAGTACACCTTCAAATCCACTAGCAAAAATATCAAATATGAGATAGTGTCTTTTGTGATTGTCACGCTATTCGGCTTGTGGGTGCTGCAAAACGGTACCATCTGGCTAATTACACTGCTAATCAAAAGCTTCATAACTAACGAACGAATTTCCTTATTTGTCGCTAAATTATTTGCCACGGCCGTCTCTTTGATTTGGAATTATTGCCTATACGAGCGAATTGTTTTCAGAAAGGAATCGTCATGAGTCATATCGCTATTGATGCCCGCGTTATCAACTCTGGGACTGGTACTTACGTGGTTAAGTTGCTAGAATATTTGCAAAAAATCGACCACCACAATACCTACAGTATACTCGTGCCAACCAAAGATAAAGACTATTGGCAGCCAACTAACCCAAATTTTAACGTCCTAACTATCGATTTCAAAAACTATTCGCTAGCTGAACAACTTGGTTTCAAAACTTTCCTTGATGATCTCAGTCCAGATTTGGTGCATTTTTGCATGCCGCAGCAGCCAATCCGATACCGCGGCAAGCACGTCACTACCGTTCACGACATGACACTACTCAATACTTATAATTCCGACAAGAACTGGCTAGTTTTTCATGCTAAACAACTAGTCGGCCGCTGGGTATTCAAGAAAATTGCCAAGACTAGCCAGCATATTATCACCGTGTCAAACACTACCAAACGCGAATACCAAGCATTCTGCGGGATAGCTGATGATAAAATTACAACGATTTATGAAGCTGCCGAGATTCATCGGGGCGGCCTGCAGCCGTACAAAACACCGTTTACGCGTTTTATTGCTTATGTCGGCCAGCAGCCCGATTACAAAAATATCCGCCGTCTGGGTGACGCCCACCAAAAACTACTACAAAAGTACCCCGACCTCGGATTAGTGCTGGTTGGCCGGATTAACGCCGCCACTCAGCGCAACAAAGACTATTTTGAGTCAAAAAAATACAAAAACATTCACTTCACCGGCTTTATACCTGATGCTGAGCGCGACTGGATTTTTACTCGGTCGCTAGCATATGTCTTCCCGTCGTTGCTCGAGGGCTTCGGCTTGCCGCCATTAGAGGCAATGGCCTACGGTACGCCAGTTGTTTCCAGCAACGCTTCTTGCATGCCAGAAATTCTCGGCGACGCAGCAGTATACTTTGATCCGCTTGATATTGAGGACATTGCCAGCAAGATTGATACCGTTATTACCGATAAATCACTGCGCAATACTTTGTCTAAAAAAGGCAAGCAACAAGTGGCTAAGTATTCTTGGCGGCGGATGGCCGAGCAAACTTTGCAAATTTATGAAAATGCTATTAACAGCTAGAGTCTCATTTCTTTGAAGGCTTTTTGCGCTAAATCATACATAGTTTGGTACACAGCAATATCAGCGCCCTGCTCGGCTGTGTGCAGATAAATTACGTTATCAACAACCTCAATTGAGACTTCGAAACCGAGCGCTGCCAATTGCTCCATGTACGTCGGGTTGAGCAGCTCAAAGCTAGCTGCTTGGTCGGTATTAGAAGCATACACCTCGTATAACTCATTGAACTTACCCCACTCCATTTCGACTTTTTCCAAACCGTGAACACCGCCGAAACGCATCATTTTCTTGCGGCGAACAATAATTTGGCCGTAATCTTTCGGTACGTTAATTTGAGCGATAACTACTGATGAGCTATCAGTGGCACGCTGGTAAGTATACAATTGCACAAGCAATGATTCTTTATACAAGCCGACCACATGGTTATTAATATCTGACGTACCAAACTGAGCGCCGTTAAATAGTTGCCCGCGCTTTGGTATAAACAGCCAGCCCATATCGGCGCTATAACAATAATTATTCTGGCGGGCAAATTGGTCGATTTGCGGATTATACATCGCCGGGTTAGCTGTCGCCTGATCGACGCCGTCTAGTAACCAATCTTTACCATGGCGGCGGAATCGCCAATATTCAGTGAACATACTATTGTCGGTAAATAATGTCTGATTGGTAGCGTTATCGACCAGCGAATCTTTAGCGCTCGCCGAAAAACCAATCGTTACTGTATCTTGGCTATCATCAGGCGAATCTAACATATCAACCACCTCGGCGTCGTTCACTACGATATCCGACATTTGGTTTGTCCGATTCATTAGCTGTAATGTATAAATCATCAAACCAGCATGATAAGCATAATTTTCGGTGGTATAGGCTTTAATCGCTTCGCTATCTTGTTTCGCCCAATCGCTTTGGTAGCGCAGGAATACTTGCTTGGCGTGATCGATTATTTGTTGTTCGTTCCATACCGGATCGGCAGCGCTAGCTTGCATAAGTTTATCGCGCAAGAACTTACTTTGTTTGATCTTATTAAACGCCTCGTAAAGTCCGGTAACCATACCGACGAGCGCTCCTAGGGCGATAGTTACACCTACCCAACCTCTAGCAATCAACACAAAGGTTATTACTATCAAGACAAAACCAATCACGTTTGCAGCCACAAACCGCGTACCCTCTTGGCCTATGTGTTTGCGCAGCGCCGAACCGATACAATAAGCCGGTACGAAGCCAATCATCGCTATGCCGGCCAGCAAACCGCCTCCTCCGCCGCCGCCAGAACCACCGCCCGAGCCGCCAGATCCACCGCCGCCAGCACGAGCAAAGAGCTCGATATTTGTCAAAAATAAATGTTCCATCGAGCTCCTTACTTTTAATTTATTATTTTATAAACAATTTTAGAATTAAAATTTGACTTCAACTGGCTTTTCAATTGCTGCCCGTTCGCTTTCGCTAACGTCGAAGAATTCTTTATCAGCGTTAAATCCTAGCATTCCAGCGAAAATATTAGTCGGGAAGACTTTGCGCTTGGTGTTGAACTGGGTGACGTTGGCGTTGTAGAAACGGCGCGAGGCAGCAATTTTATCTTCGGTGTCGGTAATTTGCGCCTGCAGTTCCATAAAGTTGCTAGAAGCTTTCAGCTCCGGATAATTTTCGGATACCGCGAACAAGCTCTTGAGCGCCATAGTTAATTCACCGTCGGCCTTGGCTGCTTCAGCCGGGTGTGTTGCCGACATGATAGCCGAGCGCGCCTCGGTGACTTTTTCGAAAACGCCGCTCTCGTGCGCCGCGTAACCTTTAACAGTTTCAACGAGGTTCGGGATCAAGTCGGCGCGGCGCTTCAACTGCACCGAAATACCGCTCCACGACTCGTCAGTTTTGATATTTAGCTTGACCAAGCTATTATACATGCCGATTACCGCGCCGATCACGACAACCAGCAGGATAACCACCACCGCTACGATTATTAGTACAGCAGCCATACTCCAATCCTTTCTTTTATACTTATGATTATAACGCTAAGAACTCGCCTGCGCAATAATAATATAGCGCTGGCGGCCTTCGCCCTCAGAGTAAGTGCGAATATCACTGTATTCAGCCGCTATCCGGTGAACAATCCGGCGATCAGCAGCGTTAATATGAGCAACATGCGAATCGCCGGTACGGCGCACTTCTTCGATCCAACCGCGAGCCTTTTCGGCAATTTTTTCTTCGCGCTGCTTCTTATAACCGGCAATATCGACGATTACGCGGGTAACCGCCGCATTATTATTGCGCAGCACTGTCGATACCATGTATTGCAAGCTGCGCAGCGTCTCGGCATTACGGCCAATCAAAATACTATTGAGGTCGCTGCTAGCAATGTCAATCGATAAAATATCATCCTGATAGCTAGTCTCGACCTCTATATTTTCGCCAAAAAACGACAAAATATCCTCGACAAATTTCTTGGCATAGGCAATTGACTGTTCTTTATCCATACTTCTCCTTTCCTATTTCGCCTTAATCCGCGTGACGTGCGCTTCTTTAGCTTTTTTCTCGCGGGTTTTGGCTTTTTTTGATTTTTTGGGAGCGCTAGCCTCTTCGGCAATTTCGTGCATTTCTTCAGCATCTTTTCGCAGCAAGAAATGCTGCTGAGCGGCCGCCACCAAGTTAGACGCCGTATAGTAAAGCGCCAATGCTCCTGGCAGCCCCACCATGATCAAGAACATCATTACCGGCATAACCTTCATCATGCCACGCGTCATAATACCGCTCATCTCGGTCGGATCGGCCTCTTTACCTTCGGCTGCTTCTTTCATCAGATCGCGGAAACGTTTTTGGTTTTTGCCAGCAGTTGGCGCGGTTTGCTTAGTGATAATATACTGAGTAATTGCCGATACGGCCGCCAAAGCCAACAAGAAAAAGTCAATACCGTGGTTGCTAAAAGTTGTCTTAGTCAAATCAATAAACCCGAGCATTGTATGGTTGAAATTAGCTGGATTCTGGATAATCGACTGAATGACATCAATATTTTTAATTGGCTCGTAAAGGTATTGGCTAATCACTTCGCTTTTGAGAGAGATAATGATTCTAATCACCTGGTAAAGTCCAATAAATACCGGTAACTGGATAACTAGTACTAACACCGAACGCATCGGCTTAATACCATAGCGTTTGTATAGTTCCATTTGTTGCATGGCTTCAGCCTGGCGGTCGCCTTTGGTGTTTTTCTTGATCTTAGCCAACTCCGGCTGCATTTTACGCATCAGCTTGGTTTGGTTGAGCTGGCTTTTGATTAGCGGATACATCACAAACCGTAGAATGATCGTAAAGATGATAATCGCCAGCCCGAAATCGTGCCACGGAATGATACTATACAACAACATTAGCGCGTTAAAAATTGGCTGAACAATCAATAATTGGAATAAATCATGCATAAAAGCCTCGTATTCTCCTCTCGGCAAGTACTTATCTATACCATTATATCATCTCTTTGGCTGGCAACTACCGAATCAAGCGATGATTTGCGCAAAAATAGCATCAAGCGATGATTTCAGCTCGCCAGGCGCCAAACTTAACGCTTCGCCGTTGGTAACAATCACTGCGATATCGACGTTTTTAACGCGAGGTAAAACATCAACTCGCAAGCGTTCATAAACCTGGCGGCGGATACGATTGCGCCCAACTGCTGATTTATGAACTTTTTTACTAATTACTACTGCAAAGCGCGGCTGCTGGCGGCGGGGATTGGTAATATATCTGACCGTGAAATAACGCGACCTAACTGCTTGGCCGTTTTTGTATAAAAATTTCAAGCTGCCATGCCCGTGAAATCGATATTTTGACGCAATCATACAATAAATTCCATTATAGCAAAATAGCGCCGAAAATTAGCGCTATTTACCTGTAGTTACCTCGACTAGTTAGAGTGCGATACGAGCACGACCTTTAGCCTGGCGGCGCTTGAGTACAGCCCGGCCAGCTTTGGTTGCCCGACGGGCACGGTAGCCGTGCGTCTTGACGCGGTGTCGAGTATGCGGTTGAAAAGTTCGCTTTGGCATAATGACAGTTATTATAGCAATTTCACGCTCAATAATCAATATTTGATTGCTAATCTGTCGAGATTATACTATCGCTATATAAATTATCCACATTTTTGGCTAGTTTGTCCACAAATTTAACAGAGGTGGCGCTAAATTGTGGAAAAACTCACCCCTGTTTAGTCGCCTACACAACTATTAATGAACGTAACGTTCTTATAGTTGTGGAAAACTCGTGAATCAGCTATCATAGAGGTAAGTTATTAACAGCTTGTGAGGGTATAAGTTTTAGATGAATAATTCATTATGGCAAAGTGTCCTGGGGGAAATCGAGCTTTCGGTATCGCATGCGAACTTCAAAACCTGGTTTCGCGATACTGAGCTACTATCTTACGATAATGGCACGGCGACTATCGGCGTTGTTAATGTCTTTGCTAAATCACAGCTTGAAAAGCGTTTTGATACGCAAATCCGCGAAATCCTCAAGAAAAATAACCCTAATATCAAAGATGTTAATTACAAAGTCAAAAATACCAAGAAAAAAATTACCAGTCGTGAAACTACTGCTTCGCTGCGTGATCGCGCTAACGAGTTAATTAGCCGCGCGCCAGTTAACGCCAAAACGCCCACCGCCAATACCACCCTTAACCCGCGCTACACTTTTGATAATTTCGTGGTTGGTTCGTGCAACGACCTCGCCTACACTGCTTGCCAGGCAGCAGCCGCTAATCCTGGCGCCAAGTATAATCCGCTTTTCATCTATGGCGGCGTCGGTTTAGGCAAGACTCACTTGATTCAAGCTGTCGGCAACGCCATCATCAAGCGCGATCCCAAAATGAAAGTTGCCTATGTTAGCTCTGAAACTTTCATGAAAGAATTTCTCGATAGTATTCGTTTCAAAATCGCTGGCTTCAGCGATAAATATCGCAACGTTGACGTCTTGATCGTCGATGATATGCAGTTCATCGCCGGCAAAGAAAAAACTCAAGAAGAATTCTTTCATACTTTTAATGCCCTACATCAAGCTAATAAGCAAATTATCATCAGCAGCGATAAGCCGCCGCGCAGTATTCCAACCTTAACCGAGAGGCTGCGCAGCCGCTTTGAATGGGGTATGGCGGTTGATATTCAAATGCCTGATTTCGAAACTCGCTGCGTCATCATCGAGACCAAAGCTAGCATGTCCGGCGTGACTTTGGAGCGCGAGACAGTCGAATATTTAGCGCAAAATATCAAAACTAATGTCCGCGAGCTAGAGGGCGCACTTAATCAGTTGCTGGCTTATTCGGAAATGCGCGGCACCACGCCAGATGCCGCCACCGCCGAAGGACTGCTCGGCAACGTTCGATCAACCAGGCCGCAACATCTAACCGCCAAGCAAATCATCGACAAAACCGCCCGCCACTTCCAAATCGATAGCAAAGAAATGTGCAGCAGTAAGCGCGACAAATACATTGCTACGCCGCGGCAAATTGCTATGTATTTACTGCGTAGCGAACTGCACATGAGTTTTCCGCGCATCGCTCAAGAGCTCGGCCGCAAAGATCACACCACGGCTATTCATTCGGTCAACAAAATTGAAAAGGCTATCAAGCTTGACCTCACTATCCGCGAACAAGTCGCCGAAATCCGGGAGAAACTTTATGCTTAAATACTGTGGAAATTTTGTGTACAGCCGGTTCAAAGCTTTGGGTAAAAATTGTGTTCGTTTATCCACTGTTTGGCGAGAAGCCTGGTTGTCATTGTCATCAAAGTGGACAAACTGCCTAGTTTTACTATGTGAAACTCACTCTTTTTCCGCTAGATTTTCTCAGGCTAAAATTCGTCAATTACCTCTGTTAATCAGCTACTTTTCCCCATTGTCCACAGCACCTACTATATACATCACTAATTATAAAAAGAAAGATAGGTAATAATTATGGAATTATCGGTCACACAAGAAAACTTTGCGCGAGCACTGGCAATCGTTGGCCGGATCGCTAGCAGCCGCGCCGGGCTACCAATACTTGGCAATGTGTTGCTGCGAACTGAAGCTAACCGGTTATTGGTCGCTGCGACTAACTTAGAGATAGCAGCAACTTGCTATGTTGGCGCTAAAATTACTAAACCGGGCGAATTAACCTTGCCAGCCAAACTAATTAGCGAGTTTATAGCTAGTCTGCCGCGCGGTACGGTTGATATAGTTAGCAAGGGTACGTCGATGACGATTTCGTCGGGTAATTATTCATCAATTATGTCGGGCGTTGACGCTGGCGAATTTCCAGAATTACCGTCGATTGATGAAAATCAAGCTGTCACCTACACTATTGTAGTAGCTGATTTCAAGCAAGCTGTCAGCCAGACGATTATTACTACAAGCAATGATACCTCACGTCCAGTACTAACCGGCGTTTATTGGCACACTGACGGCGGTAAATTGTATCTAGCGGGCACTGACGGCTATCGCTTAGCGCAGCGCCGCCTATTCGATACTACTAGCGAGATTGCGGCAATCGTACCGACGTCGAGCCTGCAAGAGGTGCTGCGAACAATTTCGGATGGCACCGACCAAGTCGAGGTACTGTTTGACGACGAGCAAGTCCGCTTCCGGGTCGATGACTCCGAGATTACCAGCCGTTTAATCGAAGGCAGCTATCCGAAATATCAGCAGTTGATACCAGCGACCTCCGAAACCCAAGCGCGAGTCAAGATGGATGATTTTTCGCGAATTGTGAAGATCGCTGGATTGTTTGCGCGCAATTCTGGCGGCAGCGTGACAGTGACGGTTGACGGCGAAAAGAATAATATTAGTATTCACTCAATTGCTAGCGAACTTGGCGAGAATACTAGCTCGGCTGATGCTGAGGTCACTGGCGGCGGTGTTCTCACGTTAAATTCACGCTATATTACCGACGCGCTTGGGGTTATTGATGGCGATAGCGTCGATTTCCGGTTTAGCGGTAAACTGTCGCCATGCGTTTTGTCGCCAGCGGTCGAAGATTCGGATTATATCCATATAATTATGCCTCTGAAGAGTTAATATGAAGATTTTGCGATTGGCGGTGCAGAATGTTCGCGTTCATTCGCTGAAAATGCTTGATTTGGAGCCAGGGACAACGCTAATATCTGGCCCGAACGGTTGCGGCAAGACATCGCTTATCGAGGCCTTATATATCGCTTTGCGCGGCAAGTCCTTCCGCGGCAGCGACGAATCGATTTGTTCGTACGGCGCTCAAATGTATCAGATAGACGTAGCTACCGATGAACTGCAATATCGAGTGGCTTATCAAAACCAAGACGGCACCAAGCGCAAACAGTTCGTGGTTGCTGGCAAAAAACACGGCCGCTTACCTTATGCTCTCAAATATCCGATTGTGTTGTTTGAGCCGGATACGCTGCGGATTGTTAATGGCTCGCCGCAGCGCCGACGCGATTTTTTGGACGGGTTGATCCAGCAATATGACCAGTCATATTCACATGAGCTGAGTCGATATAATCGCGCTCTGTTGCAGCGTAATAAGCTTCTCAAGGATCCGCTAATTAACGACGACGAATTATTCTCTTGGAATCTGATACTGAGCGATTATGGCGCTAAAATTATTAGTAAGCGCCAAGCGGTTTTGAACGATTTTAATAGTAAAATAACTGCAATCTATCAGAGTATTGCTGGCACGAGCGATATGGTTAGTTTGCAATACTCCCACGAAAGTCGCGTGTCGGCGCAAAAACTGCTCAAGGAGTATGAAGAAAAAATCACTTATGATAAGGCGGTTGGCGCGACCAGTACTGGGCCGCATCGGCACGACATAGCAATTGGATTTGGCGATAAATCTGCTGCCAAAGTTGCCTCTCGCGGCGAGGTGCGGACGATTGTTTTGGCGCTGAAATTTCTCGAGGCAGCTTATATTGAGCAGCAAACTGGTAAAAGGCCGTTAATTTTGCTAGATGACGTCTTTGGCGAGCTTGATCGACACCGCCAAAAGCGGCTGATGAGCGAATTCGTTGATAACCAGATCGTGATGACGAGTGCTGGCTAGCTGGTCTACATGTCTAAACGTCGGGCGTACCCTTTTTTTTGTTCAGATTATAATTCGGCATGAGCGGCCGCTGTGTAGTGATATCGATAGTGTTAGCTTTATTGAGGGTACTTTGCGGCGCTGAGCAGTCGTATTTGCTGATCGAGATCATCGGCTTGCATTTAACTACCCATTTTGAATCTTTCTTCTCGAGAACGACTTTCAGAGTGTCTCGGTTTAAGTCGGTGCTAGCGCCGTTAAACACCAGGGCGGCAATCGCCCAATCACCCTTCTCTAGTACAGCTTCGTTTTTGATAGTATAAAAGGTGCTTATTTTGCTATTGCTGCCTAGGATAGCGCTATCTATAGCTTTTTTGTTCTCGTTCGTCAGTTTTTGCAAGTACGAATTAGTATATTTGTAGTCGAGAGAAACACTTTTTTTGTCCGAGCCCAATAATATTCCTCGTTGTAAAATTGACACGATATTATCTTTACTCTTAGCTACTAAAAAGTAAGTACCTTTCGGCAAGAAATACTCTTTGCCGGACTGAATGGATTTTTCGATGACTGTTTTGGTAGGAGCGATGGTATTTTCGGTCTTGGTGTCAGTGCCTTTATATAATATAACGCTAGAATATTTCGATGAATCGAATGAGATTGTCAAATACTGGCGAGAAGTAATTACTGCCAATATAATCATCAAAACAGTAAATGCAGAAAAAGCGGCGGCAATTATAATGATTTTCTTCTTCGGCGTCATAAGTTATTCTCCTAGATGGCTTTTATAATCGGCATATTCTATCTGATAATCGCTTAATTTGATACCCATAGATACTAACCGTAGCGTGGCTTTGTAGCGGTATTGCGGCGATTCGGTACGAATAACGATTATTGGTTGGTCGTCTTTCTTGTAGTAACCAACCGAATAGTAAGGATCTTTGATTGGTAATTTAGCGACTACCGGATATTTTTCGGTGAATTTTTTGCCAGCTTCGCGGATTTGCTGGCCAGCAATACCTTCAACTTTATCGTATTGATCCATGTGCTTTTTCTGCCATTGGCGAGCTTGATCTGATTGCGGCATGAGCTCGATAATGACAGTATACCGTGGTTTGGTGGTGGCGTTAACTTCTGTCTGGCTGCTGCGGAAGCCGTCTTTGGCGGCCGTGATTGAATAATCGCCTGGCGGCAGGTAATTGGTACCGTTTCTGGCAGCATACTCGACCTTAGTTTTTTTGTCTTTGAAAGTGATTTTCGCATCGTTAGGGGCGGCAGCAACTTCGACCGGGATTTTCCCCGACCGGTCGATAGCGGTGTAAATTTGATAAATTAGCGCACCAATGATCGCAATGATAGCGAAAATGATAGTGATAATAATAGTTTTGCGTTTATTCATGCTGATATCCCTGATGATGTTGATGATGATGATTTCTTTCTAAACCATACTGCTCCAGCCCAATCAAACCCTTCGCCGCCAGCACTCGGAGCCTTTTCTCCTTGGCTGGCTGAGGCGTATTTACTTTCGAAACCGTTGATTTCACCTACGTATATCCAGGTATGCCCTGGTGAGAAAGCCACGTCGCCTGGCTGTAATTTGTCGTCTGTAAATTTACTGCCGTCTGGCTCGTATGTACCATTAGCGCTACCAAGATATTGCCAATTAAGGGTAGCCCATAGTCTTTGCACAACAGTGTTACCACCCTTAGCATCAAAATTGTATGTCTTATCGAAACCGCTATCATAAATTAATGTTGTAACAAAGCCGCCGCAATCAACACCGTAATGACTTCCAAAAAAACGCCCCTCATCTGTAGCTTTATAGATTGCTTCAATGTATTCATCTTTTCGTTGAATGCGCGGTTCGTGATGTATCTGCGGCCAGGCGTATTTCAGAGTATACTCTTGTAAGGATGAACTAGCTCCGCCGCCGCTACTACATGAGGCAGAAGTTCCCGGATCAGAGGTTCCAGACGAGCCTAGTGTCGGACTATCTTTATATTTTTCATAAAGGGCTTTGGCATAGGCCTGACGTTTTTCCATCGCACTGCCGCCACTTCCCTCAAAATTTGCTTCAAAAACTTCGGTGGCCTGCTCAGCGCTGGTTGTAGCCCTAACGGCATCAGCAGTGCCACCGCGACCTGGCGTGTGATCTTTCCACTCATCAGTAAGACCCATTTCCCAAGCTAGATATCGTAATTGAATTGAGAAATCATAAGGATCACTTCCCATATCAGCTGCAAATTTAACTAACCCATTATTCCAGCGATTAGCTTCATCCCACTGGGCAATACCAATGTGCGATCCGTTAGATGCTCTAGGATCTAGGGTTGGTCCTGACTCTTGTTGAAGGTTGCCGACGATACCGGCAGCTTGAGCTAAGGTTAATTTGGTACCATTGCCAGCGCTCATCAGATAACCTAGGGCAGTTTCTGGATTATCTGATAGCATCTTAACCACGCTACCGCCTGTTTTTGGTTTAACACAGCAATTAGAGGAGCTACTACTAGATGAAGTGGTTGATGTTGTAGATGTAGTAGCGACTGAAGCTCCAGCGTAGCCAGCCATTTCGTCGAGAGCGCCTTGCATAAAGTTTATATATCCCTCAGTATCGTTGCCATCGTCGGGCGGAGCGTATCTATTAGCATAGGCTGTCATACCTTGGTCGATTTCGTCAGAAAACACTGCTCTGTCGTACGAAAACCAGTCGCCGCTATCGACGTTTTTGTTTTCTTCAGCATCAGCGTCAACACTAGCCTCGAAAGATGTCCACATATACCAATTTCGACTAGCCTCTACGACGTGTGGTTGAGAGTCGGTTGCGGTACGTCCAAAGGCGTTATGCCCTTGATGAACTTTTATCTGGGCACCTGGTACGTCTGTAGTGGCTAATGTTGATTCCATCATAGCGTGCGCATACGCCAAAAATGGGCTGAGGTTGGCTTTTTTGGCGCTCGCCACAGCTTTTTGACTGGTACCTTTTAATGGGCTGTCTGGTGCGTGAGTTTCAATGTATTTTTCGATTGCGTCTGCCATTTTTGTGGCATCTAGATTAGGATAGGTCATACCGTTTGGTGCGCCGCTGCCAGGGCTGACTGACGATAAATCGGTACCCGACGACTCTGTCGAGCAGGTAGCATTGGTATCGTAAAATTCTATATTATTAGTAGCTGAATTAATATACAATCTCTCTGGTGCAGCCAAGGCGGTTTGACTATATATACTTACTAATGTAATTACAGAAAGTATAATGCATGCTATTTTTTTTGGCATTATTAATTAGCTACCCTTCTGGCATATTCCCAATGCCATGCCTCAGGTTTACTGCCGTCGCGTTCTGCCCATTTTGGATGAACGAAACCGTATTTGTGAGCATTAGCGGTTAGCCAATTGTATACTGGTGTATCAAAGCCACCAACACTAATATCGGCAGCTAATCCCCAACCATGGTTAGAGCTGCACGGTGGGGCTGGCTTAGCTAGACCACCTTGATAACGTGAACTATTGGGGTCGGCGTATGCTATTTGAGTCTCGCAATCACGATACGCCTCGTTAATACCTAAATCACTACCTGTTTCGGACTTGTAAGCCTTATTCATTTCTTCCATAGCAGCAGCGGCCTGTTTATGCATTCTTTCGCTAGAGAACGATAGAGTAACGAGCTCGTTGTCTGGAAGGGCGCCATTATTGAGACCCTTCCAGACAGATACATCATCACCGCCTTCTGCTGCAGGTTGAGCTTGGTTAAACTCTGGTTCACCTACAGCGCTACCGACACTAGTACTGGTAGATGCTGTTGAAGTTGATGTCGGTTTAGTTGTTTTATCTGGATCTTCATCCATACCATCGACAGTGCGTTTGTCGATTTGGTATAGGTTGTATAGGGCGCGCTGCCGGCTGTCGACGGTGCATTCTTTGGTGTTTATGATGCTAGCTTGGTTGCAAGTGTCTATCCAGTCTTGCAGCTCGCTATTACTCTTTACTTTGCCGTCTTCGTCGATATCGCCGGAAGCGCTTAATTCGCTAGCTACTTGATCAGGTTCTATACCCATATAATCAGTTGGTACGCCGTATTGAACGTCGCAGGCTGGACCGACAGCGATGTCTTTTTCGTTGGCTAGTACCGAGTTTTGCGTGCATTTGTTCTCGTCGATGATATTTTTGGCATAAGCCGACGGATTGAATAGATTAAACAGCGACGAGGTAGATATCGACGAGATAGCCGACACGAACGCTAATGGACTCGACGCCATACCTAAATAAGGTACGAATCGTATAGCGATTGACCCCAGGAAAGTATTCGGACTAGAGATGTCGAATGGGCTGTGTGTTAAGCGGTCTTCTTCGGCTAGGGCAATACGCTCGGGTTGGACAATTTGTTCGTCGAAGGCAACTTTTTGCTGGACGGTTAGCGGTGCATTGCCAGTGTAGCTGGCTTGGTCGGCCATGCTGTTTGATAAGCCCACGCCAGTGATGTCGCCGACATCAGTACCGGTTGCTCCTTTGGTCTTGTTGCCTAGGAAGTATTCGGCTAATGCTTTCATATCTACCCATTTGGTGAATGCGTCAATAGAGGTCTGCACAATAGTTCCCATGACTGAGCTTAGTTTTTCTTGTACGGTGTCAAATGTCAATAAACCCTCAATTAGGAGTTCTCCCCCTACCCAAGCCCAGCCAATCGGCCCTAGTCCAGCTCTGATGCCGTCAAAAACTTCGACGCCGACTTCGGCTGCTGTCGAGCCGATCAGGTCGCATCCCATTTTGACAGGCTCGCTATTGACAACACCTAGATAGGTGGCTAGAGTGCCGCCAACTCCTGGTATATACGACGACGAGCTGCCAGCGGTGCCTAGACCCATAGTATATTTCATCAGTTTAGCGTCGGTAGCGGGTTTTTTGATAGTACCGTCGGACTTAGTATATGATTGAGTGAGGATAGTCGCTACGTTATTAACCATTTCTGGAGTGGCCTCGCCCTTTTTGATGGCATCAGCGGCTGTCAAAACGGTATAACCTAGTTTAGCGTACTGGGCGATTCGAAAAGCCTTATTGATATTGACTGCCACATTTGGCGCCTTGGCTGCCGCGCAGATTCCTTGAGCCATCATTAGCTTGACGTCGTTCCCTTTCTTTTTGGTGGCTTTTTTGGCTTCTTTTGTAGCGTAATCACCAGCTTGTTCGGCGATTTCTTTATTCAGTTTATCAGCCGCTTTGTCTTCTATTTTCGTTAATTCGTCTGTGGCTTCGGTTAGAGCTTTTCTGGTTTTTTTGGAGTTTAACTTTTCTGCTACTTTTTTGGTGACGCCTATTTTCTTGAGGAACTTGACCGCGGCGTCGTCAACCCAGTTCACCCAGCGCGGGTTAAAAGCACGCCGGAAAGCGTTGCGGAGTTTAGGATTATTGCGTAATGCTTTTTTGAAGTCTTTGGCGGATATCTTCTCGCCGTCTATCAAGTAGTGAGCTGGCCGTTTGCCGCCGATTAGTTTGCCTTTTTCGATAACTTCGCCGGCTTCGTCGAGAGCCTTGACGCCAGCCTTATCAAGCTGTTTTAGCTGGTAATCGGTCGGTTTGTGAAAACGGCAGGCGATTTTGACCAGAGTACAAGATCCAGATGTGGCGTCATCGGCCAGGCGCCGCGACAAAATCCGGTTTGATCGCGATGATGACGTATATTGCTGCTGATCAATATTGGTGACAATTGATTCTTTGATGGATACTAGCAACGAGCCCATGATGCTAGTCGACGAACCGATACCAACAGCACCGACTAGTAGCATGCTGGCTACCGCGCCAGTTGGGCCAAATCGTTTGAGCTTATTCATAGCCGAAAAGCCGCCTGATTTACCCTTGCCCTTCTTAGGCTTGTTTAGGTCTCTCGAGGTGTTGTCGCGCCAGCCGTCTTGCTGCTGCGACTGCTTCTCTTTGTTATTGATATTGCCGGCGGCGTCGCCACTACTATTACCGCTACTGCTAGCCGCTTCGTTGCCGCGTTTGGCTGGTTTTTTGTTCTCCATCCTCGACAAATTTCGGCTGACGGTATTATCCCAGTGCGCCTGGCTCGGCGACATTTCGCGCTCCCAGGCGTCGAAATCGTCGGCATGGCCTTGGTCTGTGGGTGTCTGCATCTGACGCTCCCACTGGTCAAAGTCGTCGGCGTTGTCTTGGCTGGTGTCTGGTCTTTCTCTTGTACCTAGCGGCATAATCTTATTATAACCTTTTTAAGCTATTATGTCTGCTCCTCGGCAGCAGCTGCGGCGGCTTGTTGTAGCGTTGCTTGCGGGTTGGTGGTAATCAGGCCAGTTTCGGTGTCGCTGGCGACAATCTGGATATGAACGTGATTCTGCCCGGCAAAGAATAACCCCTGCCCGACCGGGAAATTGGCTAGGCGCTTGCGTTCTTCTTCGGTTAATTTGAAAACATCGCCAAGCACATCGACAGCGCTCGACGATTGCTTTAGTAGTAACTGCATTGATGAGTTCGAAACAATGGCGCGGCCCATTTTGCTGCCCATGAAGTCCTCGACGTCCTGAGTGATAGTTGTCAGGCCCAGGTAGTATTTACGAGCGCGCTTGGCTAAACTAAACATAAAGTTCGCCGAGTCGTCATATTTCATCAGCTGCCAAGCCTCATCGACGATTAACATGCGCTTTTTCTGCTGGGTACGGACAATATTCCAAATGTGGCTAAGGACGATATACATGGCCACTGGCCGCAATTCGTCCTCGAGATCGCGAATATTAAAGACTACCATATTGTTGTTGATATCAATATTGCTCTGCTGACTAAAGATACCAGCAAACGTGCCAGTGGTATATTTGCGCAGGCGCTGCGCCAACTGCGGGCCAGTACCGCCCATGTGTAACAGGGTATCATATAGGTCGCCCATTGTCGGCGGTACTGAAGTGTGCGTCAATGGATCGCTAGTGATGCCGACGCGAGCATAAGTGTCAATCAAGCCTTGGTCGAGGTCGGCCTCTTCGGATGGCGATAAGCCAATACCAGCGCTATTAGCCGAAGCTCCGCCCAGCATCAGCCGCAGCAACCCGTGCAGCGTCACTAGATTGGCGCGCAAAGCGTCGTCGGCTTCTTCGTTATCGATAACTTTTGGCAGATCAAAAGGATTAATTCGCGTGTCGCTGCTGAGGCTGAGCCGAATATAGCTGCCGCCAACAGCGTCGCTTAGCCGCTGGTACTCGTTTTCTGGGTCAATAATCAGGATATCGGCACCCATCATCATGCTGCGAAGAGCCTCTAGCTTGACAGTAAACGACTTGCCGGCGCCAGACTTAGCGAATACTACCATGTTGGCGTTCTCTAGCGTGTAGCGGTCGAAAATCACCAAGCCGTTGTTGTGCATATTGATACCGTACAAAATACCGTTTTCTTGGGTTAAGTCGGCGCTAGTGAATGGGAAGCTGGTGCTGACGGCGCCAGTGTTCATATTGCGGCGAATTTGTAGTTGGTCGCTCATTTGCGGCACCGTACTGTTGAGGCCTTGTTCTTGCTGGCTAGAGGCGGTTTTGCTGTAAACCAGCATCTGCCCGAAGAATGTCTCGATCGAGTGCTGTACATAGCCTAATTCCTCTAAGCTATCGCCGTAAATCGTCACGTACAGGCCGTAGCGGAAAAAGCGCTCTGATCCGACCTGCAGCTCGTCGCGCAGCTCTTCGGCATCCTGCAGGGCAGCTTCTTTGGCTGGGTCGCGCGTCTTGCCTTTTTCGGCATTAATCGCCATATCGGCCTCTAGCTGAGTAACTTTTTTGCGCAAATTTTTGAGGACAATCGCTGTATCGACAGGA
The DNA here is from genome assembly GCA_963550135.1 of uncultured Candidatus Saccharibacteria bacterium. GTDB lineage: Bacteria > Patescibacteriota > Saccharimonadia > Saccharimonadales > Saccharimonadaceae > Saccharimonas. Next base: position 32,871 of record CAUVBP010000002.1, read on the forward strand.
TAAATAAACATACTGATATCGAGGACTTGATCAATGTTGATTAATCCCGATAGCCAGCCCGTATACAACCGGCGCGGATAGCCATAGATATACATAGTTCGGCCGTATTTGGTGCCGATACGGAAATAAGCCGAATGGATTTCGAGGCTGCTCGGCGCGATTAAATCGCGCAGCGTGGTCATACCCTTGAGGAAAGCTTGTTCGACCTCTGCCTGCTCGCGCTCGCGTTGCTGGGCGGCGATATCTAGCGGATCCATCTTTTTCTTGCGGGCCATCACCTAACCTCCTCGTGGGTGTACGGATTATTACCTTCGCCCTTGCGGACGTATAGCGACGCTACATCGCCAAAGTCGTCAAGCGGCTCTCGTACAGCTGTATCTGGATTATATATATTGTAATATAATTCGCCTAGCTGCTTGGTATTGAGCTGAATAGAATAAACGCCGACGCGCATTAGCCCGCCAATCACCGAATCGACGCGGTTTTTGATTTCTTCTTTGGCTTTGGCGTAGGTTTGGGTGTCGATTTTGGTGACATTTTCTTTTTTGCTACCAAATAATATCGAGAATATCCCCTTGCTCTGTTGGACGATATTGGTAACGTCGCCAGTCGGAAAATACGGAATGACCACAAAAAAGCTTTTGTCCATGATGTTAGCTTCTTGCGATAAAACATCAATAAAGTTGATATAATCGTCCATCAATACGCCCAGCAGCATGTTGTCCTGGTCGCGCCGTAGAGCGTCGAGCTTATCGAGATATGGGCCGATATCGACCCGCTGCGAGCGAATGAATATTTGAATTGGAAAATACAAAGCATTGAGGAAGTCTTGATAGCTTAGCTCGACGCCGTCGCGTTCGCGCGAGCTCATCAGGTCGAAGTTGATCGATTTGCAAGCGACAATAGCGCGAAACGATCCGTCGTTCATCACCACCATGCTGTCGCGTAATTCTGAAAAAATCAGGGAATTTTGGGTGCTAGTGGCCTTTGGCTGTTCTTTACCCTTGCCCTTTTTCGGGTCGGTCGATGATGGTGCACCAGGATTGCCAGCGGGGTCGCCTGGTGCCGCGATATTTTGCCCAGAACCAGCAATAGCCGGCGGCATTGGCGCTGGCATTGGTGCTTGATTCGGCGGTAAATTGTTTGGCGGCACCCCCACTCCTTTCTTTGCCTAGCGCAGCGAAATAAATACTTCGCTGTCTTCTTTCTTCTGTTTGACTCGATCTACTTCGTGCTGCAGGGCGGCGATCGACAAGCCGCTATTATTAGCTAAACTAATTATATCATCTGAAGCCGCTGTTGCGCTAGTGTTTGCTGTTGGTTCGGCTGGCTTGGTTGGCTCTGTTGAGCTAGCTTGAATAGGATTGTTGGCGGTTGTGTTGCTCTGCTGGCTCGTAGGCTGGATAACTGATTGGTGAATGGTCGGGTAAGGGTTGAACTTTGGTAAATGTTCATCGTTTTGCATGGTCGTATCACCGACGTCATCATTATCAAAGGCTTGAGGCGCCTGAGGCGGTGCCGCCTGGTTGGTTATCGGCTGCGGTGTTGGCGCTTGCGTCTGCGCTTGATAATACATGTTTTGGATAATTCGGTCGTGGCGCTCTTGGTCTGCCCGCGAAATCATAGCGTCGAACTTTCTGGCGACACTGCCGTCTTCGTCGAGCATGCCAACTGTTTGCTGAGCTGCGTAATATTGGTCTGACACCATCGAACTGTTCGGGGTTGGTTCGGTAGTATGGCGGATCGACCAACCCTTGGTGTCGGCGATATCTGCTAGATACGACAGGCGCTTTTCGGTCTCCATCTGCGATAGGTCTTTTGTCAGATGTTCATCGACAGCTTTTGGTACGGTTATCTCGATCAGCGATTCGATACCGTCGGGCGACCAGACGCGCTTGTGCGGCTTCAGTCTATAAGAGATAATAGCTGCTACATAGATCTCCATCGGCTGATCCTTGCGCAGCGGCAGCGCCAATACGGTGAAAAATATGATAACTGGCAAAGGAATAATTGCCAAACCGATAAATATCTGACCCAATCCCCAGGCTAAGGCAACAGCAACAGCAGCAATTATCAGGTAGATAAACTGTCGGAAGCTAAACGGTCCGATCAGCTTGTCTTCTGCCTCGACGTCTTGTGCGACCTTATATTCTGCCATACTGCTTATTATAGCGCATAAAATACTTTTATGATGCAGCTATTAGTGCTTCGGTATGTATAATCCGCTGCTAGTCTGGGTAAACGTCTGCCCATTATGCGTCGTCGTATCCCCCCCTCCAGAGGAGCTAGAACTGTCATCGCTACTACTGGAACCGCTAGAGCTGCTGCTAGAATCGCTGCTAGAGCTAGAGTTAGAGTTAGGAGTATTAGGTTTTGGTGGCGGTGTAGAATTCTGAGGATTTTGTCCGCTACCACTAGGATTGCCTTGGCTACCGCCGCTAGGGCCTGGTGCTGGACCTGGGTTTGGCGGCGGGGTGCTGCTTCTAGGGCTGGGACCACCACTGCCGCTGCCGCTGTTAGAACTACCACTAGGATTCTGCTGGCCTTGGCCGTTGCTAGCACTACTGCTAGCGCCATGGGCTTGCTGCCGCGGCATAGGAGGAATTTTATTAATCTCCGCGCGTACCGAGGCTGGAACAGTACCAGCTGTCTTGGGATCATTTTCTAATGACGCCCGGGCATTCATCAGCGATCGCATGTAGGAGTTGTCGGCATTATGGCGAGCTTGGTCTGTTGAAAACTTCACCATCCTCCTGACGGCATCTGCATCTGCGTTAGCTAGGCCTGAACCGCTGGCTTTGTTCTTGATATAATCTCCCATAGCTTCTTCTTCGTTATAAGTACCCTGCCTGATAGCTTCTAGTTGCTTACCGCCTAACCACGGCGCTTTCTTGGCACCAGACTCAGCGATAGCGTTGGCGGCTTCCTTTTGCAGCGAGGCGTCCCCGAATGATGCCGAAGCTTCAGCCAGTTCGGATGCTTGTTTGCTGGTCATATGTGGAGCTAAGGCCTGCATGGCAGCGCGCCGCTGATAAGATGATATACCGCTCAAATCTGCTGCTACTTTTTTACCATCTTTGTCTCTCGTGAAACCAGTGGCTATCTCGGCCAGGCGATCAGACGACATGTTGTTGTCAGCGATCCAGGCGTTGGCAGCCTTCATACGTTCGTTGTCTTCCGCTAATGCTGCTGCAGAGCCGGCTAGTTTGCGCTTCTGGCCGAAATCACCGCTCATGGCATTGAATCTTCTGTTGGCTCCTGATCGCCAGTTTCTAGGGTTGACAAACCCTCCTCTACCTCGATAAGTGCCGCCACGTATCTGAGCGTTCCTAAGCTGCGCCTTTTCGCGGCGATGCTTACCAAACTGGCTAGTGAGTTTATTCTCTCTCCACTTACCAACCTTGTCGGTCATCGCACCTCGCTTCTTATTCATCCATTTTTCAGCTCCAGCTACCAGTCCGCCGATGCCAATTATCTCGACAGCACTTTTGACTAGTTTCGGTACTACTGGCAGTGGTGCGAATATCAACAGAGTAATGACAGATTTCAAAATAAAATCATTATCCTCAACGCTAGCACCAAGAATTCTTGCTGCTAAATTACTAGCTCCATACACTAGCCCCACCATCGGGAACACCATTAGGGAGGCCTTAAAGACATTCCACCACTTTTTATACAAACCTTCGGTATTTGGCATTATCATCGCGGCAAATGCTAGCGGTGATATCACGGTACATAGGATGATGATAGCCTCTCGTACGCCCAGCAAGAAAATCGTAGTCACTGCCGTAATTACCACAAATAGCAATACCGAAATCACTGTTGCTAGCGCGAAATATCCTACCGTCAACAATAGAGCACCAGCTGCGATGCTGCTAATCCATCCTTGGTCGCTATCATTCCAATCTCCTGCTGGCATACCACCGACAGCAGCGGTCGAGATGAAATTGAAAGCGCTTGACCCAACGACGTTCGACAAGTCTATTAGTAGTCCACATATATAGAATGATATATTAACTGCGATTACGCCTACTATTAATTTTGGCAGCATGCGTTTGATGCCGTAATTGTCTAAACCGTACCCAGTTATCTGCGAATATATAACGAATAAAAAGAATATGACGAATAAGATATTCGCATAATCGCGAATCTTCGACCAATACGAATAGACAGAGCCCTCGGAAGTATCGCCTAGAATGCTTTTTGTATCAACAGTTAACATTTTGACTAGTCTCGCGCGTGCCCCCTCAGACATACTGGCTAGAGTATTGACGACTGGGCAAATTACCCAGCCAATATAGTCGATTTTGCAATTTTCCTGGTCTTCCTCCTCTGGTGTGGTTCCTGATGGATTTGCGCTAGCAGTTGGATCTGTGACGGGGTCTTCTGCTGAAGGGTTTGCTGGTTGTGATGTGGTTGAAGATCCGCTTTGTACACCCATAAGACAAGCTCTTTGATCTTCTCGTACGATAACAGAACCGTCAGGCTGTCGGGAGGGATATTTTTCGTGGCAGTATTGTATACCTTGACTTGCATGTTCGAACCCATCTTTACAGGCTGCGTACAATTCTGGATTATCTTTATATTCATCATCACATGATCCGTACGGGGTGCCGGGGACTGTTATAGCCGGGTTTGATTTCGATGATTCTTTGTACAATTTATAATCCTTAAGCCACCTAGACATGTATTCAGCTGCAATAGTTTTACACGACCATGCCATAGGCTTTAAAACTCCATTTTCTGTAGGATTAAAAGGAGACACTTTTTTATCTGGATTATTGAGTCTATATACATGGTTTTCGGTAGTGCCTAGTTGTGTTGTGCTATTGTATATAAAGACAGGAACCGTAGCATCTGTACTTGAATTTATGTCGGTAGGCTGGATGTCTGTACCAACGATTCCCATGTCTGTGAATCCGCCGCACATGATCTTGCTGCTAAGTGCTTGATACCCTAAATAGTAGGCGTATTCATTCAGCGGGGCGACTGCTGCTATGGCGTTTGCTATGTTGTGTTCTTTGATACCTACATAGTCGCCACTTGTTAGTTCTCCGCTGCAGGCTTTTTCTTTTCCATTAATATAATCTTCTCCCATGCCACAGAAAATACTAAAAAGAGTGGCGCCTTGCCAGCCTGCGTCGTGCAAAAGGCTTATTATGGTCTCGTAATGATAACTTATACAATTCATGTCACCGTTGTCTTCGTCAATAAAGCCTGCAGCCACTTGTCCAGTAAAAAACTGTCGACCAGGTAGCGACACTAGGTCACCTTTTTCTGGCGTGAGTTGAGATACGTAATAATCTCTAGAGTTTCCGATTTGTATCTCAAAACATGCGGCGAGTGTGTTTAATTTCAAACGTCTTTGGCCCTCATTTTCTATCGACTGCCTAGTATAGATAGGGTCGCCTTTTTTTGCCGTAGTAGATCGAGACAGAATTGTTACCACTGATGTCAATGATATAATAGCGGCTAGAGATATTAAGATTATTTTTTTTATTACTCTCATGGTTACTATATAGTTTATCAATATACAATATAAAATACCAGCCATTTTGACTGGTATTTTGCGCTTGTACTTTTATGCAAATATTAGACTACACTCTATTAAAGTATGCTTTTTGTATACGCATAGGCGTATAATAATCATCTCTGCGTGGTTGTTCAAAGACTAATGTGATTTTATTTTCTTCTGTTTCTGGCTCTAGTGCCCGATAGTATTCTTCGCATTTGCTTGGACTCAAATTACTCTCTGTAGACATCTTGAAAGTTACTATTCGGTTTGAGTTTGAATCTACGCCATATTCTGTATTGCCATCCACGAGTTTGAATGTTCTGTAGAATTGGTCTCCTGTTGTCAACTTCCCAACGGAGCCGCACTCCTGGCTTAAAAATAGTCCAGTATCTTTAATGCCTCGGTTGTTTATCCATGCTAGGAACCTCTTTATTTCTACCACGTTAGGGTCAACTATTGCTGTGTTAGCGAATTCTAATGCGACATGTTCTTGGAGATCTTCAGCGAACTTTTCTATTGAATCTTTTTCCAGGCTAGCTCGCTTCAATTGTTCGGCGATTTCTTTGTCAACATGTAGCATAGGGTTTGCAAGAAAGTTCAACATGTTAGTAGCAGAAGCAGCCAATTTGTCGCCAATCTTTTCTTCGCTATGTCCTCCGTTGACGGCATTTTGTAGCTCTGTTTGCCAATTCGGAAATTTAAATGCCTCTCTCATTTCTCTATCTGATAAGAGCTCTGAAGCACTTGGTATTCTTATCTTTGTTGGTATTTCTGGTGTTTGTATGTTGCTGGGACTAGTTTGCTTTGTAAAATTTCCAGTGCAAGCTGTTGTTGCTAGCGTTCCGATACCAGCAAGACCCAACAACAGCATATCACGACGACTAACATTTTCGGGGGTTATCATAAGATTTTTGACCTTTCTCTTGTATATAAACTTACAACTTAGTTGTTATTATGGTTCGTTGACTGATTTCTTGACCCTTATGCCTATTACCTGCATACGGCCTTCTTCTTCTGGCGCGAAGTCAAATACCAAATGTCTACTTTCGCCAATTTTTCGCAAATCCTGGTTTACTTTTTGACAGACAGCCGAGCTAGATTGTGGGTTTAGGCTGTTTTGTATATCAATGGTAAATTCAATTCTTCTTTTATGCGGTTGGGTTACAAAATAGGTGTAATACAGTACCTCTTCTCCGTTAGAATTTACATGACGTTTAACGGTCAACGGACCTCCATTTGTGGGTGATTCAGACTGGCGGCATTGGGTCAGGGCTACTAAGGTGTTCTCTTCTCCTATCTCAGCAAGCTGTCCCATAGACTCTGGTATAGATTCTTGGGTAGGGTCGACTGTTGTGAGTTCGAAGAATAGTTCTGCGGCACGATTTTGGAGATCTTTGCAGAACTTTTTTAGTTTTTCGTTCTCAACATGTTGCCCTAGTTCTAACTCTGCAAGACGTTCATCATCGACTAAAGTTAGAGGGTTAATAATACCATTTACCATATCCTTAAGTTTTGTAGCTACGTTGTTGGCAGCGGCTTTTTGGTCTCCGGCATTTTCTTTCTCTTCTTTCCAACTTATTAATCTGAATAACTCTTCTGCTTTTTCGGGCGAAATAAGCTGTTCAGGATCTGGTAGAGGTTTTTCTGGCGTTGTGGTGGTTTCTGTAGGCGTCGGCGTTGTTTCGGGGGCTAGTGTAGGTTTTGGTGCTGTGTCGCCAGGCTCTATCGGGCTAGTGCTTCGTTCTGTAGAGCCAGAGCCTCCAGCGCAGGCTCCTGCGGCCAATATTCCTAGACCGATTCCTGCAAACTTTAGTAGCTCGCCGCGGCTAACCTCTTTATTGAGTAGATCTGGACTTTTTACCATAAAACTTCAATCCCCTCCTTCGGGATTAGTGGCTTATGATGTCTATGCGAACCACCTCGCATTTGTGGTATTATTATACATCTTTATGGGTAAATAATCAAGCCGGCGGTGCTAAATTATTATCGAATCGCTAATCTTCGTCATCATCGTCATCGCCGTCGTACAAATCGCCAGCAAATTTTTTGAGTACGTCGACGGCTTGGTCGGTCAAAGTTTGGCGGACGGTTGGTGTGCTGAGTACCTGAACGGCCATCTTGCGGGCATTTCGGCGCCGCTTGTTGAACCGCTTGATCAGGCTCTGGCGGGCATCTGCTTCGCTGTTTGGCAGGCCTTTATCGCCGAGTTTCTTCTGCTCGGACCTGATGCTGTCTTCGATGAGCTTGTTGAACTGCGTCCTAGTCAGGTCGCTTGCCTCAACGTCGGCGAACATCACAGCTAGGGCGTTAGCATTAGCATTAGCGATAGTGCTGGTTTTGATGCGGCCCTCGAGAATCTGGCGGAAGGACTGGTATTGCAGGCTTTCGTCGCCGTAGAATTCGCCGTTGAGGACAGCCTTGAGCGATTTGTCGCTGAGGGCTGGCGCTGCTTGCATGAATTTAGTTTTGATAATAGCTTGCTCGACCGAGCGGCGGAAGTCGTAATTGTAGCCAGTAGATATTACATTGCCATGTTCGTCGACTACTCTGCCGGTTTGCTTAACGACATTCATCTTTTGCTCGTACGAGCCGACGTCGAACAGTTCAGCGATCGACATGTCGCGGACGTAGTCGTCGCGGGCGTCGAATGAATAGCTGCGGCCAGCAGCGTCGGTAACGCGCAGTTGAGTGATTGGTTGGCCAGCGGCGTCGGTGCCTAGCTTGCCAGTAGCCAGCGCTTCAATTTGTCCAGGGTCGAGTTTGAAGTGGTGGGCCAGTTCGGCTTGCTGTGCGATCTTTTCGCCGGCTTCTTTGCGCGATTTAGCCACGTATTCGGCCAGTACCGCTGATTGGTTGCCGATGCCAGCGGCGTATTCGCGGACTAGCTTGCCATCGACGCGGACGGTGTTGTCGAGCATCATGGTATTGACCTCGCTGGACAGCGCCTGCTCGGCGGCGCGTTTGGCAGCGGCGGTCAGGTTGGTTTCGATATTGGCGCGCTTGATGTCGCGGGCAACGTGCAGTACGTAGTCCTGTGTTGGAGCATTAGCGCCGCGCAGGTTGACAACATGTTCGCTTTGGTCGCCCTGGGCGATGATTTCGGCGTGCATTTTGCCAAGTTTTTCTTTAGCGCGGGCAGCATCGAATTCGCTCTTCTTGACGCTCAATTCTAGGGCTTTGTAGCCTGGGCTGGTTTGCGCCAAGGTATCCCAGCGGGCTTGCTGGTCGTTGCTGATACGCTGTTTGTGCGCCTCGACGGTGCGCCGGGCGGTATCGACTTCTTGGCCAGCTCTGCTTTCGTTGAATTCATTTTGGACGCGGGCTTTGTCGATTTCGGCGAGTTGTTGGCGGTGTGTCAGATTTTGATGGCCGCGGTCGAAAGCGTTGTCAAGCTCGGATTTGTGGATACTGGCCCGGCGGCGGCGTGCTTCAAGCGCCTGGCCGTGCGGCGTGGCGTAGAAGGTATTGCCGATTTCTGACTTGCGGGCTTCGTTCTCGCCCTCGACTGTCTGGACAGAGCGCCGGCCGTAGCGGTCGTTATCCCACTCGGTAGCGTTATTGCTGGCGGCGGCTTCGTAAGCGGCGGTTAAGCCTTTGCGGCGCTGTGTGCGGCGATGTTGCCGCCGTACGGCCGAGTTGACAAAGTTAGCGCGGCTGCCGTGGGCTCTGTTGATGGCGCGGGCGGCCCTTTTTAGCTTCGGCGACCTTCTGAAGATACCTCTGTCGGTATTGATTAGGCTCTTGCCAGCGCGGTTTTTGGCGGCTTGGTAAGCAGCACGTTCCTGCGCCCAGTTGCGGGTGCGATCGATGATGCCGCGGTTTGGATTGTTAACAATACCAGCGAGTTTGCCGAGCAAATTACCGCTAAGCTTGATGATAAGCGGTGTGATGGCGATCGGTGCAACCTGCACAGCTAAGCCGATGATAATTTGGGTAATTGAGTCGCCGGCATTAGCGATGATAGCGTAGCCGGCTAGCTGCGCCGCACCGAAAATGAACGATATAAGCGGGAACATTAGCAGCATGGTGGCAAAAAGATCTTTCCACTTATCGAAATATTTATTTGTGCTCGGCAATACGTAAGCCACGAAAGCTAGCGGCGCAACGATGATACACAGGGTGATTAGCGCTTGGCGCATAGCCAGAACCACCATCGCCACAATGGCTGCGACGATAGCGCCGACTAACATCGTGGTTAGCAGTGTCAGCGACGGGCCGATACCGCCGTTAGCGACGACCACCTTGCCGAGTACGCCGCCGCCAGCTAGCACTACCCCAGTGACGCCAGTCCATGATAGCTCGTCGCCGAGACGGCCGTGGCTAGACAAACCGTGTCGGACGTCGGTAAAGAACTGTTGTATTGACGAGCCGAGTACGTTAGAGGTATCGACTAAAGCGCCAGATATCCAATACGAAACGTTGACCAAAATGGCCCCAATGATTAAGCGCGGCAGCATTGATTTGATGCCATAGTTGCTCAGGCCTTGATTGGTGATTTGCGCGTAAATAATCAGCAAAAACACCAGGACGAAACAGACATTAGAAACGTCGCGGACTTTTTGCCAGATTTCGTAAATCGGGTTGTTTTTGGTGGTGTCGGTTTGCAGAGTGTGGACGATTAGGAAACTTTTGATGATGTCGAGTACGCCGTCCATCCGGTCGGCGATAAGCTGCGTAGCCGGGCAGACGAACCAGCCGACGTTAACTTTACAGTTGTCGCCGTCGTCATCGCCGTCTGCTTCTGGTGTGTTGGCGATAGACACTTTGGTTGACGAGGATTGCGTCGATGGATCGTATATACCACTGCGCAAAAGATAGCTAACCGCCTGGCCTTCGGTGGCAGTTTTGGCGTCGCCTTCGGTCAAGATGAGGTGGATACCCTCGTTGTCCTCGTATTTGTAGCCGTCGTAGCCAGCGATCGGCAGACTTTTGGTTTTTTCGCCGCTAGCAAACGACGCTTTGTCGATTCTGGTATAGGTGTGTTTCTGGTAAATAACGGTATCGTTTTTGGTGTTGCGTTCGGCATCGGCAGCGGCGGCCGGTCGCGATAGTGCTAGAACACTAGCAAATAATGCTATCGTTACTGCCGAGAGCACTAAAAATCCTTGCCGCAAGGATATCCTACCCTGCAGGCATGTTCTTACCCAATCCCGCATACTACTATTCATTATAGCACTTTTGCTACAAAAAGTCAATGAGCGCTATCAGGAATATTAATGTTTGTCAAAAATGTTTGCAAATATGGACTACCAGCGCTATACTCTAATTAGGAAGCTATACGCGTTATGAAACAGAAACTAACAACCTATCTAATTGCTTTGACTAGCGCTATTGGCGTGTTGTCGCTGTTTAGTTGGCCGGTTTATGCCGATGGGATAGAGTGCGCGGTGCTACCAAACGAGATTTGTTCCAAGGCCGAGGATAGCGAAGCTATATTTGCTTTGCTTAATTTTTTCCTGACGATACTGGTTGTTTTGGTCGGAATTGTGGCGATTGGCATGTTTATCTGGGCGGGCGTTCTCTATGCTAGCGGCGATGCTAATAGCAACCGGGTTGCTCAAGCCAAAACGATTATGACCAATACGACTGTCGGTATTATAGCGTTTGGTTTAATGTATCTGGCACTGAATTGGCTAATTCCAGGAGGGATTTTCAACTAATGAAGCGCGTATTTTTGGCTTTAGCAGCGGTGATAACAGGTACAGTTTTCTTCTCTGCGACTGTCCCATCGGCAGCTTATGCGGCTGATGCGTCGTGCGATGCTTACGTCTTTGCTATGCCTGCTTGGTACAATGGCATGATGACTAAGGGGTCTAGCGGCGACTGCGAGTTTGAAGGCCTGAAATCGGCTAGCGAGCCCGACAAAATTGATTTTAGCCGCACTGGGTTCAAGATCGGCGCTAATGTTGTACGTTGTCTCTTGATAGCGTCTACGTATGTAGCTATATTCTTCTTGATCAAGGGCGGTATTGCCTATATGTATAGTACTGGCTCGCCAGAAGGTGTCGCTGGCGCTAAAAAGACGGTACAGAACGCGCTGATAGGTTTCGTGATTGCTATGCTCGCCGTGCAAATCGTTAATGTTATAGGAGACATTATATGATCTGGCAAACGATTGTCCTTGCTGCGCGCAAGATTGATGCAAACAGTATTCTTTATTTCCCGACCAAGACAGATAATGATGCTTTGCCAGGCGTAATCAGGTTGGCGTATTTCTGGGCAACGGTTATTGCAGTTATTGTGCTGGTGATTGCCGGGTTTATCTATGCCACGTCGCAAGGCGACCCTAGCAAGGTGGCTCAGGCTAAAAATGCTATGTTATATACTGTTGTTGGTCTAGTGGTTGTTTACATGTCGGCAGCAATAATAATGTTCGTGAACGGAGCATTTTTCTAATTATGCGTAGAATAGCCGTGTTAGCAGTTGTAATTGCTGGAATTGTGTCGCTGGTGGCGATGGTGGTAATGCCAACAGCGGTCCGGGCGGCTCAATTACATGGCGCCTGCGACAGCGGTACTTACGATAAAGAGGATTGCGATCTCATCAAGCACAATGAAATTGATAACACGCATACGACGATTTCCACGCCGATTAGTTGGGCATTTTGGTTGTTGGCGGCAATATCAGTAATTATGATTATTGTCGGCGGTATTCGTTATATTACCTCGCAGGGCAATCAGCAACAATTGCAATCAGCCAAGAATACTGTCTTGTATGCGGTTGTCGGGCTAGTGGTGGCGATAGCTGCTAGGGCAATTGTAATGCTGGTTGTTGATAGTTTTTATAGCTAGAAAGGAGCAATTATGAAAAAAAATATAATAATGACAGTGTTGGCGTTAGTACTGAGCGTATCAACGCTGTTTTTTGCTGGCACACCAGTCCAGGCTGCGTCGTGCGGTAGCGCCAAGCAATGCATAGATCAAGGTTTGTCAGCATCGGGGACTAGTTCTACTCCTAATAGTCTAAGCTCAGTATTAACGACAGTCACCAATATACTCTTGTTTCTGATGGGTGCCGTATCGGTGATTATGATTATCATTGGCGGTTTTCGCTATGTCACCTCGCAGGGCGACCAGACTCAAATGCAATCGGCTAAAAATACTATTTTGTACGCTGTTATTGGCGTGGTAGTGTCGATAGCTGCTTACGCGATTGTTAGTTTTGTTGTTACTCAGTTTGTCTGATGCGTTTTTATTACCTGTTGCTATCTAATAATGAAGCGTAAAAGCAATCCCAATTATTTATCAAATGTTGTATAATAACCCATATAGGACCAATAAATCATACAGAAAGGATCGAACGTATGAGAATTAAATTAAATAAAGACAGTATTTTCGGCTTGCTAGCCGTGCCTGCGCTGGTATTGTCGGTGGCTGGCGTGATGCTTCAGCCGGCGCCAGCGTTTGCTGCTCCGCTGAAGAAAACCATGAGTGGTACTGGTAAGGAAAAGCAGCTAAGTATATCAGGTGGAGCTGAGTCTGCTAGAGGCGAGGATCAATCAGCTTGTTTGTTTGGCAACGAAAATGGTTGCGATCAGGGCCAGACGCCTATCTTCACTATTGTCACTAACGTTTTGTTATTTATCATCGGTGCCGTATCGGTAATCATGCTGATCATTGGCGGCTTTCGCTACGTCACCTCGCAGGGCGACCAGACGCAGGTGCAATCAGCCAAGAATACTATTTTATACTCGATAGTTGGTATTGTAGTGGCAATTCTAGCTTACGCGGCAGTCAACTTCGTGATCTCTAGCTTCGTCAAGTCAGAATAGTACCTGTTGCTTTCAAAGCATAATAACCGCGCTTGAATTGGCGCGGTTATTTTATATGTTTCGCTTTCTCCCGCTGGTACGCTAGTTTTTGGTTTATAAAACAAAAAACCCGCTTGCGTTTATGCGTTTGCTTGCGGGTTATTTTATCTAATTCTCTACTCTATTGGATAGCGATCTTTTTGGCTTGTTCTTGCTTGACCTTGGTGAAGCTAATAGTTAGAACACCATCCTTGAGCACTGCCGACACCTCGTCTTCTTTAACAGCTACTGGCAATGCTAGCGTGCGGCTAAATTCGCCCCAATAACATTCTTGGATATGCCAGCGCGAAACGGCGGTGTCGTCGCCGCTTGATAGCGTGCCGCTGATGGTCAAGATGCCGTCAGAGATACTAACATCGAGATCTTCTTTGTTGACGCCAGCGGTACGAGCCTTAATCACTAGCAATTCGTCAGTCTCGTAGACGTCAACGGCTAGCTGGCCTGGGAAGTCTTCTTCTTGCTCTTGCCAGGCGCTATCATCGGTCTGCTGCTGAGGTGCTGCCGCGGCTGGCGAGTTATTGTCGTTCGTTAAACTGTCATCGTTGAGAAATGCTGCAGCCAGCTCGTCTCCGATCAACAGATCGTCATCTTGTTTACGTGCCATTGATGTCCTCCACTATTCTCGTTGGCTGATTGAAATTTATACTATCATTATAGACTATGCATAGCGTATAATCAACTGTATAAACCATAAGAGTGTAAAAAACACAATGATGATTTCCCTGTTCAATATACTAGCGCCCCACTACTGTTGTTCTTGCGGTGAAATTGGCAGGATTATTTGTGATGATTGTAAAAATAACATCATCTCGCGAGCTTCGCAGCGGTGCTTGCTGTGCGCGAAAACTATTCGTAATTCCAGCGGTTTATGCCAGCGCTGCCAGCCGAGAGCGCCTTTTGAAAATGCTTGGTATGTTGGCGAACGAAGCGGTGCTTTGAAGCTGTTGATTGGTGCTTATAAATTCGAACGAGTTGGCGGTGCTTATCGCGAGATTGTTGATTTGCTAGATGCGCGCGTATCAGAATTACCTGCCAGGACAATTGTGGTGCCAGTGCCGACAATTGCGTCGCACGTTCGCCAGCGAGGTTTCGATCACGCAGCGAGGCTAGCCAAGGATTTTGCTAGGCGCCGAAAGCTCCCCTATCGTACGATACTGCATCGGCGAACCTCATCAGTCCAGCATACTGCCGATAAGAGCGAGCGCTGGCAGCAAGCGAAGCAGGCTTTTGTTTGCGACAGCTCAGAGGCCGCTAGCTGTTTGTTGATCGATGATATTTACACTACTGGAGCGACATTGTATTATGCTGCTAAAGCTCTACTGGATAGCGGAGTCGAAAAAGTGTCGGTAGCAGTAGTAGCGCGGCAGCCTACCCAGGGTAGCTAATCTCTGATATAATAGGTCCGCTGGAGAGGTGACCGAGTGGTTGATGGTACTGGTCTTGAAAACCAGCGTGGGGCAACTCACCGCGGGTTCGAATCCCGCCCTCTCCGCCAGAAAATGCCTTATTTACTTTTATAAAAGTAAAATTATTTTAGCGGCTGGAGGCGCCATAACCGCCAGTAGTAGTACCGCTGCCGCCAATACCGCTACCTGATGGGCTAGGTATAAAATTGCCGATGACGAAATTAACGGCCGCGTAGGCCAGAATTGCCACGATTATACCGACTAGCGCGTAAAGGATGGTGTTCTTGGCTGATTGAACTTTCGAGGCGTCGCCGCCAGATACGATATATTTTAGCCCGCCGATGATGAGCATGATTACAGCAACGGCGCCAACGATGAATAGCAAGACGCTGCTCACTCGTGAAAATACGCCAGACTCGCCGAATAAGGTGGTTGGCTGGTCGGCGCCTCGCGCCGAACTAGCGCCGTCTGCGATTGAGCCGATAGCTGCTACCGGCAGCGGCGACAGCGCAGCAATGGCGATGGTAATTGAAGCTAGGATTCTAATGATAATATTAGTGCTTTTCATAATGATTTTTGAAGTCCTTCTAATTATTAGTATACATGGTTATCATCAAAAATCTATGCAGCAATGGTAAAATATGCTAAACTGGTAGCGATTGGAGCTTTACTATTGGTGATAGCTTCGTTCGGAGGAGTACCCAAGTGGCTGAAGGGGACGGTTTGCTAAATCGTTAGTACGGGGAGACCTGTAGCGGGAGTTCGAATCTCCCCTCCTCCGCCAAGAAAAGTAGAGGTCGTTTGTTGTCCTCTATTTTTTTGTGGTAATCACTGCAGCCATGATATAATGCGGTTATGCAAGACGACTCATCGCAAGATTGGCAAAAACCAGCAGAGACAGCTTCTGGGGCGCCTTTTCAAGCGGCTGTTTCAGAAGCAGAGTTAAATACGAGTGCAGAATCAACCCAGCCAGCTTCAGTTGATGCCGAGGTAACAGATTCAACTGCTCCAACTGCTCCAACTGCTCTTAATTCAGCAGAGAGCGATACTTCAGCATTTGGCGATGATGCAACGCCAGCGGTCGAGCCTGACGATAGCGAAATTCTTGTGCGCTGGCAAGGCCCAGAGCATCTCTATAGCGAGCGTTCGATGATGTGGTATGTAGCTTTGGCGCTAGCGACGCTCATAATGATGGCGATTGCTTATTTTGCGTTTAATTCGCTGACATTCACTATTTTGTTGCCAGTGATGGCGGTGGCGCTGGGCGTGTACGCGCATCGGCCGCCAGAGATTATTGATTATACCTTGACCCGCAAGGGTCTGTATGTTCGCGACCGGCTAATGCTGTATGATCAGTTTAAATCGTTTGATGTTGTCACTATCAATAATGTTCATCATATTGCGCTAATTCCGCGCAAGCGCTTCCAACTAGGGCAGAATATTTACTTCCCTGAGGAATCAGGCGAGAAAATTGTCGACATGCTAGCGGCGCGCCTGCCGATGAAAGAAGTCAAGCCAGATTTTATCGATAGGATACTAGCCAAGCTTCACTTGTGAAAAGTGTTTGAGTATGCTATTATCAGCTAGTTAGCACCCGTAGCTCAGCTGGATAGAGCGTTGGTTTGCGGTACCAGAGGTCGTGCGTTCGAATCGCGCCGGGTGTACCACATGTTTTTATACGAGCCTGGATCGGATGGTTCGTGTCTAATAATTGAGAGCGGCTGCCCTGCTGGGCGGACGCTTTTCGTTTGGCGGACAGTTGCTATGCTGCTGATGTTTGTGATTAAATAGAAGTATGACTAATGAGGAATTATCCAATCAGATACAAAAACTAAGTGATATCGTTGCCAATTTGGCGAAAACGATGAACGAACGCTTTGAAAAAAACGACGAGCAGTTTGCGCAGATCGACGAACGTTTCAACAGCATTGATGAGCAGCTCGCTGATATTCGTAACGACCATAAAATGTTGGTCGATATCGTAAAAGATATGGATTTACGAATGGATAAGGGCTTCAATGAGCTAAAAGCTGAAGACGGCAAAATTCATGCCGAGATTGCTAGTCTGCGACTTGAACTTTACCACGAATCTGGCAGCCGCGAGCTGGTGGACGATACTTTGTATGGTTCGTTAGACAAGCGCTTGCGCCGACTAGAGGCAAAGTTTCCTGATTTGGCGTCGAGCCAAGCGGTGTGATATTTGGCGGAGAGACAGGGATTCGAACCCTGGGTACGATTGCTCGCACACACGCGTTCCAGGCGTGCACCTTCAACCACTCGGTCACCTCTCCTTCGCTTACAATTCTACCAGAAAATGCCAGAAATATGAATTGCGCTTCACTCTGTGCCTGACTAATTAAAAATGTGGTATTTTACACAATCTTCATCGGTTGATTTATTAAACGTCACTTGTCTATAATAGATTAATATGACAGCGCGAAAGACAGCAAGGCCGATAATTCAACTTAAAAAACTTACAAAAATATACGGTATAGGCGACGCGGCGCACGATGCGCTCGACGAAATTGATCTAACCATCCGCGAGGGCGAGTTCATCGCCGTGATGGGGCCGTCCGGCTGCGGCAAGACGACTTTGCTTAATATCATTGGTTTTTTGGATCGGCCTGACCAGGGCGAATATCTGTTCGAGGAGCACTCGACCGCTCGCCTATCAGAACGGCAGTACGCCAAAATTCGTTCTAACAAGATTGGTATCGTTTTCCAGAGTTTTAATTTGATTAATCGCTTGACGGTGCTGGAAAATGTTGCTTTGCCGCTGATTTACAAAGGTGTACCGCGCGTCAAGCGTCTGGAAATGGCTAGTAGCATTCTAAAGTCGTTCCATTTGCAGGAGCGCGAATATTATATGCCGTGGCAGCTATCGGGCGGCCAGATGCAGCGCGTGGCAATTGCGCGGGCTTTGGTGAATAAACCGAGTATCATTCTAGCCGACGAGCCGACCGGCAACCTTGATAGCCGCTCTAGCCACGTTATTATGGAGGAGCTGGCTAACTTGCACAAAAAAGGCAACACTATCGTCATGGTGACTCACAACCCGAATCTGACTAGCTATGCTAGCCGTGTGATTAATATGCTTGACGGCAAGGTTGCCAGCGACCGCCGTGTAACGGTTGAATCGCATACCGAATCAAAGGAAGTAGCAATCCCGCTGCACAAATCAGACGCTTCTAAAGATAAGAATGGCGCAGATGCTAAGGATACCAAGGATAAGGGCACTAAAAAAGCTAAAGAAGAGACAAAAGAAACTACCAAAGATAAGCCTAAAAAGATAGCCAAAAAGAGCGAGGACGACGAAAAATGAGGTTAATGACAGTTGAACACATCACCGACGCTTATCAAACATTGCGGCGCAGCCGCGCGCGTACGGTGCTGACCGCGCTGGGTATTGCTATCGGCGTGGCTAGCGTGACGTGTATTTTGGCGATTAGCGACGGTGCTCGCGGAATGATATCTAACCAAGTTAATACCTATGACGGCAAGCTAATGATCGTCCGTCCGGGCGCGCAGACGCGCGATTTGAATGCCTATCTCAACCCAGCCGGGCAGCAGTTGTTCGGCACCAGTTCGTTGACCGAGGCTGATATCGAGGCCGCTAAGTCAATTGACGGTATTGACGCGGTGGTGCCGCTAATGATTTTGAATGCTACTGCTAAAACCTCTCGAGCTGAGGCAGCTAATAATGTTGTACTTTCTACTACTCCTGCGTTTATCAAGACGGCAGATATCAAAATGAACGCCGGCCAGTTCCTAGGTGAAGAAACTGACGATTCGGCAGTGGTGATCGGCAGCGAGTTGTCAACTAAACTATTCAACACTGATCGTTCGGTTGGTCAGATGTTCACGATGTACGGCCAGCAGTTTACGGTTATCGGCGTTGTTAAGACTGGCGCTAACCCGGTTAACTATAATACCGTTGATTATGGTAATGCAATTTTTGTCTCTTATAATCAAGGTAAATTGCTGCACAAAGGCAGTACGCAGATTCAACAAATTAACGTTCTGGCAAAGGACAAGGATAATGTCTCGGCTGTTAAAGATAAATTAAAAGAGAAAATCCTCAAACAACACCTAGGTGAAGCCAACTTTACTATTCTAAGTGGCGCTGATATTGGCCGGCCGACTGGCGAATTGTTTAGTGCCTTAACAGCGGTGATGGCGGCCATTGCAGCGATTTCGCTGGTAGTGGGCGGCGTCGGTATCATGAATATCATGCTGGTTGGCGTGGCTGAGCGCACCCGCGAAATTGGTATCCGCAAAGCAGTTGGCGCTAGCCAGCGGACGATTATCGGGCAATTTTTGGTCGAGTCGCTGATGATTAGCCTGCTAGGCGGCACTTGCGGTTATCTGGTTGGTTGTTTGTTAGCTGTGATTATTAGTTCGCAAATGAGCTTTGGGCCGACAATGACCTGGTCAACAGCGATTGCGGCGTTGTTGATGGCGGTTGGTTCTGGCGTAATCTTCGGTACTTACCCTGCCCTGAAAGCGGCGCGCAAGAATACTATTGAATCGCTGCGGCAATACCACTAGAGCCCGAATTTCTACCGATAGACGATAAATAAAATAGACAGCGCTTGTCTGTCTATTTTAGTTTTTTTGCAGCCTTGCACGCGTCTATTTTTCAAGGGCTTTTTTGAATTTCTCAATCAAATTAACCTGGGTTGGGTCGACATTATTGAGAATTGCTACATAAATACTAGCGAAATCTGCTAAAATACAACCCCACAGCATTTGCTGCAGCGGTGTTTTGCCTGCGAGTGGTACTACGTTTGATTTCGGGCGTTTGCCAGATAGCATCTGATCGCTGAGCGAGAAGCGTTTGAGAATGCGCGGGTGCTCAAGATCACTTAGCAAATCAAATACCGCGAAAGGCTTCTCGACCGGGTGGCTAGTCCAGCCAATAAATTCGTTGTGGCTGAATTCTGGCAAATAGTTGCAGAAAGCAACGTTTTTAGCATTTTCGTTCCAACTAATTTTCCACTTATAAGCTAGCGGCGCCATCAAACTACCGCCGTAGAAAACCGGTGTTTTGCCGACAGCGATTAAGGCCAGCTGCTTGGCGTAGTTTTGCTTGGTCGGCACATCTTTGGCCCAGAGCGCGCTTTCTTTCTCTAGCCAAGTGCTAATAGCTGCTAGTTCGTCAATGTAGGTGCGGTCAATCAACTTGAAGGCATTAAGCACTTCAAATAGCGCTCGCAGCGAATAAATAACGGCCATGCGCGGCTGGCAATCTTTGGGAATGAGTGCTGATAGGATATGTTCTCGTTGAGCAATCTCGTTAAGCTCTCCACCAGTAGCAATGATAGCAATTTGGCAGCCGTGTTCAATCGCCTGCTTGAGGCATGATAGAGTTTCCTCGGTGTTACCAGAGTGGCTACTAGCGATAACTAAGGTATTGTGATCGGCGTAATGCGGCAAACCGTAGTCCTTGACGACGTCGAACGGAATTGATAGCGTGTCGTTGAGCAGCGACTTAGCGAGGTCGGCCGCTAGCGCCGAGCCGCCCATGCCAGCGACGATGATGTTGCGCAGTTCGCGGCCGTCGTGCTCGGCGTCGCGCAATTGGCAGTCAAAATTTGCCTGTTGATAGAGTTTAGCTGCAACTTCGAGAGCACCTCCGTTGTCTCTTTGCTTCAAAATATTAGAGTCATCTAGCATGTAAAATCACCTTTCTCTTGCGATATTTCCTATAACTATGATACAGTATATACTAAATAAAGCATAAAAGTAATGAAGAGGGTGGGCACATGGATATAAAACCGCAAACAACGCAGCCAATTAGCGACGATCAGGATCTCGCTAAGGTTTTGGCTGGCGTAAGTAACGGCGCGAGCGCAACGAGCGCACAACCAGCAGCACAATTGCCGCCGCTGCCTGATTTGCCGCCAGCGCCGGAGCCGGAACCAGTTGCACAGCCAAAACCGGCTAAAACATCAGCTACAGTTACGCCAGTTGCTGACAACGATCTTGATAATGTCAAGAACGAAGCCATCAAAGAGCTTCGACCGCTGGTAGATAAGCTCAACATCTCTGCTGAAGAAAAATTTGACACTTATCTGCTATTGATTCGCTCGACGGACGACAAAACCTTGATTGCGCCAGCGCATGAGGCCGCCAAAAATATTGCTGATGAATCTCGCCGCGCCCAGGCTTTGCTTGATGTCATTAAAGAGATTGATTTCTTATCAAACCCGCAGCCGTAATAGATTTTCTCTGTTAATCACGCGATAACACCTCCGTAAGCCCTCCTCGGAGGTGTTATACTATAGTTATGACTATTCGTTTTGCAACTGATGATGAAATCAACCGCTGGGATAATCTAGTGGTTCGTAATAGCGATCGCGGCAATATGCTGCAAGGGTCGGTTTTTTTAAATTTGAAACGGCTGGCTAACTGGCGGCCGCGTTTTATTATCTGCGGCGAGTTAGCAATTGGCGCTATCGAAAAGCATATTCCCCTATTCGGTAAAGTATGGTATATCCCGAAAGGTCCGGGCGTAGCAACCGCTAGCGAGTTAGCTTCGGTAGTGCCAGTGCTGCGCGATTTTGCTCGCCAGCAGGGCGTTTTTACTATCAAAATTGAGCCGGAATTATTGCGTGGTACTGACGTTTCAATGATTGAACTGTTGCCTACTCAACCGATTCAGTACAATGCTTCGACTGTGGTGGTTGATTTACATAGCGATCTTGATACAATCCTCAAGGACTTACCGCAAAAGGGCCGCCACGCTATTCGCCGCGCTGATCGCGACGGTGTTATCATCAAGCGGGTGCCGGTCAATGATGAAACTTGCCAGGCGATGTATGATTTGTTCAAAGAAACGGCCGATGGCGCTGGCTTTACGATCCGCTCGCCGCAATACTACCGTGAATTCTACCAGCAATACGCTGATGCCAACCAAGGTCAGCTATTTTTCGCCTATTATCGAGATCAGCTGGTGGCTGGTGCCTTTGCGGTGATTCTGGGTACTAAAAGTACTTACAAAGATGGCGCTTCGGTTCGCAAACGTACGGCCTACGGCGCTAGCCACCGCCTGCAATGGGAAGTAATTAAATGGGCTAAAGAGCACGGCTCGCTCGAACACGACCTCTGCGGTACGCCAGCTTCTGACGAAATGAGTAACCCAAACCATCCGCGCTATGGCCTGGGGCGCTTCAAAACTAGCTTCAATAAGCATATCACTGACTATATTGGCGCTTTCGAGATTCCAGTTTCGCCTATTAAGTCGCGGCTTTGGAGCAAATATATCGAACGATTAGTGCGCCGATTATACTTCGCCCGGCATCATGAATCATACTATTAGGTCGCTTAGAAGCATTCTTAGTCCTAATCGTTGCTATTTAGCTTTAATATTCAAAATTGCTTGCCGTACTGTTTCGATTTCGTTCCAAGGGTGAGCTCCGTCGGCGCGTTCAATAGTTTTTTCGTGTCCTTTACCTAGGAATATAACAGTATCTTTCGAGCTGGACACTCGCGAGACGGCGAAATTAATGGCCGCGGTGCGGTCTGGCACTAAGAAGAGATTTTCCTCGCGTTTTTTGCCAGCTTTTTCAGCGCCCGAGGCGATTTGCGATAGTATGGTATTGCCATCGATATCGCGATCGTCTTCCTCGGTTAAGACAATCTCATCGGCGTATTTGCCAGCGATTTCGCCCTGAATGGCGCGTTTAGCTTCGTCGCGGCGGCCAGCCGAGCCGAACAATACCACTAGCTTGCCCTTCGTTGTGTTTCTAACATCATTTAGCAACCGTTCAAACGAGTCTGGCGTGTGCGCAAAATCGACAATCGCCGAGAACGGCTGTTCAGCGTCGACCACTGTCATGCGGCCTTCTACGCCCGCTAAAGCGGCAATTCCCTGTTCAATTTGGGTTTTGGTTAAGCCAACCTCGCGGCCAACGGCTGCCGCCGCTAGGCTATTATAAACATTGAACTCGCCTGGGATATTGACATGAATATGGTAAGAATCGCCATCAATTAACGCTGTGTAATCACTGCCGTGGGCGCTCAAATTGATATCTTGCGCCCGCCAATCGCCAGATTTGAGGCCGTAGCTGACCGATTGCTTGACGGCCTGGCGGAAAGTTGCAGCAGACGGGTCGTCGGCGTTAATGATACCGACGCGGCTGGCTAGTTTAAATAGTTTGATCTTAGCAGCTAAATAGCGCTCAAAAGTTCTGTGATAGTCGAGGTGTTCGTGCGTAACGTTAGTCATGACGGCGATCTCGATTGGTACGCCAAAGGTACGGTGCTGGGCTAGTGCGTGGCTAGTCACTTCCAAAACTATCCATTCGACATTTTGTTTCTTGAATTCCGCTAATCGTTTTTGTAGCAGCGGCGCTGAAACTGTTGTCATATGAGCAACTTGCGGCGTAATATCATTGCCGACACCGTAAGCGACAGTAGTCATCAACCCTGCTTTGAGGCCAGCCTCAGTTAGCATTTTGTGGATCATGAAGCAGGTCGAGGTTTTGCCATTGGTGCCAGTCACGCCGATGACGCGCATATTGTGCGCTGGATAACCGGCCTTGGTAGCAGCGGCAGTAGCTGTCAATAGATGATAAGTTGGCTCAATTGATTGGTATAAACTAGCGGGAATGGCCTTTTTCAAAGTTTTCTTGAGTGAATTCATACCGATATTATAGCATCGACCTCTTGGCGGTGGTACAATTAAGTAGATGAAGGTTTTGGGAATTGAATCAAGCTGCGATGAAACCGCGGCAGCTATAGTTGAGGACGGTTTTCGGATGTTGTCAAATGTGGTGCAATCGCAGATTGACATCCACGCGCATTTTGGCGGCGTGGTGCCCGAAATCGCGGCGCGCAGCCATATCGAGGCTATCGGCCCAGTCGTCGACGAAGCTCTCGCTCAAGCGAACTGCACTTGGGACGACATTGATGCTATCGCCGTGACCTACGCGCCAGGTTTAATTGGTTCGCTGCTGGTTGGTTCGCTGGCGGCGCGAACGCTAGCGATTTTGCATAGTAAACCGCTCTACCCGGTGCATCACGTCGAGGGACATGTCTACGCCAATTTTATTACCGAGCAAGCGCCCGGGCCTATTCAGCTTGCCTTGCCAAAATCTCAGCCGCGCTTTCCTCTTTTGGCCTTGATTGTCTCGGGCGGACACACGCAGCTGGTGCTCTTTAGCGGCCACGGCGACTATCAGCTGCTGGGACAAACTCAAGATGACGCTGTCGGCGAAGCTTTTGACAAGGTGGCCAAAATTCTCGGCTTGCCCTACCCTGGCGGCCCGTCGATTGCGCGCGCGGCCGAGTCGGGTGATCCTGATACGTATCATTTGCCCAAAGCCAAGCTCGATAACCCGTACAATTTTTCTTTCTCAGGCCTCAAGACAGCCGTTCTAAGGGCTGTGCAGCGCGAAGTGGGCAAAGACTTCACTTTTCCGTCGCACGAGCTCCCAGGGCTTGTCACGAGCTCGCAGCAGCACGATTTTGCAGCTAGCTTCCAGAAAGTAGCCGTCGAAACGCTAGTTGAGCGTACCTTGCGCGCTTTTCAGGACTTTCGACCGCAATCGGTGGTAATTGCTGGCGGCGTGGCTGCCAACCAAGAATTGCGCCGCCAATTGCGCCAAAAATTGCCGATTAACATTGAGTACGCGCCGATTCAGCTGTGTACCGATAATGCAGCAATGATTGCGGCGCTAGGCTATCAGCAGGCTCGACTGAGTACTCCAGCCGATCCGTATACTCTCGAGGTGGTTCCTAGCCTGTCAATGGCCAAAACCGCCTGGAACAAGACCGGAGCGTTGTAAATGCCACAACTATTTACCTCTGTTGATAATGATAGATTGATCGATATTTTGAATGGCGGCGGTATTGGCGTATTGCCTACCGACACAGTTTATGGTCTTGTAGCACGGGCCGCTGATCCAGTAGCGATCCAAAAAATGTACGACACCAAGAAGCGCGCTAGCCAACCAGGAACGCTAATCGCTAGTTCAATTAATGATCTGGCGAAATTAGGGCTAGATTCTAATCAGTTATCATTAGCAGCTAAGTTTTGGCCCGGCCAAATCAGCGTGGTTGTTAATGCCGATAATGTCGCTGCTTATCTCAAACAAACGCGGGATAACTTAGCCGTGCGTATTCCCGATAACCCTTCGCTGTCGCGGCTTTTAGCGCAAACTGGCCCGCTGATGACTACTAGCGCTAATGTGCCAGGCCGGCCAATTTCATCGACAATCGCTGAAGCTAAAGTCTATTTTGGCGACAAGGTCGATTTTTATGTCGATGGCGGCACTGTAACTAATAATCAGCCGTCAACTATTATCGGCCTAGATGAGCATGCAAATATCGTTATATTTCGTCGTGGAGCTGTTGATATTGATCGGTTATTTACCAAGTAATTTTTTGGTGCTGCGGACGGCTCTTTTAGCTAGCGGTAATCCATGCCGCCAAACTGGGTAGAATTGACTCATCGGATAATCGTAAGTACCAGCTAATTTATTCTCATGGCTAGCAAAACCGCGCTTGAAGTTGCTAACACCGTCGTTGAGCAGGCCGTTCATGTCGTAGCGCTTAATTCCCTGCCGCTTACATTCGGCGATAGCGTGCCATTTTAGCGCGTAGTTAGCGCGCAAGGCTTGTCCGCGATCGTTCATACCGCCGTATAGCTCGAATGAAGTTTCGCGGCTAGTCGCCAGCCAAAGAAATGATATCGGGCGATTGTCTTCGTAAGCAGCAAAAATCTGCGAGTTCTCCCCTAGTTTGTCATGAATATCGTAATAGTACTGGTCGTCGTGCAGAGCGAATTTAGCGCGTTTAGCAGTTTGGCGGTAAATTTCGAGGCAAGCGGCGATGTCTTGGTGCGTTTTTACCGGTTTGATATCAAGTCCAGCCCGGCCGGATTTACGGATATACTGGCGGGTTTTTTTGGTCATCGCGGCCAATAGTTCGTCGGTTGTATGAGTTAAATCCAAAATCAAAGTACGCGATAGCAGAATATTGTTTGGCGATTGGCGCCAACCTTTGGCGCGTAGCGGATGTTCAGTATCTGGCTCAATAGTTAGCACAGCGCATGGCAGCTTATGCTTAACGTAATTAACAATTGCCGTCAAAACATCGTCTTCCCTACCTTGTTTGTAAACTGGCCCGCGCGGAATGTAGCATAATTGATTAAGCGGTTTAGGCAGGTTTCTCAGTAATATTTGCGCAGCGCCAATTGTTTCGTTGCCGTCAACTATAGTAATTCGCTGAACATGCCAATTGTGAGCCGCTTTTACCTCGCCCCACCCCCAGAGCTGCAGCGGGTGCCCGCCAAACTTAGCAACAGTCTTGTCCCAGGCAGCTTTTTCGTCGCATAGTATTGTATCAATCATATGTTTAGTATACATCGTCTGTGCTATAATAGGATAGAACACAAACACGTGGAATAAAAAACAGCAAGAGGTGAGGAATAGCAAACTGTGGAATTGCTATGCTTGGTTATTTTGCTAATTTTCACGTGAAATGAATCGAGAATGAAATGAGCTTAGCTAAAACTTATACTCCGAACGAATATGAACCGTCAATTTACGCCTTGTGGGAGGAGTCTGGCGTATTTAAACCGAAAGGGCAGGGCCAGCCGTACGCGATTGTGATGCCGCCGCCAAATGCTAACGGCAATTTGCATGTCGGGCACGCTTTAGGGTCGGCAATTCAAGATATTTTAGTACGTTATCACCGTATGCAAGGCTATGATGCTGTGTATATACCGGGGGCTGACCATGCCGGCTTTGAAACTTGGGTAGTTTACGAGCGCGAGCTAGAAAAGCACGGCCAGACGCGCTTTGACTTCAATCGCGAAGAATTATACGCGCAGGTATGGGATTTCGTAGCTAAACGCCGCGGCGATATGGAATTACAACTGCGGGCGATTGGCGTGGGCGCTGATTGGGACGATTTGGTATTCACGCTCGACGATAAAGTTATCAAAACTGTCTACGATACTTTCGAGAAGATGTGGCAGGACGGCTATATTTACAGGGGCGAACGCATTGTCAATTACTGTACGCAGCATCAGACGAGTTTTTCGGACTATGAGGTTGTTCACAAAAACGAAAAAGGGAAGTTGTGGGAAATCGCTTATCCGCTAATCGATAAAGTCGGCGAAATCGTTATCGCTACGACGCGTCCCGAGACGATGTTTGGCGACGTAGCCGTAGCGGTCAATCCAAACGACGAGCGCTACAAAGACCTTGTCGGCTGCAAAGCGCTGCTGCCGATTGTCAAGCGCGAAATTCCCATTATCGCTGACGATTATGTCGATCCAGCTTATGGCACTGGTATGGTGAAAATTACACCAGCACACGACCCGAATGACTTTGAGGTAGGCAAGCGCCACAATTTAGAATTAGTTCAAGTAATTGATTTTGACGGCAAAATGATCAATGTGCCGGGTCAATTTGTCGGCATGACGGCGCTAGAAGCTCGTAAACGTGTCCTAGCGGCGCTCGAAATAGACGAATTGCTGCGCGGCGAAAAAGATATCGAGCACCAGGTTGGACATTGTTACAAATGCGGTTCGGTCATCGAGCCGCTCGTCAAAGAGCAATGGTTCGTCAAAATGCGCCAATTGGCTGATAACGCTATCGCGGCAATTGAGCGCCAAGAAGTGACGTTTACCCCTGAAAATAAAGGCGATGTTGTCATTAAATATCTCAAAGATATCAAAGACTGGAATATCAGCCGCCAAATACCGTGGGGCATTCCGATTCCAATGTTTCAGTCCAAGACGGATTTGAACGATTGGCGTTTCAGCACGGATGTCGATAAAAAAGAAATCGTTGTAGATGGCACAACGTATCGCCGCGAGGAGGATACGCTTGACACTTGGTTCAGTAGCGGCCAGTGGCCGTATATCACCACCGATTATTTGGATGCTGGCAAGCTAGCCAAGTATTACCCGAATACCGTCATGGAAACAGCGGGCGACATTTTGTTTGCGTGGGTAGCACGGATGATTATGCTGGGCCTGTATCGGACTGGCCAGGTACCGTTCAAGCATGTGTACTTGCATGGCTTAGTGCTTGATGAAAAGGGTATCAAGATGAGCAAAAGCAAGGGCAATGTCATCAATCCGATGGAGACAGTGGCGAAATATGGCTCGGATGCACTGCGTATGGGTATCATTGCTAGTCGCAGTGCTGCTCAGCCGCAAGCGTTTAATACTGGCAAGGTAGTAGCAGCCCGTAATTTCTGCAACAAGCTGTGGAATATTGCTCGCTATACTGAAAATTTGGTTGGCGACCGCACGCCAGCAGCTAGTCCGCAACTACAATCGCTAGCCGATCATTGGATTGCTCGCCAACTAGACGAGGCAGCACAGTCGCTAGATCGGCAGATTGCGACCTATCATTTTGCCGAGGCCGGCGAGACGATTTATCACACCGTTTGGGATGACGTAGCCGATTGGTATATCGAGGCTAGCAAAGTTGAGCAAAATATCGATATGAACGCGTATGTTTTAGACACAATTTTGCGGTTAACGCACCCATTCGCGCCATTCTTGACCGAAACAATTTGGCAGGCTTTGCCGTGGCACGATACAATCTTGGCTAGCGAAACTATGCCAGACAGCCTGGAGTACGACGATATCGCTGCTGCTGCATTCGGCCGCTTGAAAGATTTAGTATCAGAAGCACGCTACGTAGTTAGCGAACTGCCGGGCAATAAACGTTATGGTCTATTGTACATGGACGATTCACTGGTGGCTGATAATATCGAACTTGTCAAGAAGCTAGCGCGTGCTACCTCGGTAGAATATGTTGACCAGGCTAGGGGACTACGCTTGGCGGCTAGCGGGCGAGACGTTTGGCTAGACATTGACGACGAAACGCTTTACGAGCATCAAGCTAATCTCGAGAAACGTTTAGCCGAAGAACGCCAGCATATCCGGACACTCGAGACGCGCTTGGCAAACGATAACTATGTAGCCAAAGCTCCGTCGGCTCTGGTCGAGGAGTCGCGCAAGACACTCCGTGAAAAACAAGAACTAATTACCCGGCTACAGAACGAGCTGCAAGTTGTGTCGAATAAGTAAAAGCTAGTCGATAACTGGCAAATTTGCGTTATCAAAAGCGTGCCGGCCGCCTTCTTCTAATAAGGCTAAAATGTTTTTGTGGTGATGGCGGCGATCTGGCGAAATACTAGGCGATTGGTAGCGAAAACTGTTGCTTAGCATGCCTTCTGATAGATTATGCTCGGAATGGGTGTGCTGCATTCGCGACTCGTTGATGGTTCGCAAATCTTGCGAGCTAAGCTTTTGTATGGAATGACTGTGCGTCAAACTGATATCGATAGCGTGTTCAAAATGCCCGTCGTGGACAGCAACGCCGCTAGCTATTAGCAGACTGAGCGCGGCGAATAAAGCGTTAATGATGCTGGTAAAATATGTCATAATCATGTTTGTTTTAAGGTATTGTGCTTACAAATATAGCACAAGTATGATAAAAAGTCAATAGTATGTCATAAAATAAGATTATAAGTTAGTCTGAGGCAGTGTTCGGACGGTTCATAAACAGATTACCGCTAGGTTTTAGCGCGCAGGTTGGCTATCTACTGGTGATGATATTTGCCGCCGCGAGCAATTTCTTGCGCTCGGTATAGCTGCTCAGCGAGAACCAGCCGCACTAACTGATGTGGAAAGACTAATGGCGACAGTGACCAAACCAGGTTAGCACGCTGTGTTAGTGCTGCGCTGACACCAAAGGCGCCGCCGATAACTATCGTGATATTTTTACCTTGCACAAAGAGCTCGTTTAGCTGGCGCGATAGGGCAGGCGAGTCAAACGTCTGACCGTGCTCATCGAGCAGAATTACGAAATCTTGGGGGTGTAAACGCGCTAAAATTCGCTCAGACTCCTCTTGGCGGGCCTGCTGGCCATCTAGCTTGCTATGCGGTATCAATTGCCACTCAAAACTCCAAGGCTGCTTGCAGCGCGTTTGGTAGCGTTTGATGCCGTCGGATACCCAATCCTCGTGCTTTTTACCAACGGCGATGACGGTGATCATATGGCAATCAAGCGCTCTTTGATACTGTTGGCGATATTATCGAGCCGTTCGTCTGAAATATCGACAGGGTAGTCGTGATGGAGCTGTAAGGTGTCGCGGTCATACAGCGGCACTAGGTGAATATGGGCGTGCGGTACATCAAGGCCCTCAACAACTACACCGACACGCATAGGGTTGAGTTCGGCCTGGATAGCCTGGGCGATATTTTTGGCAGTTTGCCAGAGGTGAGTGTAAGTCTCGTTGTCGAGGTCCCAAATTAAATCAACCTGTTCTTTGGGCACCACTAACACATGCCCGTCGCTGAGTGGGTTGATATCGAGAAAGGCAATAACATCATCGTCTTCGTAGACTTTGCGGCAAGGAATTTCGCCCTTAATAATTTTGGTAAAAATTGAATCGTCCATTATTACTCCTTGTTTATCATAGTTTTTAGTTTATCAGACGCGTAGTACAGCACGGAAGCCCCCTGCTTGACAGAAAAGGTCAACCCTAGATTCAAGAGACCTTTTATATCTTTATCGGCAGTTTGGCGAGAGATGGCGTTTAATTCTGCGTGCGAGGAGATGGTAGCGTAATGACTATCGTCGGATATTAGATAGTATATAATTTGTTTTTGCCGGTCATTAAGGTTTTTGATAGAGTGAAGTTTCTTGGTTATAGCGCTATTTTCTTCATCGGTTCTTTTAGTATAATCTCGAAATTCCTTGATTGCCTCCAGAACTTTTTCGGTGTGATAATTAAAAAAGTAGGTAAAATCATACGAATCTTGTTCGGCGTAAATATAAGCGTAGGCGTACTGCGCTGGCGCTCGCTTAATGACTGTAGAAATTGGAAAATAAGCTAGCGCCCAATAACCGTTTTTCAGCATATACCAATAAAACAAGCTGCGCGCTAAACGTCCATTGCCGTCAGTGAAGGGGTGCAGATACCCTAGCCAAAAATGCAGCATAGTTGCTTTGACTAACGGG
This sequence comes from uncultured Candidatus Saccharibacteria bacterium, assembly GCA_963550135.1. GTDB lineage: Bacteria > Patescibacteriota > Saccharimonadia > Saccharimonadales > Saccharimonadaceae > Saccharimonas. The sequence goes on from CAUVBP010000002.1 coordinate 63,600, forward strand.
TGGATAAACTTACCGTTATCGTTGGCATATTCTATCAAGCGATCAAGCTCATGCTCGACGAAACTTTGGTTTGGCGGTACATGGGCGACTTTTTCGTTGAACCAGACGACTATATTATCGCTGTCTTTGCGAAATCTACCTGAATCGGCGTCGGGAATCGTGTGGCGGGTTAGCTCTTGATGCAATTCTAAGAGCAAATTTTTCGATAGACTGCGTTCAACGAAATTTTCTTCGATTTTCGATAAAGTTCGATAATTATTGAGAATCATCCAGTCGCTTTTGTTGCGCGGCTTGATGTTGTCGGCTATCATATGCTTAGCGTAGCGCCGAGAAGTGTCTGCGCCTTCGAGCTGGCTTGATGCGATAGCCTCCTCGAGGATGCCTCTTGCGATATATTTTTGCCGTTCAGATCGGGTAGTAATTGCCGGCGTATTTGTGAGAAATTGTCCGCCAGCATACATATCGACAGTTCGCTGCGCTTCGTCAACTTTCTCTTGTCTAACCCAGCCGAAATGAGCGCCGTTTTTAGCGCGAATAGGCGTCGGCTGCGAGTTAAAACGCCTAACAGTGTGGGCTAGCTGCCACGACTCTGCTGGGGTAAGCTTAGGAATCGGATCAACAAAGCGCGCCTTATCCCAGTAAAGGTATTTTGATTCGTTGACTGCTTGCAAGTAAGGAGATGCGGCCGCGGATTCATTAAAATACATGTCGATTAGATTTAATCGGCGTTTCGTAGATATAGTAGGCTGTTCTCGGATGATTACAAAATCTTTTTCCATAATATGTATATATTTGACATCATAATGGTAGCATAATGTAAAAAATATGTAAAGTATATGTATGTAGTTTACATATTTTTAACATATTAGCAAAAATGAGCAGCGTAGGGTATAATTACCTATGCAAGGAGAGGTGGCCGAGTGGTTGAAGGCGCACGACTCGAAATCGTGTATGCGGCAACGTATCGCGGGTTCGAATCCCGCCCTCTCCGCCAGGAAATAGCATGAATTTTTATACCGATTATGTTCTTGGCGAAAATTTTTAGATTGACCTTGCAAATATCGGGGTATTTATCGCGTCAGTACTAGCTGTGCTCATGGATTATTTGAATAGTGACGGGTGTAAGAATTGCCTAGTATTATGGTAATTTATCAATTAGCTCTAGCAGCTTTTCCCATGAGGCTCTGTCAGTGTGGTCGTGATCAACAGTGCCAGCATAGTACCGTATTGCGTAAATGTCTGGATAGTTTTGGAGTGTAATCCACTCTTGCATATCTAGTGGATAGGATAGCTGGTCGGGAGACTCCAACAGCTGCGCCCCAGTCAGTAGTCAATAAATCAAGCCCATCATGTCTAATTTGATCTGCCCAGTACTTGCAGTGCTCGACTGCTTGTTTGTAGGTCATTTGAGGGTATTGGCTGTTACTACTGCTCATATTTATCATTATAGTGGTCTTGATGATTCGTTTTGCGCGCACTGATCTCGTCAGCAATTGCAAATAGCGCACTCCAATCCTATGGTTTATCGACACCTTTGTCTAGACTACTTAGTATCGACAACATCTCATCAAGAGCGGCGTCTGATTCGATTGTCGAGTCGTATAGCATCAAACTAAGTAATTCATCGACGATACATTCAGATTTAGTTTGCGGATAACGTGCACCTGGCTGGTCATAATTTCCGTGTTTACACAATTCCGCGATATTCATAGTACGCGCAACTTGAATTAATGCTAATATTTTAGTAGTATTACCATTTTGGACTATACTCTCTGGCACTTCTTGTATCATTCTATCTATACTATAAAACATCTATGTATGTGAGTCAGTTTTTCGTCGTGACTCCGGTCTATACGTCACACCCCAGGACTGGTATACTTGTGTCTTAAGGTTCCGTTATCATTTGGTCTATCAACTCATGGAATTAGCCAAACAAAAACGAGCCCTCAACGATTTATCTTTGTTTGACTTTGCTTATGAGTCGCGAACTTTTGGCAAGAATTTCTGGATAGATCGCTCACATTGATTAAGCAGTTCTACATTAAGCGGTACTGGGTCATTGCTATTTAAAGAATAATACCTCTGGTCACATACACTAGCGAGATCATCCCACGATACAACAGACGAGTCCTCGAGACCGCGTGCCAACGAGAACGCAAAACCATCAAGATATTCAAGGACATCTGAATTATCGGCATTTTCACGAATCATTTGAATCATATCACGTGCTAGAATCGCTTGTTCATCCTGTTTCATAATCTTATTATATAGCGAAATCTCCCTACTACCAAGGCAATAGGGGGTTCACTCCTTTCTCAGGTGAAGAGTGCGTCGGGGGGTGGTACGAAACGATCAGGATGACCCTTGGGGAAATTCTTGTTCGTCCAATGGACATTGCTATTGCCGTAAGGCGTAGCATCCCACGACACGTGGTAGCCGTCTGCGAAGTACTGCGTCACGTGCAAGATTGTGCCGCTAGAATCACTGCGTCGATAGAACACACCACCATGCTCATTGGTTCCAACTGGCTCATGATCTCGACGTGCGCTACGCATGTACAGGTCAGACTTCTCGAAGTTCTGCGCACCATGCGGGTTAAACGGATCGCGCCTATATGTCACGGTTCCATGCTGGTCCATGACGTAGTGCCCGTGGCCGGGTCCGTCAGGCTTACCAACCTCACCGAAGTAGATGTTGGTGTTGCCGTCTGAATCTGTCGAGATCCAGACGTTGTCCTGGTACTGAAGCGGAACTCCAGCCTTTGCGGCGATCGACTTTTTGTCTTCACGCCGCTTTCGGTTCATTGCTTTGAGCTCATTAAGCCTAGCCTGAAAGGCCTTGGCGCATGAGTCAAATTCGGCCTTGGCGTGCTTGAACTCAGCTTGCGCTCGTTCGTGCTCTGCCTTGGCAGACTGAAATGCCTGCCGTGCGCAGGCGAATTCGCTCTTAGCCGCTTGGAAAGCTGGCTTGACGGCATCGAACCGTTCGCGTGCGGCGCGAATTTCAGCGACCAGCTGCCGCCGTTCGGCAACGCAGGTCTGAGACTCTGCTTTGTAAGCATGTCCCTGATCTGCGTGCATACGTGCGCTAGCGCCGTCGTGCATGTCGTGAGCCAACGAAGCCGACTCGAAAGCCGACTTCATGTTCTGATACGCCCGCTCTTGCTAAGCATTCAAGCTGTCGATTCGCGGGCCGTTGGTCTGCTTGATAGACACGTAAGCTTCCCAGGCTGCCTGCTGTCGCTGGCGGGCAGACTCGCGAGCTGACCGCAAGCGATCAAGCTCGGCGTCTCGCTGACGAGACATGGTTATCCTCTCTGTAAAGGAGCGAAGTTACAGTGGTTACTGCAACTTCGCTCCTTTACAACGTAAAAAGAACTTTGGCAATAGTTTGCTCAATAAGCGGCGAGTATTACTTGCGGGCGAAGATTTCTTTGGCGCTGAGTTTGCGGTTGTATTCAAGCGCGCCGAAGCGGAAGATGCGTACGGCGATGGCAATGATGATGGCGGCAGAAAAGGCCAGTAGGGCGATACCGATTACTGCTTCGCTGATTCCCAGGTTGCCGGCGGCATTGCGCAGCATCAGCGGGATTGGCGATGTCAGCGGGAAGAGCGACAAGAATTTTACTAGCGGCGCGTTTGGCATTGATATAAACATTGAAACGGCATAAAGCGGGCCGAACAGTAAAATCATTACTACGCCGAAAAAGCTGCCAGCTTCTTTGGCGGTCGGCACGGCGGCGCCGATAGCTACTAGCAGGCCGGTAAACATCATGAAGCTGCTAGCAAAGGCTAGAAAGCCGATGCCGATACGTAACGGGTCGATTGGCAAGCTGCTGAGGTCGACTGACGGTAGCTTGAGCTGGTCGTGGAAAAACAAGTAGCCAATAAGCACCGGCAAGACCACCAGCAAGCCTTGAACTATTGCCAGAATTATTAGCGAGATAATTTTGCCGACAATTAAGGTTCGCGCTTCGATAGTGGTGAGAATCATCTCGATAACGCGATTTTCTTTTTCTTCGGTGGTGCTGGTCAGCATTTGATTGCCAAAGAAAGTGATTAGGAAATAAAAGAGGATTAAAAAGATACCTGGCAGAATCATCTCTTGGACGCTGTCGTGGATTTTGCCATCGCGGTAAATAGTGCTGGTTGAGTTGATTTTGCCTTGGATAATTTTTTGAATAGCCGGATTAACGTCTGACCGAACAGAGGTGGCTAATAGACTGCTAGCCAGGCTGCCGTAGCGGCCGTTGTCAAAAATACCGACATCTTTACCGTAAACTTCGATTGATTGCTGGTCGAGATTCTTTGGATAGTAGATGTACGCATCAAGCTGGCCGTTTTTGACGCGGTCAATAGCGTTTTGCTTGTCGTTGGGATTAATTTCGGTGGCTTTCGAGGCGGCGATTAGCTGCGGTTTGACCATCTTTGATTCGTCGGTAATAGCAATGCTGAACGACTGGTTTTTGAGCTTTTCGGCAGCGTCGTTGGTAGCTTGATTAGATAAAAAAACCATCCCAAAAATTGCCGCAAACATCAGTGGAAAGCTAATTGCTAGAATCCAAAACGATTTTTTCTTGAGGGCGCGAACGACCTCGAAACGAATGACAGTTGATAAATTATGCATTTTGCTTCTCCTCGTTGTTGTGGCTGTAGACTTGAACAAAGATATCGTCGAGCGACTTGCCGCCAAATTGTTTGCGAACATTAGCGACTGTACCGTAAGCATGTGCCGCCCCGTCTTTGAGCAGCAGTATCCGGTCGCATAGGCGCTCAACTTCTTCCATCTGGTGAGTAATCATGACGACGGTAGCGCCTTTGGCCTGGTGCTCTTCAATGATTTCCATCAGTAGCCGGCGATTAACTGGGTCAAATCCTTTGGTTGGCTCGTCGAGAATTAGCAGCTCTGGGTTGTCGATGACTGTGATGCCGAGCTGGACTTTTTGCTGCTGGCCGCCGCTGAGCTTGTCGAGACGAGTTTTGGCTTTGTCGAGCAGGTCAACGCGCTTCAAAAAATCAAGCGATTTTTGCCGAGCGTCGAGGCGGCTCATGCCTTTGAGCTGGCCGAAATAAGTCATGATGTCGATAACCGGCTCTTTTTTGTAAAGGCCGCGCTCTTCTGGCAAATAGCCGAGCTTGATGCCACTTGATACCGAGTAAGGTTTGCCATTAATCAGCAGTTCGCCGGCGGTCGGCTGATAAATACCGAGCAAGGCGCGAATGGTAGTGGTCTTGCCGGAGCCGTTACTGCCGAGAAAACCAAATGTTTCGCCGCGTTTGACCTCAAAACTTAAGTCTTTGATGACTTCGGTCTTGCCGAAACGCATCTTAAAATGAGTAATAGAAATAATAGGTTCCATATTTTCCATGATAGCATGGGCCAAACCAGTTGTGAAAATTACTAGCAAAAATGCTTGAAAAATCCATATTTAGCGTTTATGCTTGGTATACAGACGCTATATGTATAGTGTTTAGTAAAATAGACAAATATGCAAATAAATTGCGCAAAACAGATCTAGATGGTCTAGCTAGTTTTTTGCGCTCAAAAATAGCAGCTAAAAATAAGAAAGGAAACGATGGCAGATATTACAGTTGTGAAGCGCGACGGCAGCCAGCAGCCGTTTGACGCTAACAAAATTAATTTAACTCTGCTGGCAGCTAGCGAAGGCTTGCCAGACCAAATTGCGAAAGTAGCGCAAATAGCGGCCGAATTGCAGTTGACGCTGTTTGACGGTATTACTACCGAGCAACTTGATGAAGCGCTTATCCAGACGGCAGTTCAAAATGTCAAAGACGACCCGGACTTTGATACGATTGCGGCGCGATTGCTGCTGCGAACTATCTACCAGCAAGTGCTCGGCGATTATACTAACGAAATCGAGCTTAAAAAGCTACACGCGCAAAAATTCCCTATCTATATTCGCCAAGCCGCTAAAGAGGGTCTACTAGATAAGCGAATGGCTGATTCGCAGCTATTTAACCTCAAAAAGCTGGCGATGGCGCTTGATCCGAGCAAGGATTCACTTAGCAAATATCTCGGCGTAGTTACCAACCGGAATCGTTACGCGCTGCGGCGCCAAAGCGGCGATCCGATTGAGGTGCCGCAATTCACTAACATGCGTATTGCTATGGGTTTGAGTTTTAACGAAGTCAATCCGACCGAGGCGGCGATAAAATTTTACCGCCACATGGCTAATCTGGAATATAGTCCGGGCGGCAGTACGCGGGTTAACGCTGGCGGTTCGTTTCCGCAGCTAAGCAACTGTTTTGTTATGGAAGTTCAGGACGACATGGCTTCGATAGCCAAAAGCATTCGCGATACCATGTTCATCGCTAAAGGTACTGGCGGTATCGGTATTAGTATGAATAAGCTGCGCGCCGCCGGCAGTCCTGTCAAAACCACCAATACCGAGTCAACTGGTCCGATTCCGTTCATGAAAATGATTGATACGGCGCTGTTTGCGGTGTCGCGCAAGGGCAAGAAAGCGGGTGCGGCGGCAGCATATATGGAGAACTGGCACCTTAATTTTTTGCAATTCCTCGATTTGCGCCAGAATTCGGGCGACCCGTACTTGCGGACGCGATTTCTAGATACAGCGGTGTTTATTTCGGATGAGTTTATGAAGCGCGTCCAAGGCGGGCAGGACTGGTATTTATTTGATCCAGCTGAAGTTAGCGACTTAAACGAACTATACGGTGAAGCATTTAGCCGTCGCTACCAGGAATATATCAAGATAGCAGAAGCCGGTAAAATTAATCGATTCGAAGTTGTGCCGGCCCGCCAACAGTTCCGCCAGATTCTCAGCAGTCTACAAGCGACTGGACACCCTTGGTTAACCTGGAAGGATGCCATCAATTTGCGGGCGCTCAATAATAATACCGGGACAATCCACCTCAGTAATTTGTGCACCGAAATAACTTTGCCCGAGGACGAAAACAATATTGCGACTTGCAACCTGGTTAGTATGAATTTGTCGGCTTTTCTCAATGCTGATAAGACTTGGGACTGGGATCGTTTGGCGGTATCAGTGCGCTCCGCCACGCGCCAGTTAGATAACTTGATTGACATTACGAACACGCCAGTTACCGAAGCTATGCATAGCAATGAGCAGAATCGGGCGCTGGGGCTCGGCTATATGGGGTTATCGGATGTTTTGGAGAAGCTAGAGATTAGTTACGAAAGCGAGGCTGCCTACGATCTGGTTGACCAGCTAACTGAGTTTATCAGCTACCATGCCATTGATGAATCGGCTAACCTAGCAGCTGAGCGCGGCAGCTATCCGAACTTTGCTGGCAGCGGCTGGAGCAAAGGCTTACTGCCTATCGATACCGTTGATAAACTTACAACAGAGCGCGGCGTTAAGGTAAAAATTGATAGTAAATCGTGCCTGGATTGGGAAGCGCTGCGCCAAAAAGTCAAAAAAGGTATGCGTAACGCAACCTTGATGGCGATCGCACCGACAGCTAATATCTCGCACGTGGCAGGTACAACACCGGGACTTGACCCGCAGTTTAGCCAAATTTTTAGCCGTAGTACGCTCAACGGCAAATTCCTAGAGGTTAATGCTAATTTGGTGCGTAAACTCAAACAACTTAATCTGTGGGAAGCGCTCAAAGACGACTTGCTGGCGAATCAGGGCGATATTCAAGGTTTCGAGCAAATTCCGCAAGCAGTCCGCGATGTTTACAAAACTAGTTTTCAGCTGAGCCCGTACGCCTTTATCGAGGTAGCGGCGCGAGCGCAAAAATGGGTTGACCAAGCGATTAGCCGTAATATGTATCTAGAGTCGCGCGATATTGATGAATATATCGAAATCTATTCAGAAGCGTGGCGTCGCGGTCTCAAAACTACTTACTACTTGCACGTCAAGCCGCGCCACCAATCCGAGCAAACCACCGTCACGTCGCAATCGGTACAGAAAGTTCGTACCGACAGCGCCAAAAGGGTAAGCGGTTTCGGCTTTGCTCGCCGTAAACAATCATAAACGTTGCTAAAATCACAATAATAAGGAGGAAATATGACGCAAACAACACAACCGCAAGGTATTTTGGGATCAGGTCTGCGCGACGGTCTGCAGCTCAAACCAGTTCGCTACCAGTGGGCGATGGATTTGTATAATCAGGCAGTTGCTAATACTTGGTTCCCGAATGAGGTACAATTAGTCCAAGATTTAGCTAATTTCGAGAAATTGACCGAAGACGAGAAACACGCCCTCAAAACTGTCATTAGCTATTTGAATCCGAACGAATTACTAATTAACAAATCGCTAGCCTTTGGTATTTATCCGTATGTCAATGCCGCAGAATGCCATTTGTATCTATCGAAACAGATGTGGGAAGAAGCTAACCACTTTATGACCTTTGAATACATTATTGAAACGTTTCCGTTTGACCGCCAAGAGATTTATGCAGCCGGCTACGGCAAGAAAAGCCTAAAAGACAAGTCTGACTTCCAGACCAAGTATGTCGGCCGCATGCTGAATGATAAGCTGGATGTTACTACTACCAAGGGCAAGAAAGATTTTGTGCGTAATCTGGTAGCTTATAATATTGTACTCGAAGGTATTTGGTTTTATAGCGGTTTTATGGTTGGTATGAGTTTTCGCCGGCGTAATTTGCTGCGCAATGTCGGCAGTTTGCTGGATTGGATTACTAAGGACGAAAATCTGCATTTAACTTTCGGCATTAACTTGCTGTTGACAATTCTTGACGAGAATCCAGATTTGCAGACGCAAGAATTCGCCGATGAAATTCGCGATCTGATTTTGCAGGCGGTAGCGCTTGAGGAGGCTTACAACAAAGACATGCTGCCAAAGGGTATCTTGGGCTTGAACGCGGATTACGTGAACCAGTATGTCAAGTTTATGACTGACCGCCGCCTAGAAGAATTAGGCTTCGAGAAAGAATATAATGTAACTAATCCAGCTAAATGGATGGCGGCGGCCAACGATACGCTTGAATTAGTCAATTTCTTTGAAAGCACCAATACGAACTATGAAGTTAACACCGTAAAGTAACAGTTTTAGCAATTGAATAAGCGGCTTATTAGCCTATAATGAATATAAGTAAAGGGGGAAATAATGAATCCATCAGCGATAATTAACGACGACATGACGCTCGAGGAAAAACTCGAGGCGATTGAACGCGAGATAGCCAAAGCGCAAGCTGAAGCCGATCAAAAAGCTGAAGCTGACGGCGTACCATCAGCGCCAATTGATCCGGCAACACTAACTATGTGCGAGGGCTGCCAATAGACACGCTACATATAGCGTACTCTAATCGGTTATGCTATAATAAGGGCTCATGAAAGAGCAATCATACATGGGCAAACAGACAAAATATATCTTCGTAACTGGCGGCGTTCTCTCGGGGGTAGGGAAGGGAATTACCGCTGCGAGCATCGGCGCGGTTCTCCAGGCCAAGGGCATCAAAGTCTCAATTCAGAAATGCGACCCGTATCTCAATGTGGATGCGGGTTTGCTTAATCCGGCAGAGCACGGCGAATGCTTCGTGACGCGCGATGGTGCTGAAACCGACCTTGATCTTGGCCATTACGAGCGGTTTTTAGATATAGAGTTGACGCAGAAAAACGCCACACTGGCGGGACGCTTACTTTCAGAGCTGATTGCCGATGAACGCGCCGGTAAGTTTCACGGCAAAACTGTCCAGCTAATCCCGCACTTAACGCACGCCATTCAAGAGTCAATTATTGCGGCTGGCGAAGGCAGCGATGTGCATATCGTAGAAATCGGCGGTACAGTGGGCGACTACGAGGGGTTAAGTTTCATCGAGGCAATCCGCGAATTTGCTCACAAAATCGGTAAGGAACGCTGCTTATACGCACATGTGGTTTATGTGCCGTTTATTGATACCAGTAAAGAGTTCAAGAGCAAGCCGGCGCAAAATGCCTTAAACGATTTGCGCGGTTTCGGTATCGTGCCAGAGATCGTGGTTGTCCGCAGCGACGAGCCAGCGCCTGAGTCAGTTGCTCAAAAAATTGCTTTGTACGGCGGCGTTGACTTGCCGGGGGTGCTGATGCTGCCAAATCTCGATACCGTATTTATGATTCCCGAGCGGATAGCCGCTAGCCCGCTGATGACCATTCTCGATAAGTTCACTGGTAATTTTACTCAGCCGAATCTCGCGAAATGGCAAGCGTTAACTCAACTGCAAAGCAAAAAGCCAACCGATATCGTAACTGTCGGCTTAGTCGCTAAATATATGGAAAACAAGGATACTTATCTATCGGTGACCGAGGCGCTCAAGAGTGCGGCCTGGCATGAAAATGTTGGTTTGCATATCAAGTGGCTCAATGCCGAAACAGTTACCGAGCGCGATTTCGAGACGGTTGATGCTCTGCTGGTGCCAGGCGGCTTTGGCCCGCGCGGGATTGAAGGCAAGATTGCGGCAGCGCAGTATGCGCTTGAGCGCGATGTGCCGTATTTGGGGATTTGCTTAGGTTTGCAGACAGCGGTAATTGCGGCGGCGCGGCGAGCCGGGCTCGACGATGCTAACAGCACGGAGTTTGACGATGCTACGACGCACGATGTGGTGTATATTATGCCTGGCCAAGAGGGCAAAGAGTCGACTGGCGGTACGTTGCGGCTGGGTAATTATCCGGCAGTATTTACGCCAGGGTCGCTTGCTTCCAAAGTATATCAGTCGGATCACACCGAGGAGCGCCACCGCCACCGATATGAGGTGAACCAGCAGTTTCTAGATGAGATTGCTCGTGGCGGCGTGACTGTGTCGGGCTTGTCGCCAGACGGGCGGCTAGTCGAATTTGTCGAGGCGCCAAATTGCCGCTATTTTGTCGCAACGCAAGCGCACCCCGAGTTTCGTTCGCGGCCAATGCGGCCGCATCCGCTGTTTGCTGGACTGATTAGAGCGGCTGTCTCTTGACAAATTATACTACTTATGCTAATATGAGAATATGGCAGAAGAAGAAAAACAAAAAGTAGAAGATTTCGAGCCAACTTACAACGAGAGCAGCGACGATACAGCGATGTTGCGTGCGGTGCTGCAATCGGATCATGCTCGTAATATTACGCCGGTATCGGTGTATCGCCAGCCAGATTTTGACGGCACGGAAGATTAGCCGTAGCAAAAAAGTGTTATAATATGGTCTATGATTGATTGTGTTATTACACTGAAGAAAATAATTGACAAACTGTATCAGCAGCAGGTTGATGTGCAATTAACGCGCCCCGACCCAAAGTTCGGCGACTTTGCGACTAATGCGGCGCTACAATTAGCCAAGCCGCTGTGCAAAAATCCGCGCGAGATTGCTGAGGCGATTGCCGAAGAGTTGCGCGGCCGCCAGGAGTTTAGCGAGGTCAATGTGGCTGGACCAGGCTTTATCAACGTGACGTTAAGCGATCAAGCGGTGCTGGAATCACTGAAAGTGCGGCCAGCGACTAATCGTGCAGGCAAGACGGTCGTTATTGAAACCAATTGCCCAAATCCGTTTAAGGCCATGCATATCGGCCACGCGTTGAACTCGATTTTGGCGGACACCATGGCGAATTTGCTGGCGGTAGACGGCGCGGCGGTACACCGAGTCAGTTACCATGGTGATGTCGGCACGCATGTCGGCAAGAGTATGTGGGCGATTCTTCGCGAAATTGACGGCGATGTTGGCAAGTTAGACGCTATTCCGGCTGATAAGCGCAACGAGTTTATGAGCCGTATGTACGTTGAAGGGGCGCGGGCAGCTAAAGAATCGCCAGAGGCGCGGGCAGAAATTGATGAGCTAGCCAAGCAATCGTTTGTGCTGGATGATCCGCTGTATAAGCAAGTGTACGAGACCTGTAAGGCTTGGAGTTTTGATGAAATTGACGCCAATGTGGCGCGGCTGGGGAATGTGCCAATTGAACGGCGTTATGTCGAGAGCGAAACCGAAGTGCCAGGCAAGGCCTTGATCAAAGCAAAAACCCCAGAGGTCTTTACCAAATCAGATGGTGCGTATATCTTCAAAGGTAGCCAATACGGTGCGTTTGATAACGTATTCATCGGTTCGCACGGCAATGGGTTATACGGCGCGCACGATATGGGGCTGATTCAGCTGAAGCACCAAGATTATCCGAACTTGGACTTGTCGATTACTGTCAACGGCGAAGAGCAGGCGGCGTATTTCCGCGGCGTGATCGCCGCTAGTGAACTCGCAATTCCAGAATTGAAAGGTAAGTTGTTTAATTATGCGACTGGCCTGGTCAAATTAACGACCGGCAAAATGAGTTCGCGTACTGGCGAGGTAATCACTATCGATTGGCTGTTTAACGAGTTCAAGAAAGCTATTAAGCAAGCTGGCGGCGAGCCGACCGACGAGGTGGTGGCGGGCGCGCTGCGCTATCAATTCTTGAAAGTAAAAATCGGTAGCGATGTAGTGTTTGACATCAATGATGCGGTGAGTCTCACCGGTAATACCGGTAGCTATCTGCAATACGCACACGCTCGGGCGCGAGGAATTTTGGCAAAATCTGAGCAAGCAGTTGCATTTCCGAAGGAATTATTCGACGAAGATCGACTGTTAGTCAGGAAAATGAGCGAATACGCTGAGGCGGTTAACCGCGCTACCGAAAGTCTGGAGCCGCATCATGTCTGCGCCTATCTGTTTGAGTTGGCGCAGGAGTTCAACCGCTACTATGAGAAAAATCAAGTTGTCGGCAGCGACAAAGAAGCGCACCGCGTCGGTTTGGTGGCGGTGTATGCTGATATTTTGAAGGCGGGGCTGACGATTTTGGGAATCGCGGCGCCAGAGCGCTTGTAAGGTTACGTTGTAAGGTTGAGGAATAAATAATTACAAAGCGATTTATCACGAGAAACCAGGTTATAACCAAACAGTTAAAGGAGGCTAAATGCCATCAGAAACAGTCAAAAAAGCCAAAAAATCAGCTGCCAAAAAGCTAGCTGACAAAAAATTGGCGCAAACAATAGTTAAAGACACCCATATGGGCGGTTTCGTTAATTTTATCCGTGAGCAGGGTATAGTCGGACTAGCAGTTGGTCTGGCGATCGGTACAGCAGCTGGCGATACGGTGAAAAAGTTGGTGACGGCATTTATTGACCCGCTAGTACAGCTGATTGTCGGCTCGCAAAAAGGCTTGCAGGCGGCATCGTTTACCGTCGAAATTGCTGGTCGCAAAGCTGAATTTCTCTACGGGGCGTTTGTCAGCTCATTAATTACACTGCTGGCGGTGGCCTTTGTGGTGTATGCAATTGTACACTTTTTCAAGCTGGATAAATTAGATAAGAAGAAAGATTAACGTTTTTGAGGCTTAGCCGCGACTTGATGAGAACGGCGGTTATTGCGGCGACTTGCCTCGGCGGTATTAAAGATGCTAGCTAATCAGCGTGCCGACTGTCTCGCCGCGGGCGGCTCGAGCGATATTACCGTCGGTGAGGAGGTCGCAGATGACAACCGGGATATGTTCGTCCATGGCTAGACCGATGGCGGCTTTGTCCATGACGGCGATGTCGGGATTGGCTAGCACTTCTTGGTACGATAATTGGTCGAATTTGACAGCGTTAGGGAACTTCATTGGGTCTTTATCGTATACCCCATCAACTTTCGTTGTTTTAATCACAACGTCGCACTGCATTTCTAAAGCTAGGTTCAGGGCGGCAGTGTCGGTGGTCAGGAATGGCCGGCCAGTGCCGCAGGCAACGATGACCACGCGGCCCTTTTCGATGTGGCTGAGGGCGCGGCGAAAGGTGTATTGGTCGATAAATTGATTAATTTCGACGGTGGACAGGGCGCGGGTCGGCAAGCCAGCGTCGTTGAAGACATCAGCCAGAGCGATGGCATTCATCAGGGTTGAGAGCATGCCGATATTGTGGGCCGAGACGGGCTGGATGCCGTGGCCAATGATTTGGTTGCCGCGGACGTAATTGCCACCGCCAACCATGATGACGACTTCGGCGCCAGTTTCTAGTGCTGGTTTAATTTGTTCGGCGATCCAGCGGGCGCGTTGCGGGTCGAAGCCGCTGGTGAACTCGCCCTGGAGCTGCTCGCCAGAGAGTTTGAGGAGAATACGTTTGGTCATGGGTTTAGTATAACATGGCGTGCCTAGAAAATAACGTTAGTATAGAGTGTAGATGTAGGTTAGCTGCTCGCTATGCGTGGTTGGATAGCAACCTCCGGCGTCAGCGGCGGTAGTTTTTGGGTGCGGGGCCCGAGAGGGATTTGGCTGCTTCGTTCTAGTGCTTAATATTATTATGGTAGTAATTGCAATAATGTGTTATAATACCGGCGAGGGGCTGGGGCGATGCCGCCGGTCTCTGGCGCACTTTAATATAGACGTAGAATCGAGCCCTCTTTGATGCTGTGAAACGGTGGTTTTCACGGCGCTAAAGAGGGTTCGGTACAGGATCGAGCTCCAAGATCGCCCCGGAATGGGGCAGAGAGGAGCCAGAGATGGCTGAGAAAAGGGAGCCACCCCTAGCTATTAAACTACTCCTCGAGTTTTTTTATGACTCGGGGATAGTTTTCGAGTGGGACTATGTCCCGCTCGATTTTGTTGCCCCCCGTCCGCCCACGTATGTGTGGGTGTGGCGAGTGTACCCGAGAACCGGGGGTGTGCTTACACGCCTCCGGTTCTCGGGGTTGGGGATGATTGAGGAGGTGAGAAACATTAAAATTGAAAAGCCCCCTCGGTCTATAATCTTTTTTGACCTCAGCCAAGCTGAGGTCAAAAAACTTCGTTACCACCCACGAGACGGGTGGGACGTTGTGAGGGTAATTTACGATAGTCTCGTGTGATACTCTCCCACTCCACCCCGGCGGAGGTTGCCTGGCCTTGCTTGGCTGCAACTCTCGCCGGGGCGGCAGACCCCTCTTCGCGCCAGGAGGGGTATTTCATTAGGTAATCTTATTGACTTTTTATCACGTTTATGCTAAAATAAAAAGATGGAGAGAACAAAACTTACACCCAAGGATATTCAGCCAAATATCCATCGGCCGCGTTCGTTAGCAGCACTAGACAAGGGCGAACGCCAAATAATTCCAGAGAGAGACTGCAACGAGGTATATAACTATAAGCTGCCGGCCGAAATTATAGGACGGGCAAACCTGGGCTTTGACCTGGACGAGCTGCCAGAGTATATAGGCCTCAAAGGCGGTGCGGCGCGTCAGGTGCTCGAGGCACTAGTTGACGATAGCCGCGAACTGACGTCGCCGCGCGATGTTGATTTGGTGGTTCTCGAAGAAAAACTTGAAGGTAGCGATAGCGATGATGTCGATGAAACCATCTACGATTTGTCGTGCCGTTTCTCGCCACGCGATACGATGCATGGTTACGGGGCAGAGCGGATTGGTTCGGTCAATGAGCATATGGAGGAATGCGATTTCACAATTAATCAAGTCCTCGTTTGTAGAGGCCCTAACGGCTGGGAGCTGAAAGCGACCACGCAGGCAGTGCTAGATACAGCCGAGCATATTATCCGGCCGACGGTTTATGAGCATAACGAGCATCATCAACTTGGTAACAAATTAGCGCTCAAGGCGGTGCGGCTGCTTTCAGAGATGCAAGTTCGCGGTGTTGATGATGCGCGCATTGAAGGCGTGAGTCTGCCGCACGAGCTGTACGGTGACCCGACGGACGATTATTTCATGCAGGCATTGCAGCTGGATAAAGCGTTGGAATCTGGTGTAGATACCGAGGTAGCCGAGCGTTATGCGGCGAATCTTAAGAGTTTAGATATGATGCCATATGGTATTGAGTATGAGCATGGCGACGCGGTGTCATTGTACGAAGCATTGATAGAAGAGGCAAATTTTAATCCGTCGGAGGGCGCTTATGAATTTGTCCGAATGAGCAGAGAGAGGCGCTTGAGCCTTGGCGGGGTAGCGCGATTCGGCGATGAAGTCGAGGAGTTGCTACAGCAAGTGCCAGACCGCTATGCTAGCGATTACTACGACGCCAAAAAGTAGTATACTAGGTATATGAAAGCGAGTTTCAAGCCGAAAAAAATTCTGTGGATGGATCTGGAAATGACCGGATTGGATCCGGCGCATGATGAGATTTTGGAGGTGGCGGCGATTGCGACGGATTGGGATTTTACGGAAATCGCTACTTATGAAGGCGTGGTGCGGCATGAGCCGGCGAAACTGAAACGACTGCTTGACCGCAATGCTAGCTTTTGGAATGAACATCCGGAGGCGCGGCGCGGTTTGGAGCAACAAAATGCCTCGGGCAAGCCGCTGGCCGAGGTGGAGCATGATTTGCTGGCGTTTTGCGATGAGCATTTTGCGGACGAGCCGCGGATTTTGCTGGGCGGCAACTCAATCCATCAAGATCGGCGGTTTATTGACGGGTGGTGGCCTACGTTGTCAAAAAGGCTACACTATCGGATGTTAGATGTCAGTGCCTGGAAAGTGGTGTTTGAGGGTAAATACGGCAAGAAATTTGCCAAACCAGAGGATCATCGGGCACTGGAGGATATTCGCGGCAGTATTCAAGAATTAAAATATTATTTGAAAAAGGTGAAGGCGTGACAGATAAAATATGGCATGATATCAGCGATGATTCTCTAGAAGTACGGCAAAGTTTAATTGAAAAATTAAACTTATCGGAGTTGCAGCGGCGGATTTTGATTGAGAACCGTTGGCTGCCGCAAGCGGTCGAAGGCGGCGATTGGCTACTGATTAAGGCAGAAATCCCGAGTATTGAACGCCGCAATGTCCATTGGCAAGGGTTGACGATTTTGCTCAGCAAAAACAAAGTTATCACCTTGCACCGCGACGAATTAGATAGCGAGGTTGCCGAGCGGATTGAAGCGTACCGGCCAGGTGCTCTGTCGCCGTCGCTAATTGCAGCAACGATGATTCAATTTACAGTCGAGCAGTATATGCCGATTCTTAACTCAATTGACGACGTAACCGATCAATTAGAAGATACAATGATTCGCGATCCGGGCAAGCATCAGTTGCAGCAACTTTTTGTGTATAAGCGCCAATTGGCGGATTTGCGCAAAGTGATTTTGCCGCTGATGAATATGCTAAATGGTTTGAGTAATGGTCGGTATAGCATTTTCGACGAAAAGTGCGCGATTTATGCGCGCGACAGCTATGATTATGCTTGGCGCGTGCACGAGCTGATTGATACCATGCGCGATTTATTGACTAGTGCTCTGGATATGTATCTGTCGGTGGTGTCCAACAGAATGAACGATGTGATGAAGCGCTTGACGATTGTAACGACGATATTTATGCCGATGTCGTTTTTGACGGGTCTGGCAGGCATGAATTTTTCGCAGCTGCCGTTTCATAGCGATGTAATGTTTTGGATAACGATAGCGCTGCTGGTCGTTTTGCCGATATTGATGCTGGTATACTTTATACGGAGCAAATGGCTATGACGCACCAGCAGTTTGAAGAGTTTTTGCTAAGTTTGCCAGGCGCCTGGTTGGACTATCCGTTTGGCGATAAGGTGGCTGTGTACAAAGTCGGTCGCAAAGATGCTGGTCAAAGCGAAAAAATGTTCGCATTGATAGCCGAAAATTCGAAACCGTTACGAGTAAGTTTGAAGTGCGATCCACAGTTGTCGTTAAAGTTACAACAAAAATATGAGTCGGTCCAGCCAGGCTTTCACCTCAATAAAAAACACTGGATTACGGTGATTTGCAGCGGACAACTCAGCGACGAAGAACTTTTTGATCTGGCGCGGTTAAGTTATCGGCTGGTGACGGAATAGCTGCTACTGCTTGGTTGAAGCGAAGTCGTGGTAGGCCTTGAGGATGACATCAAGATTTTTGGTAGATTCGTCGCAGAACGAGCGGATTGATTTGGAGTCGCTAACCTTTTTAAGCTTGTTGAGTTGCGACTTTAAAATGGTTAATTCGTAAGTCATGGCGGTGGCGTAGCTGCTGTCAAGCTTACCTTTTTGGTAGGAATCGTTGAGCTTTTTCTGCAGGGCTTCTAGGTAGTTTTTTTCGGTACTAGAGGATTTTTTCTGGATTTTGCGCTCTTTGATGATGGCGTCTAGCCTGGTCTGCATGGTCGTCAGGGTGCTGTTGAGCGCAGTGTTGGCCTCGGCAATTTCAGTCTGCGTCAGGCGGCCTTCGTTTTCGTCGACGACTTTGTTCAGCGTATCGGTGCGGTCGCGGATCGGCTGGATCAGACTGTTGGCATCAGATGCGCCAGGGTTGATGATTAGAATCAAAATGATGATAACGCTAGCAATAACAGTGCCAATGAGCGCAAATATAGCGATTCGATTGATGGTGTGTTGTTCTTGCGGAGCGATGCGGTTAAGGTAGTCAACAGTATTATAATCATCATCCGAGCTGCTGGCGTAAACCGGGAAGGTACTTAGCGGCTGCGGTCCTGTGTCGTACGATGGCGCGGTTTGGTTAATTTGCGGTAGTTGATCAGGCTGATTAGTTGCCAGGCTGGATGTTTGCTGCGGGTATGTCGGCGGCTGCGACTGGGCGGCTTGGCTATTGTAATACAGATTAGGCGCCATTTGCTGCTGCGGTGTTTGCTGGCCGTAGACCTGATTGTACGGTGCAGCTGGCTGCTGCGGGTTTTCTGGCGGTAAATTATTAGCAGAACCCTGCGAATACGGTTGTTGCGGATTGGTGTACGGGTCCTGATTCATATCTATATTTAACCACAACCGATAACAGAGGTAAAGAGTGATATACTAAAATGTATGGATGCCAAGGAGGAAATTCGCTCGCGGCTCAATATCGAAGATGTGATTGGCGAATATGTTGAGCTAAAGCGGGCAGGGCGCAGCTATAAGGGGTTAAGTCCGTTTACTGGCGAGAAAACGCCAAGCTTCTTCGTAAGTCCTGAAAAAAATATTTGGCATGATTTCTCGAGCAACAAAGGCGGCGATGTCTTCGCTTTTGTAATGGAGGCCGAGGGGATGGATTTTCGCCAGGCGATGGAATTTTTGGCGCGCAAAGCTGGGGTTGATCTCAGCGAATATCAATCGGCTGGTGCCAAGAAGCGCAGCGCCTACAAAAAGCGGCTGTTGGCAGCCAACGAGCTAGCAGCACGATATTTCCAACAGAGTTTATTGCGTAGCCAGCAGGCGATTGAATATGTTTTTAAGCAGCGAGGATTGTCGCGGCAAACTGTTCAGAATTTTCAGATTGGTTATGCGCCGGATAGCGGCACGGCGTTGCTGGCGGCGCTCGAAAAAAGAGGTTTTACTAAGCGAGAGATCAACGACGCGGGGCTATTAAACCGCTATGGCAAAGATTTGTTTCGCGGTCGAATGATGATACCGTTGATGGATCAGGGCGGGCAAGTAATTGGCTTTACCGGGCGGATTATTGGCAATGTGCCGAATGCGCCGAAATATCTGAATACGCCGCAGACATTACTATATGATAAGGGTCGTCATATTTTCGCGTTGAGCCAAGCCAAAGAGGCGATCCGCAAAAGTGGCTTCGTAGTGATGGTTGAGGGGAACTTGGATGTAGTTAGCAGCCACCAAGCGGGCGTAGCGCAAACAGTAGCGACCGCTGGCACGTCGATGACTGAAAATCATCTCAAAGCGGTCAAGCGGCTGACAGGCGATGTTCGCCTCTGTTATGATGGTGATAAAGCGGGTGTGGCAGCGACCGAGCGGGCAATTGAGCTGGCCTCGCATGAGGGTGTTGAGCTAACGATTATTTCGTTGCCAGGTGGCGCTAAAGATCCAGATGAATTGATCAAATCGAGTGTTCAGGCGTGGCGCGAAGCGGTAACTCGCAACGAGCCAGCTGTCGAATGGGTGCTGCGCCAGCATGCCGAGCGCTGTGATTTAGATACGGCGGTCGGCCGGCGAACTTTTACTACGGCAGCACTGCGAATAGTGCGCGGGCTAGCTGACCCCGT
Source organism: uncultured Candidatus Saccharibacteria bacterium (assembly GCA_963550135.1). GTDB lineage: Bacteria > Patescibacteriota > Saccharimonadia > Saccharimonadales > Saccharimonadaceae > Saccharimonas. The sequence goes on from CAUVBP010000002.1 coordinate 83,430, forward strand.
CGAGCGCGAATACTATATCAAGCGGATAGCTACTATGTCGCATACTAGCGAGGAGGCGGTGCGCCAAAAATTAGCTGGCGAGCCAGTCAAGAAACAAACTTTCAAACCCGTTGTTGCAAATACATCGATTATTAAGAACGAACAGGCGGTGCTAGAGGATAACATTTTGGCTTTGGCGCTTTATGATGCTAGGTGTTTAGAAGAATTGCGCCGCGCCGGCCGCCAGCAGTGGAGCAGCGCTGAGCGAGAGTTATTAGCGACGGTACTCCTCGAAGAAGACGATCTGCAAAATCGCCCTAAAAAGTTGCAAAAAGCTGATATTTATGTAAAAATGGTATCATTGCGCGCTGAGGAGCGTTATGCAGCATGGGATAGCGGCGATCGCTATGTCGCGATGTGCCAACTGCTGCGGGATAAAGAGGATAAACATAACAAACAAACTCAACAAGAATTATTAGCTAAGTTACGCGACGCTGAAGCTGCTGGCGATGAGGCAGCGGCTAGAGAGTTGCGTGCGGCACTCAATAACATAATCAAGGAGAAAGCTCGTGACAAACGACGACCAAGCGCAGAAGCCATCTGACGACAATATACAAGATCAGGACATCAATGAGCCTGATATCAACGATTTGATGGACGAAGATACTCCTGAAGATGTACTCAATGCTAATCAATATTTCGATGATATTTCGGATGACTCAGTGCGGCTGCATTTGCGCGAGATTGGCAAAATCCCGCTGCTGAGCGCCGAGGAAGAACTAGAATTGGCAAAACGCGTCAAAGAAGGCGACAAAAAAGCTAAAGATAAAATGGCCGAAGCAAATATGCGCCTGGTGGTGTCGATCGCTAAGCGGTATTCGGGCCGCGGCTTAGACTTCTTGGATTTGATTCAAGAAGGCCACACTGGTTTGTTGCGCGCGGTTGAAAAATTTGATCCGGATAAAGGCTTTAAATTCTCGACTTATGCCACCTGGTGGATTCGCCAGGCGATTACCCGGGCGATTGCTGATCAGGCGCGAACGATTCGTATTCCAGTTCATATGGTAGAAACCATCAATAAATTGTTGCGCACGCAGCGGCGCATGACGCAGGAGCTGAATCGCGAGCCAACGATTGAAGAGCTAGCTAAAGAGCTAGAGATGGAACCAGAAAAAGTCGAATATGTCATGAAAATCAAGCAGGACATTTCGAGTTTGGACGCTGGCGTCGGTCGCGACGGCGATGATGAAGGCGAGTCGGTGCTGGGCGATTTCATTGAAGATGAAGGTACGATTAGTCCGGAGGAATCGGCCTCAAATCAGCTGTTAAAGGAACAAGTTAAAGATTTGCTAGGTACGTTGAGCGATCGCGAACAAAAGATCGTCCGGATGCGCTTTGGTCTGGATAATGGCAAGAGCCACACGCTCGAAGAGGTCGGCCAAGAATTTGCAGTGACGCGCGAGCGAATTCGCCAGATTGAAGCTAAAGCGCTAGCAAAATTACGCAAGCATAAAGACGCTAAAAAACTTTATACTTATCTGCAATAACTTTGGTTTTAGGTGTTATAAGTTAACAAAACCAGTTGTACTGAGCAGCGAATTAATCTTGGCATATAGCGCAGTAATATCGCTGTCGTTAATTAAATAATAATCAGCGATAGCTATTGGTCCGCCTTTTTCGATGTCTTCGATCTCTGACCAATCGCGCTGGTTAGCTTGTTCGGCAGTGAATGGCCGCTCGGGGCGAGTTGCGAGACGGCGGTGGCGCAAATGTTTTGGTGCGACAATGGCAGCAACGATGAGCTCGCCAGGAAACTCGTGTTTGAGGAACTTGTACTCTGTCCAAGAATAGAGCCCGTCGAACAATAAACGATGCTGGCCAGCATCAATTAAGCGGTGTAATTGCTCGGCAGCGCGGCGGACGATAACGTCTTTGCCGTCGCGTTCGCGCCACTGTTTGCGAAATTCGGCTTGCGATTCGGGCGTGATCTCAACGCCTCGGGCGCGCATTTCGTCGTACAAAATGCCGCCGCCGTAGATTTTGGGAAAACCTTTGGCGGCTACGAAATTGGTTGCTTCGGTTTTGCCGGCGCCAGGCAATCCGACGAATGCCAAAATCTTGGCTGGTTTTTCTTGTGATGTCATAACCTTAGTATACATGATTATGGCTATATTCGCTTGTAAGTAACGGCCCTTAGATAGCGTATAATATAAATATGGCCAAACGCTTAGTGATTATCGACGGTAAAAGCGTGTTCTATCGCGGTTATTATGCTATGCCTGGGTTGTCGACCGCAGACGGGACACCGACAGGCGGCGTGTATGGTTTCGCGGCGCTGAGTTTAGAATTAATTAAGCAGCTTGAGCCTGATTATGTTTGCGTGGCGTGGGATAAACGAGGAACGAATATTCGCCGCCGGTTGGCGATTTATCCTGATTACAAGGCTGGGCGCAAACCAGCACCGCCAGATTTTTATGCGCAGATTCCGATTTTGCACGAACTGTTGGCAGCCTTTAGTTGGCCGCTGTACGAGTTCGACGATTATGAAGCCGACGATATCATGGCAACGCTAGACAAGCAGGCTGAGCAGCACGGCGGCATCGAAACATATTTGATTACTAGCGACTTGGACGCGCTGCAAATTCTCGACCAAAATACGTATCTTTATGCGCTCAAAAAAGGTCTGACTAACATAGATAAATTTGATATTCCAGCGTTTGAGAAGCGCTACGGTATTCGGATTGGCCAATTTCTCGACTTGAAAAGCTTGAAAGGCGATTCGTCGGATAATATCCCTGGGGTGCCGGGGGTCGGCGAGAAGACAGCTGTCAAATTACTACAGCAATTTGAAACGCTAGACGGTGTTTATGAGAATCTATGGCAGATTAAAGACAGTTTGCGCCGCAAACTAGAAGCTGGCAAAAAATCTGCTTATATGAGCCGGGAATTGGCGCGGTTGTTTACGGATGCACCGGTAAAACTTGATTTGGCTGCAATGGACGTACGCGACTTAGACACGGCAAAGTTGCGAGAGTTACTCGAAAAGCTGGAGTTTCGCTCATTGTTGCGAAAATTACCACAACACATGCGCGATGGCGCTTCAGAAGTGGCTAGAAACGACATCCTTGCGCCGGCTGTTGAAATATCGGGCGATAAAGTCATACCTATGTTGGTAATGGCGCCAGAATTACTGGTAATTTGGGATGGCGATACGGTTTGGCTGAGCCATGAAAAAGGCAAGGTCGCCTGTTTGCCGCTGGCTAAAGCAAGCGCTATTTTAGCAGAAGCTTCGATAGTTGGCCACGATACCAAGGAGTTTCTCAAAGCGCTTCTCGGTGCTGGCTGCCAGCGGCTACCGGCTGTTAAACACGATACCGCGCAGGGCTCATTTTTGTTAAATCCTTTGCGCAAATCGCGCGCGCTAGCGGATTTGGCGGGCGTAGAATCTTTGGATGACCCAAGATTGGCGATGGCAGCGCTGTGGGCAGTTTATGAACAACAAAAGTCGGTATTGGTTGAGCAGGCTGACCTCCAGCAGGTGGCGCAGACGATGGATTTTCCGCTGATTAATGTTTTAGCGCAAATGGAATTTCGAGGTATCAAAATCGATGCCAGCAAACTCGAAAAAATGAATAAATCATTAGTGCAAGAGATTGCAGCGGTTCAGCAAAATATTTATGATATAGTCGGTTATGAATTTAATGTCGCCAGCCCGGCGCAGTTGGCTAGCGCGCTATTTGATAAGCTGCTCTTGCCGACAGCCGGTATCAAAAAAGGCAAAACTGGTTATTCAACCAACCAAAAGGAACTCGATAAGCTGCGCGGGCAACATCCAATTATTGAGTTGGTCGAGCGTTTCCGCGAACTATCGAAATTACAAAATACATATGTGGCGGCCTTACCAGAGCAAACTGACGCTAACGGCTATATCCACACGACGTTTAATCAAGACGTGACAGCGACCGGGCGGCTATCGAGTACTAACCCAAATTTGCAGAATATTCCGATTCGTACTGAGTTGGGGCGGCAGATTCGCGATGCCTTTGTGCCAGCGCCTGGCAATGTTTTCGTAAATGCTGATTATTCGCAATTTGAGCTGCGTCTGGCGGCGGTGATGGCTGGCGAAAAACAGATGATTGAAGACTTTAATTCTGATGTTGATATTCACGCCAAGACAGCAGCTGAAGTTTATGACGTACCGATTGATGAAGTGACACCAGCACAGCGCCGTCGCGCTAAAGTGGTGAATTTCGGCGTATTATACGGCATGAGCCAGCATGGTTTGGCGGCGGCTGCTAATATGAGTTACGGCGAGGCGCAGCATTTCATCGACGAATATTATCGTATCCGTCCGCACATCAAAGAGTTCATGGAACGAACAATCCGTCAAGCGCACGAAGATGGCTTTGTGCAGACATTGTTTGGCCGCCGCCGGCCGACGCCCGATGTTAGATCGAATAATTTTGCTGTTCGTTCGGCTGCCGAGCGCGCAGCAGCTAATATGCCGATACAAGGTACCGAGGCGGATTTGATGAAGTTGGCGATGCTGGCGGTAGAGAAGCGACTGACGATAATGACAAGCCCAGATTTGCTACCTTCAGAGACCGGCAAATTCGAAAAGAACGAATTCGCCTTGCCGGAAAGGCAAGTCTCTTCAGGCAGCAAATCTATATCTACAGACAAAAATACCCTGCTCGGCTACCAAATTTTGCAAATCCATGACAGTATTATGGTTGAATGTCCGCGCCAAAACGCTGAAGTGGTCAGCAAGATGCTGGTAGAGACTATGGAAAATATCTACCCGCAGCTCGGTATTAAGCTTAAAGTCGACGTCAAAATCGGCAATAACTGGGGCGAAGTGTAAAAAACTTAAAATTTGCTGAAAATTAGCGAAAACCCGGACAAATATGGACAAATAACTGCAACTGTGGTATAATCTAACTACAGTTAGCTTAAGCAAGAAGGCGGATGTTATGGTACGGAATATGTCACCAGAAAATAGCAACCCTAAACCTGAAGGGCCTGGGCCTTTGTCTAGGCAAGAGCGCATAGCGCAGCTAAAAGAGCAGCTAGAACAAGAGAAGTCTCATCTCAGCAAGCAAGTGGCTGCTGCGAACAAACTTTACAAAGAGCTTAGAGAAAAAGACGGTTGTAACGATTGTCATTTTTTCGTTGGCGAATTTGTAGACGCAGACGGTACTGTTTGGCAAATCTACAATAATTATGCAAATAAAGAAAAACCTTACGGTTGGCTAGTAATTTGCTGCGGCCCTGATGCCAAAAACGACAGCGGCGATCCAGAGGCGGCAGTACAAGAAATTTCTGAAAACAGCTGCGCAGAAGGGCAGTACATGCCGTATGTTATGCCAAAAGGCGTTAAGGCTATTGACACACTTCATTTTGCTCGTAGACGCAGTATTAATGTTTTTTGGAAAGATGGTGAAGAGTTGGTAGTAGCAGATAGTCTTGGCAGAGAGCTTTTACCGCTTGACGAAATAACCGCTAAAGAGGATGATACTGATAAATCCTCTGAAGAAACAACAGCTGGTAATAACGGTGACAATACGAATAGACGTTTTAAAGAAATCGTCGAGTCTTCTCTCGCAGACGTAGAAGAAGGTTTGGGTGCTGCCGCAGAAGAATTAGGTGCTGCGGCTGTTTCTGATGTGGTACACGTCGCTGCGTGATAAGTGTGTTAAAATACAAACATGTACAGAGGATCCCGACCGAGAATTTTACCGATAATCATTACTATTATTACTGTGGTGGTTGTTATTGCCATTTTGGTAACACTTGTGCGATCATTGCTGAATCCGGATAAAAAGACCGAGCAGCCGCAAACCCCCGAACAATCGTTAGAGAGCAAAATCAAAAATCAAGACCCAATTCGCAGCGTGCGCTGGACGGTGCGCGGTCCGATTGTTGCTGATGAAGAGTTCAAGAGCTACCAGATTACAGTTAGTCCAACATCCCGTAAATACGTTATTTATTCGGGTTATCTGGATAGAGTTTTGGACAAGAAGGAATATGCTAATAATAGCAATGCTTATGAACAGTTTACTTATGCGCTAGTCAAGGTCAACATTCAGGCCTCTGATAACAAATCAAACGATGATATTCGCGGCGTATGCGCTACTAAAGGGCTGGCTTACGTATTCGAGACGCGCGATGGCGACAATACCGATACCAATTTGTGGACTTCAACTTGCAAGGACTCGCCTGGTACGCTTAACGCTGATACTCTGAAGCTCCAAGCTCTTTTTGTCAATCAGATTCCAGATTTCAAACCGTCATTTAATAATATTTTCTAATCATGGCAATAAAAGCAGTTATTTTCGATTGTTTTGGCGTACTGTACGGAGGCAGTATTGATACGCTAATAAGAATGGCCGAGCCAGAGGGCAAGGTAATGCTGCGCGACCTCAGTAAACAGCACGATTACGGTTTCATTAGCGGTAGCGAGTATGAATCGGGAATTGCTGAGTTATTTGGCTGGACACAGCAGCAGACGCATGATTTCTTGATGCACAAGCGGATTCGCAACGAGGAATTGATAAACTATATCGTAAATTTACGCCAGCAGTACGCTAATTTGAAGATGGCGATGTTGAGTAACGTTGGCGGCGGTACGCTGGAATATCTATTTGCGCCAGGCGAATTAGAAAAAATGTTTGATGTGCGCGTGTTGTCGTACGAGGAAAGCTTGGCCAAACCAAACCCAGAAATTTTCACGCTGACAGCTGGCCGCTTAGGTGTCGTCGCTAGCGAATGCGTGATGATTGACGATCGTGTCGAAAATTGCGAAGGCGCCGAGGTAGCGGGAATGATGGCGTTGCAGTACACCGATAATGAGCTGCTTATTAAGCGTTTGAACGCTCTGTTGGAGGCATAAATGCCAGAACTTCCCGAAGTCGAGACGGTTCGCCGCGGGTTGGCGGAGCTACTGCCAGGCCGAGTGGTGGCGCGGGCGACGGTGTTTGATTCGCCAAAAAGCTTTCCGAATGCGCTGGCTGATGTTGAACAATTTTTATATGGCGCGCGCGTGACGGCGGTGCGGCGGCGGGCAAAGGTGCTGATGATTGATTTGGATACGCATTATTCGTTGGTGATACATCTGAAGATGACGGGGCAGCTAGTTTTTCGCCAAAGCTCTCGTCATAGCGCTCGGGTATCCCCAAAAAAATCTCGGGGCCCACGTAAAGTTGCCCAAGATTTTTCTGCGGATACCGCTCGCGAGATCGACGACTTTGCTGGCGGGCATCCAAACGACAGCTTAATCGGCGAGCTGCCGGATCGGTCGACGCGGGTACAGATTGATTTTGTAGACGGGTCGCGGCTGTTTTTTAACGATCAGCGCAAATTTGGCTGGGTGAAGCTGCTGCCGACTGATGAGGTGAAGAACTTGCCGTTCATGCAAAAAGTTGGGCCGGAGCCGCTTGATCCCAATACGCGCGTCGAGGATTTCATCCAGCGGATTCGCCGCCGCCAAAATTCAATGATCAAGCCAGCGTTTCTTGACCAGGCGGTGATCGCCGGGGTTGGTAATATTTATGCTGACGAGGCGTTGTGGGCGGCGCAGATTCATCCGCAAACGCGGGTAAAAAACATCAGCGATCAGCAGCTGAACACATTATTTACGGAACTTGGAAAAATTTTGCAGCTCAGCATCGATCAAGGCGGCTCAACCGACAGAAATTACGTCGATGCCGAGGGTCGAAAAGGGAATTACCTGACATTTGCTCATGTGTTTCGCCGCGAAGGCCAAGCCTGCCATCGCCACCCCGACCAGGAGATCATCAAGCTGAAAGTCGGCGGCCGCGGTACGCATATTTGCCCAGTCTGCCAGGTGGAGGTTAAATGATTTATCTGATTGTTGGCACGAATGCCTACCGTGCGCAGTATGAGCTGCAGCGATTGGTGAAATCGTTAGGCGTTCGGCCCGAAAAAATCGACGCGGCCAGTCTTGATTTGAATAAATTAGCCGATATGGTGCGCGGCTTGAGTTTATTTCAAGAACGGCGGCTGATTGTTATTGAACGGCTCTCGGAACGAAAAGACTTGTGGGATAAGCTCGGCGAATGGGCTAGCGATATTGCGGCAGAAACCTACTTGGTATTGATTGAGCCGCGCCCGGATAAGCGTACCAAAACTTTCAAAACCTTGCAAAAAACTGCAAAGCTAATTGAAGCAACACCGCTGACTGATCGCCAGCGTCCAGCGGCCGAAAAGTGGCTGCTAGACTATGCAAGCGAGCACAGTGTAAAATTGACGAAAACGCAGGCTAGCGATATGGTAGCGCGAGTGATTATCGCCGATGAAAAATCGCGTTCTACTGAAATTGACCAATTACAATTAACGCATGCTGTAGCTGCCTTGAAAAATGCCGTGAAAATTGACGATGCAGCGATTGCAACGGTTTTGCCGCCAGCACGTGAGTTTTCGGTGTTTGATATCATTGAATTGGCAGTGCGCGGCAAAACGGCAAATCTACGGAGCGCGCTTGATGAACTTCGCCGCAGCGACGATGTTTATAAAGTGGCGCCGTTGGTCTGGTCGCAGTGGTCGCAGCTGGTGTTATTAGCCAAGGCTGAAGCGGCTAGCGCTAGCGATAAGATTGATCTCGGCATACATCCGTTTGTTGCCAAGAAGTTGCGGCCGCTTGCTCGGCAGCTGTCGCCAAAGGACTTGGCGGAATTAACCGAATTAGCAGCAGAATGTGATTATCAAATGAAAACATCATCAGTTGATCTGCGGATGGCGTTGGAGGATTTTTTGTTTCGGGTGGCTTTGCGGCAAAAATAAACGCCCTGGTTACCGAGAGCGTTTATTTCGATAAGGTTAAACTTAGGCTGTTTTGGCTGCAGTTTTCTTAGGTGCAGTCTTTGCGGCTGGCTTTTTGGCAGGAGCTTTTTTGGCCTCAGCAGCTGGCTTAGCGGCTTTCTTTTCTAGCTTGACGCCAGCAGCTTTAGCGACCTTGGCTAGGGCTGATTTGCGGCGGCTGACGGTTGCCTTTTTGAGCAGGCCTTTCTTGACAGCAGTATCTAGCTCGCTTTGAGCTTTGCTTAGAGTAGCAGCGCTCGGATTGGACATAAATTCCTTGATGGCAGATTTGATGTCGCGCTTAATACCGATGTTACGCTGGCGGCGCTTAGCGGTTTGCTTCATTCGCTTAACGGCTGATTTGATGAGTGGCATAAATTCCTTTACCTCTGTTATTGATTTAGTGTATACAATCAGTTTTCAATTATAACTTATACACCTCTGTTTGTAAAGCGGCGCTGCTTTACAAAATAGTATTGACTTTGCCGTGATGCTTATGTTATAGTACATAAAGTCTATAGCGAATAAAAACAAATAGGATAAAATATGGCAGACGTGCTAAACCAGATAGTAGAGAAAGTCAAAGAAAGTAATAATATTCTCGTTACGGTTAGCGCCAATCCGTCGGTTGACGAATTGAGCGCTGCTTTGGGCATCACGCTGCTAATCAATAAGTTAAATAAGCATGCGACGGCAGTATTTAGCGGGGCAGTGCCGCCAGCGATTAAATTTCTACAGCCCGAGAAAACCTTTGAAAGTACAGTTGATAGTTTGCGTGATTTTATCATTGCGCTGGATAAGGAAAAGGCTGATCACTTACGTTACAAGATTGTCGATGATATGGTCAAGATTTTTATTACGCCGTACCGTACGACAATCAACCAGAAAGATTTGGACTTTAGCCAAGGCGACTATAATGTCGAGATGGTGTTGGCAATTGGCGTCAAAGATGAAGCTGATTTGGATCATGCGCTCGAGAGCCATGGGCGAATTTTGCACGATGCGGTTGTAGCAAGCGTATCGCTTGGCGAGTCAACCCAGCTCGGTAGTCTGGAGTGGAGTAATCCGCGAGCTAGCTGTTATAGCGAGGTTTTGTGCCGGTTAGCCAATGAATTAAGAGGCGAGAGCCGGTTGATTGACGAGCAAATCGCTACGGCGTTTTTGACAGGTATCGTGGCAGCAACCGATCGTTTCAGTAATGCGCATACTAGCTCGGCGGCGATGACTGTAGCTGCTCAATTGATGGCAGATGGTGCTAACCAGCAGCTGATTGCCACTAAGCTCAAAGAGTCGCACGATAAGCCGATTCCAGTGCCTGAAGCAAAAAGCAAGGACGAAGAAAAATCCTCCAAAAAGGATGAGTCTAAAAATTCTGGCGACATTGGCGCATTGTCGATTTCGCACGAGCCAGTCGGCGATGTTGACGACGTCAAGAATGCAATTGATAGGCGCCATTCCGACGAAGCTCTGAGGGCTGCCAATGAAGAATTAGAGAAGCGAAGCAGCCGAGATGCCGCCGCTGCCGCCGAAAAGAAATTAGCCGAACAGTTAGCATCAATTCCTGCTGTTGAACCTGAAGCTGATAGACGAGATATACCGTCGGTCGCCGATTTGCAGCGCGATATTGCTGCCAGCTCAGCAGAAGTAGATGAAGCGGCCAAAGAAGATCTAGCTTTGCCGCCAGTTGCTCCATTTGCGCCAGGGCCAGGTCTAGCGATGCCAGTTAGCCCGAGCGAACCGTCGATTGGTGGTACTTTCAACGCGACAACCGAACAGGCTGCCGAGGAAGCTAGAAAAGCTGAAAAAGACATGCATAATCGCGTCATTTTAAGCCACGATCGCGGCGCGGTGGCGTCGCAGCCGCCGTCAATGCAATCGCCATTTAATGCTGTAGCCGATAAGACCGAGGTAGAACCGACAGTTCGCGATGTCTTATCAGAAGCTGCGCCAGTTGACGCGGCGCCCGAGGCGGTTTCTTCGAAAGGGGTAACGGTACAGCCGAGTATGCCAGCAATGCCAGCACCTAGCGTAGAAGCTGCGCCAGTCGCAAATCCTGCTAGTTCAGACCAAGACCAAGCGCGGTCTGCCGTTGATGCAGCTCTGTCGGCAGCATCAGCTGCGCCATCGTCTGGCGCGGTTGATGATTTGCCGCCACTACCGCCATTACCGCCGTTGCCAGATTTTTCATCCTTGCCGCCAGTACCAGCTAATGGCGGGGTCGGAGCTGACACTTTAGAATCTACTCTACCGCCGCCGCCAGCTCCAGCAGTTTCGGCACCAACATCAAATGATCCGGCTCAGTTCAAGATTCCAGGGCAAGCTTAAGTTTGCGGATAGACTTCAGATTGACTCTGAAAAGATTTTAGAATCAATGCTACGGGGTATGCTGATATACTTGAAGTATGAATGACAGGGTTATATTGATTGATAAGCCGCCAGACATGACTAGCTTCGGGGTGGTGGCGCGAGTTCGCCGCGTGCTTAGCCATCGAGCTGGCAAAAAAGTCAAAGTCGGTCATTGCGGGACGCTTGACCCGTTTGCGACGGGCCTGTTGATTTTGGTTACGGGCAAGGAATGCCGCAACGCGATGCGTTATACCAAGCTTGATAAGGTGTATGAAGCGACGTTCCGGCTGGGACAGACTAGTACAACTGGCGACCCGGAAGGCGAAATTATGCCGTATGTTGCAAATAGTAAGCCGCAAAATGATACTCAAGTTTCATCCATCTCCAAACAGCCGGATATAGCAGTCGTCAAGTCCGTCCTAGCGCAATTCGTTGGTGATATCAAGCAGTGTCCGCCAGCGTTCAGTGCTATCAAAATTAACGGACAGCGGGCTTACAAATTGGCTCGCAGCGGTAAAAAAGTTGATATTCCAGAGCGTGTAGTGACGATTTATGCGCTGGAATTGCTTGATTACGCTTATCCGCTGCTCAAAGTTCGAGCCCATGTCTCTAGCGGTACCTATATTCGTAGTTTGGCAGTTGATATCGGTGAGGCGCTAGGTACGGGCGCTTACTGTCAAGAATTGCGCCGTACGCAGATTGCCGATTGGCAAGTTAGTCAAGCGCAAAAGCTAGCTGATTTTGGCATTGAATCATAAGAAGCGTAAAAATTTGCTTATTTAGACTTTTTATGATATAATGAAAGAATGACAGATTATGAGAATCTTGCTCATACAGAGCCTGTACCTGATCAAGAAACACTCCATAACTTGCGCCGTCAAGCTGCGGAAACATTAAAACTAGTAGGTAGAGAAGTAGAGGAACCTGGCCGTTTATCGCTAGATGATCAGCCTCTCAAAAGTTTCTCGTATCCACTGACGCCGGAATTGGTTAGTAAGGCTCTCCATTTTGATGACCAAGAGGCAGCTGTACCGGAAGGTTGCGAATTAGTATATGTGCCAGAGTCGAAACAAGACGGCGAGATGTCTCAAGATGAGCTATACATGAGTGTTAAAAAACGTATTGAAAGTGTTCCGGGACAAAATAGTTGAGGTTGTGGAACAATGGCTTATTTACGGCGGACTTGGACAACCGACAAGACATGAATATAGCGTAGACTATTATAGGAATGAGCAGCCGGAAACTTTAAATAATTTTATTCCAAGCAAAACGCTACCTGGCGCAGAAACGATTACCAAACTTATTAAGGGTTGGATAGACCAGTCTCGTCAGATGACGATTGACGATATTGAGAAAATATATAGGGTGATAGATATGATAAGGAATTCGCACAACTTGACTGACTAGCGGATCTCTGCTAAAGTTGTTAGCTATGATATCAAAGGATAATAAAGCGAAAGCTATTGCTTTGACTCAGGTCAACGAGAACGATGTCGGCAGCCCGCAAGCGCAGATTTCGATCTTGACGGCTCGTATCAAAGAGGTGACTGAACATCTCAAGTCCAATAAGCACGACCGTATGGCGCGCCGCGGACTGATTCAGATGGTAGGTAAGCGCAAGCGCCTGCTGAAATACCTTGAGAAGACGAACTTTGAGGCCTACAAGGCAACGCTAGAGAAGCTCAGTCTGCGCAAATAAACGTGCAGCCTGAGCCAAAACCCGTCTCGTATCGAGGCGGTTTTTGGTTTGTAGAGGTGGATCGGCAGCTGCCGTATTGCTAAAATTACTAATCTAAGTAATATTATTGACAAAAAGCATAAGCTGTGTTAGCATAAAAAGGTAAGTAGGCGGCAAAAATAAAAATGATTACAAAAGAACGCTTCCCAACATCTTCTCATGAGGCGACTAACAGCCGCAAGCAAGACAAGTTGTTTGACTATAAGAAGTACGGTATTGAGCCGATAGTTAAGTCTAACTCTCTTGATGGTGATAATTTTAGTACGCCGCACGAATGGACGCCAGCTGGCCGGGCCGAGAAAATCAATGATGCCCGCGATGCGGTGGCGATTGCTTTCGGCGATAAGCCGCCCGCTATGGCGCGCCAAGAGTTGAATGCTGGCAGACAGTTGCTGGTTGGCGAAGCTTACAAAACTGCTACTGACGGCGGTAAGGCGCCGACCAACGAACGTGCTTCTATCCGCCGGGTTTTCATGACTGGCGAGAAAATAACTGGTAAGTTACCGTCGCATGCTGACGCCGAGAGAGGGCCGCAAAGTGTTGATGAAATGCTCGATCGGCGTGCTCAACTGATAGAGAATGGTGTTCCAGGGGATATGGTTGATGGTATTGTCAGGGGTGAGCGTAACAGTGATAGAGGCGATAATCTAGTCCAATACGCTTCGCGGCCGCCAGTTGAGCAAGCAGTATACGAGCAGCCAGCGATACGCGAGGAGTCAAATGAGCTGGTATCGCATGAGACCAGTGCTAGCGATGCTGTGCCCAAAGTACAAGAAACACCGTTGCCGCCGCATGCTGAGATTCCGAAAGCAGAAACTGATGCCGCTAAGTCTCCTAGCGAACCTGAACCTAAAGCGTCGACAGAAAACACGCCGCCAGAAACCGCTAGAAACGAAAGTCCAAAGGCGAAAACTATAGAAGCTAAACTTGCCACAAGTGATCGCGCCGCCGAGAAAAATCCGGCAGAACAGGTCGGGCAGCCGGCAGAAGATAAGACATCACCAGTTGAAGCTCAACCAGACGGCAACCAAGAAAATACGTTAGAATCTGAAGCAGACGTATCAAAGACAGACGAAAAACAGGCCGCCGGAGAGCAAAATACGAAACAACCTGGCGAGCGTCAACCATCCGACCAAGAAAAAGCCAACAAATTGGCAGGAGAATTCTTGAGAGCTTATGGCAGATTTCTTGACCCAAATGTTAGGGCAGAGCTAGCCGATAGGCTAGAAGCTAAAGGCGGACTAAACGTTAGTGTGAAAACTCTTCAAGAAATGTCTAGACTAGTGGAAAAAGCTAACCCGCAGTCGCCAATATGGCAAACTGAACCAGGTAGCGGCTCGGCTTTGCAGAAAATTGCTGGCAAAGCTCGCAGAGATCTACAGAGTATCATTGAAAGTTTATAGTTTATAACTATTTGTGTACTAAACCTCCGCAATTGTGTATAATGTAAACACAATTAAGCGAAAGGAGTGCGCGATGGCGTTTGGGCCGATGATGAAATTAACAACCGATAGGGGCTTATCGGTTGAACTGGCGCCGTTTGCGCGCGATAATCTAGCGGTGTTTGTCGAGGGTTTTGCGCGCGGCACGGTAACACAGTACTTATCAGCGCACCGAGCGCAGACGATTGAGACCGAGCAAGTCTGGTATGATGAAATGATCAAAAATAAAACCAGCCTGAATTGGGGAATCTGGGTTGTAGATGGCGACAAGCGCCAGCTGATCGGCAATACGGCACTTACCGAAATAACTAAAGATCATGTTCATTATGCGACAAGCGGTATAGTTATTGCCGATAAAAAATATTGGGGCCGGGGGATTGCCAGTGCTTGCCATCGGTCACGAACCTGGTATGCTTTCGAAAATCTAGGCCTGCACCGAATTAAGTCGGCGGTCATCCACGGCAACGCGGCGAGCTGGCGAGCGCTTGAGAAGTGCGGCTACGAACTTGTCTACACCGAACGCAATGAAGAGTTCGTGAACGGTAAATTGCGCCACATGGATTGCCTGGAGTGCCTCAACCCGGCAGATTGGGCTTGGCGGCAATGGTGGGGCGACGACCGTCCGCCGCGAAAAAGCTTGGAGGCGCGCAAACGGGCGCAAGCGGCGGTTGATTGGGCGCGGCAAAACGTGACGCTAGAGTAGTTGGTGTTGCTCGTTGAAATTATCGACGACGAGAACCGGCTGGTTGCCGTTGATGTATAGCGCGATATCTGTGCTTTGTAGAAACTCTGGGTAAAGAACATGTTGCGACGGGTCGATGTATTCGCAAACGGCTAATTCTTGGGCGCCATGCGTTGTTTGGCTAATGTCAATATCAGTAAAGTCATCAGGATTATCGACCGCGAAAAAGAACTCTAATTCCTCTTCGTAGCCAGCCCGCGATGATGGGAATTGCTGGATGAATAGCAATTTGCCAGGTTTGGCAGTTATGCCAGTTTCTTCGCGTAATTCGCGGATTAGACACTCAGCCAGCGACTCGCGCGGGTCGAGACCGCCGCCTGGTACGGCGTAATAAGGGGCTGCTTGGTCGCCGCGGCGATGTTTGACGGCGAGTATTTTTCCTTCGCGATAAATAATAGCGCGCACATTAATGCGCCGCCCAGTATATAGACTTTCGGTTTGTGGCATTAGGCCTCCTTGTTGATTAAGTTTGAATAGCTTGCGATTAGCTTAATTTAGCAGGGGCTAGTATTAAGATATAATATCAAGGATATTGTTCGGTTGCCAGAAAAAAGTGTCCGGAATTAATATTACCATCATTACCATCGCTTTGCTGGAGAACAACGGTTAGAGGTCTTTGATCGTCATCATCTGAGTCCAGAGAGTTAGGGTGTTTGGTTACGCCTCTAGCCTCGAGTTGAGGTGAGTTGTCAGTCCCAAATAAATTTGCTTCGTTTGCCCGACTTAACTCAGTAAACGAAGCCGCAATTTCCTCAATCCGAGTAGCAGCTTCTCCCATGCCGGCAGATACTTTTGCTGCTAGTATAATTCCCTCTCCGCGCCTAATTGAGTCGACGATATCTCTGTATGCTTCCTCTGGATTGACTAGGTGATACTCAGTAAGCCGCCATGGGCTTTCTGAACCGGTCTCCTCCCCAAAGAAGCTAGTCTCGCTAGACATGAGTTAATTTCTTCCCTGTGCGCGTTGGATTGCTATTTCGTTCATGCATATCTGCTATCTGCTCGTTTAATTTATACTTAATTCTAGCATATTCATCGTTATCTACAACACCAGAATCGTATAGGTTTTCAAGCATTTCCTTTGAAGGTCCCAGCATTTGCTCGTATGGATCGGCAGGCAGAATTGTGTGAATACGTTTGAGGGTCCTAGGCGAAAATGGGCAGACAGCTATCGTACTATCACCATACAGGTTGTTTTGCGCATTAGCCTCATCAGCTCCTGTTTTTGAAGATTTAATATCTATCGCTGTTTGCTCTCCCCGGCTGTCAGTTATAAGATAATCAATACCTTTCTTGTCTTGTTCGGTAGTCGCACGGACCACTTCAAAGCCCATATTTTCGAGAGCGAGCTCGGCTAGTAATTCTGTACGTACGCCCTTTATATGATTCTCCATCAATTCACGGTAATAAGGTTTGTCGGCTATAGGGATAAAATTATTTAGAAGCTGCATTGTGTCAGCTGGCGTGATAGCAGTGCCCCAGCGGTTAAAAATTTCGCGCAGCGAGTCGTTGAAAGAAGAATATATACCAATAATTTTTTCGCGATTTTTAGGAGAAAGTCTTCTATTTGAGTCTCTAGCTGCTTTTTCGGTAGTTGCAGCGGCAATCCAGTCGCGATAGGTGCCGTAGAGCTTGTAAAACTCTTGTTGCTGGTTGGTCTCAGTAGTTGGACGTTCAACTTGTTGCATTAATTGTAATAGATTGTGCGCAGCTCGCCCGATACCGCGCTGCGGACGTTCTGGATCGATCGTATGCGCTTCTTTTCGTAATTCTCTCGCAGTCTCTTGGCTTTTTAGCCAGAAGTCTTGGCGGCGCCTTAGCTGAACTATAGGAAGCGTGCTCATACTTTTCATTATAGCATAAACATGATAAAAAAGCAATAGCATGATAAAATATAGATGAAATAATGCTTACAGTCTGTTATAATAAGACAGTTATCGTTAACGCGGAAGTGATAGAGACGAGAATTTGTCGCGTGCGGCGTTAGGGCGCTATAGCCTCGCCGAAGACGAATTTTCACCCCTGTTACTTGCCGCGAAGAAAGGAGCTCTTTTATGAGTATTATTAACCCGAGCGGCAAGGAGATTTTTAGCGTTAGCACCGAGCTGTGCGGCCGGCCGTTGACGCTGGAGGTCAACCGGGTCGGCTTCCGGACGACGGGCAGCGTGCTGGTGCGCTATGGCGATACGGTGGTCTTGGGCAGTGCCCAGGTAGGTAGCCGGCCAGTGCAGCTGGATTATTTCCCGCTGTCGATTGATTATGAAGAGCGGTTTTATGCTGCCGGTAAAATTTCTGGTTCGCGGTTTATCAAGCGTGAAGGTCGGCCGAGTGACGAGGCGGTGCTGATCGGTCGGCTGATTGACCGTCCGATTCGACCCTTGTTTCCAAAAGGTTATCGCCAAGAGGTGCAAGTCGTGGCGACGGTGCTGAGCATGGATCCGGATTTTCGCCCGGATGTGGTGGCGATGATTGCGGCTTCGAGCGCCTTGATGCTGACTGGGACGCCGTTTGACGGGCCGGTAGCGGGCTTGCGGGTGGGCCGCGTGAATGGTGAGTTTAAGGCCTTTTTGACACCCGAGGAGCGCCAGCAATCTGATCTGGATTTGGTGGTGGCGGGTATCGAGAGTGGCATCACCATGGTGGAGGCTGGAGCCAAGGAAGTATCAGAAGAGGTGATCGTCGACGCCATGGCCTGGGCACACCAGATGATGCAGCCGGCGATTCAGTTGCAGCGCGAGCTAACTGCCAAAGTTGCGCCAACTCCGCAAGAATACGAATTAGTCTTACCCGACGAAGCAATTCAGCAGACGGCTGACGAATGGGTTG
>CAUVBP010000003.1:0-99502 GCA_963550135.1 uncultured Candidatus Saccharibacteria bacterium
CATAGTAAAACCACGCCCGCACCTGGCCGATGTACTCAACGATGAAGTCCGCCGGATAATTCTGCTCAAACTTGGCCTGGTTTTCAAACGGATAATGCAGTTGTGCAAACGGCATACTGCCGCTCTCAAACCAACAGTCGAGCACCTTATCAATGCGGGTAAACGTTTCGTCGTCGATTTCAAAAGTAATGTCATCCACCCACGGGCGGTGGTAATCATCCAGCTCCACGCCGCTGAGCTCCTTGAGCTCTGCATATGACCCGACCACTTTGACCGTACCACGGTCGCCCTTCCACACCGGCATGGCCGTCGCCCAGAAGCGGTCGCGGCTGAGGTTCCAATCTGGTGCTTGCTCAATGTTTTTAGCAAAGCGGCCATGCTTCAGGTGAGCCGGGAACCAATTGATATGCTCGTTCTCATCCAGCATCAGCGGCTTCTGCCCCTGGATGTCGAAGAACCAGCTTGGGATGGCCCGGTACATGATGCGCTGCTTGCTTCTCGGATTGAATGGATATTCGTGGCGAATGTACTCAATCTTCCACACCACACCCTTTTCTTTCAGGTCTTTGGCGATGAATTTATTATTTTCCCACACCTCCAGGCCTTTGTAATTGGTATCGGTGTAGTAGCCATTATCATCAATCACATGGAAAGGCGCGATACCATTGGCTTTACCAAGCTCAAAGTCATCCTCGCCATAGGCCGGCGCGATGTGCACGATACCCGTACCCGACTCGTGCGAAACGAAATCCGCCGCGTAAATAGTGTGAATCTTGTCATTCTCTGGCCAAGTAGAGCCGGTATCGAGCGGTTGGTATTTTTTACCCACTAATTCACTGCCTGGGAAAGTACGCAGCACGTCGTAATCAAGTGACTGATGCTTTTCATCCTGCAGGGTGCACTCGAGGGCTTCTTCGGCGATGATCAGCTTTTCGCCGTCGACCAGTACTTCGCAGTACGTCATATCTGGGTTAACCGCCAGCATCAGGTTAGCCGGCAGCGTCCATGGGGTGGTGGTCCAGGCCAGGATACTTACATCCTCAGTACCTTCGATATCATCGTCAACAACTTCACCATTCACTAATTGTTTAACGCGCTTATCAATTTCATCACGTGCTATCCGATTTTTTTCGGCACTCTCGTTACGCGGATCAGCCACACCCCACCAAATAACATTATCACCCCTGAGCCAGTCCGGCGTCTGGGATTTCTCCGCTAGATTAACGATCAAATCATAATCACCCAGCTTGTCGACGGTAAACAGCTGCCGCTTATGTCCAGTGATGTCAATATCCACTTCTTGCATCGTCTCACTGCTTTTGGCTGGCTTGTGGCTCATGGTTTCGAAATCACTCAATGTTGGAGCTTCGTCCCATTTTTTCTCTGGGTTCAACCCAGCCGAATCGGCGTTCTGAGTCTTGGTGAAGTGATTATAAAAAGCCTGCGCCATCTGTGAACGGACAACATTTGCATTGCACACAAACAAGACTTTTGAGTGCTCATTTAATACTATTTTGTGGCTCGTCTTACTATCTTTTAGTTTAAACTTCACATACACACTCGGGTCGGTCACTGTCTGGTAAGCGTCGTTGTCCATGGTCACTTCGGCCTTGCTGACAGGGGTGGCAAACTTGGTGTCGTACATCAGCACCTTTTCGCCTTCGTAGATCTTGCCCGCTTCGTAGAGCTGCTTAAATGCCCACCAGACCGACTCCATAAAGTCCTTGTCCATGGTGCGATAGGCGCCCGCAAAGTCCACCCAGCGACCAATGCGGTCGATCACGCCCTGCCACGTCTCGCTATTCGCCACCATACTTTCGCGCGCTTTGTTGATGTATTTTTCTAGGCTGATGGTTGGCAAAGGATTGCCGTCCTTATCCAGAGGCGCTGACTGGTCGCTATTCGTCACAATCTGCCGCCGATCCATAATATTCATCTGCTTTTCGACGAAGTTCTCTGCCGGCAGGCCATGACAATCCCAACCCCAGCGGCGCTCCACACGCTTGCCTTTCATCGTCCAGTAGCGCGGCACCGCATCCTTAACGATTGAGCTCAGTAACGTACCATGATGCGGTACGCCAGTAATAAACGGCGGCCCGTCATAAAAAACGTAGGTATTATCTGCCGGCCGCTGCACCACTGACTTTTCAAATGTCTGATCATCCTTCCAGCGTTGCACCCAATCTTTTTCATATTCTGCCGCTCGGCGGCGTGTGCCGTGTTTGAATTTCATACTTTTCCTCCTTATTTTTTACTATCTCGTGATTCAATATCATCTTTAATTTTCTCTGGCAAACCTTCGAATAATTCATTTATCTGATTCTTCTGAGTAATAAGCCTATCGGCAACATAGTTCATTAGCCCATACATTTTCTGCACTAGGTCGGGATCTTCATCAAGCTTGATCGCCCCAGGATGAGCTCCATTATTGCCAAACACCCTCAGAATATCTAGAGCCCTTTGTGTTTCAGACTCAACACCCAACGCAACTATTTTTCCTATATCATTATTTATATTTTTGCCACCTCCTCCCACAGCACCGAGCAGTATCTGCAATCCTAGTCTCAACAGTGCTGCAGCCGCACGCGGTGAAATAGACAAAATTTGAGCAGACTCTCTATATAGTTTTTTAACCTCATCTGGCATATCATCGTTCGGATCTTCTACTGTAATTTGCGCCGGATATACTAAAGACTCCTCAATCCAAATAGACCATTTATTGCAGTGTTCACATCTTGATGCAGCAAATAAATCTGATGGTGAGAGGTCCTCGCTAAGATAATTAGATGGCCCGATGACCATTGCCCCGACTCGTTCACCGCGCAAATTCCTGACCCATATTTGATGCGCAAATACCCTACAATGTGCACAATTAAACTCATCTTTTTCATATTCTGGCGGATAGTACTTTATTTTTGTCATCATAATTCTCCTGAAACGAAAATCACCTCTTTTGACTTCGAGAATCCGCTGGAGGTGTTTCAAACGGACGGTACCATCTCGATTCCAAAAGAAGTGATTCTTTTAGCGCTTTCTTATGCTATTTACGCAAGCTCACGGCGGGGTCTAATATCAGCTGATAAAAGCCAATTTCTTCCTGCAGGCTTCGCGGTTGATAGCCGCTCATTTCGCCGCGCCGCCACAACAGCCAACACACGCGAAAACGCCCTACTCACATTCTACTACATAAAATCAAAATACGCTATATCTAGCGTAGGCACACCAGATATAGCGTTATCTTGAGCCAATCAAAACTAAATCATTTTACTTCCAGCCCGCCCAAAACACACTCGCCGCGCAGATAGATTGTCTTTTTAGCGGAAGATTTGGATACTGTTTTATCTTCGCTGCCGCCCAAAATGCCGCGAACTTCGTTTTTGACAATCACATCGTCTGGCATATTGATGCTAACGCCGCCGCAAAACGTAAAGATGTCAATGACCGCACCGTCCTTAATCTTCGCCTGGCGCAAATCCAAATCTACGCCGCCGAATATAGCCGTTGCCGAACCGTCAGTATAATCGCCCTTCACTCGCGACTCTTCACCGTAAAAAATTGCAACTTTTTCATTACCGCTACCATTGGCAGCCGATTTTTTAGACCGCTTGTGGCCGCCTGAGCCGACACTTACCATCAAGCCGATAGCAATCAACATCACCGGCCAAAATATTTTCCAAACGCTAATATTAATTACACTATAAGCACCCAAGCCAATGGACACACCGATAGTCATCAGTAGTAATCCCCACACCCGCAGCGAGGCCCTGCGAGAACTGAATATCGTCATCAGACCAGCCAAAATCAGACCGGCCGCCCAAACCGTTCCCCAAAACAAGTGCCAGCTATCAAACTTGATAATCTCGAGATTCCTCAGTAACAGAACCCCGCCGAACGCCGCAATAGTAACGCCAAAGAACGCTCTAACAAGAAAATTTTTCTTCATACCTCCATTATGGCATATCAATCGCAGCTAGTAAATTATCTCTTCCGGCGCTTCTTCACGAAGACAATCACCCGCCAAACCGCCGCAATAACCACGGCAATCACTCCAATGATAATCGCCCAAGCAGCAGGTGCCGGCCAGAAAAATAATTCTATTGGCTCAACCTTTTTCGTCGTTAAATCAGCCGAATTTTTACTAACGCCCCAATCGCCAGCCTTTTTATTGTAAGCAATTGAAAGCTCAGCGCGGTACTTACCGCCCCAGAACGGCTGCAAATTACTCTCGTAGCGGAACTGGCGTATCTGCTCGGCAATTGCCGCATACTCGCCGCCGTTTTGATAAACAACGTTACCCAACATATCTCTGACCACCAACTTGACATCAACATCAGCCGAAACGTTGCCAGAATTTTTGATAGCAATGTTATACAGCTGCTTACTGTTATTATCGACGGCGAATTTGTCAATTGTCACGTCGCGGTGAATATTGCCCGGAATAGTAACCGCCATACGTACCGCTTGGCGCGTTTGCAGCTGAATACCGCCCTGTTTGGCGGCGGCTGGATCAGCTTTGCGCTGGATCACCAAACAGGCATTATGCTCGCCGACGTCAGCTTTACTCGGCGCCGTAACGGTAAAATCAACATTAGTTGAAGCACTTGGCGCTAACGTCACTTCGCTTTTGGCTAGCCTCACCCAATTGCCAGCATCTTTCTTTTCCTCGACCTGCTGCTTGCATGTCATATCGCCAGTCGCTGTGACCGTGCCATCGACGGCATACACTTCGATATCCGCTTGCTCGGCCAAACCATTAGTAATCGTCAACTGATCAGATTTGCTAGCACCGCGGTTCAATTGATAAATAAAAATCGACTGCGTCCGCGGGTTGTTCGGATCAGGATTTGTCGGGCGACTGCCAATTCCTGCCGCCAGAACCGACGACGGCCATAAAGCACCTGCCGCAACCGCCATTACCGCTAGCTTGCGCCAGCATAAAAATACACCCCGTATTCTCCTCATTAAAATCATATGATTTATTATACCAAGCCAAGACGCTCATGGCTATACCGACACCCGCTGACACTCCCAAAAACTAAATAGTCCACATAAATGAAAATTAGACGCCCGAAAGAGCGCCCAATTTTCATTGATATAACTGCGCCAGATCTTAGATAGCGGCCACAGTTTGAGTCATCGGCAAAGTATAAGTACCTGCTGCTTGGCCAGCTGGAATAGCTTGGCTCAAGCCGACACCTTTCACATAACCGCGCCAAACATCGTCGGAACCAGCCGCCGCACTGATCAACGTTACTGGAGAAGTGCCGGAAAATGCTGCCTGCGAGCCCAGTGTGATGCCCGTGGAAGCACCGATCATTGATGTCAGCGTTCCAGCAGCCGGGTTAACTGTCAACTGTCCAGTCGTGGCATTACCGTTGTACTGGTATGTGTTGCTGCCGCTCGTCCACTTTCCCGTACCAGGAGTTGTCGCATTCAATGTCAGCGTCCAGCCATTATTAGCGCCGCCAGGGTTATCGACGGCAATGCGCTTATCATTAGCGCCAAATGTACCAGTCGTCATCTGGGCAGAAGTCGACGCCGTAGTCGCATTCATGGCAAATGTTGGATTTGTCACTACGCTATCGCCGGTATCGCGAATATCGGTGCTGAGCACGCCAGCATTAATCGTCTGGCTCAATTCTGACGTCGCTGTAGTAGCCGCATACACCGCCGTACCCGCCAAGCCGACTACACTAGCTACACCAGCCGCCAAAACTACATTTGTTATTAGTTTTTTCATATCGTATCCTTTCTTTTACATTATTTTCGTTACTTCGTTGTCCATTACAGTGCTACTATCTACCCTCCTTCGCACCTCCGAACATCCGCTAATTTCCTATGGTTCATGACCGCCTCCTCGTCTGTTACGTATCAGCAGTATGAACGCAATAATAATCATTCCCGACGCGGCTATCACTATAAACCACATATTTACGCCGGTATTAGCCAAATCTTTACCAGGTTTTACATCTGTAGTAGCTGCCGAAACAACTGGAACTGCTGGTACTGGTGGAATTACTGGCGCCGCCGGCGGCAAGATTCTTGGCGGAATAGTAACTGTAAAAGGTACCGCGTGATTAATTTGCAAAGCCGAGCCGTAAGCCCGTGTCGAGGAAGTAATCTCGCCAAGGTAAGTTTTGCCGCGTTCTATCACCAGCGTCGTATCGCCAGGATGTGTATTCGGCCAATTAGATAGATCAAGCACCCAAGCATTGCCATTAACCGTCAATTCCGGATCAACTCCCAGGACAAATACCCTGCCAGCAAATTCAATCGCCAACTGATGCGCGCCAGTCACCGGATCAATAACCGTATGTACCGCATCATACACGCCGTAAATCACTGGGTAGCCGTTATCTTTAATTACCGAATGGTCGTATTTTGGCGCAAAAACGTCGCACTCCACATCATTCACTTGACCAACCGCTCTGCTGTAAACTGTATGAGAGCAGTCTATTTCACGAATTAACTGTGAAAAAGTCGAATCTGCTGAAGTCGTCGCCAAAGCAACTTTGCCGTTAAAAATCACACCAATTATTGCTGTTAAAAATACAACAACTATCGCACCAGTTCTCATTATATTTTTCATCCTTATCATTGCGCTACCACCGTTACTGTTACCGGCAATGTATACGTGCCTGGCTTCTGATACGCCGGAATAGTCTGCTTCAAGGAAATATCCTGCAATTTAAACAAGCAAGTCAAACCACTGCTGCTCGAGGCGGTCACCAGTGTAATAGCGTTAGCCGACGCCGTACCAGCTACAAACGCACCGCCCGCGCCATACGACAAACCAGCCGTCGTACAGGCCTGCCCCAGCGGCGTTGAGCCGGAAGCCGTAAACGCGCTTGATGATAGGTCAACCGATAATTGCCCTTGGTCTGTATTAGTACTATTAAACGCATAATTGGCTGCGTCGCCAGTCTGCGTCCATTTAGCTGTCGAACCGCCAGTTGCCGCCAATGAAACGCTCCAGCCTGTCGTCGATAAGCTATTTGCCACCTCAAGCTGTTGCGACGAATTATTAGATAATTTCGCAGTCGTGGTACTTGCCGTTTTACCAGTCATTGCTGCCGAAAATACAGTAGTCGGATTAGTTAATGTGGTATCAGTGGCATCGGCAAATCGAATATCCAGCGAACCGCCCGCTGTCTTAAATTCCGGATACTGCGAATATGTGTCAATACTCGTCCCTGGAGCCGCTGCTGTATCAGCCGCCAAACGAATACAATAACTAGTGTTACGCTCCAAACCGTTATCAGTCAATGCTAAATCCCACAGGCCCGTCTCACCAGAATTAATATCACGATTGTTCGTGAACGTCAGCTGTGCAGCGCTACCTGGGCGAACTATTGATTGATAGCTGTGACCAACACTAGTTGGCGGCAAACCTGGATTATTAGCCATCGCCGCAATCGCTGTCCCATTGTTCGGACCAGCTGCCGAGTACGCCAAAGCCGAGTTATTAGTCACATCTTGCCAACCCGCCGCCACTGCCTGGCACGTCGCCGCAGTCTTTTTGGCATATTGGGCGCGAAGTTTCATGGCGTTAGCGGCAATGGTGGTGTTTTCTTTGGGAGCGTAGACGTGAGTAGGGACGCCGGAATTAATGGTTGAATTGTTACCAAGCTGACCACTTGAATTACCCCCCAACAATATGCTTTATCATCAGAAGCGATAGCGCAAGTATGCGAACTGCCAGCAGAAATCTGCTTGATAGTCTTTCCGGCTAATACACCGGAAGTATTGACAGCGACAGGGACGCCGGAATTAATGGTTGAATTGTTACCGAGCTGACCAAAGCCATTGTAGCCCCAACAATATGCTTTATCATCAGAAGCGATAGCGCAAGTATGCGAACTGCCAGCAGAAATCTGCTTGATAGTCTTTCCGGCTAATACACCGGAAGTATTGACAGCGACAGGGACGCCGGAATTAATGGTTGAATTGTTACCAAGCTGACCACTTGAATTACTCCCCCAACAATATGCTTTATCATCAGAAGCGATAGCGCAAGTAAACTCCGTACCGGCCGTTATCTGCTTAATTGTTTTCCCCGCTAGAACTCCAGTGGTACTGACAGGTGTAGGAGTAGAAATAACAATAGATAGTGTACTGCCATTACCTAACGCCCCCCTTGTACCACCCCCCCCAACAATATGCTTTATCATCAGAAGCAATAACACAAAAATACGAATTACCGGCCGTTATCTGCTTAATTGTTTTCCCCGCTAGAACTCCAGTGGTACTGACAGGTGTAGGAGTAGAAGAGTTTTTTAAATTACCATTACCTAACTGTCCAAAGTTATTGCTACCCCAACAATATGCTTTATCATCAGAAGCAATGACACAACTAGAAATACCACCTGAAGCTATCTGTTTAATTGTTTTACTCGCTAAAACACCTGCAGTATCAACAGCTACAGGAGTAAGAGAATTTACTGTATTATTGTTGCCGAGCTGACCAAAGCCATTGTAGCCCCAACAATATGCTTTATCATCAGAAGCAATGACACAACTATGGTTACCGGCAGAAGACGGTTCTATTTGCTTAATTACTTTTCCTACTAGAGCACCACTAATTTTAACAGCTGAGGGAACAAGAGCGCTTGATGTATTACCGCTACCAATCTTACCATTGCTATTACTGCCCCAACAATATACTCTACCATCCAAAGCCACAGCACAGACGTAACCAAATCCACCTATTATATGTTTTGCGAGCATAAGATCTTCTTTATTCTCCACCCCCATCCGCACCCGAAAACTAGCGCCAGCCTGTGTCAGTGCCGCTGCCGTATTATCAGCTGCCAACGGAGCACCAGGAGTAGCACTACTCGACGACTGATATATACGATAATTCGCTTGATCAACCTTTACTTGCGACGATGACGCTGTAGGCATTAGCGCCTCAGTAGGGCGAGTTAACCACTGCACCGCCATAATAACACCAATACCCAGCGCTAACAGACAGACCGCAGCATATGCCAAAACCGTCCGTCTGCGTCGTATTCTCAACCCAAGTTGCTCGCAATTACCCTCCACTTATACCTCGCCTGTCGCCTCAAGCAAAAATAGCTTAGACTGCTACCATTTTAGCACAAGCAACTTGCGCGCTCAACTGCCCGGACTATATAATTTGACTACCAAACTTAGCCAAAATCGCCATAATCACCAGCGCCGCCACCGAGGCCAATACTAGCGTATCGTAGCCCTGGTCAACAAACCGTCGCAACCCGCGGTGTTCAATAATTTTGTTCAAAACATTGTGCCTGGTTAGTCCATAAAAAATCAGCAGCATACCTGCGTCCAGCGTCAAACACCACGGGCACAACGCGCCAATCTCAACATAACTCATATAAAACATCCAACCAGCAAACAGCAAGCCCGCCACCGCGCCAAGCTGCGCGCCCCACATAAACCACTTCGAGAACTTCGCGCCCGCCAGCAGCGCCACCGCAATTGTCACCATCACCGGCAGCGTCATCATACCAATAAAACTATTAGGAAAGCCAAGCGGCGCCGCCGACCAATGGTTCGCCACCGTCGAACAACTCATCGCCGCGTTCAAGTCGCAGTTCAACACGGCATGCGAATTTTTAGCAAGCGTCAGCGATTCAATCGATAATACAAACGAAGCCAACAAGCCCAAGCCGCTGCCAACCAGCATCAATAGCGCTGCCAATTGCCGGCGCTTTGACTCTTTGCCCGGCAGCCGCTTGCGCAACTTCTCAAACATAAAAACTCACCTCACTAATCGTCGGTAGCGGTAATCCGCGCCACATATTCTGCATCTGGCTATCAGCACTCAGCGCGATAATCGTTGGGTATTCAACGATATCGTACGTCCGGCAAAAATCACTGCCCTCGGCCGAATCTGGGTCAATTTCTTCAATCGTGTGCCCTGTCTGCCGATTAAAGTCATGCAAAAAATCTATAACTCGGCGCGCGTAATCGCTTTCCGTCCGATACACCACAACTACTCGCATTATTCCTGCCCTTTCTGGCGGCGCTGCTCTAATATTTTGACGAAATCATCCAACGTCTTGAACTTTTGAAATACGCTGGCAAAACGGACATATGCGACTTCGTTACGTTTTGCTAGCTCGTCAAGTACAAACTCGCCAATCAAACGAGATTCAATTTCGCTCTCGCCCAAGCTATGCGCGCGATCTTCCACGGCATCGATTATTTCCTCCAGTTCAACTTCCGATTTGAAGAACTTACCAACTGAACGGCGGATAGAATTGGCTAACTTTGCCCGCTCAAACAATTCGCGAGCTCCACTAGATTTAATAACTGCCAAATTCGGACGTTCGATTCGCTCATACGTCGTAAAACGCTTGCCATCGGGGGTTTCTCGGCGGCGGCGAATAGTAATACCGTCAGCTGACTCTCTCGACTCTAGCACGCGGCTGTTGCCAATCTTGATACCCTTCATCTATTCCTCGTCGTTTTGCTTATTTTTTCGGCGACGCCGCAAAAAGGCTGGCGTATCATCTTCATCATCCTCTTCAACTGAACCACCCCATATATCTGCCGTATTTTCGCTAGCAAATTGTGCTGCTGCCGACTGATGCGACAAGTCCATATCAATGTCATCGACAGCTTCGCTAATTGATTGCGTTTGAACAGCCGGCGCTTGTTCTACTGGCGCCGTCAATTCCTCTGCCTGCTGCTGATAGTACGCATTATCAAAGCCAGTCGCAATCACGGTGATAATTAACTCGTCTTCTAATTCTGGCTTCAATGTAGCACCGAAGATAATATTAGCATCTGGGCTAACGGCACTCGTGATAATTTCTGCCGCTTCCTGAATTTCTGCCATACTCATATCGTAGCCGCCAGTGACATTAAAGAGCACGCCCTTCGCCCCATCAATCGACACCTCAATCAGTGGCGACTCAATTGCCTGCTGCGCTGCCTGCGCTGCCCGGCCTTCACCGCTAGCCCGGCCGATACCCATTAACGCCGATCCAGCATTACTCATGATGGCCTTGACATCAGCAAAATCGAGATTAATCAAACCATGCTCGGTGATCAGCTCTGAAATACCCTGCACACCCTGGCGCAGTACATCATCGGCAATCTTGAAAGTCTCAAGCAGCGGTGTCCGCCGATCAATCGTTTGCAGTAGCCGGTCGTTTGGGATAGAAATTAGCGTATCGACTTGCCGGCCCAACTGAGCGATTGCCCATTCGGCATTAGCCCGGCGCTTTTCGCCTTCAAAGCTAAACGGCTTGGTAGCCACGCCAACAGTCAAAATACCGAGATCGCGCGCTACTTCAGCTACCACATGGCCCGCTCCCGAGCCAGTTCCACCGCCAGCACCAATCGTCACGAACACCATATCGGCTCCTTCTAGCGATTCGCGAATTTCATCAATCGACTCGCGGGCTGCTGCTTCGCCAACAGCTGGATCGGCTCCGGCCCCCAAACCATTCGTTGTATTATGGCCCAAGTGAATTTTGACATCGGCTTTTGAATTGTGCAAAGCCTGCGCGTCTGTATTCATAGCTATAAACTGGACGCCATTTAGCCCTGCGTCTTTCATACGGTTAACCGCCGAACCGCCGGCGCCGCCGACGCCAACGACTTTGATGCTTGCGAATGTTTGGATTTCGCTCGGTTTTACCTCTGGCATTACAACTCCTTACCCCTTATTCTCTGAATCTTATTTCTAGTATATCACCTATGGCCGAAACCTGTTAAATAGCGAACGGAAAAGCCCGCCTTTACTGCCCGACTTGCTAGAATCAACCGCAGCACTATGATAGCCGTCAGGATTAATATCAACCAGCATTAAGCCAATTGCCGCCGCAAATTCAGGTTTATCAATATTATCGACCACGCCGCCATAACCCTTAGCTTTACCTTTACGAACAGCTACGCCGAGCTGGGCTTTGGCAAATTCAACAATACCTTTCATGTTAGCCGTCCCGCCTGTTAGAACAGCACCGCTTGGCAGGCGTCCAGCACGACCAGCTTTCTTCAATTCTTTGTTAACTGCTTCAAAAATCTCTTCTAACCGCGCCTCAACAATTTCATCGATATCGGCAATATCAAATTCTAGACTCTCGCCATCATGTTTAATCGAAACTTTGCTAGATTTGTTGCGGTTAATAGCCGATGCATGTTTTAGCTTTACTTCTTCAGCTATTTCTGGATCAATTTTCAGTCCAATCGCCAAGTCGTTCGTTATATTAATGCCGCCATAGGGTACCACGCCAATATATTGCAGATCACCCTCTTCATAGATTGCTACGCCAGTAGTCGCCCCGCCTAGATCAATCACTGCCACGCCATTTTCCATCTGAGAATCGTCTAGCACAGCCTTAGCCGCTGCCATCACCGACGGTACCACGTCATTCGGCCGCACAGTAGCGCCCTCAACCGCCTTTTCGAGATTTACTACATACGGCGCCATCGCCGACACCACATTAGCGCTAATCTCAAGGCGCGTGCCCGTCATGCCTAGCGGGTTCTTAACTCCGCCCTGCCCGTCAATCGTGTAGCTAAACGGTACGACTTTCAATATTTTGCGGTTAGCTGGCACTTTGCCAGTCGTTGCCACATCTTCTATACGATAAAGATCGTCTTCGTTAACTTCATGGTCAGCCATACCAACAGCAATCATACCGTCGGTACGCGTACTCATAATGTGCGAGCCATTTATACTAACAGTCGCATCATTGACTTGGTAACCGCTCATTCGTTCAGCATCACCCAAGGCTTTGTCAATCGCCTCAGACGGTCCGTTTAGGTTCGAGACCGAACCTTTGCGCATACCACTGTTCGGGTATTCGCCAACGCCAACGATTGTCGGCGTGCCAGTCGTCGTATCTACATGCCCGACCACACACCGAATCATCGTAGTTCCGACATCTATACCAACTGCATATCGAGATTGTTCTTGCATATAGGGATATTATAGCATAACCCGTATAGTTATTTACAACTGCGTAATAATTTCAGCACCGTTTTCGGTAATCAAAACTGTGTGTTCAAAGTGTGCAGCCAAACTACCATCGCGCGTACGAATCGTCCAACCGTCATCTTTATCAGTAACAATTTTCTCGCCGCCCAGCGTCGCCATCGGCTCGATAGCAATCGTATCGCCCGGATGCAACAGTACGCCAGTGTGTTTGCGGCCGTAGTTCGGCACATCTGGCGGCATATGCATTTTCAAACCGACACCGTGCCCAACCAATTCGCGGATAATTCCTAATTTGCCATCTTTCAAAACTTTTTCAATCGCAGCTGCGATGTCGCCAGTACGAACATCGCCTTTAATTGCATCAATCCCAGCATACAAACTTCTCTCGGTGGTCGTTAACAGGTGTTTGACTGCGCCTTTCGGCTTATCGTCAACCACCATCGTGAAAGCGCTATCGACCTTCATGTCTTTATAAGTAATCACCAAGTCAAAACTCACCACATCGCCCTTTTGAAAGATATAATCGCTCGCCGGGCTATGCACGATTTCGTCGTTAGTGCTGATACAAATAACCCCCGGGAAGTTCACCTCATCTGTTTTGTAAGTCGCCGAAGCGCCATATTCTTTTATCTTGCCGTCAACGAACGCATCAATATCTTTTTCGCTCATACCAGCATGAATATAATCGCGAATATCTTGGAAAATCTGCGCTAATTTCTTGCCGCCATCGCGCATAGCCTGAATTTGCTCGGGAGTTTTCTCGCCAGTAATTAAACGATCCTGCATGCTTGCAGCTCCTCCATAATCCGATCGTGAACCTGCCCAACCGTACCTGTTCCGTCCAGGTGAGCGATATTAACTCCGTGCTCTGTCAAATAATCAAGAACTGGATACATCTCGTGCCGATAAATCCGTAAGCGCTCATCAATTACCTCGGGCGTATCGTCGATACGGCCGCGTACCTTCAGGCGGTGCAGCAACTCAGCACGCGGCACCTCCAAGACAATCACCAACGCAACATCCCGGCCATGCTCAGGACGATGCTCAATCAACCATTTTGCTTGTGCTAATTGCCGCGGATAACCGTCTAGCACCACGCGATCGATATCTTTGGCTCGGCCTAGCGCTTCACCGATTAGTTTATTCACCTTTTCTGGATCAACCAAGCCGCCAGTCCGCATCTGCGCAAATAGCTCAGGATCGCGCGTGTCGCGCAGCAGCTGGCCCGCGCTCAACCAGCGCCAGCCATTACGCGCTGCCAGCATTTGCCCTTGGACACTTTTACCTGCGCCAGCCGGGCCAAAAAATACAATCATGATACCTTCTTTCTGTTAATCCAACTTTTGTTTTACAATACGAGCAATCGCCGCACCATCCGCCGCGTTGCCAACTTGCTTTTTAACTGCGCCAATAACCTGGCCCATTGCCTGCGGCCCAGTTACGCTAAGTTCGGCTATTTTCGCCTCGATAATCGCCGCCAGCTCAGTTTCATCTAGCTGTTTCGGCAAATATGCCTGCAGAATCTCAATTTCCCGCTCTTCTGGTTCGGCCAAATCTGGACGGTTGTTATCGCGGTAGATCTTAGCCGATTCGTTGCGTTTTTTGACTTCGCGGGCAACGACTTTTTCGATTTCTTCATCGCTCAGGCCTTCATCGCGCTTGCCTAACTTAACCTCTTCATCCAGAATTGCTGCCGTCAGATTACGCAGCGTCTCGCCAACAAAACGATCGCCGCTAAGTAAAGCGGCTTTCATTTCATCTTTAATTCGCGCCTTCAGCGCCATTAGCTAGCGAACTCCCAAACGCAACTTCTGCGTCTTTTCCGCCTTGCGCATACGGCGAACAATTGCCCTGCTGCGCCGTACTGTTTTGCTAATCGGTTTTTCAAAGCGCATTGACGCTCTGGCTTTCTGCATCACGCCGCTTTGCAAAAGCCGGCGGTTGAAACGGCGAAGAACGTTTTCATTCGCCTCTTTCTCGTCTTTACGTGTAACTCGTACCATATCGTTATGCATTATATCAGATGAGGAATACTTTTGCAAAGCAAAATTTTACCCGGCCAAGTATCAATCCAGCAAAATAATATGCAGCAGCCGTCCCTCGACCGTCCGCACTCCCTGCCATTCATTAATGGTTAGCTGGAACCACGCCGCCACCTCGTCGCCTGGTTCACGGAAGAATTCCTCTGGCGCGTTGAATGCCAGCATCTGCAACACTTTACCATTTTTATCACGCAGCGCTAATTTAACGTGTTGCCCATCCGCACCCATTCGCCGCACGCTCAGCACGCTCGCTGTGGTAATTTTTAATACTGGCTCCGGGTTACCATTGCCAAACGGCTCCATTTTCGCCAGATTTGCCACCAACTCCTCATCAATTTCCGAAAAATCATCAATTTCTACATCAGCTCGCGGCAGCAAATATCGCTCTTGGTTTGTAAGCTGCAGCGAATCATAAAACTCATTAACGCGCTGACGAAAATCGCCAATTTTCTCAGTTTCCAGCGTCACGCCAGCCGCCGCTCCGTGTCCGCCGCCTTTGATGATAATGTCATCCGCTGCCCGTACTGCATCTGCCGCTGAAAAATCACCAAAACTGCGCGCCGAACCCGTTGCTTCCTCGCCGCGCTCGCCAATGATAAACACTGGCTTTTTATATTTTTCCACCAATTTCGACGCCACGATGCCGATGACGCCGTGATTCCAACCGCCACTACTGACCACCAGCACCCGGTCATTCGCCAGCTTCTCGGCTTGCATACACGCTTCCTCAAAAATCGTATCCTGAATGCCGCGCCGTTTAACATTCAACTCCTCCAGCTTTTCGCTCGCTTCCAGTGCCGCCAAGCCGTCACGCGCTACCAGCATATCCAGCGCGTGCTGTGCCGTCTCCAGCCGGCCCGCCGCATTCATGCGCGGCCCCAAACCAAATCCCAAATGCCGCGCATTAACCTGCTCTGGCTCGACACCCGCCACCGCCATCAGGGCCTTCAATCCTGGACGTTGTTGTTTTTTCAACACCTGCAGACCCCAATAGACGTTTGCCCGATTTTCATCAGCCAACGTCACGATGTCGCACACCGTCCCTAGCGCCACCAAATCCAGCAGCCACTTTTCATAGCCGTCAGGCAATCCATCCAGTTCAGTCTGCAGCGCCTGCACCAGCTTAAACGCCACGCCCGCACCGCACAAATCACGAAACGGATACGCGTGTCCCGGGAATTTCGGATTCACCGCCGCCACGCTCGGCGGCGGGGTTTCAGCCACGTTATGATGATCCGTCACTATCGTATCAATCCCCAAGCTAGCGGCATACGCAATCTCCTCATGACACAAACTACCCGTATCCACCGTAACGATCAAATCAGCACCCATATCGCACACCTTATCCACCGCACCCATAGTCATACCATAGCCCTCGACAAACCGATTTGGGATGAAAGCATCGACATCCTCAAAACCAAACTTACCAAACGCATTCAGCAGCAGCGCCGTGGCACTCAGTCCATCAATGTCATAATCACCGTAAATGACGATTTTTTCGCCCCGCTGCCGCGCCTGTTTCAACCGCGCCACTGCCTTTTTCATGTCCGGCAGCAAAAACGGATCATGTTTCACCGCCATATAATCTGGCTGCAAAAAAGCCTGGCGCGCTGCCCGCGTCGTCAGACCGCGCGCCGTCAAAATCTGCTCGAATAAGGTCATCTACTAATCTCGGAAGTTGTACGTTTCGGCCGATTGCTATTAGCGTGCTGCTGCGACTTAATGACAATACTTTGCAATTCTTTGAAAATCGGGAATTGTTTATTAGTCGAGTAAATCCGTGTATTACCCTGCTTTTCGGCATGCAAAAAACCGACCTTTTCCAGCCGGCGCAATTCGCGCTGGATGTTGCCGGGGTCTTCCTTGATCAGCTTGGCCAAACCGCGGACATGCGTCCGAAAATCTGGATATTTGGCATAGACGACAACTATCTTACGACGCACCCGCGAGGTAATGAACACATCAAGCATCTAGCCAAGCCCCTTTCTTCCAGTTTAGTTTGTTCTGTTGCTTTTTATTCTACATTCTTTTCATAACCAATTCAAGACCATTTATCGCCAATTCAATATGATTTGGCTAATCTTATCAATTGATTGCTGTAGTGTTGGCACATTGTTATCTTCATAATAATGATCAACTCCCAAGAAATTCTCTTTAACATCCAGCAAATGTAGCTCATCAGCAGTAATGTGCAGTCGATCAACCACTGCCACCGACGCTACTGGCGATGCTACGACCAACCGCAGAATCCTAATCGGCTTCAAGAAGTCTAAAGCCACTCCAACGCTAGCAGTATTAGCAAAGCCATCCGACACCAGCACCACCACACGATCTTTCAGCATATCTTTATCGACTGTACCGCCATCGCCGATCAAGCGATTGAGACTACTATATGTTTCGCGTCTCTTCTCGGCCAAATAGCCATGAAATTCGCTCGTATACTCATCAATCTCGCCTGCCGAAAATTCATCATTATATGTGAAATCGCCAGTTTGCGACACCGCTCCAAAATTCATTCCTTCGCCTGGTATCTCGATATCCTGCGATACCAACAACATCAACACGCAGTGCAGTTGCGCCGCAATTTGCTCGCCCACCACCACGCCGCCGTTGCTTAGCGCTACCACAGCACAGTTTTCGTAGCGATATTTAGCTACCAATTGATCAGCCAAAATCTTTCCTGCTTGCGATCTACTCTCGAAATACATATGCTTATAGTAGCGTGTTAAACTGCCGTAGACAAGGTATAATTAAGTGATGCATTATTATCTAATATCACCCGCTAAAATCGTCAAAGCTGACGCTGATACATTCACCTACCATAGCCAGCAGCCATTAGCCATCGGTACTATTGTTGTCGTGCCCGCTGGCCGGCAATCGCTTATTGGTATTGTTGTAAGAAAAACTACAAAGCCTGAATTCGCTACAAAAGAAATTACAACAATCCTCGATCTACCCCAGTTACCGCGTCCGTTGTTGCAAACTGCACAATGGATGAGTAATTACTACATCGCTCATCTGGCATTAGTTTTACAAACCATCTTGCCAAGCGGCCTCACCAAGAAACGCCGCACTCTAAGCCCAAACAGCACTGCAACAACACGAAGAGATAGAACACATTTTGTACTCAACAAAGACCAGTCGGCCGCCATTGGCAGCCTGCTAAACGCCAAAAGCGGCACCGTTATTCTGCACGGCGTCACTGGTAGCGGCAAAACCGTCGTCTACATAGAATACGCCAAGAGGTTGATTGCTACCGGCAAATCTGTCATCGTAATTGTTCCAGAGATTGCTTTAACCGCCCAGCTAATCGCCGAATTTCAACACTCTTTTCCCAACCTCATCACCACCCATTCGCAACAAACCGAAGCCCAGCGCCACCACGCTTGGCTGCAAGCACTCAATGCTACCCAGCCAAATGTCGTTATCGGTCCGCGCTCAGCCTTGTTTATGCCATTTAACAACATCGGCGCGATCATTATCGACGAAGCTCACGAACCAGCGCTCAAACAAGACCAAACACCGCGCTACTCCGCCTTGCGGACAGCCGCTATTCTAGCCCGGTATCACCATGCCACTGTAGTACAAGGCTCAGCCACGCCGCTGATCAGCGAATATTACCTCGCTGCCAAAACTGGCCGGCCCATCATCAATTTACCAGCCCGCGCCAACCCAAACATCATCACTCCCTCTATAAACGTTGTAGATATGACATCGAAAAACGGCTTTTTGCGCCACCGTTTTCTGTCCGACTTATTAATAAATACTATTAATCAGAATCTCGAAAACAACAAACAAACGCTGATCTACCACAATCGCCGCGGCACCGCCAGCACCACTCTTTGTCAGAATTGCGGCTGGAGCGCTTTATGCCCGCGCTGCTTTATTCCAATGACTTTGCACGCCGACCAGCACGCGCTAATTTGCCACATTTGCGGATACCGCGAACGCGTGCCCACCGCCTGTCCTGATTGCGGCAGCACTGATATTATTCACAAAGGCATCGGCACCAAACTGATTGAGAGCGAACTGCAAAAGCTCTTCCCGCAAGCCGCCATCGCCCGCTTCGACGGCGATATTACCAGCAAAAATAGTCTTAACCAGCGCTATCAAGAGCTCTACGACGGACATATCGATATCATCATCGGTACCCAAGTTGTCGCCAAAGGCCTCGACCTGCCCCGCCTGGCCACAGTCGGTATTATTCAAGCTGACGCCGGCCTAGCACTGCCTGATTTCACTACGCGCGAACGCACTTTCCAGCTGCTCGCCCAAGTCATCGGCCGAGTCGGCCGCAATGACCAGCCAACATCAGTTGTCGTCCAGACTTATCAGCCGCAAAACCCTACCATCGTTCAAGGCGTCCGCCAGGATTACGCCAACTTCTACGCCAGCGAACTAGCCGAGCGCCGCCGCAGCGGCTTTCCGCCGTTTGTTTACCTCCTCAAATTAACCTGCATTTACAAAACCGAAGCCACCGCCATCCGCAATTCCCAAAAATTCGCCGCCCAATTACGCAGCGAATATCCTGATATTACTATCTTCGGGCCGACGCCAGCCTTCTACGAGCGTATTCGCGATACTTACCGCTGGCAAATCGTCGTCAAGTCAACTAACCGCGCCAAACTGCTCGCCATCGCCAGCCAATTACCCCGAACACACTGGCAATACGACATCGACCCGGCAAATCTGTTATAATATAAAGTTGTGAAGAAAGAAGCTATCATTACCCTGCCAAATCCGCACCTGCGCCAGAAATCGCAGCGAGTTCATGTCGTCTCCGACGAAACCCGCCAGCTTATCAAGGATATGACTGACGCCAGTATCGACTGGGAGGATTCCCGGCCGCACGAAATTAGCGCTGCCCTGGCTGCCGTGCAGATTGACCGCCTCGAGCGCGTCATTATCGTTCGCGCCGATTTCGAAGACAAAGAAAATCAGGAATTTATCCCGCTAATCAATCCAGAAATCGTCAAGTACGAAGGCGAAATCACCTACGACTACGAAGGCTGCCTCAGCGTCAAGGATTTTTACGGCAAAGTTCCCCGTTACAGTAGAATCCGCGTCAAAGCCATCAATATCGACGGCAACGAAATCCGCATCAAGGCCAATGGCTTTCTAGCGCGCGTCTTGCAGCACGAAATCGACCACTGCAACGGCATCGTTTTCGTCGACCACATTCGCGACGATCACCAGGCTTTTTACCGCTTAAACGACGAGGGCGAGCTCGATCCGCTCGACTACGAAAGATATGTCAAAGACAACGCCGACCTCTGGGATTAGCCGCCAGCCGATAGTATTCTTCGGCACCGAAGACTTTAGCTTATATAGCCTGCGCGCGCTCGTTGAAGCTGGTTTTAATATCGTGGCCGTCATCACTAAGCCAGACTCCCGCCGCGGCCGCAGCAACAAGCTTATCCAGCCTGCCGTCAAACAATTCGCTAGCCAGCACCACATTCCAGTCTGGCAGCCAAACCGACTAAAAGATATCATAAATGATATAAAGAATATCACACCTCAGCCTATCGGTGTACTCGTTAGCTACGGCAAGATCATCCCGCAAACAATCATCGACCTATTTCATCCTGGTATCATCAACGTTCATCCGTCGCTGCTGCCAAAATATCGCGGCCCATCACCAATCGAGTCTGCCATAGCTAACAGAGATAAAATCACCGGTGTAACCATCATGAAGCTCGAACAAGCCATGGATGCCGGCCCGATATATTACCAAGAAGCTTACCCGCTAGACTTTACCGAGACCCAGCCCGAGCTCTATCAGGCTCTCGGCCAGCTCGGTGCGCAATTATTAACGCAGAAGTTACCTAACATCATAAACGGTATACTACAGCCAACACCGCAAGACAATAGCCGCGCTACCTATTGCTCGCTACTCAGCAAAGACGACAGCCGCCTCGATCCGCAACAGTTAACCGCAGACCAAATAGAGGCCAAAATCCGCGCTCACCTAACTTATCCGCGTTCGCGCCTAAAAATCGGCCAATACGATCTGATCATCACCAAAGCCTGCATCACCCAAAAAACAGAAACACCGCTTGACATCAAATGTGCCGACGGTAATTACCTTTCAATCAGCGAGGTTATCGCCCCGAGCGGCAAAACTATCAGTGCCGACGCTTTCTTGCGCGGCTACCCGCTACAAAGATAGTCGCAACCATCAACCGTGACAATCACAATCGCAAGCACCTAAATCCGCAACCGCGACCATAACCTATGCT
This sequence comes from uncultured Candidatus Saccharibacteria bacterium, assembly GCA_963550135.1. GTDB lineage: Bacteria > Patescibacteriota > Saccharimonadia > Saccharimonadales > Saccharimonadaceae > Saccharimonas. Next base: position 21,219 of record CAUVBP010000003.1, read on the forward strand.
CCCGCATCGCCTAGAAGAATCATATCGCGGTTCGCGATAACTTCTTCCTTGAGAGCCTTGACTGTCTGCATCACCACCTCGCGGTAATTCGGACGATGCTGGCCCAACCACTTCAGCGATGCGTACTCTGCTAGTATCGCATTTTGCGGCACATTAGCCGGCGCATTAGCTTTCAATTGTACATAAATCTGATCATTTTCGAAATCCGGCGCGTTAGCATCCAGCCAGGACGTCACCCGCACCATATCGCGATCCATAAAACTCTCAAACTCTGCCAGCTGCATATCGCTCAAACCCTCGCTAAGCTGCAAACCAACACGCAGCTCTAGCTGCTCGCGAAAGTGGTCGAGAAACAGTTTTTTCTGGTCGTCTGGCAAGCTGCCCAGACCCACCTCTTCGAGAAACTTATCGTCTAATTGAAACATTTCACCCCCTCTTGCCTATGCCTTTAGTATACCGATTATAGTACTGCTACGCAATACCGAGCTGCTCATTGACAGCGCGGCGCATATCGGCCAATTCTTCGACGTATTCATTCATGACTTCTTGCATGATTTTGCCGTAATCTGGCACAGCATAACGCATCCACAGCGCAGACGCGTAGAAACTCATCGCATCTTCGTCAGTTTCGAACAATTCACGGATAGCATGGTAATCCTGGCGGCTAGCATAATCGCCGTGAAACTCAGCCAACCAGCGCCGCGTGCGGTCTGGGTTACTATTGACATCTTCAAATTCTAGCGCTTCTTGCTTTGATAATCGCGCCAAGACTTCTGCAGAAGCCCGTTGATTGAGCTCTTCGGATATCTCGCGCCGATATTGATTTTTCTTCTCCTCTGACAGCGTCGCGACGTTATAGCCGATTGCCGCTAGCAAATTATCGTCAATGTTAAACACTTATTTATCCCTCCTTTTTATTTATGCCATCGGATCATTTGTAATTGTTCAAAATCCCCAAGACTGTTTTTGTATCGCTATTGCCGTCTATCGACAGCCATTGGGTATCGCCGTAGCCATGCCACTGGATATTGTGGCCATCCTGCGCTGCAGCGTCAGCTAATTCATACAATTTAGATATAGCATTATTCTCGCCAAACTGATCAACCGCCCAATCCCACGGATATTTATCAGTGTAACCGCTGAAATCAGCTTCTGTTGGTGTTGGTGCTGGCGGTGGCGGTGGTGGCGGTGGCGGATTATTTGGAGCCGCAGCAGCAGTATCTCCGCGGAAGAATTCGTGAACATTTCTTTTAGCCCTATCCACAGCCTGGCCTACCGGCGTATGGTCATGGAGCTGCTGGCCGACCCAGCGGCCGCTAAGTCCGCCGACAGCACCGCCAGCAAGCCTACCGAGAGCCAGAGCCACCCCGTTATCTTTTATTCGCTGCTCGACTTCTCTCGATATTTTATCTCGGTCTTCTTCGGCCGCTTTACGGGTTCGCTTAAACAATTCATCGGCAACATGCTGTTGACCTTGTAATCCGCCAATTCTGCCAGCCGCTTCTTTAATCTGACTAAATTCATCATCGCCAGCAACTTCCCTTATCCCGCGTTTTTTGCGGCGTTGCTGCATAGCGTCTAGACGAACACCACGCCTAATAGCAGCATCTCCAGCGAACGAGGCAACCGCGCCAGCAGCCATCGATATTGGCCAAACGGCACCAAAGAGTCCTGAAATTATGCCAACTGCCGTACCCTTGACAGCGCCATGCGCAAAACCAACCGCACCAGCTTTCAGATTGCTCTTCTTCTTGGAGCCTCTAGCAGCGATAAAGCTACCCAACTTCGCCAAAACGCGATTATGCCACTTACCAGCTTCTTCTTCTAGAGTCTCATTCTTCTTCCTCTGTATCATGCCGAATATTCTGCGCTGCTCATCAAACATCTCGTCGGACATTTGCTGCGCAATTTCGTCGTCGGTACCGTTATATTCGCCTCTCTGGCGCTTAGCATTGACCTTCTCGGACAAATGCTCCATGACTTGCTCCCGCAAATCATCCTCTACGTCGCGCATATAGCTGAGGCGCTCTGCCCGCCGCCTATTCTCTCGACTAGTCCAAATACGGCTAATGATGCCTCTATTGCCACCTTTAGATTCCTCGGCAGCCAAAAGACGAGCGTACCTATCGAGATCTTCAAAGAACGGAAGTTTTTCGGGGTTAGGTTGGCGGTTGTGATTTTGTCCTGGTTGGTTGGTGCCATCAGGGCCATCGTTTGCTGGGCGAGGAGTGCCAGGGTTGGCGCCATCAGGACCATCGTTTGCTGGGGTACCGGTTCCAGGGCCATCGTTTGCTGGGGTACCGGTTCCAGGGCCATCGTTTGCTGGGCGAGGAGTGCCAGGGTTGGCGCCATTATATTCCGCATCTAAATCATCTACACCTATAGACTTCAGTAATCCCTCATAAATTACATGATCTAGTTTTAGCTGTGTTTTCGCCTCCATGTATCCAGGAGATCCTTCTTCCAGATCTTCAAATATTTTTCTACTATTATCGACATCCGCCCGAGCTTTCATTACATCAATCAGCGTTTTGTATGCTTTTATAACTTCATCTACGTTTTTTTTATCTGCATCGTCTAAACCTCTAAAGTACTGACCAGCAAATTCCGCAAGACCCTGAAGAGTCTCGCTATTATCATACGTGTCATTTTCATCCACATTACCAGATCTAGCAGTGTCAAGCACGCTCTTAATCTGACTATACTTTTGCTCAAACCTATGACGCGAACTCGATCCGTTTTCGTCTTTATCGTCTAAACCATCATTAGCAACTATAGCCATTCCATACAAATCTCTGACGAAATCGTCTTGGAGAGCTTTTTTCGCGAAATCTTTAAAATCTATAGTCTCTTCGCCAGATTGCTGAGATCTTTCAATATCTTTGTGTCGCCCCGACATGCTGTTGTCCTTATTTATTTCTTGAATTCATTCTACTTTACCACTTATAATAGACTTAAATCAAAATAAATGCAAGTTTTTGTTAATTAATCAAGGTAAATTATATAAAGTTATTGACATATTGATTATTTTGTGATACAATCACAGACAATCAGCTCAGCACGAGGTGGAAGTCGCGCGATGCCCTAAACGGGAGGTTGATGTATTTTGACAATTCGGTACGCAATTAGCGTCAATTCATGCTATTTCGATACATTTGTTGCGGCTTCGCGCGTCGAGCGCGGCACGTTTTCTGCGAATTTCGCAGGCAGCGTGCTGCGCTAGAAGCATTGTCGAGCGATTCGCTCCGAAGCTCGCGCAGTATACGTAGTAATGATTGAGTAAGAAAATTAGGAAGTTAGAGGAAGCAATAGGATTTTGACAGCAGCAGCGACTAGCCGATAGAAACAAATCGTCGGTTAATCGCCGCTGCTGTCCGAGGACGGTAAGCGGTGGTATTGTCCACCGGGGGCGCAACGCGCCCCCACGAGCTCGGGAGGAGCTCACATGTCCACTGCACCACCCACCCCACCCACCACGCCAGCAGGGGGACCGCCCACGCCGGCACAGACTGCCGCCCCCGAGGCGGTTACGCTTGAGAGCGTCGTTGACGCCCTCAGGCCGATGTTCGGCTCCCAGGCGCCGAACATCGACACTTGGTCAACTCGGCTTCTCGTTGAGCGACTGCTCAACGAGAAGAAGAGCCGCGGCCCCCTCCAGGGGGCCGATATCACAGCCGAGAGCCTCTTTAGGAAGGCTGTTGCTGGCTGGGATGACCCCAGTATCCAATCCGGTGCGCTTTTGCGCACCGCGTGTGTTATCCTGGGGATTAACCCCGTGCCGGCGGCCACCCAGCCGCCAGCACAGGACAGTACCACCCCCACGCGGGGCGACTTCCCGGCGACGCTGCCGGGAGCGGCGGAGACCACCCACGCCACCACCGACACCGATAAGGCGGCCAGGAGGGCCGCCATGAGGGTCAGAAAGACCCTCAAGAGGGCGCGGCAGCGCGCCCTCTTGGCTGGCATCGCCTCGGTCGTAACGGCCGTGGCGGCCGTCATCGCGGCCGTTACGACCGGATGGGCGGCGTTCGGCGCCGCCATCGCCGCCGTCGGCGCTGGTACTGCCGGCGCCTTCACGGGCGTCAAGGCATACAACGGCGGCCGCCGCCGGCCCCGGCGCTAGCCCCCACCCCCCCGCTCCGACTCCCTCACCGCCAGTGAGGTCGAGCTGTCGAGCGAATACTCTCAATCATTCATACCCCGCCCTCCGGCGGAACTTTGCCATTCCAGGCAATCGTTCCGTCGGGGGCGGGCAACCCCATGAAATATCATGATTTGATACTAATTTGCCTGCCAGATTTGTAGCTGCTATATTCATATACGAACATTACCAGCCCGATTATCAAATAATAATTAAAAAGGAGTTATATCATGAAGCTATTTGCCGGCCTTTCTGCTATCGCTGTGGTAGCGGTCAGCGCTGCTGGCGTTGCTAGCGCCCTAAACGCCAATCAGCCTAATAACGCGCCAGCTACCAACCAAACACAGCAGCCAGTCTACCGCTGCGAATCGTTAGGTATCGACCATATCGCTAGCGACAGCTACAAATTTTCTGTCAAGTACGCTGCTTATAACGGCGCCACCTACAAAAGCACTGTTTACCGCGTCTACGACGCCAACGGTAAAGAGGTCTACAATACTGCCGGCGCTAAATTCAACGGTTTCGAACCTGGCAACTACACCGCCAAGGCTTTCGTCACTGTATCTGTCAACGGCAAGGACGAAACCGTCACCAGCGATGGCTGCACCAAGACTTTTACTATCAAAGCCGCTCAAAACGACCAAAACAACAAGCTGGACAAACCGTCCGAACCAACACCACAGCCGCAAGAGCCGTCTAAACCAGCCGATCCAGACCAAAACAAGCCAGACGACCAGAAGCCGACGCCGCAGCAGCCTTCCAAGCCTGACAATCAAAACAAGCCTAATAATCCGACACCGCAGCAACCATCGACTCCTGCCAAACCAACAGAGCCGTCTAAGCCAACTACACCTACCCAGCCGAGCCAACCCGACACAAAGCCGACCACACCGAATACACCATCAAAGCCAGCGGCTCCAACTAATCCAGCGCCCACAAACCAGCAGTCCTCGCCAACAGCCGCCGCAAATTCCAACGCCACGCCTGCCGCAACGACTACAGAAACAAATACAGCCAACAGCCCGTCTAACAACGCTAGCGCACCAAACCAACTACCAAAAACTGGTATCAGCGAGCTAGCTGGCCTAGCTGGTACTGGGTCGCTTGGCTACGCGCTGTATGCCTACATAGTATCGCGCAAAAACCGTTAATCTAGCTTGACCGCTCGCACTTTGCTCTAATAAATAACCCCGCTCTTTCGACCGGGGTTATTTTATTTACTAATTCAGTGTTCGCCTGACCAATTCGCGGGTAAAGAATTCCAGCGTATCGCCGATAGCCAGCTGCAGCTTCTTCTGTGTCCGTAGGCTCAAGCCGCACATCTCGCCTTCGAATACTTCTTTGGCTTCCTGCTGCTGCCGCTGAACGTTAGCGACCTCTACCTCGGCAAGCTGCTCGCCGCCGCGCTTGACGCGCACTAGCAAATTCGGCGCTACTTTGCCGCTGGTTACTTCGCCGCCGCAAATCACTTCGTCGCGCATAGTACGAAAGATACCTTTGACTTCTAATACGCCGACTTCCGTCTCGACCACCTCTGGCGACAGTAAAGCCTCCATGTTCTTGCGGGCATCGTCTAGTAATTCGTAAATCACTTTATAAGTGCGCACTCGCACGTGATCGCGGCTCGCCAAGCGCTTGACTGCTGGCGGTATCTCGACATTGAATCCGTAAATAATAGCATCCGAACTGTCAGCCAGGCGCACGTCGCTCTCGTTGATATTGCCGACGCCGCTGCCAATAATTCGCAGGTCAATAGCGCCGCCCGTATCAACCAGCCGCAAACTATCCATCACCGAGGCTAGTGAACCCTGCACGTCAGCCTTGACGATGACGTCGAATTCTTCACTGTCGTGCTTTTGAGTCATCATTTTCAGCAAATCGGCGCCAGTGACGTTGGTGCTGGCAGCTTGCCTTTCTGCTTCAATTTTAGCCTGCTCTACCTGGGCGCGAGCAATCTTCTCATTCTTCACCACAGTGAAGACATCGCCGAACTGCGGCAATTCCTTGAACCCGGTGACTGTCACTGGCGTTGACGGGCCAGCTAATTTTAGCGCCTCGCCGCGGAAATTAGCCAGAGTGCGCACCTTGCCGTATGATGTACCGGCAACCAGAAAATGACTTGGCTTTAGCTGGCCTTGCTCGACTAGCAGATTGACCACCGAGCCGCGGCCTTTTTCCATATGCGCTTCAATTACCAGGCCTTCTGCCGGCACGTCAGTATCGGCTTTCAGCTCCTCCATATCAGCCACTAGCAGCACCATATCTAGCAATTTATCGATATTTTCGCCAGTTTTAGCGCTAATCGGCACCATAATCGTGTCGCCGCCCCATTCCTCTGGATTCAGCTGGTATTCGCTGGCTAATTGAGCTTTAACGCGGTCGATGTTGGCACCTTCTTTGTCGATTTTGTTAATAGCTACGACAATTTTAGCATTGGCATTGCGGGCAAATTTAATCGCCTCGACAGTCTGCGGCATTACGCCGTCGTCGGCAGCCACCACAATCACTACCACGTCGGTCAACACCGCGCCGTGCTGGCGCAGCGCCGCAAAAGCCTCGTGTCCTGGCGTATCTAGCAAGGTGATTACGCGATCGCCGCGCTTGGTCTGATAAGCGCTGATATGCTGGGTAATTCCGCCTGCTTCGCTAGCTACGGTTTTCATGCCGAGGATTGTGTCTAGCAGCGTAGTTTTACCGTGATCGACATGCCCCATCACTGCTACAATCGGCGGCCGCAGCGATGCCTTGGCAGACGGCTTGTGCAAATGTTGCACTGGCGCAGAATTAACTTCTTTTCGCTTCAATTGCACGGCAATTTTCAACTCCTCGACGATAATTTGCGCCGTCTCGAAATCAATCCGCTGATTGATTGTCGCCACAATGCCGTTTTTGAACAATTCACCGACAAGCTGCGTTACTGGCAGGTTCAGAGCCTCGGCCAATTCTCCAACGGTAATAGAATCGGCAATCATCAGAACTTTCTCTGGCTGGCTCATATTTCTCCTTTCTACCCGCAGCTTATCGGGACAATTATCCGCTAGATGCGCGGGCTGTTACTTGGTTTTCTTTTTCTTGCCGCCCAAACTCAGGCTAATTTTGCGGCCTTCGCGGTCAATGTCGAGAATTACGAATTCTTTGCGCTCGTTCAAGGTAAAGACCTTCTCGGGATCAACATCGTTGCCGCTGCCAAGCTCCGAGATATGCACTAACGCCTCGACAGCCGGGCTAATCTGGACAAAGGCGCCAAACGGTGTAATCCGCGTGACTGTACCTTCAACTTTTTGGCCTTTTTCGAGTTTCTCAACCTCGTCGAGCCACGGATCTTTGGTCAGCTGCTTGACGCTCAAGCTCAAACGGTCTTTGTCAATCGAGATAATTTTAGCTTCAACCGACTGGCCGACTTTGACGTAATCATTCGGATTACCGACACGCTCCCAGCTGATTTCTGAAATGTGAATCAAACCCTCAATACCATCAACGTTAACGAACGCGCCAAAGTCGACAACGCCCGTGACTACACCTTTGACCGTATCGCCGACTTTCAGCGTAGCAAAACGTGCTGCCAAGCCGTCTTTGATAGCCTCTTTCTCAGAGAAAATCAATTTGTTAGTCTTGCGGTCGCAATCTAGAATGCGCACTTTCATCGGGCGGCTGACCAGCGCGTTCAAGCGGGCAAGAATTTCGTCCTTGTCGGCACTGCCAACGCGCGGGTAATGCTCTGCGCTCAGCTGCGATACTGGCAAGAAGCCGCGTACACCCTCGTACTCGACCAATAAACCGCCGCGGTTAGCATCGTACGGCGTAATTTCAACAATTTCAGCAGCATCAAAGTGAGCTTGGATTTCTTCCCAGCCGCGGTCTTTGGCTGCTTTGCGCAAACTCAGCAGACTATAGCCGTTATCAAGCTCTGAATCAATCACGCTAGCCGATACCTCGTCGCCAACATTCAATTGGCGGCCGAAACCGACTTCGCGGCGCGGCACATAACCTATGCCGTGTGCACCCAAATCTACTAATACTTCGTGTTTTCGCACGCTCAAAACGTGCCCAGTCACCATCTCGCCAGCAACTAGCTGTTTCGCATTGTCGCCCGCCAAGAGGTCGTCCATCGTAATCGTGGCCTTTGCCATAAATACGTCATCAGCAGATACCCAGGATTCGGGTAAATTCTGCCAATTCTCCTTTCTTAAATTTAATATTTCTCGAGCAACACAAAACAATGCGCACTCAGCCACTTACCAGTATACCTTATCCGACCTCTAATGTCTATATGAGGCGACGCGATTTGACGTAAGCAACCCCCAGCCCCAGCAAGCCAGCGCCAGCTACAACTGCCAGCACATCATCAACCGGGCCAGTCTTTGGCAAACTGCTGGCTTCATGGCCAGTTTTCGGCAGCTTGTTGTTAATAGCAGCAGACGAACCTGTCGCCGAGTTATTAGAGCCGCCAGAAACAGTGCTAGAAGCGCTGGAATTGGAATTGGAATTGGAAGCCGGAGTCGAATTGTTAGAATTGCTGCTAGTAGAGGCGCTCGATGTGTCCGACGCGCTTTTTTGATCGCTCTGGCTGGACGCGCCAGCGTTCGACTTCTGTGCTGGATCCGAACTGTTGTTACTTTTGTTCTTGTCTTCTTGCTTTTTCAATGTATCAGCAAGCGAGTCTTTTTTCTTCTCGTCTTCCTTAGGCTTATTAGGTTCAGTATTGCTCTGGTTTGTATCTTTTTTTGGCGCTGGCGCAGTGTTGCTGCTTTGCTCGTTTTGAGTCTTTTGGTCGTTTTTGGCAGTTTCAGATTGAGACGTTTGTGCCGTTTGCTGCGTATCTGTCGAATTCAATTCACCCGAATGGCGCACCATGTACACGCCGCCAACAAACGCCGCCGCTAGCGCCGTCCCCACCAGCACAAAACCAATCACTGAACCTTTCTCGCTACGATGTGCCACTTTACTGTTATCCTCTCATAATTACCTTACTTTTTTATATTATACACCTTTTCTGCAATAATATCAACTATACGCTATACTATCGTCTGTGATACGATAGATTCATGATAGTAACAATCGATACTGGCGGGACAAAGACGCTCGTCACCTCTTTTGCCGATAACGGGCACATGGGCAAACCGCTTAAATTTCCCACTCCCAAGGAGCCAAAAGCTTATGTCGCTGAACTAAAACGCGTAGTCCGCGAACGCTATTCAGACAAAAAAGTCGATGTTATAGTTATCGCTCTACCTGGTATTATCAAGAATGGTACCGCTGTCTGGTGCCAAAACCTCGGCTGGGCAGATTTTCACGCTTCCCGCTTGCTGCGAGACCTGCTGCCAGGTGTACCGGTACTCATCGAAAACGACGCCAACCTAGCTGGGCTCGCCGAAACGCGGCTTTTGCGCACAATTCCCAACTGCTCGCTCTATGTCACTGTCAGTACTGGTATCGGTACTGGCGTTTGTACTAACGGCTACATTGACCCGGGCATGCGCTACAGCGAAGCCGGCCGCGCGCTCGTCGAATATGGCGGCAAGATCCACTCGTGGGAAAGTTTTGCCTCTGGACGAGCCATTGTCGATGCTTATCACAAATTTGCTCGCGACATCACCAGCAAACGCACCTGGAAGAAAATCGCTGATCGCATTTCGCGCGGTTTTCTGGCCGTCATTCCGATAATTCAGCCAGATGTCATTATCATTGGCGGCAGCGTTGGCACTTATTTTGAACGGTACGGCGATTACTTGCGCGATATTCTGACTTCGCACCTGCCGCCGCACATTCCGTGCCCGAAGATTATTCAAGCACGCCACCCCGAGGAAGCGGTTGTCTACGGATGTTATTACTATGGCAAAGATTACTTGGCTCTCGCAAAGAATAAGCGCTGACGCTTTATCGCTGCCACACCTCGCGCATCTCACCCTAGTACCGGGTGAGATATTTCGTTGGAATTATCGCGCTTGCGCTATTCACTACAATCCGGCAGATTCTCATGCTTGCGAACGGCTACTCCACGAATATGGCCATGCCTTACTAAACCACGCTGGCTATTCGCGCGATATTGAGCTAATCGCTATGGAACGCGCCGCCTGGCAAGAAGCCATCGAAGCAGCCGCTAGATTTTCTACCACAATTAACGCCGAGCTAATCGAAACCGACCTCGACACTTATCGCGACTGGCTGCACGCCCGTTCGCAATGCCCGCACTGCCAAGCTGCTGGCCTGCAATCCAGCGCCAACAAATATTTCTGCCTCGCCTGCGGCCATTCCTGGCGAGTAAACCAAGCCAAACTATGCCAGCTGCGCCGCTGGCTTGAATAGTCTACTTGATGCGATAATTTGATCAACTAATTCATAACTACCGATTACTCATAAAACTAAAAAATACACCTCCGTAATGGAGGTGCATTTTTGTATAGTCAGCTAGTTTTACGCTGCTAACGTAACGTCATCCTGCGTAACAGTTGTTTTCGCCTTACCGCGGCGGCTAATGCGGCCGCCTTTAGCGCCAGCGATACGAGCTAACTGCGGATTAGCGGCAAAACCACCCGTGTGCCCGTTTTGTCCGCCTTTACGGCCAATTTTTGCATAAAAATTTGGGTCTTTGGCTAGATTTTTTTGAGCCGCTTTCTTGCCGCCGATTTTTGTTCCTGCCATATTATTATCTCCCGCCCGCTCCGGGCAATATTAAAAGGGTTCGCCTACCTCTGTAAGAGATAAGTAAACCCTCGCTTTATCTCACATATGTTATATGTACTCTTTTATATTAGCACAAACGAGACAAAATGTCAATGGTTACAAATTATGAAATTATGGTATAAAAACCATTGCGTTTATCCGTCTGGTGCGATATTATAGATATGCACCTGTTTGAACCTTCAAAACTACGAGGTTCACCACAAATACAATTCTCGTTTTCTGCGAGATCCGAGAATATAAAAATAACGCTCTCGAAAGAGCGTTATTTTGTTTACTGAACTGTCACGAAACGCAGCAGCGATCTGGGAGCCTACCCGTCTCATAAAAATATCCTAAGCGCCATAAGACAATCTGTAGTTTTGCCGCTAACAGACAGCGGTACTAAACACGTCAGCCAAAAATAAAAACCACCCTTTCGGATGGTTTTTATATAATTCGGCACCGTGCTAGATTCCCACTTGCGCAGTATTATCGCCGCTGAGGAGCTTAACTTCTGTGTTCGGAATGAGAACAGGTGTTTCCTCCTCGCCATGGGCACCGAAGGAGGGGGTTTAAAGCGCTTGGTTCCACATATAATCGCGTGGTGGGCCAAACCCCTTCCTTCGATGTCCTTGTTCGGCTAGCTCGTGCCTATAATCGAAAGATTAACGTTGGTGCGAACACCAATTACTAGTTAAGTCTACCTTATCCACGCTATCAATGCAAGCATTAACCTCGTAGACAAGGACATAAAAAGGCAATGGGACTATTAGTATGCTTCGGCTCCATACATTACTGCACTTCCACCTTGCACCTATCAAACAGATAGTCTATCTGTGTCCTCATAGGGAAATCTAATCTTGAGGTCAGTTTCGCGCTTAATATGCTTTCAGCGCTTATCTGGTCCGCACATAGCTACCGGACAATGCAGCAGGTGGCCACAATCCGTACACCAGCGGTGCGTTCACCCCGGTCCTCTCGTACTAGGGGCAAATCCTCGCAAATTTCCTGGCGTCCATACCGGATATAAACCGAACTGTCTCACGACGTTCTGAACCCAGCTCGCGTACCACTTTAATCGGCGAACAGCCGAACCCTTGGAAGGTGCTCCCCCTCCAGGATGTGATGAGCCGACATCGAGGTGCCAAACAGCGCCGTCTATGTGAACTATTGGGCGCTATAAGCCTGTTATCCCCAGGGTAACTTTTATCCGTTTGCGCTGTCGATCCCACATTCATGTACAAATGTACGTACAGCGGATCACTTGCTCCGACTTTCGTCTCTGATTGGAATGTACTCCTCACAGTCAAGCTGGCTTATGCGCATACACTATCACTTCGATTTCCATCCGAAGTTAGCCAACCTTTGAACGCCTCCGCTACTCTTTAGGAGGCAACCGCCCCAGTTAAACTACCCACCATACACGGTCCGCTAACCGGATAACGGTCAGCGTGAGAACACAATCACAACAAGGGTGGTATTTCACTTGGTGACTCCGCAAATACTGGCGTATCTGCTTCAAAGTCTCCCACCTATGCTACACATGTTGAAACCGTATTCAATGTAAAGCTGTAGTAAAGCTCCATGGGGTCTTTTCGTCCTGGTACGGACAGACGGCATCTTTACCGCCAATGCACTTTCACCGAGTCCTTCGCTGAGACAGTGCCCACATGATTACTCCATTCGTGCGGGTCAGAACTTACCTGACAAGGAATTTCGCTACCTTAGGACGGTTATAGTTACCGCCGCCGTTCACTGGGGCTTCAGTTCGTACCGTGAAGCACTCCCCTTAACCTTCCAGCACCGGGCAGGAGTCACCCCCTATACATCCACTTTCGTGTTAGCAGAGAGCTGTGTTTTTGATAAACAGTTCCGTGGGCTCTTTTGCTGCGGCCCCCACATCGCTAGATGCGTTGAGCTTCAGTTCCAAAAGCTATTGGTTCTATCTCAAGAAGAATTGATGTATTAAAGATACTCTTCAACCACACCTGCTAGCTTTGAAACCGACAACATATCCACCGAAGTGGGGGCAGACCTTATTCCGAAGTTACGGTCGCTGTATTGCCGAGTTCCTTAGCGAAGGTTCACTCGTAAGCCTGAGTCTACTCGACTCGAGCACCTGTGTTGGTTTGCGGTACGGGCGGCTAAGTCCACTAGGTACACCTGCTTTTCTAGCCAGGGCTTTCACCAAAATCGCGACTCCGAAGAATCACTTTCACTCCCTTTGCGTTCCCGCTCGGTTGGACGGATAAACCATGAATCCGCTCTGAATATCTCTCCGTGAACAGTGTACAAACTACGCCGGTTCAGGAATATCAACCTGATGTCCATCGCCTACGCTATGCGCCTCGGCTTAGGCCCGACTAACCCTGAGATGATTACCATAGCTCAGGAAACCTTGCTCTTACGGCCGAGAGGATTCTCACCTCTCTTATGGTTACTCATTCCAGCATTCTCACTTCCTACCGCTCCACCGAACCTTACGATTCGACTTCACTGCTGATAGGAACGCTCCTCTACCGCCCATACTAATGTATAGACCCATATCTTCGGTATAACGTTTTAGCCCCGTTACATTTTCCACGCAAGATCTCTTGACTAGTGAGCTGTTACGCACTCTTTAAATGAATGGCTGCTTCTAAGCCAACATCCTAGCTGTTTAAGAAATCTCACCTTGTTTCCCACTTAACGTAAATTTAGGGACCTTAGACGATGGTCTGGGCTGTTTCCCTTTTGAGCGACGAACTTAGCTCCGCCGTTCTAACTGCCATGATTCCACAGCCGGTATTCGTAGTTTGTTAAGGGTGGGTAGGATTGCTCCCCCCAGTCCTTTACAGAGCTCTACCCCCGACTGCTACCACATGACGCCAGTCCTAAAACTGTTTCGAGGAGAACCAGCTATCTCCGAGTTCGATTGGCATTTCACCGCTAACCACAAGTCATCCAAACACTTTGCTGCGTATCCTGGTTCGGTCCTCCACCACCTGTTACAGTGGCTTCAACCTGCTCATGGTTAGGTCACCCGGTTTCGGGTCTAATCCTTACAACTAAACGCCCTATTCAGGCTCGCTTTCACTGTGGCTCCGTCAATTGACTTAACCTCGCTGTAAAAATTAACTCGCTGGATCGTTCTACAAAAAGCACGCCGTCACCGAACAAGCCGGCTCCGACTCCTTGTAGGCACTAAATTTCAGGATCTATTTCACTCCCCTCCCGGGGTTCTTTTCACCTTTCCATCACTGTACTAGTTCACTATCGATCGTATATTATATTTAGCCTTGGCTGGTGGTCCAGCCAGATTCAAACAGGGTTTCTCGTGCCCCGTCCTACTCGATAAAACACATATAAGGTCAGCGTCGTTTTTGCGTACACGGCTTTCACGTTCTTTGGCTAGCCATTCAAACTATTCTGCTAACCACGCTGTTTTCTTACCTCACCTACCGTTGATAGCCAGTAGTCGCAAACCAGATACCTCGAACGAATTCAAGTTCTCTGGCTTGGTCGTGTGTAATATCACAACCCCTTGTAAGCATTCGCCTATCAGCTTATTTGCCTGCGAACAGGCAAAAACTTATAAGGTTTGGGCTCTTCCCGTTTCGCTCGCCACTACTCCGAGAATCGTTATTTACTTTCTTTTCCTCATCCTACTAAGATGTTTCAGTTCAGATGGTTCCCGTTCACTACGCCTATGTATTCAGCGCAGGACAACATGACTTTCCTCATGCTAGGTTTTCCCATTCGGAAATCTCCGGATCAAAGCTTGTTGGCAGCTACCCGAAGCTTATCGCAGTCTTCCACGTCCTTCATCGGTAATATACGTCTAGGCATCCATTTAGTGCCCTTGAGTACCTTTTTATGCATTGACTTAACTAGTAATTGCTATCCGCAAACGATAATCTACCCTGCTCAATGAATAGCTCGCTATTATCTCGCCGGTATATCCGCAACTGCCATGCAATCACTTGCCGTCAATCTTTCTTTTACATCACTGAATTGTTAAGCAGCCTGCGTCCGTCTCGTTTCTATAAACTTGAACGCACATTTCGTCGCATCAGCTATAAGTTGATGACACTCGTCTGCGTTCAAGACGTGGTGGATTAGACTTTACTCATCATAACACTGCCAGACTGATTTGTCTACACTGTCATGCAAGCAAAATTGATGTTTTTTCGACCACAATCTCGCACATATGCCGTCGATCTTTGCCATTGGTTCATTACTGAACATCAGCTAACTGACAGTTGATTATAGCAGCTATCGCGTCCAATTACAATACCGAATTTACAAAAAATTACACAAAATAAAAACTTGCCTACCGGCAAGTCTAATGGTGGGCGGCGAGGGACTCGAACCCCCGACCCTCTCGGTGTAAACGAGATGCTCTAGCCAACTGAGCTAGCCGCCCGCAAACAATCCTACTTTTCAGCTAAAACTATGGTGGGCGATGAGGGACTTGAACCTCCGACCTCGTCATTATCAGTGACGCGCTCTAACCAGCTGAGCTAATCGCCCATATTTTGGTGGAGTGTCCTGGACCAAAAGCCCAGTCCACCCCATGCTTATAATGGTGGAGATACAGGGACTCAAACCCTGGACCCCCTGCTTGCAAAGCAGGTGCTCTAATCAACTGAGCTATATCCCCATTAAATTGTTAACAAACCATTAACTGTGTACATTTTACACTATGATTACGCGATTATCAAGTGTATACTATTAAGTATGGTATACGAATTTAGTTGGTTTTCATTTCTTATCGGCATAATAATTCTAATCTGCGGCGCTGCCTTGACAGTCTGGTATCAACAAATTGCTGACAACTTTGGCAGCGGCGTCGGCAGCTACGAGCGCTACCGTTTATGCGGACTAATAGGCTGCGCGTTAGGATTCGTCGTTATGCTTAACCTGCATACACTTTTGCTAAAATTATTCTTCAGTTTATTCTTCAGCGGCATCTCACGAGAATAGCGAGCGTAAACGTAATCTGCATTTAGCGGCTCTGCTTGCTATTGCTAGCAAGCTTTGTACTTAGCGGCTAATTAATTGTGTATTTTGTTCTATCACCATGCATAATCAGGTTCGCTCACGCCGACCATCGCGTTCAACAACTCTTCTGGAGTAACAACTTTTAAACCACCATAAATCGGATCCTGAAATTTATAGTACGGATCTACATAATAAACTAGCGCGACGTCTTTATTGTCTGGCGTAGCAATATAGCCCGCGCCAGCAACATTATGTTCAGCGTTTGCTATTCCAGGGTATATTTTGCCAGGATTAAAAGTATAATACATTGGATATCCGTCTTGAGTATTCTTTATGAGCCTCTGTTTAAATAGTTCAATTGATGCGCTATTAATTTCCCTCACCGTTTCAATCCGATAGCCAGCTTGATTAGTTTGAGGAAACTCATAACCGAACATATGTTTGTTAAGTATTCTTATGGCATCTCGATTATGCGTACCAAAAGGTTCATAGGTTCCCATCTCTCTAGCAAGCGTAAATTGATCTACAATTTTGCCTCTTGAAGCTAGCATCATACTTACTGTAGCTGGCGCGCAAAAGTTCCAACGCTGCTGAATTTGTGTCGTCACGTTTAATTTATTCCTCTTGCCAATAGGAATGCCATATAATTTCTCTACTTCTTCTTTTGGCGAATTTGCCTGTGAAGCTTGGTTGTTGCTTGTCTGAGACTCTTTCCTTGCATTATGATCCGGCTGATCTTTTTTGGAATCATTCGCTATTTCTGACTTGGCGCTACTAGCTTGAGTGTCTTTAGTTACGCTGCTCGGTCGCATCCTCGACGCCAAAACGGCAATTGATATAGCTAAAGTGCTAATAATCGCGATTACTATAATACTCTTCTTTTGTACAGCCATGGTCTTAATCTTAAGTATACAGCATTTATACCACCGAAAAACCAAAAGACCCCTGCTAACAGGGGTCATACATGGCTTAACAACTTGATTGTGCAATCTATCTCAATCTGTGGTAAATTTTAGCCTTGCCCCTAAGGGCTGAATTCGAAAGCGAAATTTACTAAAACTTTCGAAAAGACCGACCTAGCTTCAAAGGCTGATTTCTCGAGCCTTTGGCATAACTCTCCCTAGAAAGGAGGTAATCCATCCGCACCTTCCGGTACGGATACCTTGTTACGACTTAACCCCAATCATGCCCCCCACCTTAGGCCGACGAATCGGACTTCGGGTGTTGGTCACTTTCATGGTTTGACGGGCGGTGTGTACAAGACCCGGGAACGTATTCACCGCAGCTTGCTGATCTGCGATTACTAGCGATTCCGACTTCATGGAGGCGAGTTTCAGCCTCCAATCCGAACTGGGACTAGCTTTGATGCGATTTGCTTCACCTCGCGGCTTCGCTGCGCATTGTACTAGCCATTGTATTACGTTTCTAGCCCAGGACGTAAGGGAAATACTGACCTGACATCATCCCCTCCTTCCTCTCCGTTACCGAAGCAGTCCAACTAGAAAAATCCAACTAGTTGCAAGGGTTGCGCTCGTTGATGGACTTAACCAAACATCTCACGACACGAGCTGACGACGGCCATGCATCACCTGTCACAGGGTTCCAAAAGGCACTAATTGGTTTCCCAAAAATTCCCTGGATGTCAAGCCCTGGTAAGGTTCTTCGTTTAGCATCGAATTAAAGAACACGATCCACCGCTTGTGCGGGTCCCCGTCAATTCCTTTATGTTTTAGCCTTGCGGCCGTACTCCACAGGCGGGATACTTAACGCGTTAGCTTCGCTACTGAAGGGGTCGATACCTCCAACAGCCAGTATCCATCGTTTACGGCGTGGACTACCCGGGTATCTAATCCGGTTCGCTCCCCACGCTTTCGTGCCTTAGCGTCAGAAATGGTCCAGTCACCTGCCTACGCCATCGGTGTTCCTTCTTATATCTACGGATTTCACTCCTACACAAGAAATTCCAGTGACCTCTACCACTCTCGAGTTTGCCAGTTTGAATAATAGCCTGTATGGTTGAGCCACCAGATTTCACTATTCACTTAACAAACCGCCTACGCAACTCTTTACGCCCAGTCACTCCGGATAACGCTCGGATCCTACGTATGACCGCGGCTGCTGGCACGTAGTTAGCCGATCCTTATTCATAAGCTACTGTCATATTCCTCACTTATAAAAGCAGTTTACAACCCGAAGGCCTTCATCCTGCACGCGGCGTTGCTCCATCAGGCTTTCGCCCATTGTGGAAGATTCCTCACTGCTGCCTCCCGTAGGAGTCTGGACCGTGTCTCAGTTCCAGTCTGGCTGGTCATCCTCTCAGACCAGCTACGGATCGTCGGCTTGGTGAGCTATTACCTCACCAACTACCTAATCCGACGCGGGCTTCTCCCAAAGCGGATAAATCCTTTAATCCGAAGACCATATGCGGTATTAGCCACCCTTTCGGGCAGTTATTCCTCACTTTGGGGCAAATTCCCACGCGTTACTCAGCCGTTCGCCGCTCGCCGCCAAGTAGTAAACTACTCGCGCTGCCGCTCGACTTGCATGTGTTAGGCACGCCGCCAGCGTTCATCCTGAGCCAGGATCAAACTCTCCATAAAGATGCTTCATTTGAAGCGTCTACTCAAAAATAGACTGACGATGATAATTGCACAATCAAATTGTTAAATTACTATTAACCTGACTGCTAAGATGCAATTTGTAAGTTTATCTCTCGCAACCAGACTGTTCACTATTGTAGCGCTCTAACCTAATCAAGTCAACACCCTATCGCTAGTTTTTTGTAGCTAAAAATACAACGATACCCGCTAGTAAGCCAATTACAGCACCGACTACCACTTCCAAAGGGGTATGTCCCTTAGCGCTACGCGGCTTCGATACATCAAATTTCGAGATATCAATAACTTGCTTGATAGCCTCGCCCTGCTCGCCAACAGATCGCCGTACCATCAATGCGTCGTACATCACAATCGCTGCTAGAGCTAATGCCAAACCAAACAAACCACTGCCGACTCCGTCTTTCAAACCGATAATCGATACTAGCGACATCATCGTAGCACTATGAGCGCTTGGCATATTTCCCGATATGTACAGATGATCAAACACTTTCAAGGTACGCATCTTAATAGCAGCAACGACATACTTACCGCACTGCGCCATAGCCCAACCGACAGCAAAAGCTATTATATAAGGGGATACTACCATCCGCTATTTTTCTCCTTCGTCTGTATCACGTATAATCCCCATTGACGAAACTGTATCTCCGTCATTAATACGCATCACTCGAACACCCTGAGTAGTACGGCCAAGTGCTGGAATATCGTCAAGCGACACTCGGATAGTCTGTCCATTTTGACTAATCATAATTGCCTCAATCGCATCCTTCTCAAGCGTTTGAACAGCAACTATCGGACCAGTTTTTGCCGTAACAACAGCAGCCTTCACACCAACGCCGCCGCGGCGGTGACTCGGAAAATTAGCTACCTTGGTTACTTTGCCGAACCCGTTTGCGCTCATCACCAGCAATTTTTGATCAGCTGAAGTTACAATATCCATACCTACAACACTATCGTCCGTTCGTAGTCGCACACCACGCACACCGCGAGCAGCACGTCCCATCGGACGACACTCCTCCTCGCTAAAGCGAACCGCTTGTCCAGCTGAAGTCGAGATAATCACATCGTTCTTGCCAGTAGTTTGCTTGATCCAGCGCAGCTCATCGCCTTCATCCAAATTAATAGCAATTAAACCATTGGTGCGAATATTTGAATAGTCAGCAATCGCTGTCTTCTTGACTGTACCCTTGGTCGTCGCCATAAATAGATAGCCTTCATCTACATTTACATCTTTAGCTAGATTGATAATTGAAGTAATTTTTTCCTCTGGCTGCAGCTGCAATAAATTGACCGCTGCTACACCCTTCGCCGCTAAGCTAGCTGCCGGCACTTCGTAGGCCTTCAGACGGAACACTCTACCCCTGTTCGTGAAAAACAGCAGCCAATCATGTGTTCCAGCTGGTACTAGCTGATCAATAACGTCTTCCTCTTTAGTGGTCATACCGCGTTTACCCTTGCCGCCGCGGTTTTGACGGCGATAATCGCTAGCCAAGGTGCGTTTGATGTAATTTTCCGTTGTCAGCAGTACAACAGTATCCTCTTCTGGGATTAGTTCTTCATCGCTAAACTTACCGACTTCGGTGTTGATAATTTTACTACAACGGTCATCGCCATATTTATCTTTAATTTCTAGCAACTCCTCTCTAATGATGCGAAGGATTTCGTTTTCGTCAGCCAAAACTTTTTCAAAATACGCGATCTTTTTCATTAACTCAGCTAGCTCATTCTCGATAGCTTCGCGTTCTAGACCCGTCAGCCGGCGCAATTGCATTGCCAGAATCGCCTTGGCCTGGATAACGCTCAGCGAGAACTTTTCGATGAGCGCCTTTTCGGCTTCATCTTGCGTCTTGCTAGCCCGGATGATTCTAATTACCTCGTCGATATTGTCCAGTGCAATTTTGTAACCTTCCAGAATATGCGCTCGCTCCTTAGCCTTGCGTAGCTCGTACTCTGTGCGGCGGCGTACCACTTGGCGGCGATGTTTGATAAACTCATTCAGAATATCATGCAAACCCAAAACGCGCGGCTGCAGACGTGTCGCATCGTCAGCACTCGGCACCAAAGCTAGCATATTGTAATGGAAGTTAGTCTGTAACGCCGTCAATTTGTATAATTGGTTAAGTACTTTCTTCGGATAAGAGTCTTTTTTGAGCTCAATAACTACTCGCACATTACCGCGAGCCGACTCATCGCGCAAAGCGCTAATTGCCGTAATCTTTTTCTCGTGCACCAAATCGGCAATTTTTTCGATAAGCGTTGCTTTATTCACGCCATAAGGCATCTCAGAAACTATAATTTGATGACGGCCGCGTTTGGTTTCTTCAATGTTTGCCACCGCCCGTATCGTCACGCTGCCGCGGCCGGTCGCATAAGCTTGGCGCATCGGCGCGCCACCATAAACCACCGCGCCAGTTGGGAAATCTGGGCCCTTGATACACTTCATAAGGTCATCAAGCGTTGCTTCCGGATTATCAATCAGCGTAACCGTTGCATCAACCACCTCGCCTAGATTATGCGTCGGAATATTAGTTGCCATACCAACAGCAATACCAACTTGCCCATTCAATAGTAAATTCGGCAATTTAGCAGGCAAAACAATCGGTTCTTGGCGAGTAGAGTCATATGTATCGCGAAAATCAACCGTCTCTTTATCAATATCTGCCAAAAGCGACTCTGACACCCGAGTCATTTTTGCTTCGGTATAACGCATAGCTGCCGGCGGGTCACCGTCCATTGAACCAAAGTTACCTTGGCCCTGAACCAACGGATAGCGCTCCACCCAATCTTGAGCCATACGTACCATCGCATCATAAATCGAACTATCGCCATGCGGATGGTATTTACCCATCACTTCACCGACAATCTGCGCACTTTTCACGGTCTTAGCTGTCGGCCCGATACCCATTTTGTCCATCACATACACAATACGACGATGAACTGGCTTCATACCATCGCGTACGTCCGGTAAAGCACGGTCAACTATGACCGACATTGAATACCGGATAAAGCTATCCTCCATAACATCTTCTACTGTTCGGATTTCGACAGACTTTGAATGGCTAACGTCGTTAGTCTGATCAATAATCTCGCCTTCGACTGGTTTTTTTGACTCTGGTTTCATATTCCTATCCTTCTTCTCGTCCATTTACACATCTAGCTCATCAAGACTGACTTTATTAGCATTAGCTTGAATAAAATTCTTGCGCACTTCGACATCATCGCCCATTAACTTCGTAAAGATAGCATCAGCGCGCTCAGCATCCTTGAGTTTAACCTGTACCAGCACTCGATTTTCCGGGTTCATAGTCGTTTCCCAGAGTTGACTAGCATCCATTTCACCGAGACCCTTATAGCGTTGTAGGGCCGACTCGCTCAGGCCAGCTTGTTTTGCCCGCGAATCGTTTAAATCAATCTGAACACCTTTCTCTTTGCGTGCCGCAATTAGCTCATCGTACCGCGCTTCAAGCGCCTCCTCATTATATAAGTACTCTTGTTTGCTTTGGGATAATTTCAGCTTAAACAGTGGCGGTTTAGCTAGATATATGTGCCCGCCTTCCACAACTGGCCGCATATAGCGGAAGAAAAACGTCATCAGTAGCGTCGCGATGTGGCTGCCATCAACATCGGCATCAGTCATGATGATAATTCTGTGATAGCGCAATCCGCGAATATCAAAAGCATCACCAATACCTACGCCTACCCCTTTGATCAAGCTCAAGATTTCTCGATTGGCATACATTTTGTCTAAGCGAGCCCGCTCGGTATTGAGCACTTTACCACGCAGAGGCAAAATCGCCTGCGTACGGCTATCGCGGCCAGTTTTTGCTGAACCGCCGGCCGAATCTCCCTCAACTATATACAATTCGCATTCCGACGGATCTTTACTAGAACAATCAGCTAATTTGCCGGGCAAGCTAGCGCCGTCAAGCGCTCCTTTACGAATTACGTTATCCCGCGCTGCCCGCGCTGCCTTGCGTGCTCGCGCCGCTAACAAGGCTTTATTGATAATTTTTTTAGCAATAGCTGGATTTTCCTCTAGATAATATGCGAAATATTCGTTCATTACTTGCTCGACATAGCGACGCACCTCTGGATTACCTAGTTTATTTTTAGTCTGGCCCTCAAACTGCGGATCTGGCAATTTTACCAATATCACCGCCGTCAGGCCCTCGCGGATATCATCGCCAGTCAAGTTATCTTCTTTTTCTTTGAGCAAGTTATTTTTACGAGCATAATCATTGATCACCCTGGTAAGTGCTGACCTAAAGCCAACCAAATGCGTGCCGCCGTCCGGTGTCAAGACGTTATTTGCAAACGGCTTAACAGTTTCGATGTAGGAATCGTTGTATTGTACTGCTATTTCAACAACCGAATCGCTGACTTGCTTATCGACATAGAATATCTCATCACCAAGCACATCTTTACCCTTATTCAAATTCTTGACATAGCTCTTGATGCCACCTTCAAAGTAAAACGCCTGGCGCTCGTGAGTACGCTCATCATAAACAGAGGTATAAACACCTTTAGTTAGATATGCCTGATGGCGTAAATAATTTACCACCCATTTATAATCAAATTTAATTGTCTCCTTAAAGATTTCAGCATCTGGATAGAACGTGATACAGGTGCCATCTGGCCGATCGGTTTTTCCTATTTTCTTGAGCGGTACCACAGTTTTACCGCGAGAAAATTCGATACGATATAGCATACCGCCTCTAACAACTTCAGCAATCAGCTTAGTAGATAGAGCATTAACCACGCTAGAACCAACACCATGCAAACCGCTTGACACCTTGTAGCCGCCGCCGCCGAATTTACCACCAGCATGCAGAACAGTCAGGACTGTCTCAAGCGTACTAATGCCAGTCTTAGGGTGCTTATCTACTGGAATACCACGACCATTATCAGTTACTGTCACACCGCCGTCCGCTAACAATCTCACATCAACTCGCGACCCATAACCAGCTATAGCTTCGTCTACCGAGTTGTCGGCGATTTCTTTAATTAAATGGTGTATACCATCATATCCCGTGCTGCCAATATACATTCCTGGACGTTTACGTACTGGTTCGAGACCCTCAAGAACTTGGATCTGCGAACTATCATACGAACCATCATTTTTTTGTTTACTCATAACGAAATCACTCCCTATTTACAGTCGCTCAGCTTGTCTATTAATACCCACATTATACCATAAAAAAAATTGTTCATTCAAGGTATTGCTGCAGTTGCCATAAGTATGATATTATAAAAGAGAGGAAAATATATCTCAAAATAACACAAAAAGGTAAGCAAAATGTTTAGAAAGCTAGTATCAAATCTCGCCTTTAGCCCCGCATTAGTCGGACAATTAGGTTTTTATGCAAAACGGTTACGCAAAGAAGAATCGGTGCGCAGATTAGGACTTATTTTTACAGCTTTTGCGCTCGTTGTACAGTTTTTTGCCGTATTTCAGGCACCAGAGCCAGCTACCGCTGCCGACGCTACTGATATGGTTTATGGCGGCGTATGGAGCAAGCAAGCCTTACTAAGTACCTATGACAGCAACGTCAACAATATCCGCGACCTCTACGATGCCGTCGGCATTTCTCGCAGCGATATTGACCAAGCTGGTAATAATTTGGAGTATCACAGAAGCAACGAAGGCTTATATTCTTGGGGTATGAAACCTGTATTCGGTGCAAGCCAAGGTGAAGGCGGCTACACCGTAAAAACTGGCGGTGGTACGCGAACGTTTTACTACAGACCGCAGCGGCTTTGGGGTAATTCAGGCGCTTATTCAGCTTACGTAGCTCGTTCATCAAAGACAGGAATGTGGTTCGGAATTATGCGCAGCTGCGGTAACCTAATTACACTAACCGTCCCGCCAGCTCCCGCTTGCCCTCCTGGACAATCAGGGACCTATCCAAATTGCTATACTCCGATGTGCACCGTCCCTGGCAAGACTAACCTGCCTGCGAACGACCCGAGGTGCAAAGCTGACCCTGTCGCAGTATGTTCATCGCTAACAATCGTTAACAACAAGAATACCTACCAATACACCGCCTCCAGTAACACCAGCAATGGCGCTTCAATTACCGGTTATAGATTTGTTGTCTATCGAGATGGTAAACAATTAAAAACCATCGAAAGCAAGACTCGAACTGTCACCGACAAAGAAACTGTAGCTGGTAAATATACAGTTAAAGCTATCTTGAAAACATCTCTAGGCGACCGTACTAGTGATAGCTGTACCAAGGAATTTCAGATTGTAGAGCCAGCTAAGTGTCCGCAAAATCCTGCCTTGCTTGCCACAGATCCTAACTGTCAACCATGTCCAGGCGACACAACTTTGTGGATAAAAGATGCTAAGTGTAAAGAAGATATCATTCAAACAAAAACCGCCCAAAATACCTCGCAAGGCAACGCCGATGCTTCGACAACTACCGCCAAGGCGTCCGATCAAATTATTTACAAAATTACTGTTACCAACAAAGGATTGAAAGCTACCGATTACACCATCACCGAGAATCTCGCCGACGTCCTCCAATATGCTTCGCTAGAAAACAAAGGAGGAGCTACCTTAACTAAGGACACCTCTGGCAGCCAAGACACAGAAACTCTATTGGTATGGCCAAAAATCACGCTAAAGCCTGGTGAAACTCAAACTCGCGTATTCAGCGTGAAACTCCAAAGCACGATCTCGCCAAAAGCCACTGGCACTGGCAACCCTAATTCATACGATTGCAAGATGACCAATACTTTCGGCAATTCCGTGACCATTAATGTAGACTGTCCGGCACAAAAGCAAGCAATTGAACAAACTGTTGCTCAACTTCCACACACCGGACCTGGCGAAAACATGCTATTTGCCGGAATCACCTTCGCTGTTGTCGCATTCTTCTACGCACGATCGCGTCAGCTGAAAAAGGAAGTCCGCTTAATCCGTCGAGATTTTAACTCAGGCACTATATAAATTATAAGATTATATAAACAAAGATGAGGTAGCTATCAATGAATAATGAAAAAATACCATCACTTAGCGATAAGCATAAAGAGCAGTACACTAGCTCTGAAGTAATCCATCGAAAAACTCAAGAGAATATTAACGCTAAAAATAAAACAGAGAAAGAAGCTAGCTCTGAAGCCTCTCAGGAACAACTGAAGAGAGCACGCCATGAAGCCTTAAACCAAGCTAGAGAAATCGCCCAAGAACGTAAAGAAAACAAAATAAAAACTAATGAAATCAGTCCGGAGAAGAAACGCCGCGGCCCTACCTCTAAACAAGAACGCAAAGCCGCTTTCGACAAGACTATGACCGAAATTCAATCCGAAATGTCACCTGCCAGCAGAACTTTCAGTAAAGTTATTCATAACCCCGCCGTCGAGAAGAGCAGCGAGGTGATTGGTAATACTGTAGCACGTCCTAATGCCATATTGTCAGGGTCAGCTGCAGCTTTTATCCTTACAGCTGGTATATATTTAGTCGCTAAGCACTTCGGATATTCGCTATCTGGCACAGAGACCATTGCCACCTTCGTCTTAGGGTGGGTCATCGGCTTGATTTACGATTACATTCGCGTCCTAATATTCGGCAAATCCAAGTAACTTTTGCCAACTAACGTAATTTTATCGAAACTTCACCGCTATTGTCGCTGTCGCGCATATTTAGAGTATTACTAGCAGGCTGTTGTGGCGCCGAAATCGGACCATTATCTGCAATTGGCTCTGTCGACAAATTAACACTTTGCGTGGCAGAATTAACATTATGAGACTTACCAACTTGCAGCGGTGCAGTAACTGCTGGCGGTACTGCACCAAGCTGTGACTGTGCCAAATTTATTGGATTATTTCGAGACGGCTGCTGCGGAAGCTGTTGTAGCTGCGGCTGAGCTGGCAAGACACTGCTAGAAGCACGAGAATAAGCGTCAGTATAATTTTGAGATTGAGCGGGTCCAGCAGCAGCCGCTGCATTGCCAGTCGAAGACATCGGCGGTTTGGTATTAGCTGGTAGCGGCGAAGATACTGGACGCGGCGTAGTGCTATTTCTACCGGTTACTTGCTTGCGTTTCGCTAACCATTCATCCAAAAAAGATGAACTACTACTCGGTGCTATTTTATTAGGAGTGTTAGCAGCGGCTCCAGCCGTATTTTTCAACTGTTTATTATTTCCAGAAGATTGATTCATGCTAGTACGTGCCGCTATCTCACGCTCAACTTGAGCCCGCGGATGTCCGTATTTTGCAGCCGACAGTCTGCGCAAAGCATCGCCCAACTGAGCATTTTGGTGGCCCATCGGGGGAATCCATGCCATACTAAACGGCGCAGACGGCACACCTTCAATCTGGGCGACACAGACAGATTCAAAGTTTGGCAATTTCGTCAAATCTTCTGCATCAAACACTGGTGTATAGCGCTTAACCATAATTTCTGCGTCGGTTATACCGATCCGGCCGGTGATAGTTGTACCAACGTTACCGAGAATAGCCTCGCGTAGTTCTTCCTTCAGCTGCGTCATGAACTGATTAGCTAATACCAAGCTCAATCGATATTTGCGAGCCTCGCTCAAAATAGTCTCGAAGCTATCAGTCGCAAAGTTCTGAAACTCATCAACATACAGCGTAAAATCTTTGCGCTCGTCCTCTGGGATCTTGGCCCGCGCCATCGCTGCAGCCTGAAACTTCATCACAAAGACAATACCAAGCAATTTAGAGTTAAGATCGCCTAATTTACCTTTCGATAAGTTCACCAGCAAAATCTTGTTATTATTCATGATGTCTTGAAAATCAAAGCCGCTTTTTGTCTGGCCAATAATATTACGCATAGCATCATTGCTAATGAACGGACCAAATTTAGCAATAACCCAGCTGATAACCTCGCCTGCCTCGCTCGATCGCTGCGATGCCGGAAACTCCTTTGTCCAAAAATCTAACACTTGCTGGTCGGTAACGTATTTCAGCTTGTTGTTTCTGAAACTATCATCAACCAAGAGCTTCGGTATATCGACAAAAGTACCGCCCGCCGGATCGCTCATTAATAACAGCGCGCAGTTGCGGAATATATGCTCCAACCGCGGACCAACGATACCAGTATGCCCTGGATCATACAAACCATAAAGCATACCGATAGCTTCTTGTACCAAAAAGTCTTTTTGGTCTGGGTGGTCAAACTCAAACATATTTAGACCAATCGGATTATCCATATCGCTTGGGTTGAAATAAATAATGTCTTCAACGCGCTCCTTTGGCACCTTTTCTAGCAAATGCTCCGCAAGGTCCCCGTGAGGATCAACCAGGGCAAAACCCCGCCCATCCAGCATATCTTGGTAGGCTAGATTTTCCTGCAAAACTGATTTACCAACACCCGTCTGTCCAATAATATGTATATGGCGGCGGCGGTCTTTATCACTTAATCTAATTGGCTTCTTAACACCGCGAAATTCGTTGTATCCTAACAGCAAACCAGTCTCCATCACCTGCGTCGGTCCATCGACTTGCTTGCTCATCTGGCGCTTGACTTGCGAGCTTGGAATACTATTCTGATCCGGCAAATGAAAAATCGTCGCCAGCTCTACGCTATTTAATATATTCTTATTAACCTGCTGCGGGAAGAAACGAAAAATATAAGACGAAGTTAGTTCTTCGATGTTTTTTGCTAACGTGAATTTAAATCCGTTAAACGTCGGCGAGTCAAATAATGCAAATGCTGCAACAATGTTTTTCAATATTACCTGAGAACGGGCTGCTGTATTAGACGAAACAACAGCCCGTATCAATACCTCGTACCCCGGATAACGGGTTTTTTCTTGGATAGCATCAACAGTCGCCTGTTCGACAGAGTTAAGCGGCTTTTTGTCCTCTGGCTTTTTGTCGTCGCTCTCTGGCGGTTTCCATAGAGACTCCATAATTTCGCTCGGCGAGAAGAACACCGAAAGTCCGGTCTTTTTTTTGTCTTTGTCTTCTATGATTTTTTCAGAGACAGAAACTGCCGACTTGGCCCATCGCTCATTAGCTGGACGGATTAATATTTGGATACCTATACCATCTTCGCGAGTCGCTGCTGATAAAGCATTCAGCAATGCGCGCGATGCATCACGTTTAGATTCCATGTATGTTGCAATAGGATAAGCAAAGTTCTTCCTCAAAGTAAACTCGCCACCAATCGTACCGCTCATCTTACCGACCTTGCTAAAAACAGTATGCTCCGATACCTCTTCTAGCCGAGCCGATGGGTAGGCCGCTGCAATTGCCTGGCGAACTACCTCGGTGAGCACTGTAGGTACAACAGCATAATAGAACACCAAGCCATCGCGAGCCACTATTTCAAACGACAAATGCCTCTGCCCATAAATCTTACTCTTAAAACCTTTAGTGGCAGTACTGGATATAATATTGTACATAACCTGAGCTTGCGACAACACTTCTTCCGTCAAATCTCGTTTATCACGCCCGTCGCTAACAATATCATCGCTAGCTGGCGGCAGATGAATTAATATCGGCACCATCTTAAGCCCGCGCTCATAGTTCTTCGCCTCACGAAGAGTATTACGATAGACCATAAACACAACAAAAGACCCTAGCCCGATCACCAAAGCTATTGCAAACAATGTTACAAGAGTGCCTATCCCGCCGCCAGACACTGCCTAATCCTCTACTTTCCCTATTTCGCGCCCGTAGCGTTTCCTTATATATTCTATCTGAAGTTTGCCGATCTCAACCTCGCGACGATACGGGTCGTCTTTGGTCTCTGCGATAATTTTCTTAGCTTTATCAACCCACTCCTTTTCAATAAGGTCATCATCATTGGCTATCAGCGCTGTGGTGTCATCAGATGTCGCAGACTGAGCAGCGCCAGGATCCACGGTTGGCTGAACTATAGGAATTGGCTGAGGTAGCACTATTTGAGGAGCCGCGTTAGCAACAGCCTCTGCAGAAGCAGCATTCATCACTTCTCTAGAAGTATTTTGCTTCTCAAGATTACCGCCATCTATGCCAAAAGTAGGTGTCTCGTAACTATTCTGCGGCAGCACCTCTCTCTGCACAGGAACTTGTTCTCTTATACCCGGTTCCATATTAAGTAAATTATACCATATGCGTTTACAATTTTTCTAGGCCTCAACCCTCACTTCACACGCTTCTGATGCCGAACATACAAAAGAGCCAACAATACAAAGAGCGTAATTAATACATATGTACCTGCTTGAATTTGTCCTATTGATTGCACAGCAACAATCACAGTCGGCGCCAACGCTAACACTGCACCATACATTAAGGTATACATGTCATCAGCACTCCGCTTAGACGACTCAGAGTTATACTTACTCACAACCTTGTTTATAAATAGAAGCAAGAGAGTCAATGTGCAAGTAAGAAAAATATATATTAATACAAACACAACAACTACAATAGCCGGACCAACTTTGGACGGCGCGGTCGTCTGCGTTATCGCTAGCAACACCACTAACGACAAAAACATCAAAAATGCAATTAAGCGTTTATACATGATTTAAATAATAACACCTAGGAGGCAAAAGCAGCGTCACAATATAACGAAGCACCTTTGTAAACAACTATTAGGGTCGCTGCAACAACTGCTTTTTGCCCGATTGACCGCTCGCACTTAGCGAGCAAAAGACTTGCGATCGCGCGGACCTACACCACACACCTGATGGTCACTGACATCGCAATCTCAAGGATTAATCAGGTGTGTAATGCGCGCACATATCGCGCGCTCAACGCCTTTTTTTATTTAATAGGCGGAGCTTAGGTGGAACCATAGTATTAGTTATTTGGCGCCACCTAGTTTCCGTCGATTATTATTGTGGAGGCTTATTTGGTTGGTATTGTTTTGCTTTTTTTGTTTTTCTAAAAGCTTACTCACACTATAGCAAATCAATGATAAAAAGTCAACGTCTATCGTAATATAAATATTGTTATTTATACTACAGCTCACTATTTTACTATACACACCTCTGTTATTACTGTACTGTTGCATTTTTTTCTACAGTGTGATAATTACAATGATAACTATTTCATCAAGCTACTATTAATTATTTATTACAACAAATAGACTTTAGATCATATCGAATTTAAAAAATACAACACTACATCAGGCTCTACACTGCGAATTTAACTTATAACAAACAGCTAACTACGATACATTTATACAAACTATTTTTCATTAAAATTCATTGCACTATTTGTATTCAAAAATCCTTTATATAATTAACGTTTATACAAAAACTAAGCAAGATCTTCAGTACATTTTATGACATCCGAGATGCGACAACTATACATACAGCATGGCAAAAATTATATTAATGCGATAAAAAAGCCTACTATATAATCTGTCCTGCAATGTACCGTATGTACAGAAAGACAATCCAGCAACGAACCAGAATCAGAGACAACCCAGCATGTCGATCTATGTACATGCAAGCAACAATATACTTTAGTTGCAAAAACAAAAATTCAACAACTTAATTCATAAAAATCTTTTTCATAGGCACAATACAACTTACACACAAATACGTAATATCTACTGGGCTAATAGTGCCAATGACCAATCTCTAACCGTCAAGCTTCGTCTGCCAAAAATAGTCACTGCTAGTTTCAGTATCGCCTTCCAGAACTTGTCTATGAAGCCGGAAGGGCTTGGCCTGAGCCTCCTTAGCCAATCGCTAACATTTGGGCGCGATAAGCCTAGAATTATTTTGCCGACACCACATTTATGCTGCCAGCACCAGATTAAGGCACGGATTTCCTTGCCTCCGCATTCCTTACACGTTAGACCTCCCTGCGCCATACGATAAAATTTCTGGTAATAATTCTGTTAAGCTATTCACCAGAAACAGCCCTCTCTACATTCAGTCGTTAGTTGCTAACCGATATTTACAGAATTACAAATCAACATATCTATCGTATCGTTTCAAGGCATAAAACATATTTATTTGCTCTAATTATCCCGTTATCTAGTGTGGTATTTTTTACCTAGCAATCTTGCTAAAAAACATTGACACAAGCAGATTTTCACATTACTATAGAGATAGTTCCTGAATAAAAAAATTATACAGGAACCAGAAATAAACACTTCAGAAAACTCCACAACCATTAGAATGACTACTACTCGCAGGTAGTCATTCTTTTTTATCGCATAAATCAAAAAGAGCCCGAAAGGCTCTACAGCAAACGATGTGGTGGAGCTGCCGGGTACTGCCCCCGGGTCCGCAGAGTAACCTGTTGTTTGTCTACGCACATAGTCTAACTCGTTAAATAATCGCTTATCCGCTCAAAGCTAGACAAACATACGAACTAGCGATCTGCTTAAAATCTTAATTAATGATATAGCAGAAATATCAATTAACCGATCTTGCTAGATATGACACACCTAGCCTATAGCAAGAGTCTAGGCGGATGCGGCTGCCAGTAATATTACGCAGCTAGCGCAAAGGCTGTCTGCCGTGGCATCAATGATGCAACAAACGCCTTCGCTTTGTTTGCAAATTTTGCAACTATTAATTCTGATAACGTCAGAAGTCGGTACGCAAAACAACCTGTTAAATTCTCTACGTCGAACGCTATATCAGCCCCGCGTTACTCTTGACATTATATCACTTATTTACATCATCCGTATAGTATGATTAACTTTTAACTATATGGTCATGGCATCAACCGCTAAAATCCTTACGGTTTCACCCGTTGGATACGATGGCAGTATCGTAGAAGTAGAAAGTGACATATCAAATGGGCTGCCTAGTATACGCATAGTTGGTCTCGGTAATAAATCAATCGACGAATCTAAAGAACGAGTCCGCAGCGCCATCGTCAATTCTGGCCTAGAATACCCAACTAAACGTATCACCATCAACCTTGCGCCTGCCGAAATTCCAAAGGAGGGTACACATTATGATCTACCTATAGCCTTGTCTATCTTATTATCAGCCGGACAACTCCGCGAACAGGATATTGCAAATTCTATATTCGCTGGCGAGCTAGCGCTCAACGGAGACATCCGCCCCACTAGCGGCGCTATCAATATCGCCGAAACCGCAAAAAAATCTGGTATTAATACTATATACTTACCTTCTAATAACGCTAATCAAGCGTCTCTCGTAGGCGGCATAAATATCATACCTGTAGATAATATCAAGCAGCTTTACCTACATTTAAAGAAAGAAAAAATCATCACCAAGGATGCTGTTTGTCCGCACATTTATTCAGAAGAAAGCGAGCCCAACAAACAAACCCTGCTCGATGAAGTGGCTGGTCAAGAACAAGCAAAACGCGCCCTCATAATCGCAGCGGCAGGACATCATAATATATTGTTATCCGGACCTCCAGGAGCCGGAAAATCAATGCTAGCAAAAACCCTACCCAACCTACTGCCTCCGCTCTCGCCTGAAGAAATGTTAGCGGCTACAAAAATATACAGCATAGAGGGTTCCTCGACAGAATCTATTATCCGTCAGCGTCCGTTTCGCTCCCCGCACCACACAGCCAGCCAGACATCGCTTATCGGCGGCGGATCAAGCCCGAAACCTGGCGAGATTAGCCTAGCGCACCTAGGAGTACTTTACTTAGATGAAATACCTGAGTTCTCGCATTCGTCTATTGAAGCCCTGAGACAACCCCTGGAAGACAAGAAAGTTACTATTACCAGATCGCGTATGCGCGCCACCTACCCTGCTAACTTTATGCTGGTTGCTACCATGAACCCTTGTCCTTGCGGATATTTTGGCGATCAAACCAAGGAATGTTCCTGCACTCCAGCGCAAATAGCTAATTATCAACGCAAACTATCGGGTCCGCTTATGGATAGAATTGATTTAGTCGTACACGTCTCACGCGTACCGAACAGTACATTGTCTTCGTATAATTCGTTGTCTTGTAAACAACACAAAACTGCATCAAACTTGATTCAGAGTGCCCTCAATATCCAATCAATAAGATACAATTGTAGCGATAAATACAACAGTAACTTAACAAATAGAGAAATAAATACGTTTGCTAAACTTGATGAGAAATCAAAAAATATGTTGTCGCAGGCTTCGGATAAACTGAGCTTGAGTCCGCGTAGCTACTTCAAAATCATCCGTGTCGCCCGCACTATTGCAGATCTAGACAATAGTACCAAAATACAAGCTGCACATATCGCAGAAGCTCTCCAATACCGATAACGAGCTTGATTTATTATCGGTAATTTGTTACCATGTACAGCGAGTATAGACTCAGTAAAACAACTGTTCTAAAGGAGAACTACGATTAATAATTCAACTCGCATAAATAACGCTATCCGCAGCAATGAGCTTCGCGTGATCGGGGCTGATGGTAAGCAGCTTGGCGTTATGTCTTTAAGAGAAGCTCTAGATATTGCACAAAAAGCAGGCGTTGATTTAGTAGAAATATCGCCTAAAGCTAGCCCTCCTGTAGCTAAGATTGTTGATTGGGGAAAATATCAATATCAGAAGATGAAGGAGCAGCAAAAAGCACGGCGCAATAATAAAGCCAACGAGCTAAAGCAAATGCGATTTGGTTTGAAAATCGGTAGTAACGATCTAGAGATCAAGCTGCGCAAAATACGCGCTTTCTTGTCGGACGGACATAAAGTAAAAATCCTTATTTTCTTCCGCGGTCGAGAAATAGCCCATAAAAACTTAGGTTATGACTTGATAGACAAGATGATGGAACAGCTAAAAGACGAAGCTACGCTCGAGCAAAAACCAACGATGGCCGGGAGAAATCTCAGCATAGTAATAAGGAGTAAATAATGCCAAAAATGAAGACCCACAAGGGCACTGCTAAGCGCATCAAGCTAACCAGTACCGGCAAACTTACCCGTCGCCGCGCATTCGGGAACCACATGCTATCCAAAAAAAGCAAGTCGCGCAAGCGAAATATTAATACCAGCGCTATTATTAAAGGCGGCATAGCAAAAAACGTTAAGCGAGCATTGGGAGTCTAATATATGCGAGTCAAACGAGGAGTCGCCGCTTCGGCGAAACATAAGAAGACCTTAAAATTAGCCAAGGGAATGCAGCATAACCGCACCCGAAGCTTTCGCTTAGCTAAGCAAGCCGTAATTCGCGCCTTGCAGTACGCATATCGCGACCGCCGCAACAAAAAGCGCGATCTGCGCAGCCTGTGGATTACTCGTATCAATGCAGCTGCCCGCCAAAATGGCACAACCTACGGCAAATTGATAGCAGGTCTTCGCGCGACCAACATTGAAATCAACCGTAAGGTCCTCGCTGACTTAGCCGTCAACGAGCCGGAAGCTTTTTCTGAGATCATCAAAGAAGCAACAAAGCAATAAAATTTCTTCTACTTAGAACTTAAGCCTAATAAAAGACCGCGAGATCAACTAGCGGTCTTTTATTAGGCTATCTATAAGCCGGGTTCTGTTATCGGTAATCATCTATCTAGGCTGTACATTGCTGTACAGCTCAAGCGGATGTTAGTATTATCAAGCGAACAACTTATGCGATAATACACCTTGCAGCTGGCAGGGTTTACCCTCCTTCTATGTCACCATAGTCGGCTACGGTCTCTTACACCGCTCTTTTCACCCTTACTATCAGTCATCGTACATTAAAGCAGATTTGAGATAGCGGTATCGTTTCTGTGGCACTTTCCCTAAAGTTACCTCTGGTCGCCGTTAGCGACTGCCATGTCCTACGCTGCCCGGACTTTCCTCTTGTTCTGTAAAGAACCAGCGATTACCCGATAGCCTAGCGTAATTATATCACAAAAAGCCTCCAGGCTAGCGACTGATATTCCCCGCTTATTGCAAGGTGGGTTCTCTCACAATATTCCCACGAGAATACTGCTGTTGAGATCCCTATCAATGATTTGTTAGGAAAATCATATACGCTGGTGCCTAAGAGGCTAATTATATTGTACCACGACTACCCGCCAAAAACGATAGAGAATCCTTTTAGTATGTTTACGATTATAAAGTTCATATAAGTGACTATTAACGAACCGCCGACCATAACTATGGCAAAAATCAATAAAACACCATATCTCTCTATGGTATCAAAAATAATCCTCACAAAGTCAGGAGCAAGCGCATACAGTACCCGCGATCCATCCAATGGTGGTATCGGAATTATATTGAAAGCAAAAAACCCCAAATTCACCATTGTAAAAGCCGTTAATACAGAGTTCAACGAAGAACCCGCCTCGGACTTAGAGACTACAAGTATTGCGTACGCTACAAACGCTAAAAAGAAGTTCACTAACGGACCGCTTATAGCTACCAATGCCACTCCAATCTCGCCATGCTTTATATTGCTTGGGTTAAAAGGTACTGGTTTTGCACCACCAAAGATTGGCACGCTAGCCCCAGTTGTCATGTTTGTGATAATTATTATCATCGGCAGTAATATAGTCATATACGGATCTATATGTTTTATCGGATTCAAAGTTAATCTGCCAAAATCATACGCAGTTCGATCACCCAAACTATTTGCCACCAAGCCGTGAGCTAATTCATGCAACGTCATCGACACAAATATCACCACCAAAACAATAATTATATACAGAACATCCATCTAATTTATCATTGTACCAGCTCTTGACGAAGAATCAAAACCAGAGTATACTAGGACAGATTGATAATAACCGTAATTAAGAAGTGGAATCTACAATGGCAGCACGATGTGAGCTGACTGGCAAAGGCAAGCAGTTTGGAAACAAAGTAAGTTTCTCTCTGCAGCGCAACAAGCGAGTGTTCAAACCCAATCTTCAAAGAAAGACTCTCGTTGTTAATGGTAAAAAAATCACCATGGTACTTTCAACGAAGGCTATACGCACACTCAAGAAAAAAGGTATCATAGCTTCAGCCTAAGCCACAAAGTAAAATCCCCCTACAACAGGGGGATTTTATTATTTAACCTTAGACTATATTATCTCGTTCGCGACAATATGTACGCCGTTAATACCGTTGGTAGCGAGGAGTCATTCTTTACTTTTAGTTTAGATACATTT
This sequence comes from uncultured Candidatus Saccharibacteria bacterium, assembly GCA_963550135.1. Classification (GTDB taxonomy): domain Bacteria; phylum Patescibacteriota; class Saccharimonadia; order Saccharimonadales; family Saccharimonadaceae; genus Saccharimonas. The sequence continues at coordinate 57,587 of CAUVBP010000003.1, forward strand.
TCGACAGGCGCACCCATTTCTTTAACAAAAACTTCGGCCGAATCCTGTGGCACTTCATAAGATATACCGCTATCAGCATAATGTATCGGCACGACAACCTTCGGGCTAATAGCACGAACCAAAGCCACAGCGCTCGTGGCGTCAAGCGTATAGCCAGATCCACCGACCGGAACTATTAGGATGTCTATCACTCCAAGATTTTCTAATTGATCATCGTTTAATTTTGGTTCGATGTTACCAATAACACCTATAGCAACATTACCGCATTCTACCCGATAAATTGTATCTAGTTTTTCATTGCTACCGCTATCAAGATGTCGAACAGCAGCAATTCCTTTTATAACAAAATCTCCTATTTCGTATTCGCCAGGACCATTAACTACGAGCTTTGCGCCATCCGCCTTAACAGCGAAGCGATCCTCGGTAGCAAGTTCAACGCAACCGGTAGTTTTGGCATCTTTTAATCCAATCAACGACAATTTCGGATCTGTAATAATAGTAGTCTTTTTACCCGAAAGTACAATCGTGTTTCCGCCTTTGTATTCTATGTCAAACACTCTTTTTTCCTCCTTCATTTCTATCGCTGCAGAATATTTTCACTATCTACTACAACTTCGTGTCTGCTTGATAATATATCATTAATGAACCTATCGTGCACGCTCAAGCGATAATAGAATTCGTCGTACAGCATTCTACTAAACGTTAGCTGCCTACCAACCTTTATTTCTATTCCATTTACTACATCCGCTACACGTTTAGATTCGACATTACCGACAATCAACAAATCAACCTTGCTCGCTGAACCGCGAACCAATGCGCCTGCTGCTATCACAATTTTTGCTTTAGGCAAAGCCGCCAGAGCAATTCGCCAATCGTCTGTCTCGCTACTAGCAGATTGTTTTGAAAATCTTTTTGGTTTTTGCTTGCTAACATCATTATTAGTAAAAATCTCTTTGAGCGGTTTGTAGTGAATGTAAGAGCGGTTAATCTCGTAATATAGTTTATTATCGTTTGTATTACTCAGCAGCACACCAGCATCAAGCATATTGGATAGCTCTCTGCGCACAGAATTTATCTGTTCGCCAATCAACCGCGTAATCTCGCGGACATAAAACGACTTTCCAGGATTGTTAAGAAAGAGATGTAGAAGTTTTACCCTCGTTTTTGAACCAAATAATGCGTCAATCATACCGTAAACCCTTTAGTATAAGAGTATCATATCTAAGAGCTCTTATCTAGATTGTTCACGATGTAGGTCCATGCTTCATCAATACTAAACCATTTAATATCCTTATTCCGCCTCAGCCAAGTAAGCTGGCGTTTAGCCAACCGCCAATCTAGCACACAAAGTTTTCGCTCAAGTTCAATCTCGTTAATTGTGCCATCTAGATATTGTTTGATAAGCGGATAGACATTCCCAGTCATTGCCTCGTTGTACCAGCCCCACTTCTCTGCCGCGCGTATAGCTTCATTTATTGTCGTATTACCTACAATATTTTTTGCCCGCTCTTCAATTCTGCTTCTTAGGATATCTCTGTCTGTCGCTATACCTACTAGTATAGTATTGCTAATTATTTTATCATTTTTGAGAGGATCTTCCCCCCTGCGTAGAATAGCGTTAATAATATGTCGCTTATTTTTTATATTTTTTGGCAATTTAACGTTGTTTTTTTCGCAATGATATATAAGCTGCTCTAACGATTTATTCTCAAGTTTACGCCGTTCATCAAGATTGTTTGAACATGCCGTAAATTTAAAATCGTACAGTACGCTATCGATATACAAACCAGTACCGCCAGCTATAATCGGCAGATGCCCGCGTGAACGAATTTCGCTAATCTTTTGCTGAGCATACACCTTAAAATTTGCTGCCGTAAACCTCTCTCCTGGATCGACCATATCAATGCCCCAATGCGGTATCCCTTGTTGTTCTTCAGACGTAGGTTTAGCTGTACCGATATCGAGTCCGCGATAAATTGCTCGCGAGTCAGCCGAGATGACCTCACCGTTAAATTTTTTAGCGATCCGAATCGCTAGCTCAGTTTTGCCGCTAGCAGTCGGACCAGCAATAACGACTAGCGGCAAATCTATTACGTAAGCTGCTGCTAGCAATTTATTATCGCGCTCAACAGCGGCAGCTAATTTTTTCATTATTGGATGCTCTGAATGTATTCAGCTAGTTGATCAATAGAAACCTGCTCCTCGCCCGCGCGAGTACGAACGCTAACGACACGTGCAGCCTTATCCTTTGGACCAACTATAATTTGTACTGGAATTTTTACAACAGTCGCCTCACGGATTTTTTTGCCTAACGACTCATTACGCGTATCTGCTGTGAATCTTACTTCGTTGTATTTTATAGGACGCATCAATACCTCTGTTTTTAGCACTGATGTAATTTCATCAACATAGTCATTTACTGTATCATTGACTGTAAGAATACGAACCTGTTCAGGTGCAATCCAGAATGGAAACCAGCCAGCCGTATGCTCAATGAACACGCTCAAAAAGCGTTCAATTGAACCAAGCAATGCACTGTGAATCATTACTGGACGCTCCGAATCGCCAGACTCATTTATGTATTCAAGGCCAAAACGTTCAGGCTGGACAAAGTCTAACTGCACTGTCGCAACCTGATGTTCTCGTCCAATCGCATCAGTCGCCATGAAGTCTATTTTTGGCCCATAGAAAGCTGCTTCACCTTCTTGCTCAAAATAGTCAAGACCTTTAGCGACGACTGCAGCTTTGAGTTGAGATTGGGCTGATTGCCACAATTCTAACTCGCCCAAATAGCCTTCGCCATCGTCGCGGTAACTTAATCGCACGCGTAATTTCATACCAACGATATCGTACAATTCTTGCGCGCAAGCTAGCAAATTATTAATTTCTTGTTCAATTTGGTCGGGCCGGCAAAAGACGTGGCTGTCGTCCTGAGTTAACGAACGTACGCGGCTCAAACCGCCTAGTTCACCAGTTTTCTCGTCGCGGTAGTCGGTCGTTGTTTCTAAATAACGTATCGGCATCTCGCGATAACTACGCGGCTGCGAGGCAAAAATCTGAGTATGATGCGGACAGTTCATCGGCTTGAGCGCCATCTTGTCGCTAGTCTCTTGGCTAGTCACCAAAAAAAGTTCGTCGCCAAATTTTGCCCAATGTCCTGATGCTTCGTATAAATCCTTCTTGGTGATATGTGGTGTCCAAACTTTCGTGAAACCGTATTTTTGGCGCAGCTCGTTCGATAACTGCGCTGCCTTTTCGCGCAGAACCGTACCGCGCGGCGTAAACAACGGCAAACCGATGCCAACAAGCGGTGACATAGTATAAAGATCAAGTTCTTTACCAAGCTTACGATGATCGCGCTTCTTTGCCTCTTCTAGCATATCCAAGTAACCGTCCAGTTCAGCTTGAGTCGCAAAAGCGACACCGTACAAACGCTGCATCTGCGGGTTGTTCTCATTACCGCGCCAATACGCACCAGCAACGCGCATTAGCTTGAAAGCTCCAACCTTGCCGGTGCTTTCAACGTGACCGCCACGACATAAGTCAGTATAATCACCCTGCGAATATAACGATACAGTGTCAACCTTGCTTTCATTATCGCTGGCAGAACCAAGCTTCTGGCCCGCTAGGTCTTTCGCTATTGTCGTACCTGACCGTTTCAAGTCGTTAAGCAATTCAATTTTGTAAGGCTGATCGTTTTCTTTCGCCCAAGTTATCGCCTTATCAACCGGCACATCTTGACGCGTAAACGGCAGATCGCGTGCAATAATACTTCGCATTTCTTTCTCGATTCGGCTAAAATCATCCTCCGATATCTTTACATCACCAAGATCAATATCGTAGTAAAAACCATTATCAATAGCCGGCCCAACACCGAATTTAGCCTGCGGCCATAAATGCTGCACCGCCTGCGCCATAATATGCGCCAAACTGTGCCGCATTGATTGTAATTGCTGTTCGTTCATAATGAACCTCCTTTTTAGAAAATATAAAAGCACGCAAGCGTTTTTACGCGCGTGCCTCGGTCCCAAAAACGGGAGGTTCCACCTTGGCTATTACTCTTGCTCCGACTTTTTACGTGCGCCGCAACCGCCAACACGAGACTCAAGAGGTGGTTAGACTCCGTCAACGTCTACTTAGTATATTACTGGCTATTCTGTCATATTGCAATACGTATTGATTTCTGCTACCATTAAGTGCAGCTGGGCGATTAGCTCATTTGGCTAGAGCGCTTCATTGACGTTGAAGAGGTGAGAGGTTCGAATCCTCTATTGCCCACCAGAGCAATCATGTAACTTGCCGTAATTTAGACGGCAAGTTTTTTATTTTGCATAATATTTTATGCACAAATATTAAAAGTTTTCCACGTCGTTATTCGGTGTCTAATCAATATTTCTATGCGTCTGGTGATATATTTTCGTAGATTATCGAATTTGACAAAAAATAATACTTATGCTAATATAAAAGCATGGCTAAACAACATACCAAAACAAAATCTACAACATATAAAAAGCAATCTCGGCTAAGCCGCTATACCATTTACTACGAGCTCAAATAACGTAACAAGCTGAACTGCTTCGCTTGGTATTGTAATCACGTAAAGTAATTCAGTATCTCGCGACCAGTGTTGGTAGTCTCAGCTAAAAGACTAACCTTTCGTTTACTATAATAATTTGTTTTTAATATAAACTCACCTGTCACCCATTTTTATTTAGCTTAAAACTTAATGATAATTTTATAATTTTGATTTACGTCTAGCTTTCTTGAGAGCATCCTTCTTGGCCTTTGTTTTAGCACGCGACGATAGTGTTGCCTTGTCGGTTACATCAAATTTCTCAAGATATTTACCTAACAACAAATGCGTCTGCGCTGCCATTGATGCTGCAGAACTATAACAGATTGATATAACAGGCATCAGAAACCATTGCAAAACCATAAAAACGGTTCGCGAACGCTTATAGCGTTCTGGACGAGGAGGCAGCATCTTCAGCATCAGTAAAATCGTAATAAATATTCCGATAACTGCTACCTGTTGAATGTGGCTAACTATTAGCGGCAGAGCATGCGCAGAAATATTTCTGGAAGCTTCGGGATTGGTTAATAATGGCACCCACGCACCAAAAGCAACCAATATTGACATTGTAGCTAGGCTAACATGGTTATCAATTAGTCGTATGAATCTTGCTAATGTTTCCCAAAAAGGAGCTGTTCGCTGGCGCGTAAATAATCTGACTGCTACATACGGTATATCCGAAGCACCATACCCCCAGCGCCGCAACTGCTTAAACTGGCTGATAAGTGTTGCTTTAAATGTATCTGATAACACGGCATCTTGATATACAGGAACATGGATTGGCATAACACTATAATCACCTTTAAAGTAAAAATAACTGCGCCAATACTGATGCCCATCCTCAACAATACTGCGCTTACTCCAGAAATCCATACTCACAAGCGCCGAAAGCGGCTGGCTATGAGCTGCAAAATTACGCAAAGCATGCGGCCGCATACTACCAATAATAGTCCAAAACGAATTGCCCGTTGCTAGCACCCGCATTGGCGCTGGTGCATCCCAAATATTGCCAAAATACAAGGCCACCGGCTGATATGATAGTCTTTCGCGGTTAGGGGTAACAGCATATTTATACGCCACATAATCAAAATAGGTTGAGTAAGGCCGATTATCGCTATCAAGGGTTGTAACGATTACTTGGTTATATTCAATCTTTTTATTGTCGCACCACTGCTTGAGGTCATAGCCTGCATACGTAATATTTGGACCCTTGCCCGGTATCTCGTCCGGCAAATCTTTAGGGTGTTGAATAATCCGAAAGTCGCAAAATACGCCAGCGTATTCATCACGAAGACGTCTGGCAGTCTCTGCCATCTGCTCGCCGCCGCGTTCTTCGTAAGCCAAATATACAATCAACCTCTCGTTCGGATATGTTGTATTATTTACTGACTCTACCGTCGGCTTCAATACTTCGTAAGACTCGTTATAAGCAGCAATTAGTACTGCATGATAAATATCTCTGGGATCTATGATCTGCAACTCGCCTTTTTCGATAGACAGAATAGTTTGCTGATGCACATCAGCTTCAAAATCTTTTTTATTAATTTTAATCTCGGGCGACTTGCCCGCAGCAGCCTGCGATAAATCATCAAGTCGAGCACTCCAATCAATTTTCTCGGCCCGAACAAGTTGCCGGTGTCCCAGCAAAGTTCTATAAGAAATGCCTATAGCCTTAACAAACGTAGTTAACACCAATAACAATAAGTAAATAGCTGCCAGAAAAGGACTAAATACTGATAAAACTACTAGCAAAATTAACATGCCATAGCTTATTAACGCTGGCAGCATCTCAAAAAAACGATAAAGCTTCGACCTTTTGCCAAGAGGAATTTCTAAGTCTGGACAACTCATGCCGCCCGTCCTAAAGATAGGACGCCAAAAGCGTACATAGCAGCAATCAGCATAATGATAAACGCGCACCATCCAATTGCCTTAGCAGTTGTTGTTTTTTCCAATAGATAAAACTTTATCATTAGCGCGCCATGGATGATAGTTACTAACGTGAAAAATCCAGAAAATAATAATAAATATTGCCAGTGATCTTTGTAAAAATGTACTTGCCCGAAAGCAGTATAACGCGAATAAACCGTAATCTCGCTGGGCGTAATCTGCATAGACACGGCAATTGAACAAACTATATCTAAAATTAGCATCGCTACGAGAAAAAGAACAAGAGTCCTATTCTTGAGAACACCTAATAACGACTTAATGATTTCGCTTTTCATAACTTATAAACTATGGAGCCGTCTGCCGGGATTGAACCGGCGACCTGCGCGTTACGAATGCGCCGCTCTACCAACTGAGCTAAGACGGCAATACGTCTATATTATAACAAAAGCCAAACAATCCTACCATAGAAAAAGCCCCACTTCGTGGGACGCTTTCTATGGCGCGCCCGACCGGATTCGAACCGGCGATCTCCTCCGTGACAGGGAGGCGTGATAGACCAGCTTCACTACGAGCGCAAACTATTCAGTGTGCATTATATATCATTACCTAGTTATGTGCAAGCGAAAAACGCCTACTGGTTAACTACCGCGCCGCCAGTTTGGCTGTTATCTGGAATGGTTATATATTCGCTAATCTTACCACTCTTTTTTAGCTGCTCAAATTGCGACTTAAAAGCCGTCAACGGTATATGAATATACTCAAAGGTTATCTTCTTGTCAGTTTTCGCAACAACTTTTACTATATAATAACCATCGTCATTAGTGCTCCTTGTAATACCGGATAAGCTGCCGACTGGAGTTTTTGAAATATCCGAAACTCTAAGTCCATTAAATTTACTGCTAATATCAACCGATCCGCTATTGCCAGCTGATAACTTGCCCTCGGTCGATTGTTTATTGATAGTTTCAACCGTTTTGGCAAAGTCGCCATTAGACTTCAGTAAAGATAAGGCTTTATCAGCCTGATCTTTTGCAGTTGCATCCATAGCAAAGGCGACTTTGTTTTTTAGCAGCCCGTTTTCAACAATTAGCCGATAGTCATCAGCGCTCTCTCCGTAAAGCATACGAATCGACGCATCATATGTTTCTTGCGACACGCGGCCGTTAATCGTCGTGCGTTCCTGGTCAATAAAATCGTTAACGTCTTTTCGCGAAATACTAACATTATAGCGCTTAGCCAGTTTGCGAGCGTAAGCTGCTTGTTGAGCTAGATTCATTGAACGATATTTAATGTCGTCAAGCTGAACATACCAGTCTTTGGAGTTGACCTTAACCTCACCATATTTATTTAAGTAATATTCAGAAGCTCGGTACTGCACCAAATAATCGCTATACCGGACTGGCTCGCCGTCAACACTGCCAACTGGCAACATTGCAATGCGAGAAATTCGATAAGCTATAGTGCTAGTATTCTGCATCGGATACATTACCGCCCAGCAACCAACTAATAGCAGAATGATACTGGCCATCGAAATAAGTACTGTATTAATAATCAGCTTATGCTTGGTATATTGAATCGGATATTTAAACCTGCGGCCGCCAGCTAAAATCTGTTCGCGATGCTCAGCGATAGTCTCATTAGTAATACGGCTCGCCGCTGGAGCCGGTTGTTTTTTACTTCGCTTCAACTTTATTTTCTTCATATATTTTCTGTCTCCTTAGTTCGGCTTCGTGAACTGCATCTTGCAACTCATTATATATCTTACTAGGATGCTCGACTAGCCGAATAACCAGATCGCCAACGTAAGTACGCATGATGATGGTGCCAAACTTGAACACTTCGCCGCTAAACCCAGGTATATTATAACTTATACTTTGGACCTTATCTAGATTTATTTCTACAACATCCCGGCCAAAGAAGCCGCGCTGAGTAATCTGGCGAATACGCTCGTTAGTCACCGCGTACACAGTATAAAACCACATCAAGAAGTGATAGATAAACAAGATTAAACCAAGCACAAAACCGCCAAAAAATATCCATAGCAAATCAAGATTAGTCTGCCAGATCAAGAACGGTATTGCACCGACAGTCATCGGAATTAGCAGCGAATAGAAACCCTTCCGCATAGCAATGATGTGCCGTCGAAAAACTAGCAATACTTTCTCGCCGTCGTGTAATCCTTCAAATTCTGCTGCCATAGTAATATCCTGGTACCCCGGACAGGAGTCGAACCTACAACCATTTCCTTAGGACGGAACTGCTCTATCCAATTGAGCTACCGGGGCCCTGGGATTAGTGTAACATCGCAAGCACTAGCGAGTAAAGCGCTCGCTAGTTCGATGATAACTATATAACTCATCATCGCTAAACCAATGCGATATTTCTTCTGCAGCTTCCTCGATGTTACCGCTAGCATGAATTAGATTAGGCACTCCCTTGCCTTCGCTATCAGCATACTGGAAGCTCATGTGCGAAAAATCGCCGCGAATGGTACCAGGAGCAGCGCTCTTTGGTTCTGTCGCGCCGACAAGTTTGCGAACCAGATCAACCGCTTCAACGCCCTCAAGTACCATTGCGATAACTGGCCCCTGAACCATCATTTCTAACGTAACGTCAAACTTTTCTTTGCCGCGGCGAGTGATCATTTTGCCAATTTCTTCGTAGTGGCGGTAGTAGTGCTGCTTGTCGGGCGCAATCATTTTAGTAGCGACTATTTTCAGTCCAACCTGCTCGAAACGCGTCAGAATACGCCCAACTAAGCCCCGCTGCACCGAATCCGGCTTAAAGACAATTAGTGTTTTTTCTACATCACCCATCATTTATACCTCCTATTTATACAGTTGCTTTACCGCTATTATATCAGATATATCTAAGTTATTTACTATAAATATTTTGAATAACTTTTTTGTTCGATATATTGTTTATCTAACCTTAACGACGTACAATATTCTTATGGATATGTCAGAGCTGATTGAAGATTTCATGGAGTATCTCCAAATTGAACGCGGACGATCAATCAAGACTAGCGAGGCGTATCGCCACTATCTAGAGCGTTTTCTAGAATTCGCTGGGTTCGACTTAACGGTTGATAACATCCGCCCAGAGCTAGTCAGAAAATATCGCTTATGGCTCAATCGCTATCAGACAGATCGCGGCGGCACTTTATCGCTTATTACTCAGAATTACCACCTCATTGCCCTGCGAGGTTTCCTGGATTACCTAAGTAAGCGCGATATCGAAAGTATGGCGCCAAACAAAATAGAATTGCCGAGAGTTCACCGCAAACAAGTCACTTTTTTGTACAGCGACGAGGTACAGCGTATGCTTGATATAGTACCTAATGATGATAGCCTACCAGCACTTCGCGATAGAGCCATTCTCGAACTTCTCTTCTCTAGCGGACTGCGCGTATCGGAACTTGTTGGACTTAATAAAGATCACGTCAATATGCAGCGCCGCGAGTTTACTGTCCGCGGTAAAGGACAAAAGGACCGCCCAGTTTTTATCAGCAAACGGGCAGCTGAACGCGTCCAGGATTACTTATCGGCGCGAACCGATTCTTTACAACCTCTGTTCCTGAGCTATAGCCGCAATAGCGGCACGACTAGCACTTCTGGTGATTATCGGCGGCTATCGCAGCGAAGCATTCAGCGAATCATCGAAAAATACGCTAAGCTAGCTGGCATCACCAAACACGTCAGTCCGCACACTATGCGGCATAGCTTTGCGACCGATTTGCTAATGAACGGCGCCGATATCAGAAGCGTACAAAGTATGCTCGGACACAGCAGTATCGCTACCACTCAAGTATACACCCATGTAACCGACCAGCATCTCAAAGACATTTACGAGCAATTTCACACCGACACTGAATAAATTTTTTATTCAATTATCTCTATTATTCTACGGTTTTACTGCTCTTCTGGAATAACTTTGCATGTTAATGCCGAAGGTACCCCTTGATTAGTTACCGAGAAGTCTTTACAAAGACTGCCTGTAATATCAACTGCATATTCAGGATAATTGATATTGCTAGACGAGCTAATCCGGCTAGATACGCGACGATATACATCACCGGCTCGGCCAGTCGAATCGACTTTTGGCTGCACGCCGTCAAATTTAATTGTACCATCGCCGATATTATCAAACGATAGTCTAACATCAGTGTCGTTATAAATACTGGTGATTCGCAAAAAAGCCATTGGATTGCCAGCAACAAGATTGCGCGGCAATACGACATAGGCCGAACAAGCATATTGATGATTGTCAAAAGCTTCCGCTGAACACGTAATTGGTGAGGCGCCTGCTATCGCGTTTGTAGCGCTACCAGCAGCACGAACCGATTGTGGCGCCACCGCATTAAACGCAGTGCTATCTAACAAATTTCTCGGCGCGCGAATACCAGACGGACGCAAGAAGGCAGTCGAGACAATTGAGCTATCAAAACTTTGTTGCCCGTTAACTGTCGCGCTCTCTGGAACAACCGCCTGAATACGCAATAGCGCTGGCGCATCAGCCGGCCATTCCACGCGTTTTGGTAAAGTGTCGCCGCCATCAGCAGACGATATTGTCGACACCTTATCATTTTTCATCATCCATTGAAGCCTAATCATAGAGGTATCTTTGTTGACGCGCAACGGCACAACGCGCGAGCTGCCCTCCTTGAGACTATACACCACATCGCTTGTTTGCGAATCAATCAATACACAAGTATAAGCCTGTCCGCTAATGTATTGTAAGTTAGTACCACTCTTGATAGTGATAGCGGTATTACTTATGCTACTAATTATGCCAGCATCTTGTATTGTACTACAGCGTTTAGCAGCAATCGCCTTACAAGCAGCGCTAGCCGAGCCGCCGCGCTGGCAAGCCATAATCGCCCGCTTGCCATCCTCGACGCCCGCCACCGCAGATTCGTAGGCGGTACGCGACAAGTTATTATTGGAAGCGCGCGATTCTTCTTGAACCATGATGCGAATAAAGCCAGTTGACACTACCATTAATAATATAGCTGTAAACATTACAACAATAATTGAAACTAGGCCGGATTGCTTGGAATGCGTCATGATGCCCTCTCTGTAATTATAGTTTCCGCGAACTGATTAATCGCGCAAAAAGTATAGTTATTGGTTTCTTCAGACTGCGCCAAGCACTGCGCGTCGCTAGAATTAATTATACCGTTACGATAAGTATCCTCTTCATAAGTACCAAGCGTATAACCAATCGTATAGCCAGCCCGGCTATTACTATCGACGAATAGATCGGTCAAAGAAATATTGTGAATTGCTAGACCGGTATCTTTATCGCCTAGTACTTCTACAGCATTCATCGGAGCACCCTTAGTAATCACTTTTGGGTATTGCCCTCTCGTCGCCTTACATAGAGAGCCATCCGGGTCAGCCACGCGGGCAAAAACGATTTTGCTGTGGCTAGGATCATCATCGTAAACCACGCTAGCACTAGCGTCCCTTGACCTCAAGTTCTCTGGCGTATTCCAAACATAAGTATACGAGCCAAAACACAATCGGCCCAAACCACCGGTACCGCTATCGCTAGGAGCTACCTGAACGATATCTCGGCCCTTTGCCGACAAACCATCACGCTTTATCATATCGCCAACCTCGCGGCCAGCAGAATTAATCGTTTTAATCGTGATACCTTTGTGATACATGTTCATCAGCTGTATCGTAGTAGTTGCCACCGCCACCAAAAGTATCGCTACCCCTGTCATAGCTAAGAGTAATTCTACTAGAGTGAATCCCCGCGCTTGGTCTGATTTTTTACTACTTATCATATATCCTCGTTACTGTTCCTATGGTTAAGGGTGCTGCCGCGCCAACACTATCCCAGCAAGCATTCACATACACATCGTAAGCTTTAGCAGTATTTACGCCTGAGTTCTGCTCGGCTCGAACAATTTGGGCAAAAACACCGTATGTTTTAGCGTTAATTAAATCAACGTTAGCGTAAACCGAAGGTGGCGAATATGTCGTGTTCAAAACGCGCACCGGCAGAACTGTATCATTCTTTTGATCAACTGACATAAAAAAGGCATTTGTGCCAGTAGCTAAATCAACACGTCCGCCAGGCGCAGGGCAGCCATCTGAGCTGGCACTCACAACATCAAGTGGATTATTGACCAAAAATTTGCTGCTAGTTAGCTCCGCCCACTGCGCAGGATTAGTATCTTTAACATACCTAATAAGGGATACTTGAGCGTCAAGTTGCTGGCGGACAAGCGTAATCTCAAGCGAACGCTGGGCAATCTGCGTACCGCGATTCATAACTATGTAAGTTCCTACGGTCAACAAGCTGAATACCACAAAACTAAACATTACCTCAATAATGGTGTCACCGCGACTATAACGCATCTAGCAGCCCTCCCCGACAACTTGTACTGAGCTTTCTAGTGCTGCATCGCGGTCAATCCGCACACCTAACCGCGCGCCAGTTAGCCAGCCGCTAGGGTCAACGCAAAGCCTCGCCTGATTTAACCCGCCTGCCGTTATCGTGTCGCTAACGCTTGTCTTGTTAGAAAAGTACGTGTGGATAACACCGCTGACTGGCGACCGTACGATGGCGATCGAGATTATTCGATCAGTTTTACTCTCATCAATTCGAGTATCCCAGCCGAGCCCATAACTATCAACAGAGTGGCCAGTATTTGATGTGGTTAACAGCGCCGACTTAGTAGCCGACAACGCGCTCCTATCGGCTGCCCTTTGCAAAAAATCATAATCGCCTTGCGATAATAAAGCCTTGTTCATTTGGTCTTCATTTTCTGTCGCTATATACAGCGGCCGTGCTGTAAAGTTAACGCCATCAACCGACGATATAAAACGTCCAACAATCATGCATACGCGGCTAGTGCCTGCCAATACTGTACTGCTATCGCTAACGACTATCCGGTCTTTATCGGCATTAAGCCCGCACTCATTGTGATTTTCTGTGTCGTTTTGAACATTCACAGTTTTGTCATATTGGCCTTGGATAAAATCGGCAAACGAGTCAACAGCATCACGATAACGCTGAGCGCCAATAGTACCGCCGACTGTCGCCAATATGCCAGCAGCCAACACCCCCGAAACAGCCAGGAACAACATTACCTCGATAATTGTGAAGCCCCCCGACAACTTATTCATATCACTATTTTAGCATAAGCATCATAACATTGATACTAGAAAAACGATGCAACCACTAGCCAGTCCATAATTCGCGCACCAACAAAAAACGAAATAAACGATCCTAAGGCCAACAACGGGCCAAAAGCAATCTCGCTATTAGCTTTGAGTTTCTTGCTAGCAAGTCCTGGAATCACCAAGACGCAGCCAATTAAGTTAGCCAGAAACAGCCCGACAAAAGCCGTCTGCCACGAAGCCAATATCAACCCCAAGCCAACACCTAATTTCACGTCGCCTAGACCGATCCACTTACCTTTCGATATCAAGTAGAGCACGCCATAAACACCCGACATAATTATTAGCGCTATTGCCAAACTATATAATTTAACGTCATTAACTATAAAATAACGCAACACCACAAAGACTAGCGAGACCAGGCCATACGAAACAGTAAGAAAGTCTGGCAGAATTCGCCACTTAATATCGTAAGCAACTAACATGATTAGAGCTACCAACGATATACACCAAACAGCAAACAATACCCACTGCAACCCCGCCAGGTGCCATGGCCAGGCCAAGAACGATACCATAAATGCCGCCGCGAGAGATAATTCCATCAACGGCTCAAAGTAACCGATGCGCTTACCACAATATCGGCAACGACCGCGTGTCGATAGCCAGCTAATTAGCGGAATCAAGTCGCATAAACCGAGTTGGTGCCCGCAGCTCAAGCAGCGCGAGCGGTCTTGCTGCTTCTTGCCCTTCAGTAGCGGCGATAATTTTTTGTATTCGGCCTTGCTGTAAGATTCGCCGGCCTTTTTGTCAGCAACAAGTTGGCGAGCTCGCAGCCGCCAGACTTGCGCTCCAGCAAAGCTACCAAGCACCAGCCCAAATACCCCGCACACTATAGCAATTGATATAACTATCATACGTCTAGTATAGCAAAAAGGTTACGCTTTTGCGCAACCTTTTTGCTAATCTTAGCTAACTCTAAAGTTTTAGCTACGCATCTAAGCAGTATGCTGCATTATTACCACTTTCTAGCTTAGTAATCGTTACGTATTGGCGGCGCGTACCTTTGCTAAGTTTTTGAACACCCTCAGGTTGTGAGGCGTCACATTTAGCCTCACTGATTACTATGATACTTGCGTCACCGACAGTCACTGTTTCAGTATACCGTCGTACTTCAATCTTTGTAATATCAGTATTATCAGAAACACCATTTACGAATCTCCGCAAAACACCAGAATCAACTGAAGTAGTGCCGCGATTACTACCAACTGCGCTATTGTAGGCAGCTGACACGATACTAACATCGCTCTTGCGAGCTGTATCGCGCTGGCTAGCTTGCAGTGCTGGCAACGCAATAAACACCATCAAGAAAATCAGTGCAGCAATCGCCAGCACCAAAACGACCTCGATGATTGTAAAACCACGGTCTTTAATCTGTTGTTTTGTCATAATTTAGTTCCACCTTTCCCTTTGAACTTATGCTCAACTGTACCCAGTATAACCTAGGTTTTTTCAGTTGTCTAGACCTATCGTACGCTGCCGACTAGGCTGTAAATTGGGAATAATACCGCCCCAATCAACACGCCAGCGAATATAGCCAGAATTACCATCATAATCGGCTCAATCATTGTTGAAATCGCTTGAATTTCTTCGTCGAGTTCGTCCTCATAAGCTTGTGCTGTCTTGCCCATCATCTCGTCAATCCTACCCGATTGCTCGCCGATTTTGATCATCTGCGGCACCATCGGCAAAATATAATCCTCTGTCTGCAAAGCAGCCGAAAGCGCTTTACCGCTCTGCACTTTGCCAGCAGCCCTAGTAATCTCTTCGGCTACAACAGCGTTATTAACACCCTCGGCAGCAATAGCCAGCATATCCAGCATCGGTACGCCAGTAACTAGCAAAGTCTGTCCCATACGCGTAAACCGCGCCATATAAAGACGGCGGAACATACCTTTGAATGGCGGCATATTAAGCTTCAGATTGTCCAGCAAACGCGAACCCGCTTCGGTACGAACATATTGCCGCGCAAAAAAGATCGCTAGCGCTAATAGAATTAAGGTTAACCACCAAAAATTAATCACAAAATTAGATATTCCGATTAAAATTGATGTCAAAACTGGCAAGGTCTTCTTCATATCAGAGTACAACTTGGCAACCTGCGGCACGATTGTTACCATCATAAATACGCCAACCGCAACCATCACCGCTAGGACAATACCAGGATACACCATAGCACCGCGAATTTTGCTGACCATTGCTGCATCTTTTTCTTGCTGGTCGGCAATCCGCTTTAGTGCATCATCAAGCGTACCTGATGCTTCGCCAGCGGTAACTAGCGCAATGAAAATTTTATTAAATACTTCTGGATGTTTGCCAAAAGCCGAAGATAATGTCTTACCGCCTTCAACGTCGGCAATGATTTCTTGGACGATCTCCTGCATTTTTTTGTTGGCAGTCTGTTCAAATACCGTATGCAGGCTTTGCGTCAACGGTAATCCAGCACCGATCAACGTTGCCAACTGGCGCGAGAAAATGATCTTATCCTTGCTAGAAATTCGGTTGGTAAAGCGCGCTAGCCAGCCGCCCTCGACTTCCTCCTTGATTGATAGCGGCATATAGCCCTGAGCGGTCAGCGCTTTAGCGGCTTCGCTCTCAGATTCGGCTTGAACAAGCGATTTGACAATGTTCCCCGTCGCTTTATCGCGTGCTTCGTAGGTAAACTTTTTCATTAATTATCCCCTGATTAACCTTTCAAATTCGGTCAAGTCAACAGCGAATTCCCGCGCGCTATCATAAGTAATCGTGCCGCTTTGGACCAACTGCACCAATGTGCGATCCATTGTCTGCATACCTTGGTCGGCACCGGTTTGGATAATCGCGTCAAGCTGATGGGTCTTGCCTTCGCGAATAACGTTACGAACAGCTGGATTAGCAATCAAAATTTCAGCCGATACTACCCGACCGCCGCCGATTGCCGGCACTAACCGCTGCGAGCAAATTGCCATCAAAATATTACTGAGCTGCGCGCGGATTTGCGGCTGTTGATGTGGTGGGAAGACGTCAATCATACGATCAATTGATTGCGCAGCCGAGTTGGTGTGCAGCGTCGCAAACACCAAGTGCCCGGTCTCGGCAATGGTGATCGCCGCTGAGATCGTCTCGAGGTCGCGCATCTCGCCGATCAGTACCACGTCTGGGTCTTGACGGAGACTGGAGCGCAGTGCCGCTGAGAACGAATAGGTATCGTAATGGACTTCGCGCTGCACTACTACCGATTTTTTCGACTTGTGCGTAAATTCAATCGGGTCTTCGATAGTAATGATGTGCTGCGACTTTTCGGAGTTGATCTTATCAACCAGCGCTGCTAAAGTTGTCGACTTACCCGAGCCAGTCGGCCCAGTCACCAGCACCAAACCGCGCGGGTAATCGGCAAAATTCATCACCACTGGCGGCATACCGAGCTCGGTCACCGACTTGATCTCATTTGGAATTAAGCGCAGCGCTGCTGCTAGGTTACCGCGCTCATGGAAAGCATTGACCCGAAATCGTCCGAGCGTACCGAAAGCAAAGCTAAAATCAAACTCTTTATCCTTGAGAAGAATCTGCTGCTGATCTTCGTCGAGAATTGCAAATACCAGCGACTCGACTTGCGCTTCATCGAGAGCGTCAAAGCCAGCAATGGCAATTAGCGTGCCGTCAATTCGTAGCATCGGCGGTAAACCAACTTGAATATGCAAGTCGCTAGCTCGGCGCTTGATAACTTCCTCTAGTAAAACTTCAATCCGTAATTCTTGTTCTGGCATTGTCCCCTCCTTTTATGCTGTGTCTGCCGACGTTACGCGGTTTACTTCTTCTAGTGTAGTAATTCCTTGCAAGGCTTTCAAGTAGCCGTCTTGGCGCATTGTAATCATACCATCCTCGACTGCTTTGCGCTGAATCTCGTTGCTAGTGGCCCGGCGAACAATTAGGTCTTGGATACCTTCATTTACATCCATTACCTCGTACAGCCCAGCCCGACCACTATAGCCATGCGGCGTAGCTGGCGTATCGCGACCTTTGACCAGCACGTAGGCTCGTTGATTGGCTAATGGCAAGTCCTTGTAGCCCAAATCTTCGGACACGCGCGCTACGTCCTCTTTGGTTTTCGGCAATAAATGCCCCACCGTCTCGAGAATCATCTGCGTCTCAAGCGGGTTCGACCAGTAAGCATCGCGATGCGGCGACACACGGCGCACTAGCCGCTGGCCAATTACTGTGTTGACCGTGCTAGCAATCAGGAACGGCTCGACATCCATATCGAGTAAGCGCGGCAATACTCCGGCCGCCGAATTGGTATGCAGTGTCGAGAACACCAGATGTCCCGTTAGTGCTGCTTGCACGCCAAGGTTAGCCGTCTCGCTATCGCGCATCTCGCCAACCATCACTACGTCTGGATCTTGGCGCAAGATACTGCGCAGGCCATTAGCAAACGTCAAACCAACGTCGTTATTAACCTGGATCTGGTTAACGCCGTCTATCTTATACTCAACCGGATCCTCAAGCGTCACAATGTTAATCGCGTCAGTTTTGATCTCTTTAATCAGCGCGTATAAGCTGGTTGATTTACCGCTACCAGTCGGGCCGCTTGTTAGAATCATGCCGTTAGGACGTTTGATGCCTTTGCGAATCATTCGTAAGGCTCGACCGACATAGCCCATTTGCTCGAGATCGAACGTGTTGCCAGTTTTGTCAAGCAGGCGAATCACTACCTGCTCGCCCCAAACAACCGGACTAACAGCAATGCGCAGATCGACTTCCTTGCCAGCCACATTAACTGCAAATTGACCATCCTGCGGAATGCGATGTTCGTCGATTTTCAAATTGGATAAAATTTTGATGCGGCTAACTAGCGCCGGCTCAATGCTCTTCGGCAGCTGCATAACCTCGCGCAGTACGCCATCGACGCGACAGCGTATTTTCAGCGATTTTTCGAGCGGTTCAATATGCACATCGCTAGCGCGGCTCTTGACTGCATACTCTAGGATAGTACTTAATGCGCGGCTAATCGGCGAATCCTGAACGATAGTTTTGATATCGCTTGACGATTGAATAGCCTCGGCCTGAGTAGCCTGTGCCGCTTCGTCAACGGTCGATAAGTCGGTTTTATACTGGTCGAGAACATGACGGACACCCGCTTCCGATGCCATAAAGACCTTGAGCGGCCGCTGAATACGGTTAGCTAAATAATCTACCGCCTGGACGTTATTGGCATCAATCATCGCTACCGCCAAACGGTTATTCACCTCGGCTAGCGGCACTGCCATGAAGCGCTCGGCAATATCACTCGGCAACAGCGATAGGATACTCTGTTCAATGATACTAGCCGTCAAATTAACATACGGCACACCCGAAACGTGAGCAATAGCATGAGTCAACAGCTCGTCGTCTATCTCGCCGATATCTTCCAAAACCGTCAACAACGGCTTGTTCGTTTTAGCCGACTGCTTAGTGGCTCTATCAATAACCTCACGAGAAACCAAACCCTCGTCAACCAAGAGCTTGATGAGCTTCTCCTGAATGTCATCGGTCATCAACGCCACTAGAAAGACTCCTACCTATTTTGATTCTGACTACGATCCAGGTTTTGGTTCTGGTTGGCTGCGGCATCGGGTGAATTAGGCGAACTAGATGAACCAATTATTGTTTCTACTGTCGGATTTATGGCATTAGAATTAAAAACTTCCGAGCTTGGCTCTTTGACATCACTGCTCATTTTCTCGATAGTGCTAACACTAGTACCAACCCGCGGCGCCTTAAGCGCAGGAATATTGTTACCAATAGTAAACGCTATTAGCATAGATAAACCGGCAATCAGTACAATCATCGCTATATCGCTCTTCTTCACGGCTTTATCCCCTTCTTGTTAAGTTGAACTGTTTTACCTGGCAAGTAATAAGCGTGTCCAGAAATTGACATCGTAAACTTAGAATCTGACGCTTCAATTGTTGATTCGTCAATATCAATCACGCGAATTGACTTCTCGAAATTACGCAAAACATCGCGCAGTATATCTGCATTGCTGGCTGATAATTCCATCGTAAAGGCTATCTGTTGAACACTTCTAGAATTATCGGCATTGTTGTCGCTTGACGAGCTGTTATTTTTGTTACTGTCAGAGGAATTTTCGTTCGAAGAAACTGTTTGAAAAGACTCAAGCTTAGCGCCAGGCACTCGGCCAACTAAATTCTGCACAGAGGCGCCAAGTGCTAGCGAGTTGTCGTCAGCTGGCAAAGCGTCCAAGATAACACGCAGCGGATCTTCCTTGTCATTAAGTTTTGCAGAGCCAAGCGCCGAATTGGTGTTTAACACGCGGATATTATCGCGCAAACCGTCATAAGTCTTAATATTACTATCGAGCGTCGATGTCGTTTGATTCTTTTCGGCTAGAACTTTCGTCTCAAAAACTATGCGCTGTACTAGAAAACCGCCAATAACCAGCGCAAAGCCAACCAAAACCGACGCGCCTGCCACCCAGCCGAACATTACGCGGCCGCTACGATCAATTTGCCGGCGCTTATTTAGCGAGGTGTCTTTCTTTGCTTCCGCCATTATTTATCCTCCTTTTTGTTTGAAGTCTTTGCCTCAAACAGCGAATCTGGCACGTGCTTTTTTGAATCAGTCACGTCTACCGAGCCAGTCGGCGAAACGATTACTAAGCTTTTAACGCTGTTCGATAACAATTCTTCGGGATAAGAAAACGTCAGAGTAAACGTCAGTTTCTTCTCTCCGCCAGAATCTTCGGCATACGCCGTGTTGGTAATTCTCACAGAGCTAGATAGCGGCGTCTCTGCAGATTCCGAATCTTTCGTGTATTTCAATTTAGTATTAAGAATGGTTTTTTTAAGCGCGTCTACCGCATTAAAACCGCCAGCGGTTGAGCCTTCTATGGTAATCGTTTTTTCTGACGCATTATAACGTACCGTTGACATAGTCACGTTGTTTGGCGCCTGCGGATTAACCGCGCTCAAAGTATCAAAGATGCGTGAATTAACACCTCGATTGCTACTGATCATATCAATCTGAGTTAGCTGATTCTGGATGGTCAAAAGATCATTAATATCTGGCTTATCGCTAAGTTCTTTATATTTGCTTTTAATAGAGTTATCAGCCTGGCCACTAGCAAACTGCAGCGACCCCAAAGCAAGCCCCAGCACAATCACAGCACCTGCCGCAGCTGCAGCCACTAACATTGATACCGATATCACCGTATTACGAACCCGCTGAGCGTGCAAATATTCCCGCTTAACGTCTGGTATTAGGTTTACTTCAATCATGACAAGTTTCTCCGTTTCGCCAGGCCAACCGCCGTAGCAAACTCGTTAGCAATCGGCGCTAGTTGCTGCTGCATGCTCTGCGAGACATTTATATTTTGCCAAGGGCTAGTTGCAACCGCTGATATATTAATCTTGCCCGCCAGATACGAATCAATCTGCGGCACAGTCGCGCCGTATCCAGATAACAAAGCTTGAGAAACGGCCACATCTTCATACCTATTCTGGAAGAATTTAATCGATTTTGATAATTCAGAAGCAAAATTATCAAGCGTCATCTCGACAGCGCGGAAAACTTGCCCTTCGAGGCGACTTTGATCTAGACCAAATTTCAGGATAAACTGGCGAGCCTGATCCTCTTGGACGCTCAGGTTCTGAGCTACAGCCTTAACTAGCGAGTTCAGCCCAGTCGGAATCGTTCTGATTAACCGCGGCGTATCGCCATAAGTCAAAGCGATATCTGTCGATAACTCGCCCATATCGACCAGCATATAAGCTGAATTACTAGCAGTCGCTGGCACTAACGCTCGCACCATCGCTAATGGGTCCGGCTCTTCGGCTATCACATTCAGGCCAAGCGATTCAATTAACTCCAAACGCTCTTCGCTATATTGCTTGGACACGCTAGTGATTAATACTTCGTTTTGGTTTTGCGACTTTAGCGAACCGCCTAGCAAAGCCCAGTCAACTTTCGCCTCGTCACTGCTCATCGGAATATACTGATCAACTTGGTATTTCATAGTCGCCCGCAGTTCCGCTTCGCTCATCGCTGGTACGTCGATAACCGTAGTGAAAGTCTTACTCGACGGCAAGCCAATCGCCACATTTTTAGTACGAATACCAGACTGGCCTACTGCCGTCATCGTGGCCTCGCCGAGCCGGCGCCGTGCTTCTGGCGAGTCGCTCGCGGTAATTTTGTGATCGACAGGCACATATCCGTATGCAACCAGATTCCAACTACCCTGGCCAGAAGCAGCTAGCTGCAATACTCGCACCGCGTTGGTACCGATGTCGAGTGCAAAGAAATCGCCCATCCCTTTTTGAATTTTCATATACCTTATATTATGCATAAGCAAAGTAAAAAACGCAAGCTTTTTAGATAATTACTTTTCGGACAATACCCTTTAAATGCTATAATGTAGGATTATGAGTTTATCTATCGGAATTGTCGGTTTGCCGAATGTTGGCAAATCCACGCTTTTTAATGCTTTAACTAATAATAATATTTTAGCGGCCAATTATCCTTTTGCCACTATCGAACCAAATACTGGCATCGTACCAGTACCCGACGAGCGCCTAAACGTCCTCGCCAAAATGTACCACGCCGAGAAAATTACCCCGGCTACCGTGACTTTTGTCGATATTGCCGGGCTGGTCGCCGGCGCTTCCAAAGGCGAAGGCTTAGGCAATAAATTCTTAGCCAACATCCGCCAATGCGATGCCATTGTCCATATCGTCCGCGCTTTTGAAAGCAACGATATCGTTCATGTCGAGAATATTATCGATCCAAAACGCGATATCGATACTATCAATACCGAACTGATTTTGGCTGATCTGCAAACGCTAGAAACTCGCCTGACTCGCCTTGCCAAAGAGGCCAAAGCCAACCCCAAAGCTAGCGCTATCAAAAATCGTTTAGAAGTGCTTGCTGAAAAACTGCGCGCTGGCACGCCAATTAACGAAATTTCCGGCGTTGATCCTGACGATATCGCTGATTTACACCTTTTGACTGCCAAGCCAGTAATTTATGTGTTCAACGTCAATGAAGAAACCCTGGCTAGCGAAGACAAGAAGCAGAGCCTGCGCAATCTCGTGCCGTACGCTCGCAGCCTATTTATCTGCGCCAAGCTTGAGGACGAAATTAAAGGCCTTAACCCCAGCGATACACTCGAACTCTTACAAAGTTACGACGTGCCAGAAGCCGGGCTAACGCAAATGATTCGTGCCACCTACGATTTACTCGGGCTGCAAAGCTATTTAACCGCCGGACCGAAAGAGGTTCGCGCCTGGACGATCCACCAGGGCTGGACCGCTCCGCAAGCCGCCGGCGTCATTCACACTGATTTCGAAAAGGGTTTTATCGCTGCTCAAGTTGTTAATTACGATGATTTAGTCGCTGCTGGCTCAGAGGCTAACGCTCGCGCCGCCGGCAAAATCCGCACCGAAGGTAAAACTTACGTCATGCAGCCAGATGATGTAGTTGAATTTAGATTTAACGTTAGCAAATAATTTAGCATTTAATCGCTTAAATTTGATATAGCTTAGGCTAATTTGCCAGCGAATCACCAGCCAGCCGCATAAGCTGCTAACAACTTCCAGCTTTTCTCAATATATAAAACCGCTCCAAGTTGCCGTGCGCGCCTTTCACTTCGCTATCTGCTTTATTAATAATTATGAAATTAGCACGCGCCCACTGCTCGAATTCGCGCAAGATTGCCCGCCGCACGCCGTCATTCTTGACGACACCGCCGCGAGTCAGCTGTTGGCGTTGCGCCTCAAACTGCGGTTTAACCATTGCTACTATCGTTGTATTTTTATCAACGATTTTCGCAACGTGCGGCAAGATTTGCCTCAGACTAATAAACGACACGTCAATCACTACCATATCCGGAGTTTCATTTGGCACAAAATCCCGAATGTCAGTTTTTTCATACAGCTCAATTCGTTTATTGCCGCGTAAGCTCGGGTGCAGCTGATCGGTGCCGACATCCACGGCGTATATTTTCTTCGCACCATGCTGCAGCGCATAATCAGTAAAGCCGCCGGTACTGCTGCCAATGTCAAATACCGTCTTGCCATGAAAGTCCAAATTAAAAGCTTTCGCCGCGCCTGCCAACTTCAATCCTGCCCGCGATACATAACGCTCTGACGCTGCTAATTCAATTGAGACCGACTCCTCGACAAATAATCCCGGCTTGGCTGCTACCCGCCCGCCAACGCGCACACGTCCCAAACGAATCCAATTCTCGGCTTCCGAACGCGAGCCTACCAATCCGCGCGCCAACATTAATTTATCTAACCGTTGCTTCATTCCTCAATTCTACTATGGATACATAATCCGCTCAATGTCGCGGGTCATCGCCGCAATCGCTGCGTACGATTTACCCTGAGTCATAATCGTCATCACGTAAGTACCGCGTGGATGCCGGACAATCGCCGTATCGTGCACGTAGTTCCACAAAAAGCCAACCTTATCATAAACTTCGCGCGCTTGGCTACCCGTCGGTATACCATAACGGTAAGGATGGTGCGACAAAGAATACAACAGCCGCTCGCGCTGTGCTCCGCCAATTAGCGAGCCGGTTTCCAATCCGACCATGAACTTCGTCAGATCACCCGCCGACACATGAGTCGCCTGCGCGTGCGTGAAAGTCACTGCTCGCGAAAACCCTAGCCGGTAAACAAAATCGTTCAGATTTTGCCGGCCAAATCTATCTAGCCACGCCACCGCGCATGGATTAGTACTGGCAATAGTCATCCGATCAAAGCAGCCCGACACTGTCGTGTCAAGCATCGGGTCGCTCCAGCTAATTCCCCCGGCATTTATCTCATCAAACAATCGTTTAGCAACGAACAGTTTATAAGTACTAGCACTAACGACACTCTCCTCGGCATCGGCATCCGCCGACCAACCGCTGCCGCCCAACTGGCGAATCGAGAACCAAGCGCCATTACGCGCCTTATCACGCACATAAGCTCGCAAACCATCTTCGGTAGGAGTATAGCGGTTATTATAAATTACACTCGGCTCTAAATCAGTCATCGCCGCCAAGATCACGCCACTACCTTGGCCCCTCAGCAGATAATCGGTGACTGGTTGCACTATTGAAGCCGCATCGATTTGGCTACCTTTCTCACCAGTGGTTCGCGAAACTTCTCGCCCGTTCTCAATATTGATATTTGTCTGGCCAGCCGGATGTCCAGCTGCCTTCGACCAATTATCAATTGAGCTTTGTAGTTTTTGCCTGTTAATCACCAGGGTCGTGCCACCTTCTGCTGTTTCGCCAAACTCTAGCCACGAAGCTTTCTCGGCATTGCCAACTGCAAACGTTTGATCGACAGCGCGAATCGTCAAAGAACGCGCCAATGCTTGCTCGGCTTGATTGCGGACAGAAGCGAACGCCGTACTGCGCCGCGACGCCTCTTGTAACTTAGCATCAATTCGAAGCTCCGTCATACCAGCAAACGAATACTTGGCTGTTTGCAGCGCATTTTTGATAACCTGTACGCTCACCAAATGTCCTGGCACATCATTAACCGCCGTTAGCTGACCGTCTTTAAACGCCACGCCAGCATTTATTGGCGGCTGCGACAGTTGCGAACTAGTTTTTTGTGCAAAAACCTCTAATGTCGGCAGCGCGAAAGCTATATCTAGCGTTTGCACATTTGGCAGCTGCCAAAATATCGAAAACGGTACCAAACGCAGCCAAAAGGGATAGTTCGCTAGTCGACTCGCCATCTCTTCAGCCTTAATATCAGCACCAGCTTCACTCAGCGTATAAACACCGCTCGGTTTGCCGCCAATAATGAATTTAATTTTCGACCGCTGGAATACTAACGTCGCTTGGTTAGCCAAATCTGTCTCGCTCTGCCAACCAACCCAGCGGCCATTCATCCGCGCTAGCGGCAGCGCTCGATCAAGCGGATACAATATTTGCACAGACAAAATCGCCGCTACAACAAAAAACGCCACCCAAACTAACATCCGGTGGCGTTTTTGCCCGGGCATTGCCGAACGATATGTTTGTTTAACTTTTTTGTGCAGGCGTTTGGCTTTATCAGCAGCGCGCGCTCGCTTACTCGTCATGTGTATATTTTAGCACGCTGCGGGAAACATCGGCTCAGCTCAACAGTTTATTTCTTGCGTTCGCGATACTCGCCTGTAGACGTGTCAACCGAAATAATATCGCCAACCTTTATAAAAGCCGGAACTTTAACAATTGCGCCCGTCTCAAGTGTCGCATCTTTCAAAACGCTACTAGTCGTATCACCTTTAACCACCGCCTCTGTATAGGTCACTTCCAAATAAACATTTTTTGGCATCTCGACAGTAATCACCTTACCGTCAAAGAATTGCAAAGCCAGCTCGTCGCCCTCTTTCATGAAGTTTTTAGCTTCGTCAACCAAATCGGCCGACAGCTCAAACTGCTCAAAACTATTCGGATCCATGAAAAAGAAAGCTGAACCGTCATTGTATAAATATTGGACAGTTTTGCTAGTTACATCAGCCGGCTCTATCTTGTCTTGGCCTTTAAACGTTTTGGGAATAACCGCACCAGTAATTAAATTCTTCAATTTGACATTAACAATGGAACCGCCGCGGCCCATCACTTTCTGGTTGTAGTCAATCACTCGATACGGTTGACTGTCGATTTGGCATACTACGCCTTTTTTCAAATCAGTTGGTTGATACATTTCATCTCCTTTTGCGTCTTTAGAAATACCCTTCAGCGCACGACAAAGCATTTCGTACGCTGGAAAATTCCCTAATCTCGCGTCACAAACGGTAGCAGAGCCAGATGACGCGCCCGCTTTACCTCGCGAGCCAGCATCCGCTGCAATTTAGCACTCAAGCCCGTCTTGGAAATTGGCTCGATTTGGCCGCTCACCGGACTAATATAGCGCAACAGTGTCTTCACCTCTTTATACGAGAATACTACTGGAGCATCCTTGCGCATTTTTTTTGCCATAATTTATAATCCTTTCTAATCGTTAAAATGGGATCTCGCTTAAGTCGATTGGCTTATCGTCGATATCCTCGACAACCACATCTTTGGTGCTAGTCGCTGGCGGCGGTGTCGATACTGGCACATTGCCGTCGTTACGACCGCCAACAAAGTTGAAATCTTCGACTACCACCTCGACAGCCGACCGCTTATTACCATCTTTATCTTCGTAGCTACGCTGGTCGAGCCGGCCGCTTACCAAAAGCGGCGCGCCTTTTTTGACATATTGCGAGATAATCTCGCCCGGCTTACCCCACGCTACGCAGTTAATGAAGCTGGTCTGGTCTTGCTGCTGTCCGTCTTGGTTGCGCCAACTACGGCTGACCGCTAAACTGAAATTAGCTACGCTCTGGCCGCTCGTCGTCGTTCGCAATTCAACATCTCGCGTCAGATTTCCCATTAATATTACTTTGTTAAACCCCTTTGCCATGATAGATTTCCCTCCTATTTATGGCTTAATCTTCGCTGTTTTCAGCCTCGCGTTCAGCCGCGCGCTTCTTGGCCTCCGCCAGAGCGGCACGCGCCTTATGATCTATTTTGACCAGTAAATATCGAATAACTTCGTCGCTAATATTCAGCGCATTACTAATCTTGAGCGGCGCGTCCGCTGGCAGCTCGACATCCATCGACACATACACCGCAAAATCTTCGCCTTTGATGCTGTAAGCGAGGCGATTTTTGCCCCAATTGTCCTCAGCCTTAACCGAACCGCCGTTATCGACGATCAGCTGCTTGACTTTACCAAGCACCGTATCCAAATTCGCCTCCAAATCAGGCCGAATAAGAACCGTCAGCTCGTATTCTCTCATACATTACCTCCTTGGTATCCGTACGGATGGTTACGTTATCTCACGCAACCTTAGGTTTAATATCACTAGTATTATAACCTATCCGCCGCAAAAAAGCTAGCCGCCCGCAGCCCCCATCGCCTCTGCAGCAAAAAGCAGGCTCCGCATGCTATATATACTACCCAATTTACAAAAAAGAGACCTGCTATGGCTAATTGCTAAGTATGGTTAGCGGCATATTCGTCGCCATACATCATGCTACCCAGAATATTTCGATCGATAACCTCGACAAACTCCGCCGCTGTTTCTTTAATATTTTCTCTAACTTCTAAACTATCGCCAGCTTCTCGGCAGCTCTGTACGTTTTCCCACAATTCCTCAACAATATCAGATCGGATAGTCTTCATCACAGTATACGGATTATTTATCGCTAATATCGTATCAACATCCATCTGAGCAATATGTCTCGCCAAGTTTATAATAGTAGCAT
The DNA here is from genome assembly GCA_963550135.1 of uncultured Candidatus Saccharibacteria bacterium. GTDB lineage: Bacteria > Patescibacteriota > Saccharimonadia > Saccharimonadales > Saccharimonadaceae > Saccharimonas. The sequence goes on from CAUVBP010000003.1 coordinate 85,500, forward strand.
CATCTGAACTCTGAAATGCTCGACGAAGACGCTCCATGCCGAGACCACCCAGCTCATCTTTGCGCTCTTCGGCGGCCTGGCAAATTCTATCTAAGTTCTCGTCTATAACGCCAAACAAGCGCCGCGTACTATCCTCCAAATCTGCTTCCCTGTCGTCAATAACCGAAACATATTTTGATAGTTCTCCTTTTGTCTGCGCTAGAAAGTCTCGGATTAGCATTCGGTTGCCAACTCCCTCAAGAACCACATTATGCGGCAACATTTCTGACGCCTCTTTAATTCTCGCAGAATCTTTTTCATCTAGCCCGGCGCGAAAATCAGTAGACAAATAGTTAACGGCTTTTTCAGCGACCTCTCCCATACTCTCATAGTATAGCATGGCTATCTCCTTGCTCTGCCATAAGCCGCCCGCGCCAGTACTGGCGAGCTCTCTCAATATTGGTTAGACTAGCTCTTGTCACCCCATCTTTGCGATACGGGCGCACAATATTTGTTCCCGGAGGCATAGATACCTTTCCTTTTAGCTCAGGCCTATCCTCTCTATATTCAACTTCCCTAGGCATTCTTCGTATCAACGTCTCGAAATCATAGTCAACAGAAGAATGAAAACCAGTGATATAAGCTCCGTTCTCTGCCGTTTTAGCTTCATGCGCCGAGAAATATGCTCTAAGAGGAATTCTCTTTTCATCGCCCATCCACCGGTCAATCAAAAATCCTTTCTCTATCCTTTGTTTATTAGCCACAATCAATTGCACTTCGATTCGATCTTTTATTTCGGGATATTGCTCAACTAGCAAATTATAAACATTTTTAAGCTGCATGCCGCTAATAGTCCAATCATCCAAAAGCACGACTCGCAGATTCTCTTTTTTCTGCTGCACCTGCGCAATATCATCTCTATCGACAATGATTCTACCACCGTACCTTTTCCAATCTTCTTCGGTGAAGTCAGCTAGTATATTATCAAGCAGATATTCACCACTCTTTATCTTTTCTCTACCAATCTCGCCAGCGATAGTGCAAATCTGCAAATCGGTATTCGCCTCGAGAGCCGCCTTCCAGCTGGCGGCAATGCCAGCCGCCGCTTCTTTGTATTCTTTTTCGCCAATAAACGTCAAATTCTCGCGCATAGATTTAGCTTTAGCTGCACATTCACCGTTTAAGGATTCTATATAGTCAAGAAACTCTTCAAGCTGGCGCAGCGTTTCGTATTCCGTCAATTCTGCTCTATTGTCTCTGTATCGATCTTTCGATGTAACAGTTTTCAGAGAACTGTGCGTCTCAGCAATATACGTGATGAGATTGCTTCTAGTCTCTTCATCCGCCAATTGGTCGGTTAAACGCGGAGCAGTCCTAACAAATCTTCTCGACTCTAATAGCCGAGCGGCGTCTTCAGGGCTAACTTCGCCGGTTGGCGCAGCTTGGTCGATTTCTGGCTCATATTCAGATTCATCATTCGTTGATTGTGCTGGTATGAGTCGATAATTATCGGCATACAGACTACCTTCCTGTGGTACACCTGCGCCGATCTCTGACTCAGTATGTTCAACACCGACTGGCGCTAACTTTTCCTGCGACATGCCTGTATTTGCAGCAACAAGCCTATCACGCTCATCTACCGAATATTCTGACATGATTTTAGGTCCTCCATTCTCAGGAATAATCAATACCGGCGTAATTTTTCTTTTAATACGTTTCATTGCCTCCCATATCAAACTAACCATTGAGAGTCCTTTGGCGACTTTCTCGGCATCATTAGCTGGAGGACGTTCAGTATCTCTGCGCATAAAATTTATCTATCGTCAAAGTTTCTGGATTCTGCTCGCCGCAATACTAGCTTACGCCAAATCCGCCCCAACGTGTTGCACGTATCAAGGTTCGCGTCTTGCGTAGTAAGCTCCTGAGGGTCGTCTTCGCTGGGGACAATTTTGTACACGCTACAGTCACCAATCCCACCGTTTGCGCTAGCCTGATATACGATACGATAAACGTTAGGTTCGTCTTCAGACGGATTACCATGTTTATCAAACCGGGAAAGGACAACATCTGTAGAAGCGTCACCAGGAGTCTCGCTACCGTCCGACGCAGTATAATATATCGCACTAGCTATAGCACTCAGATAATTCCGTGCGGATTCCTCGTTGTTATCAACAACTTCTCCAGTTTCTCGCACAAGTTTAATCAGTTCTCTTTTACTGCCATTATCGCCCATTTCTTTATTTACCATCCATCCGTTTCTTCATTATATGCTTTTGTTAATCCATATCTAGTTAGTGCTGCTGTTGGTGATCTGCGGCCTTTATCATCCTCAGTCTCAAAGCTGACAGCACCATCCTCATAAGTACAGCAACGAACTAGTCCGTCTAAACCGCTAAAAACTCGTTTGCCCGAAAACGCTATAGATAGCGCCGTTGCCGTACCTTGCCGCCTCTGTAAGTCTTCACTAATAGCAAGCTGCTCGACGTCTTCTCTTCGCTTAAATGGATGACATGATATCAGTATAATAGTGTCTGGGTCTAACGTTTGCATCAGCTTGCGCACGCCACCTTTATTATACCACTCATTGGGATCGGGTTTTATATGTTCTGTACACGACATATGAAATGCGTTTTCATCACCATGTCCAAACAAGATAACGGTATCAAACGTATCATCATTGACACCAGCATTTTTTAGATCTTCTGTTATTCCAGACAACGCGTCTGTATGGTTTACCTCAACAGCCAATATATCGCCAGACGTTATACTACGAATACTACGAAAAAAATCGTTGTAATCCCCGCTGTCTCCCCTGATGATAGCCGTTGCTGGATTGCCAGATTCAGTACATCCAGTCTCTAATATATGCAGAGTACCCTCCAAGACTCTCGGGTTCCAGTCAGAAAAGTGTATTATACCAAGTCTCTCGTTCAACTTATTAGCATTATCTTGCCCAATCTCACGGACAGTTTGAATATAATCATTACATACATTAATCTGTTCGTACGTACTCTTAGAAGACGAAGCAACGATCACATCCGAAGTACCGACAAGCATCATCTCACGATTTAATTTTGGCAAGCGGCCCGCGAAATACTCTTGTATCAACCAACTCCGTTTGTAGACATTAGGACGCATCTCACCGTTATCGTCATACACCTCTGTCCTTTCTATACAATATCTAATTATCGCGCGATCAAGCTCCACTGCTTTTTCGCCTTCGCGTTCGTCAATCATTCGGCGCAGCGGTTCTGGAAAATCCTCCCGCTCTCTAGCGTCTTGCGGCCAGCGCTCTGGCGGAAAACCATGATCTGCCAGCCAGCCTACATACAAATCAAGCCCCTTCCAGCCCCTTGAACTTGAAACGTCTTCAAGCATCTCGGCCACCCGGCCGCTAATTGCGCATTCAAACTCACTAGCCACTTCCTCAGGTAAGGCTAATTCGGCACTCAGTAGTCTAGCCACATCTTCTTCACGTTTGTCATAGTCAACGTCACCATCATTAAGAGAATGCATTGAGTCAATCTGCTCCTGCATAGCATGACGCGCACTAGCTGTAAGTTTTGGCATGTGCTTATAATGTTTCCTGAAGAGCATCGTAACTATGTCTTGTACTAAAAGCGACAAAAATTCATCATAATCTCCAGATTCCAGATCAAGCCTATTATCGTTCGCTGTCAGTTCTCGTATATTAGGCATCAACTCCTCTATTGATTCGTAATTGCCACTGGCAATGGCACTTGCAAAATCAGGATAGCTATTCGGTACAAAATTGTTACCAGAACCGCTAGTATCAATGCGAAAAGTCCAATTATTCTCAATCTTTTCAATTATCTGCAGAGTTTTCTCATCAAGTTTTTCCTCGCTAGCATCAGGATAATCAACGCCAGCTCTGTCGCTGCTGCTCGGCTGCATAGTTTCGGTGCCGCGATTAGTACCGCGGTCAGCGCGTAAACCTTTAGTAACCAGCCTAGTCACAGCACTCCCGAATCTTCGCAGGGCACTTTCTTCTCTAGTAGTTTCAGGTCCCGGCGAGCGGAGCTTTTCGCCGTCGGTGGTAGTCGTTTCAGTCATGTTTATTTATCTTATTCCTCTTTTATCATAGCACAATATAGTAAAAATGTCAACAAAAGCAACCTTCCGCCTCGCGCGACCAAATCAAAACGCTCGCTTTTAAGCGGGCGTTTTGATTTGCCGGTTAACCTATATTTTTATTATTTTGTTTTATCCCAACCACGTTTTACATAATCAACCACTTTGTCTACTTCTTCCACTGCGTGTTCACCTGTAAAAACATTTCCTATTTCACCGCTATCTTCGTATCCCTTTGCACCAGATTTTGGTTTTACTCTAAAGCTCCATTTATCATCGCCGCCAGTAAGAGCATTATGCTTTAACGTTTCAGGCGTCAGCTCGCCGTCTTCATTAGCGTCGTAAAGCGACGAAATCTCGCTGATGCTAACATCAACTCTTTTCATGAACTCATCAACCTCGTCTCTGGTTAATTTGCCGTCAGCTACTAGATTATTGTAATCTTGAGGGTTATTAGATTTAAACGTAAATTTTGTCTCTGATGTTTTTCCTTTATCATACACACTTCTGTTGACATTATTCTCTACATTGATTGCGACATATGTACCTGGATTCTCAGTCTCACCAGTCATCGGATTTGGAATAGGTTCATTTATGTTATACGTAAAAAAAGTCCACAGAATTGTCTTGTCTATCGCTATAACTAGAATAGCTGCCGTCCCTGCTAGTATAGCGAGGATCTTCTCCTTCAAATTCACTAATTTTACCCGAAACAACCTCGGCTGCTATACTTGTTGCTTCGCGCATTTGCTCATCGCTCATCGCAGGCTTATGTGCTTCATGCCAAATACCAACGATTATCTAGCCATTACAATCCTTGAATACCCTGCTAGCAAAGTTTAATACTTTCACCCTCTAGTTTTGTGGTCAAAATCGCAATTATGCTATGATACTAGAATGCATATTGCTATTCAAGGCCAAGCTGGCTCTTTCCACGACCAAGCCGCCCAGCAGTGGTACGGCCCCGACGCCGAGATTATCCCCTGCACAACGTTTAGCGAAGTTTTCGCCGCCTACGACGATGGTAGCGCCGACGCAATTATTACAGCGGTCGAGAACACCCTATTTGGCAGCATTAACGAAGTTTACCGTTACATCGAGGAATGCGACGCACCAATTGTCGGCGAAATCAAGCTGCCTGTCGAGCAAATGCTAGTAGGTTTACCAGGCGCCAAAATCAGCGATATTACTGAGGTTTATTCTCACCCGGTAGCTCTTTCTCAATGCCGCTATTTCTTGCAGGAACACCTACCGCAGGCAACACCAATTGAATTTTTTGATACCGCCGGCGCCGTCGAATTTATCAAGCAAAATGGCTCTCGGCACTGCGCCGCTATCGCTAGCCAGTCTGCCGCTGAATTATATAATTTGCCAATACTACAGCGTTCCATCCACGACAATCCCGATAATATCACCCGCTTTTTAGTAATTGAACCGTCTAATGCGCCTGCTGATGCTAATCGTGCTTCTCTGGTCATCACCACCGACCATCAGCCTGGCGCCCTCGTCGAGGTATTACAGATATTCGCCAAGCGCCGTATCAATCTCGCCAAATTACAATCACAGCCTATCGTCGGACAGCCTTGGAAGTATAAGTTCTTTATCGTTGTCGACTGCGCTAGACAACCGCTTTACCAAGCTATCCGCGACATCGAGCACAGCAACCACGAGGTGACTATCCTCGGCGAATATGTCGGTGCTTAGTAATCCTAGAAATCACCGCCAGCGCTAATCTCGTCCACGCTAGATATCAATACCTCGCGCGGCCGCGAACCATCCGCTGGCCCGATAATACCTTGCTCTTCCATTTCTTCAATAATCCGCGCTGCTCGCGAGTAGCCGATTCGTAGCTTGCGCTGCAATAACGACGTCGAGGCTTTGCGCATCTGCACTACCACTTGCACTGCATCTTTGAACATATCGTCGCCACTATTACCACCGAAGTCCATTACTACGCCGCCCTTACCGTTTAGCTGCACTGGCTGGCTAATAATCTCATCATTATACTGCGGCGGCGCCTGCATCCGCAGCTGATCAGTAATTTTGTTCACTTCGCTATCCATCACCCAAGCGCCCTGAATACGCTTCGGTTTCGGCATGCTAGCAGTTTTAATCAGCATATCACCTTGGCCCAGCAATTTCTCGGCGCCAGCCTGGTCGAGAATTGTCTGGCTATCTGTCTGGCTAGCTACCGTAAAGGCAATCCGCGCCGGCACATTGGCCTTGATGAGACCGGTAATCACATCAACGCTCGGACGCTGCGTCGCTAGCACCAGGTGAATACCAACCGCCCGCGCCTTCTGCGCCAAGCGAACAATCAGACCCTCGACATCGCGCTTAGCTACCATCATCAGATCGGCCATCTCATCAATCACAATTACAATGTACGGCATTGTACCTTCATCAACTTGCTGTACATTACCCTTTTCATCAGCAACGCCGATTTTCTTGCCTTTTGCTTTAGCCCGTTCATTGTAAGTCTTGATATCGCGTACCCGCTCTTCGGCTAGCAAGCTATAGCGACGTTCCATTTCGTTAACCGCCCATTTCAGCGCGCTCATTGTCTTTTCTGGCTCGACGATTACTGGCGTCAACAGGTGTGGAATATCCTGATACGGCGCCATCTCGACCTGCTTCGGGTCGACAAGGATCAGCTTCATGTCGCTCGGTGCGTTACGATACAGCAAACTACTTAGCAGCGTATTAATCATTACTGATTTACCAGACCCAGTTTGACCAGCCACCAGCAAGTGCGGCATTTTGTTAAGCTCGCCGACAAACGGCAGTCCTGAAATGTCTTTACCAATCGCAAAACTCAGCGGCTCTTTGCGGCGGCGCCATTCAGCGCTCTCGAGGATTGAACGGATACGTACGTCGGCCGCTTTCCTGTTCGGTACTTCGATACCGACAGCTTTTTTACCTGGAATCGGCGCCTCCATGCGCAAGCTCGACGCCGCCAAATTCAGCGCAATATTGGTTTCTAACGCTGTAATTTTACTCAGCTTGATGCCCGCCGGCGGACGCAGCGTATACTGTGTTACCTTAGGACCGATATTAGCGCCTTCCATGTCGACATTGATGTTAAATTCGCGCAGAGTGTCTTGGATGATACGGGCGTTCTGCTTGATATCGCCCGCATCAGCTGGCGCTTCCTTCTTCTCTAGCAAATCAAGGCTCGGAAATTGCCAGTTCGGGTCGCTAACCGCCAACATCGCTGTTTTGTCGTCGCGATCGGTTTCGGCTTTTTTAGCCTGCGGTTTATTCTTAAGCTTGGCATTTTGCTTACTATCATCTTGCGACACCGTCGGCACGCCTTCATTAAGCTTGAAATCGTCCATCTTGCTATGATCGTCTTCAGCAGCTTTGCGCATAACCTGAACATTCGCTTCGTTCTCTGCCTTTTCGTTGCTGACTACTGCTGTCTTGAACATTGCTGCAATATCGCTAAACCGCAGTTGCAAAACAAACAATAGCGTAATTGCAATCAGCAAAATATAAATAAAAACACCGACTGGTATATTGACCAGTGACAAGACGACCGAGTTCAAACCATCGCCAACAACACCGCCAGTCGACGGCGCACCCTTTTCGCGAAATAACCCGAGCAAACCGCTGAACCAAACAACCATCAAAATTGAGGCAAATTTCATCACTGCCGGTAATCGGTTGTTCTCGGCGCCAAATATTCTAACGGCTACATACAAACCGACAACTGGCACTATATAAACCGCCCAGCCAATCGTTCGCTTAGACACTTCTAGCATCTGGTTAAGCAGCGGACCGCCCGCCCCAAACCACGATACCACCAGCAACACCGAGAACGCCATCAGCAGCACCGCTGCAACCTGCGGCCAAAACCCCGAGGGTACTTCATGCTGCGGCGCTGGCGCTTTCGCTGCTTTGCTAGCGCGCGCCGCACGGGTTGTTTTAGTCGATTTTCGAGTTCGCGTCGTCTTTTTCTTTACCATAACCGTTAACTATTGTACTCTGTTTATATCTAAAAGGGTATACTACTATTGTAGCATAAATTACTACAAAAAGCAATAGCGCTATCTGTTAGTACGAGCGGCTATCTTAGGAATCTAACTTTCTATAAACAGTCGCCCAGTCTAGACCAAGAGTATAAACTTTACCTGTTCCTACGACCTGCGCGCCAACCAATACTGCTGCTGTCGAATCCGCACCATAAGTCTCTGATAAATAATCAAGTACACTCAAGCCGCTTGGATAGCGCAAATCTGGAAAATATTGGCGCAGTTCTGCGATACTTCCTTTGACAAGCTCAGCTTTCTCTCTGCTAGACTCAAGGTTTACCATTAAACTCAATACATAGCCATCTTGCCGCAATGATTCCGCACAAGATTCAAACCACTCAACAACCCTTTCTACATCACCTCCAGACATTCTCTCAATACCAGCTACCCTAGCAGCCTCTTTTTTACGTTTTTCTTCGTTCGCTTGATTTGTCTTAGCGTCATCAAGCAGACGTTTTAACTGCTCTCTCTGTTCTTCCTCTGTTGACCTAAAGAACCTATCACTTTCTTGAACTTTTCTGTCATATCTATGCTTACTTCCAAATACAATAGAACCTTTGATGTTTCCTTCATTAAAACCAAGAGCTTCCAATATGGCCAGCCTTTCTAAAGCCGAACTTCCTAGTTGAAGAGGTTTACACAGAAAGCTATCCCCAGGCAACTCACCACTAAGTACTTGTCTTTCTATCCCATATTTTACCCATCCGGATCGTTCTGTATATCTTGCTAGTTTACTTTCCCTATCTTCTGGAGGTATTTTTCCTAGTCTAATCCCTTTGTCTATTAGTTTTTCCGCTGCCTGCTTTTTACTATCTTTAATGTCTACTTCTACCCGTAAGCCTGCCAGCTCCAACACTTCTTCATATCCAGGTTCTGCCCGCAATTCGTCTGCCTTATCAAAGACAGCCAGCGCCTCCCGCGCTTGCGGATTGAGCTGATCTCTTGGCGGAAGTATAGGCCAGGCGTCCGGACGAGATTTTTCAAAATAAACTCTAACTTTTGGATTTGGCGTAGACCACGGTTCAATTGCAGCGAGTTCTGGACAAACACTAATACTTGCTAATGGCGTTGATAAAGATGGGGGGTAGATTCAATATTCTTCATGTCTTGATCGTAACTAAAAATAGTTAATATATCAATTTTATGTTACAATATCTAATTTTATCTAGAAAACCTCATGTACACATCTGTTAGTACGAGCGACTGTCTGAGCGGTCGCGCGGCACTACTGTCTCGGTATCAGGGGTCTGTTTGCGCGGGAAACGCTTGCCTGACGGCTGCGGCATCAACGGCTGGCCAGCAGATTTAGTTTGCGGGGCGCGGCCGTGTGCTTTCGCTGCGCCGCCAACTTCATTAACCACTGGAATAACAATTGGCGTTCGCCGCGTCTGATCATACAAAATATGCGTTACTTCGTCTTTGATTTCTTTTTTGACCACCTCTATGTCATACTTACCAGAGAAACTGCGCGCCGCTTTTTGCTTGAGATATTGGCGGATCATTCCCATTAGCTCTTCATTATCGCGCATGTAAATAAACCCGCGGCTGATAATGTCTGGACTAGTCAAGAGCCGCCCCGTACCGCGCTGAACCGTCAATATGACTATAAATATACCTTCTTGGCTCATGTGGATACGGTCTTTGAGTACCACTTCGCTGACTACCGCGCCGGCATCATCATACATCGTACCGCCAGAGTGAATAATGCGGCCAATTTTATGCGCGCCATCGCTAGTAAACTCAATAATATCGCCTGGATCACAAACAAATATATTTTGCCGCGGAATACCGCACTCTTTCTCGGCCAAGCGCGCATTGTGTACTAACATATGAAACTCGCCGTGATTAGGCAGATAATACTTCGGTTTGACCGCATTAATCACCCGCACGTGGTCATCGTAATAACCGTGACCCGATAGGTGCAGCGGCCCGATACCAGTTAGGTGTGTTTTGCCATTTTGAATAATCTCGCCGCCCTCGCGCATCAGGCCATCAACTGTCCGCACTACGTATTTCTCGTTGCCAGGGATTGGGTTCGAGCTCAGCACTACCACATCTGAACCTTTAATTTTAACGTATTTGTGCGCCCCCGTCGCCATCCGATTGAGTACCGCATTGAACTCGCCTTGGCTACCAGTACAGACGATTGTTATCTTGTTATCAGGCAGTTTAATCAAATCTTCCATCTTGACTACAGTATCTTTCGGGACTTTGATTACACCCGAACGCAGTGCTACTTCCAGGTTCTGAATCATACTAAATCCAGCGAACGCCACTTTGCGATCATGCTTTTTCGCTTCCTCGAGAAGTAGCTGAATCCGATGCAACTGGCTAGAAAAGCTACTGACAATAATCCGGCTCTTCGACCACTTATCCATCACCTCGCCCATACTGTGCTGAATGTCAAATTCGCCGTGTGTATGCGTACCGTCACTTTCACAGTTAGTCGACTCGTTCATAAACAGCAAAAAGCCTTCTTTTTCGGCAATTTCGTTAATCCGGTTGAAATCGAATTTCTTGCCGTCGACCGGATTTTCTTCAATACGCCAGTCGCCGCTCGAGAGGATATTACCAACTGGCGTCCGCACCACTACAGCAGCTGCATCTGGAATCGAGTGATTAACGCGTACCAGCTCAACACTAAATGAATCACAAAGTTGTACAGTATCATGATTTTCTGGATTTAATTCGTGATATTCTGGCGTGAAAGCGCCGTCTGTCTCTTCCATCGTCCGCTGCAGCATGCCAAGCGTGAACTTCGTGCCATAAACTGGTGCTGGCAATTTCGGGATGATATGCCGGAATGCACCAATGTGGTCGAGATGGCCGTGCGTAAAGACGTGCGCTCGAATCCGATGCTTATTTTCTTCCAGCCACTGAGTATCAGGAATTATATAATTTATACCCGGATAATCACTGCCTGGGAACAAGAACCCCATATCAATGACGATGATATCGTTGTCATATTCAATCGCCGTCATGTTCTTGCCAATACCCATCTCGCCAACACCGCCAATCGGGATCACCTTCAATGTTGGCCGCGGCGCCCGCGGACGTTTCGGCTGGTCTTTTAGACTGAATTGCTTGCCGCCATAGCCGTTATATACCGATTTGTTGACCGGCACATTAATCAGATGCTGGCTAGCCTGCGCATTCACGCCTTCCGACATCCGCCGCTGCGCCCGAAAGACTTCGCCTTTGCGCGTAGTTGTCGCGTTCAGTACAGTATTGGTTGATTTTTGTTTAACCTGCAAAGGGCGTTTACCAGTATCGTCGCCTTTGGGGGTTGCCAGTCGCCGCTGACCCATATTGTTATACTCCTTTTTTATTACAATAATCTAAAAACCAGGTAGAGAGGTGCTTTTACTCGCTAGAAATCCCTCTCGTTAGTAGCTTTATTTTAACAAACTGCCCGTATTTTGTCAAAAATAGCCGCGTATCAACCAAAATGCCAGCGCCGTTTTCCCAAAGACGCTGGCATTTCCTTAGAAATTTGAAAGAGGTTTAATCGTCGCCATCCACCGAAGTATGAGCGAACTTACGCTTGCCGCGGTAGATAAAGAAACCGATCGTCAACAAGTTAGCCGCCAGCAAGAATCCAGCTAGCACCCACATACTATCGCTATAGAACGAACTGCCTAAACCTCCCGAAATAGCCTGGCGTAACGCCCGAATAGAATAAGTCATCGGCACCAGCGGATTAACCGCCTGGAAGAAGCCATTGGCTGTTTGAATCGGGAACGTCCCCTCGCTCGACCCCAGCTGCAATACCAATAGCACCATCGCCAGGAAGCGTCCTGGATTATCCAGTACAATTACCAGTAGCGACACGATCGACATATAGACAAACGACGTCAAATAAATCGCCCCGATGAAGTTCACCGGATGATCTGGCACTAGACCCAGGCAGTAAACCATAATCAGCATCAAAATTGTTGCCTGAACGAAAGCCGCTACGCCAGTAACCGAAGCTTTGGCCAGCCACCAGCGAAAAGCGTTTTCCTGCTCGGCAAAAGTTTTGCGGATTGGATAAATAATATTCAGAGCAATCGCCCCGACAAACAAGCTCAGCGACAACACATACGGCGCCAGCGCGTAGCCGTAATTCGGCACGTCGCCCTGCTTGGTCGTTTCCGACTTCACCGGATTAGCCATCTGCTGCTGTGTGGCCGCGCCAGTTGGTTGTATTTTGAGTTGCCGAGAAGCGTCCGCCAACTTCGTAGCCAAAGTATCTGCACCGCCCGCCAATTGCGAGGTGCCATTCGTTAGTATACTGGAGCGGCTATCTAACAGCCGCGCGCCATTCGCCAGTTGTTGGCTGCCAGTTTGCGCTTGCGCCAGACCGTTTGTTAGCGATGTCGAGCCGGCCAGTAACCGATTATTTGCCGCTCTTACGCTGTTATAACCATTAAGAGCAGTGATTGCATTTGGCGCCAGCTGGTTAACTCCATTGTTAAGCGTCGAAACACCAGCCTGCAATTGTGCTTGCTGCGTTGACAGACTTTGAGTGAGTATCTGCAAATCTTTAAGCAGCGCGGCCGCTTGAACGCTAATCGTTTGCGTTTTACTAAGTGCCTGGGAAAGCTGGCTAATTTGCGGTAACGTTATGGTTGTCGAACCGCCAGAAGCTACCGCATCATGTCCTAATGTTTGTAGCGTCCCGCCTGCTGCCGTCAAATCCGCTGCTGCCGTTTGCATTGTTTGCGCCAAAATTTGCGCTTCGCTCTGCACTTTGCTCTGCTGATTAACAAGCGCCGGCGATGGATTATGGACGCTGGTATTTAATTGATTAAGGCCTGCCTGCAACTGTTTCATACCGTTTGTTAACTGCGCAACTTGCGATTCGCTTGGCAAACCGTTCGACAATTGGCCCAAGCCTGCCTGCAATTGGCGCGATCCATCGCCGAGCCGCGCTAAACCATTAGCCATCACCCGCTGATTTACCGCCAATTGCCGGACACCGCCAGTATACGTCTGCGCGCCCGCTTGCAGCTGCGTCAAACCGCCATGCAAAGTAGCTGCGCCGCCCGCCGCTGTTTCCAGACCATCGCCGAGCTTACCGATATTTTCCAACACACCTTTAGCGTACGCCTGAGTGATTTGCTCGGCCACCGACGTTTTGACTTTTTCAGCCGCTTGATTACTGACCAGCGAACCAATATAGTTCTTGGCTGGCGTAGTCGTGTAGCGAATCACCGCCTGCTGCGGTTGAGCAGTAGTAATCGACGCCGCTTTTGCCGAGAAATCCGTCGGAACAGTCACCACCGCATAGAAATGTCCGCTATTGACCCCGTCATCAGCCTGCTGTTTATTTACAAATTCCCAGCCCAAATCGTGATTACTTTTGAGTTTTTGCTCGACCGATTGCCCGATATTCATCGTCCGTCCGTTTAGCTGCGCACCTTTATCCTCATTAACAAACGCTACTGGCAGATTTTTCACCTGCCCATATGGATCCCAAATTGAACCCAAGAAAAAACCGCTGTACATAATCGGAATAAAGGAAATAACCGCCATCGACAGCAGTAATATTTTGTTTTTACAGAGGTGCTGCCACTCAGCTCGCACCATATTGACGCGGCGCCTGCTTGACAGCCGCTTTAGTTTTTCAACCATACATTACCTCCTTGACAACGTCTTCTAACGTTACCGTTTTTAGATACTCGCTCCACTTCTCTTGCGCCTCGGAAAAGACTTTTTCAATCATAGTCATGCCAATTTCCACCTGGCGAGGCCGCGACGCAAACACCCGCTCGACAATTCCTTGAGGCTGGAAGAATGGCGCTTCACCTTCAATCGCCAGTACCACATCATGCAGCGTCACTTGGCTCATTTCCCGCGCCAAAATGAAACCGCCGCCAGCGCCCTGCGTCGAGGTAATCAACCGTGCTACCACCA
>CAUVBP010000004.1:0-81172 GCA_963550135.1 uncultured Candidatus Saccharibacteria bacterium
TGACTTTATATGCAAAGTGGATCGAGAATCCTAAGTCTGTTGCAACAAGCAGTGGCGCTTCGGAAAACAATTCAAGCTCATCGACCAAGCTAGCCGAGACTGGTGTGGATGCGGGAATATTTTTCTCTGCAGCAGTTGCATTTATAGCGGTTGGTTCTATCGCGATTAAGCTGATTAAACGAAGATAGCTTGCAAGTGATAACTGTATTTATATGATTAAAGTAATCTTGATAGCTGTTTAGCGCTGTCAGGGCTGTAGATTAATTCTTGATAATTTTATCATCTGCCCAAAGTATGCCGGATTGGCTACGGATACGTTGTGCGTACTATCTTCGACTAGTACGCCGCGAATATCTAAGCCAGGGAATTTCTGACTAAGCGACGTTATAAGCTTGCGTATATTTTTTGAGCTGTTATTATTCATGCGGCTTAATTCCGGCGCAAAAAGGGTGACGGGCGTGCCAGGTTGTAGCTTATTGAGTGAATTTTCAAGATCTTCAACAAAACCACCGCGCGACATTGCAATGACGTCTCTAAGCTGAACCAACAGTGGTACGGCTGGCATTTTTTCTCCGTCGTTTTCTCGCCAGGCTTTCTGAGCTTCGGAATCGGGTGAATGTTTGACGTATTTCGATAGGTGAATCGTTTCTATCAATTGTGCCGCTGCGATACTAGTTACGCCTAAAGTTTTTTTCCAGCTTGGCGCATCATCTGTGGCAACAAACTCGGTTTTGTCAGGATTATCAAGAACACTAGGTATATTTGCTGCAAGTCTGCTGCCAAACGAATGTCCAACTATACCTACCCGGTCGCTATAATAAGTTAGGTGTTCGTTTAGCTCAGGCGCTATTTCTTCTGCTAAGGGTAAGAAACTGTCCGTTTCTAAAATTTTATGAGCAACGCTCTTTTTCATAGAGCTGGTTGGCAGTGTCAAGACTGAAGCTGGATTTCCTTGTTCGTCGCGCCAGGCCTCGGCTATTTCGGCCATCTCTAGCTGTGCTGCTGTCGTTGTAGGGTTTCCCATGAACCCAGTTCCGTAGACGATAGTATTGCCGGACGGGCCATTGCCAAATTCAACCAAAGTCATCGCCGTATTCCCTAGAGCGCTTGGTATGAAATGTTGTTTGATCCTCTCCATGAGCCTTGCTCGCTCTCTGCTAGGAGTTCTGTCGATTACCCCAGAAGTAGGTTCTCTGTTATTTCCCGAGAATATAGTACAAGGAATCCTTTCGGCTGCGTAGTTGGGCGACCTTCTCATAAATATTGTTATAGTATATAATTTTTCTATTGTCAAATAATCTCGTCGTAAAACCCATTGCTAAAAATCTAAAGCATAAGTATACTAATAACCAGTGAGCAGGCACGATAAAACAACAAAAATACAGAAGTTCAAATTGCCATTAAAAACGTTGGCTGCTGCGTTCGGTGTCTTGTCGGTACTTGTTGCGCCAACACTCTATTCGCCAAAAGCCGCAGCTGACGCTATCAACAACACGGACTTCGTATTTACTATCGATACCAGAAAGCCGGGGTCGCCAAACACTCAGTTTGTTATTCCGACAAGCGGTTCAGGGTACAATTATACTGTTGACTGCAATAATGACGGTGTAACTGAGGTATCTGGGCAGACTGCCTCTTATACTTGTAGTTACGCTACGCCGGGGATTTACACTATACGCATTGGCGGCGCCTTTCCATGGTTTATCGTGAATGGTAGGGGTGATAGGCTAAAACTGCTTTCGATTGATCAATGGGGTACGAACAAGTGGAAGAATATGCGTTCTGCCTTTGCTGGCGCGGAGAATATGGATGTCAAGGCAACTGATACGCCAGATTTAAGCCAAGCCACTGACTTATCATGGATGTTTGTTGGAAATAAATCACTGAAAGGCGAGTCTGCTAATTGGAATTGGAATACATCAACTATTACTAAAATGTCGGGTGTCTTTCGAAATGCAAACCAATTTAATCAAAATATTGGTTCTTGGGATGTTTCAAAGGTGACCGATACCGCTGGTATGTTTAACGGCGCCAGTGCTTTCAATAACGGAGGCAGCGATTCTATTACGAATTGGGATACGTCGAGTTTTGTAATCGCAAATGACATGTTTCAAAGGGCAACTTCATTCAACCAGCCGATTGGCGCGTGGGATATGAAGAAAGTACAGTTTCTTGTTCGTTTTTTAAGTGATGCGACTTCATTCAATCAATCGCTAGCTGCTTGGCGATTGGATTCGTTGGTTATTTTGCCGGGAAAACCGTTGTCTGGTGCGGCGGCCGCGCTTGATCATACAGCGATTTCGCGCCAGAATTACGATGCTATGCTAATTGCTTGGAATGCGCAAAATCTAAAATCGCCAATGTCGCTTGGAGCGGCCAGTTTGAAATTTTGTGCAGCCGCTTCGGCGCGGGCTAACATCATAAAGCCTGTCGCTGACGGCGGACATGGCTGGACAATCACTAGCGATGGTAGGCTGTGTACAAAACATAAAGTAACATTTGATTCGCAATCTGGTTCTGCCGTTCCAAATAAGATGGTAGGCTATACGTATCCTTTCAGACCGCCGGTCGCCCCGACCCGCTCTGGCTACACTTTTGCCGGCTGGTACACAGATACTGCTTTTACGACTGCTTGGGACTTTGCGAACGATACGATGCCAGACAATGACTTGACCTTGTATGCAAAGTGGACGAAGAACCCCGCGCCTGCCTCTACGCTGTCTCCGGAGTCGCCAAAATCGCCTGGTGCCAGACTGGCTGAAACGGGCTCAAATACAGTGTTGTTTGTCTTGGCGGCGTCTATCTTTGTAGTTTCTGGTATTGTTTTGTTCAAGAAGCAAGCGAAACGTCCGTAATATAGGCAGGGAAAGCGAAAAGATGGCTTCTCTACTATTTTCAGAAAACTAGTGTCGAATCAGGAAATATCAAAGACGAAAATTAGTTCAAGATGTAGGTTCGGTTGTTGCTGATCAGGTTTGTATTGCGGGGTGATAATGTGCTAGTAAACTTCTGTCGCCTCTGATATACTTAGAAGCAATGGGAAAGAATCTTTATATCACAACGGCGATTCCATATGTCAATGGCAAGCCGCATATCGGTAATGCGCTAGACTATTTGCTTGCAGATATCTGGTCGCGCTACCAGCAGCAGAAAGGCAAAAAAGTGCGCTTTCAGGTTGGTACTGATGAGCATGGTAATAAAATCGCCGCCAAGGCTGCCGAACAAAATCTGACGCCGCAAGCATATGTCGATCAAACTCATCAAAATTTCAAGATACTGATGGATGCTGAGCACGCCGAATATACTGATTTTGTCCGTACGTCTGATTCACATCATATGGGGGCGGTGCGCTATATTTGGAAACAGTTGGACCAAGCGGGGTTGATTTATAAAAGTACTTACAACGGCTGGTACTGTATGGGTCATGAAGCTTTCTTTACTGATAAAGAAGTTCAAGAAACTGGCGGGGTTTGCCCTGACCACCAAACGCCTTATCAACAAGTTAGCGAAGAGAACTATTATTTGAAAGCGAGCGCCTATACTGATAAAGTCCGCCAAGCAATCGAGTCGGGCCGAATGAAGATTGTACCAGAGTTTCGTAAGAAAGAATTTCTGGAATTAATGAAAGACGGCTTGCACGACGTATCAATTAGCCGGCCGCGCAAGAGCCTGACCTGGGGAGTGCCGGTACCAGGAGACGATAGCCAGGTGATGTATGTCTGGTTGGATGCCTTAGCTAATTACATCACGGTGCTAGGTTACCCGGATCAGCCGGAGTGGAAAGATTTTTGGCCAGCTGACGTGCAAGTGATTGGCAAGGATATCCTGCGTTTTCATGCTGGTATTTGGCCAGTGATGCTATTAGGGGTTGGTCTACCGCTGCCGAAGACGTTGTTAGTGCACGGTTTCGTTAATGTGGGCGGTGCTAAGATGAGCAAAACTGTTGGTAATGTCGTCGATCCGATGGAGATTATCAAGGATTACGGCGTTGACGCTTTTCGCTATTACTTTTCGCGGCATATTCCGACCAAGGATGACGGTGACTTCACCTGGGAGAAGTTTGAGAAGGCTTACAACGGAGAGTTGGGCAATGATCTCGGTAATTTAGTGCAGCGGGTTATTGCTATGATTCAGCGTTATCAGTCGGGTGTAATTGGCGAGATTCCTCGCCCAGGACACGATATGGGGCCATACCGCCAGGCAATGGAAGCGCTTGATTTTGATCGAGCAATAGACGAAGCATGGCAACAGGTGCGAGCACTTAATCAATATATTGATGATGTTAAACCGTGGGAAGTTGCCAAGAAGCGCCAAAAAGACACTGATGCTGCCGAGCATTTATCGGAAATTTTATCTTACGCTGTTGGTGCGCTTGAGGAAATTGCTGATTTGCTAACTCCGTTCATGCCAGTGACCGCTAGTACTATTCACAAGATGTTCTCGGCAGGAGTTGTGCCCGAGAAAGCAGCACCACTTTTCCCAAAAATCTATATTCATACGCCCGATTCGCAAACGGCATCTAGTAAAAAGAAATAAGCCAAATGAATTCGTTGCTTCGCTTAGTTGATACGCATTGTCATATTCACGATAGCGAGTTCTATGACGCTTCGGCGCGCGAGAAGGCTTACCAGGAATCGGTGAAGAATGGCGTAGCGATGATTTGTGTCGGTACAGATTTGCGCAGCTCGCGTCAGGCTCTAGAGTTTGCTAGGATGCATGATTTTGCTTGGCCGGTTGTCGGCATTCACCCGCACGACACAGCGACAAATAATGTCGAGGAATTGCGCCAATTGGTAGCAGGCAATCGCGATGAAATCATCGGCATTGGTGAAATTGGTTTAGATTATTTTTATGATAATAGTCCGCGTGACATACAACAGAGCGTTTTGCGGCGGCAGCTTGAAGTAGCGCGAGATTTTAATTTGCCGATTAGTTTTCATGTACGCGACGAAAAAGCCGCTGTTGGCGCAGTCTGGGCGGATTTTTGGCCGATTTTCGATGAATTCAAAGGTTTGCGTGGCATTTTGCATAGCTTTACCGACTCTGAGGAAAATTTGCAGCATGGGTTGGATCGTGGTTTATACGTTGGTGTTAACGGTATAAGTACTTTTACTAAAAATAAAAATCAACAGAAAATGTTTAACCAAATTCCGCTTGAACGCTTAGTTTTTGAAACTGACGCACCTTTCTTGACGCCAGTGCCATTTCGTGGTAAAGTGAATATACCAGCGTATGTGAGGCAGGTAGCAGAATATCATGCGCGCGCTCGTGACCTTGCTATAGAAGAGGCCGCTAGCGTAACTACTCGCAACGCGCGGCAAATTTTTGGGATTAATTATGAATGAGAGTTTTAATAATAAAGTAGAACCTTATGCACCGGTAGAAAATGCCGGTCGTTTTAATTATGAACAAACTGCTAATGGCAATTCTTATCGTAGTCCTGAGCTAGAGCACTTAGGCGAGCTAGCGCGCGAATATGCTGAGTCGGCCAATCAAACAACCGAATTGCTCCAGGTTGATTATATAGGATTGAATAGCTCGAAACCCGAAAAAACGCTGCTTACTCCTGAGCAGGAAATTGCTGCCGTTAGTCAAAAAGTAGTCAATCTTCGAACTGAATGTCTAGGAGGCTAGTTTGGTCTAGCTGCATAAATTATGGTCAAGCGTGTTCTCACAAAAACTCTCAAACTTTTTGTCGGCGATGACTTATCGCTTGGTTTGCCGAAGCTTCGCAAAAAACGTCCGCTCAAGAAACTGAGCGAGCGCGAGCTGTTGGTGCTAGAAAGCGAAATTGGCTCGGAACTTTTTGGAGAGGTGCCAAAGGGTCATCGCCGCGAATTCTTTTGCCTGGACGAAAAAACATGGATGTGGCATGAGGAATGGATTGATACCAAGCACAAACTTAAAACCCACACCATCAAATATGAAGTAACCGATCGAGGCATCTTAAAAACTCAACCTGGCCCGCGCTATTCATACCTCGAGGGTGATGAATTGCGTAATTTTAGTATCGCTACGCAAATGTATTATGAGCAAGTTGCCCGCCAAGTTTACAAGCGAGATCCCGAGACCGGCGAAAAATTGGTATAATAGAAAGCGTGAAATCATCGATAATCTATCTCGACCATGCTGCTGCCACGCCTCTAGACGAGCGCGTTTTGGCGGCGATGCAGCCGTATTTCTCTGAGATGTTTTATAATCCTTCGGCGCCGTATGCTCCAGCGGTGGAAGTCAAGCGCGCTTATAATAAAGCTAAGCATCGTTTGGCTGTTTATCTTGGCGGACAGGCTAGCGAGCTGGTTGTGACGGCTGGCGCTACCGAGTCTATTAATTTGATGATAAATAGCATTGACGGGCATATCGTATCAAGTGCCATTGAGCATGATGCAGTGCTGAAAGCGCTTGATGATAATGTAACGCTGGTGGCTCCATCTAAAAAAGGCAATATTGCGCCGCGCGATATTCAAGCAGCTATTAGGCCAGATACGCAGCTAATAACTATCGCTATCGCTAATCACGAACTTGGTACCATTCAACCGCTACGCGACATTGCTGAAGTTGTCCGTACTGAGCGTCGCCGCCGGTTTGAAGCGGGTGAGCTGACGCCAATCTATCTGCACACTGATGCTTCGCAAGGGGCTGGGCAGATTGACATCAATGTAGCGCGGCTAGGCGTTGATGCGCTGACGCTAAATGCTGGTAAGATCTATGGCCCGAAACAAGTTGGTTTGCTTTGGTGTAATCGGATGATACGCTTGCAGCCGCTAGTTCGCGGCGGCGGGCAAGAGCGGGGCTTGCGCAGCGGGACCGAAAATGTTGCGGGTACTATTGGGTTTGCAGTAGCGCTAGAATTAGCGCAGCAACATCGTAATTCTGAGAATAAGCGCTTGCGCCAGTTGCGCGACCAGCTGCAAAATCAGCTGACAGAAGCTTTTCCGTGGGCGATTGTCTCCGGCGATCAAAAACATCGCCTGGCAAGTCATTTGCATATATCATTCCCCGGAATTGATGCCGAACGGTTAGTTTTTATGCTAGAGCGAAAAGGGGTGCTGGTAGCGACTGGCAGTGCGTGTGCTGCGAATTCCGGGACGCGTTCGCATGTGCTAGAAGCGATTGGCTTAGCGCCAGAGGCGGCGGACGGCAGTTTGCGTTTGACACTGGGCCGCTTATCGGATGCTGAAACGTGCACGACGGCTGCCCAAGAAATTATCGCTGCGATTAATACAGAAAAGGCCAGGTTAGCGTGAAAAGATTTTTAATAGCTATCGTTACGCTGGCTATTGTTTCGGCTGCAATAATCATCGGTATTACTTTGTTTTTATCAAAGAACGATTTGCAAGGCTGTGGCGATATTCCAGATGCGACACGCCAACAGTGTGCGGCAGCCGATGCGATCGTAGCGGTGAGCGGCGGCGATACCAGCGCTCGTACTGCTGAAGCAGTGCGATTGTACAAGAATAACTGGGCGCACAAATTAGTTTTTTCTGGTGCGGCAGCTGATAAAACTGGCCCGAGTAATGCTCGGGCAATGAAGAGACAGGCTATTGTTGCAGGCGTACCGGCTAGTGATATTCTGATAGAGGAAACCAGCGAAACAACTGCCGAGAATGCCTCGCAAACCGTCAGGCTGCTCAAACAAAAGCAGATATCATCGGTAATTTTGGTGACAAGCGCTTACCACTCGCGGCGAGTTTCAATTGAATTTACTAAAGCGGCGCCAAATATACTAACGCGTAGCCATCCAGTAGTTACAGATAATCAATGGTCGAATATGTGGTGGACAACTGTTATAGGCTGGCAGCTGGCGTTGCAAGAGCTGGTAAAGATTATGGGAGTTGCAGCGGAATGACCAGACCGCGTGTTTATGTTGGTATGAGTGGCGGCGTCGATAGCAGTGTCGCGGCAGCATTATTGCTTGACCAAGATTATGATGTTACTGGCGTCTATATGAAAAACTGGAGCCAAGATCTACCCGGTATGCAGTGTCCGTGGGCTGAGGACCTGGCTGATGCCAAGCGGGTGGCAGTGCAATTAGGAATTGATTTTAAAGTATTTGATTTCGAAACACAGTATCGCCAAAAAGTTGTTGATTACATGCTTGACGAATATCGTGCTGGTAGAACGCCGAATCCAGATATCATGTGCAATCAAGAAGTTAAGTTTAAACTATTTTTAGAGACTTCGCTGGCGGCGGGGGCGGATTACATCGCAACTGGTCATTATGCGCGGGTTGAACGTTTAGCAGATACCGCACGCTTGCTTCGTGCTCGCGACGACAACAAAGATCAAACTTATTTTTTATATCGCGTGACGTCTGAATCATTAGCCAAAACCGTGTTCCCATTAGGAAATCTGACCAAACCTGAAGTGCGTCAAATTGCTAAAGATCGCGGCTTATGGACAGCTCGCAAAAAAGAATCTATGGGTGTTTGTTTCGTCGGCAATGTTGGCATGCGCGAATTTCTTAGCCAGTATATTACGACGCGTCCGGGCGATATTATTGACAAAGAATCGGGCCGGGTGCTTGGCCGGCATGACGGTGCAATTTTTTATACGCTTGGTCAAAGACATGGTCTGGATGTTGGCGGCGGGTTGCCGTATTATGTGGTTGGCAAAAATATGGACAAGAATGAGGTTTACGTTAGCCGTGATATCAACGACGAACACATGTGGCGAACCGAGATTAAGCTGACAGATATTCACTGGATAAATCAACCTTTGACTGAAGGTGCGCGAATACAGGTCCGATTGCGCCACCGCGGGGCGCTCATTAACGCTATATATAGTGCCGACACGCTACATCTAGAGTCTGCCGAACGAGCTGTGGCGCCTGGCCAGTCGGCAGTGATCTATCGCGGTGAAGAGTGCTTGGGTGGCGGAATAATGTCGGATATATAAGGAATGCCAAATGTTCTGATAAAATATGCGAAGGTATTTATATTAAATGAAAATTGATAATAGCTTTCCAGTTGTTTTTTGGGATAAAGACAAATCAACAAAGTCTCAATTTTATCCGTGTGAAACTATTCCTGACTTTTCGCTTGTGACATCGTGTATGGTTTGTGTATTTCATGAAAATAAAATACTTTTGGCCAAGCCACCGCGTGGCTGGGGTTTGCCAGGTGGTCGTATGGAATTAGGAGAAACGCCAGAAGATTGTGCGCGACGCGAAGTGTACGAGGAAACATCCGTTGAACTAAATTCTCTAAAATTGATTGGTGCTTGGTATATTGAAAAATTATTTCATTCTAAATATAACGATAGATACCCCGATAGGGCATATCAGCTGCTTTTTCTGGCTGATGTAAAACGAATAGATGATTTTGTAGCTTCGCACGAATCGTCGGCCAGGGAGTTTGTAGAATTTGATAAAGTACAAGACTATCATCATGATTTTGCTAATTTTGCTGAGATTATGACATATATTAAGAGCTGTGTCCTTTAGGCCTTTAGTTTGTCGTAGAGATGGCGGGCTGTTGGTCGCTAATCAGGTGGTTTTCGTGTTATAATTACCTCTATGAACACACAAGAAATCCGCCAGAAATATCTCGAATTTTGCCAGAGGAACGGCCATGCTATTATTGAGCGGGCGCCACTGATATTGCACAACGACCCGACGACGTTATTTACCGGTTCGGGCATGCAGCCGCTACTACCGTATTTGCTGGGCCAGGATCATCCGCAGGGTACGAAACTAGCTGATAGCCAGACGTGTTTGCGGGCGCAGGATATCGAGGATGTTGGCGATAATCGCCACACGACGTTCTTTGAGATGCTGGGTAATTGGAGCATGGGCGAATATTTCAAACGCCAGCAGATTGAGTGGTTTTTCGAATTTTTGACAGAAATAGTTGGGCTAGATCCGAACAAGATTTATGTCAGCTGTTTTATCGGCGATGAGAAAAACAACATTCCGCGCGACGATGAAGCAGCACAAATTTGGCAGGAAGTTTTTGCCAAAAAAGGCATTGAAGCTAAAATTGTCGAGCTGGATAGCGCTGAAAATGGCGACAAGCTGGGTATGCAGGGCGGCCGGATTTTCTTCTACAACGATAAAGAAAACTGGTGGAGCCGCGGCGGCGGTATTGATAGCACGCCGATTGGCGATCCATGCGGGCCGGACAGTGAGGTGTTTTATGATTTTGGTGAGCAGCATCACGATGTCAGCTTTGGGCAAGCGCATCCAGCCAGTGATAGCGGCCGATTTATGGAAATCGGTAACCAAGTGTTTATGCAGTATCGCCGGCTGGATGACGGTAGCTTTGAGCCGCTAGCGCGTAAGAATGTTGATTTCGGCGGCGGCCTGGAGCGGATTGCCGCGGCAGCAATTGACAGTCCTGATGTCTTTAAGATCAGCTTACTACAGCCAATTATTAAAAAAATGGAAAGTTTAAGCGGTGAGGAATATGCTACGCACACTGCATCAATGCGAGTGATTGCTGATCACCTTCGGGCGGCGGTATTTTTGGCGGTCGACGGCTGCGTGCCGAGCAATAAGGAGCAGGGCTACGTGATGCGCCGCTTATTACGCCGGGCGATTCGCTATAGTTTTGACCTGGGGATTGAGCAGAATTTCCTCGAGGAAGTCGTGCCGGTGATCGCTGATTTATATGAAGCCGATTTTCCAGAGGTTAAGGAAAACCGCGAGAGTATCATCGCTGTGCTGGTCAAGGAAGAAAAAGCCTTCCGCCAGACGTTGCGTAAAGGTCTTAGGCAAATGCGACATTATATCGACGACGGCTTGACTGGCGAAGAGTTATTTATGCTGTATGATACGTTTGGTTTTCCGGTGGAGCTGAGTACCGAAGAGGCCTATAAACAAGGCATCAAGCTTTCTGATAGTTGGCGTGCCGAGTTTGATACTAAGATGAATGAACAGCGCCAGCGCTCCAAAACCGCCCGCAAGGGTCAATTTCATGGTGGCCTGGAGGGTACAGAGCCGATTCACTTGAAATACCACACGGCAACACACCTGCTAGGTGCGGCGCTGCGCAAAGTCTTGAATGCGCCGGATCTGCAGCAGCACGGCAGCAATATCACAGCTGAACGTCTGCGTTTTGATTTTAATCACAGTAAATTGACGCCAGAGGAAAAACAGGCGGTTGAAGATCAAGTGAACGCTTGGATTGACGCTGATTTGCCGGTAAGCTTTGCCGTCTATCCGACTGACGAGGCGCTAAAAATGGGTGCTATCGGCGCGTTTGGCGAGCGTTATGGCAATGAAGTTAAGGTCTATTCCATTGGCGAGGGCGAAAACAGAGTTAGCTTCGAAGTTTGCGGCGGTCCGCACGTCGAGCATACTGGCACTCTGGCTGAAGGCGGTAAACGCTTCAAAATAAATAAAGAGGAATCCAGCTCGGCAGGTATTCGGCGTATTAAAGCTATTCTTGTGTAGTAAGACGCTCGTTGACTATTGATTCTAGTGTGGATTCTACTTCGCCCTTTAGTAGATCTAAGCTTTTAGGCTGCAAGGTTTTTCTCTGTCCTGTGCATGGATCAAAGAAGTAGCATAAAACATCTGTATCGCCTGTGCTGTTAACAAGTATTTTGTAATGAATTTTTGTGTCAATACCATCGTATTCATAAGGAATCTGTAATTCAAGTTTGCCTCTTGCTAGTACGCTCGATAAAGCTTCCTCTGCATTGCTATTTAGATAAGTTCCTACCAAATCTGCCTCAACGCCGCTAATGTTGGTAGAGCCAGCGCGTATTAATGCTTCTTCTGGTACTGAAGAACCTTCGATATCACGGACTAAGGGCTCAATATACGAAAATGTCTTGTCTGTGCGATATTGATTGCTATTTATAGCTACACGGGATAGAGCGTTTACTATGTCGCTTGGCGTAGTTTCTGCGGAATCTGACAATTCACGTATATAGGAGTTATCGGCTGATATAGGCCAAATCATGTCTAATCTTGCCGCTACTAGATGGCTAGGTACTTTTATGTTTCTACCGGGTGCTACCCATTCTCCACGAGAAGACAGCCTAAGTTTGAGAGAATCTTTTTCTGAACTACCAGCACCCGCCACGAAAGACAATCTAGTACCGGTAGCAGCCACATCGCCCATTTGAACAAGGCGCATTGTTAGGGCTCCATCTTCGTAGGTACCAAACGGCTGACTGATGACTTCTGTACTCTGGATTGTTGGCTCTGTAGCGTCTAACGAATATAGCGCATCTAATATACGGTCTCCGGTATTTTGTGGTTGAGGCTCTGATACTCTTGGTGATTGGTCCATGTTGCATATTGTAGCATAACTACTGTAATATGTCAAGACTGGTCGCCAATGAATGTAGTGTTGTATAATGAAATATACTTATGCTAGATAAATTGCGTAGTAAGATTGCTGACAAAATAGGAGATCGGTCGAATGACCCTGTAGATAAAGATGATTATATCGTTGCACTTGATATCGGTACCGAAAACGTTAAGGCGCTGTTAGCTCGCGTTAGCGGCGACGATATTGAGATTCTTGGTGTTGGACGTGCTCATCAGGAGTTGTCTGATATGCATTCGGGCGCGATTGCTGATATTGCTGGCGTAGTGCAACACTGCGAGGACGCTCTGACTCGGGCTGAAGATGAAGCTGGCTTGCAGGCCAAGCATGCTGTCATCGGTATAGCTGGCGAACTGGTAAAGGGTACGACTAGTACGATTCGTTATCGTCGTCCGCAGCCCGACCGTCCGCTTGATGAGCAAGAAGTTGAGTTTATTATCGAGAAGGTCCAAGATCGCGCTGCTAAACGGGCGCAAAAACAAATCGCCTTAGAGACGGGCAATGACGAGGTTGAGGTCAAGCTGGTCAACTCAGCGCTGGTTAGTATTCATATTGACGGCTATAAAGTGTCGAATCCGATTGGCTTTCAGGGTAAGGATGTAGCAGTGCAAATTTATACGGCGTTTGCGCCGATGGTGCATATTGGCGCGTTAGAGAGAGTGGCGCAAGAGCTTGATTTGGAGTTATTGGCGGTCGCTGCTGAGCCGTTTGCGGTTAGCCGTAGCGTACTTGGCACTGATAGTAGTAGTGCTTTTACGGCAATTTTAGCAGATGTAGGTGGCGGCACGACAGATATTGCAGTGGTTAATGACGGCGGCGTTGAGGGCACCAAGATGTTTGGTATCGGTGGCCGTAGTTTTACTAAAACTATCGCTGATGAGTTGTCAATTCCGTACGATCAGGCAGAAAAACTCAAAGTAAATATTGAGGACAGTAAAATTAAAGCTACCGTCAAAAAAGATGTGGCAGTTGCCGTTGATAAGACTCTCGAGGTTTGGTTGGCTGGCGTAGAGCTAGCATTGAGCGAGTTTGACGCAGTCGATCAGCTGCCGCCGCGTATTTTGTTGTGTGGTGGCGGTGCTAGCTTGTCTCAATTAGTTACGGCTCTCGAAAAGCGCGATTGGTACAGCGAGTTGCCGTTTACTAAGCGTCCGACAGTACGGCGCATTCGTCCCGATCAGGTTGTTGGTATTACGGATAAAACCGGTGAAGTCAATGATCACACTTTTATTACGGCGATGGGTCTGCTGCGTGTTGGCTATGATACAATAATAGGAGCAGGCGACACTCAGTCGGTTCGCAGTAAAATTAATAGGATTTTGCGAATTTAATAGAGAAATAATATGCAAAAAGATGTCATTTATATAGATGTAGAAGACGATGTTACTTCAATTATTGGCAAGATAAAAGCTGCTAATTCGAACATTGTTGCTTTGGTACCGCCGAAGCGAATTGGGGCGATTCAGAGTGCAGTAAATCTTAAGCTAGTGCACCGCGCGGCTGAGCGGGTCGATAAAAAACTGGTAATTATTACTAATAATGATGCTTTGTCGACGCTTGCGGGCAGCGCGGGTATTCCGGTGGCCAAAAATTTGCAGAGTCGTCCAGAATTAGCTGAGATTCCGGCTCTTGAAGTCAACAGTGACGATGACGTGATTGATGGATCGGAAACGTTGAACGGTGGCGCTAAGCCCAACGCGCAAACTCTTGACGATAAGAAAGGGCAGTCGTCTCTTAATGATGAGCTTAGCAAAATTGAAGATGAAGGAGAGGATGAGCTGCCGTCTTCTAAAGGTAAGGATGGCGGCGATAAGAAATTTGCTGACCAGGCGGATAGCAAGTCGAAAAAAAGTCCGAAAATTCCCGATTTTAATACTTTTCGTAAAAAGTTCTTCATTATCGGTGCGGCTGTTATTTTGTTGATCGCTGGTTTGGTGTGGGCGTTTGTGTTTGCGCCGCGAGCACAGATTGTCATTTCTGCGCAAACTAGCAGCGTGGCTGTTAACACTCATATCAAATCAAGCGTTGCTGTTAATACTAGTTTGCAAGATGGTACTGTCAAACTGACGACCAAAACTAGAGAAAAAGCGATTTCTAAAACATTTACAGCTACCGGCAAGAAGGATGTTGGCGAAAAAGCGACTGGTATAGTAAGCTTTTCGACGCGCGATATTGACAATCTTGGTACAGAAATCCCAGCAGGAACAACTTTGACGACAGATTCTGGCGCCGAGTATGTTACTAATGAAGGCGTTAAAATCTCGCTTAGTAATTATCGTAATGCCAAGGTGAAAATTACTGCCGCACGCAGCGGCGCCAGCTATAATGGCGCTAGCGGTACAGTCAAGGGAGCGCCTAGTGGTATTTCAGCAAGTATTAGCGGCTCGACGACGGGAGGTACTGACAAAACTATTACCGTCGTTCAACAAAGCGATATCAATAAAGCAATGCGCGAACTCGTCACTGAGGACGATAAGAACCAAAACAAAGCTGCTTTGCAAACTGAGTTTGGCAAGGATTACACAATTATCAATGAGTCATTCGCGGCGGATATCGCTGGTATTAATAAGCCTGCTGTTGATAGCGAGGCTAACGACGGCCAAGCGGCAATTACTGGTACAATGAAGTTCTCGCTTTCTGGTATTGCTCGCAGCGAGTTTGATACGTTTCTCAAAGCTTACTGCCAGCAGCGCATTGATGGCAAGTCAAACCAGAAAATTTATGATACCGGCAGTAAAACAGTTTCTCTGACTAACATAGCTATTTCAGGCGATACGATTAATGCGACAGTCTCGGCGAACGGTAAAGTTGGTCCGAAAATTGACGAAGACGCCATCAAGGAGTACGTCAAAGGCCAGTCGGTCGGCGAGGTTCAAGAGCGCGTCAAGACTGTCGAAGGTATAAAATCGGTGGACGTGAACCTTTCGCCATTTTGGGTTTATAGAGTTCCAGATGACACCAAGAAGATAAGCGTAAAGTTTCAGATAGATGGCTAAGCAGTATTTGGCGCTTGACGTCGGCGAGCGGCGAATTGGCGTGGCATCGGCAAGCAGCGATGTTAAGATTGCCGTACCAGGCGACTGGATTGATGTCGACGGCAAGGAACTCGATATTATCCGCGAGATGCTGATTGACGAATCAATAGATGTTCTGGTAGTGGGTTATCCGCGCAATCAACGAGGCGAGCCGACTGCGCAGACTCAGTATGTCGAAAACTTCGTTGACAGTCTTGGTCAAATTGAATCTGAAGTTGTATTCCAGGACGAATCGTTGACGAGCGTCAAAGCAGAGAATATCTTAGCATCGCAAAAACGTCCGTATAGTAAGGGCGAGATTGATTCTATGGCAGCTAGCATTATTTTACAAGATTATTTGGAGGCTCAATAATGGATGGTTTCAAACGGCAGAATGGCCAACAATTTAATTATCAGCCGAATAATAATCGGCAAGTACCGCCGCTTGGCGCGGCTCCACGTCCTGCGCCTCGTGCTATTGATCCAAATCAGCCAATGGGGCAAAAGGCTAATATTTCGCTTAACCCCGACCATGACGCTGCGAGCCAGAAGGTGTCAAAGAAGAAACGTTGTCTTCGGCGCTGGATGATTATTTTGATAACAGTCATGGTGTTTTTGACAGCGGTTTTTGCGGCACTATTTAAGTGGTACGAGACGCAGCTAAAACCAGTCTCAAGCGATAGCAATAAGGTGTCGGTTACTGTTGAAGACGGCTCCTCGGTCTCAACAGTTGCCAATACGCTGGCCAGCAAAAATCTTATTCGCAACCGATTAGCTTTTGAGGTTTATGTGCGCCTTAATAATAAAAATAGCATCAAAGCTGGCACCTGTATGATTGCCCCGTCTGAGTCGGTCGCTGATATTGTTAACCGTATGAATAATGGCTGTCATGACTTCAAAACTATTACTTTCTATCCTGGCGGTACGTTAGAGAGTTCTAAGTATAAGGCTTCGCAATCGTCTGATGGTGTTGATAAAACGAGCGTCCGTTATATCTTGCGCCAAGCAGGCTACTCTGATGATGAGATCTCAAATGCTTTCAAAGCGAAATACGATAGTCCTCTGTTTGCTGATCGTCCAAGCGGGTCGTCTTTGGAGGGCTACGTTTTTGGGGAGACATATCAATTTACGGGCGATGCCACAGCTAAAGATGTTTTACAGACAGTGTTTGATCACATGTACAAGGTTGTGCAGAAAAATGACTTAGTAAATAAGTTTAAGGCGCAAGGTTTGACGCTTTATCAAGGGTTGACTATGGCTTCGATTGTTGAGCGGGAATTGGGCTGCGAAGATAAACCGACCGTCGAGCGCAAAAATCGCTGTTATCAATACCAGCGGGGTATTGCGCAGGTGTTTATAGCTCGCTACAAGAAAAACATGCAGCTTGGTTCTGATGTAACCTTTATTTATGCTGCAGACAAAGCTGGTGTTAAGCCTAAGGTGGATATTGATTCTCCGTATAATACTCGCAAGCATACTGGTCTGCCGCCGACGCCAATTGCGACACCTGGCGAATTATCGCTTAAAGCGGTCGCTAATCCGGCGCCTGGCGATAACTTATTCTTCATAGCCGGCGATGACGGTTTAATATATTTCGCCAAAACCGATGAGGAACATAAAAACAATATTGACAAATACTGCCAGAAGTTGTGTAGTATCGTATAAAGTATTGACATTAACGCTAGTGATTTGCTATAATATAGAGTATACACGAGGACTTGCAGGAACAATTATGAATTATTGCCAGCTCTATCGTGCTCATAATATGATTTTCTAGGAGAACCATTATTAGTACGCAACCAAATCGAGTTAAAACTAATTTTGTACCGAGCGCAAAGGCTCATTCTAGCAAAACTAAAAGGCGCGGTGGTGTTTCTTGGACTTCCGTAGTATCGTATGTCGGCGTTTTTCTATTCATAGCAACGCTAATTGCTATCGGACAGCGTCCAGTTGGTGTTCAGGAAGGCGGCAACAATGCGCCACTAGCTAATGCTTCTACTTCAAGTACTAAAAATACCGTAGCGGCTGCAACTTCGGCTAGTACAGTCGATCCAGTTGTTGCTACGAATATAGCCTCATCACTAGCGGACACCACCAGCATGCCAGTTAGCGCTAACGTGGCGACACTTTCTCAGACGCTGACTATTGAAACGGTAATGTCGCAGACCTCCAGCAATGCAATTAGCAAGCCGCAGATTGTCCAGCCGACAGCTAATTCGCGGGCGGCTACTACTTATACCACCAAGGCTGGCGATACAGTTGATGCGGTAGCCAGCAAATATGGACTCAAGAAAGAGACTATAGCTTGGGCCAATAATCTATCGTCTGATGCGCTGGAGCCAAATACTACTTTAACAATTCTGCCAGTTGATGGTGTTCAGCATACCGTTAAGGCGGGTGACTCTGTTGATAGCATTGTTGCCAAGTATGGCGGTAATAAGGCTGATGTGGTGTCGTATAATGACCTAGAGCTCACTGGTTCGCTAACTGAAGGTAGGAACATTATTGTTCCTGGCGGTGCTTTGCCAGAAAATGAACGTCCAGGATATGTGGCTCCTCGTGCTGCGGCTAGTAATCGGCGCAGCGCTTATGGGTATGGGTCGGGCCTGGGCGGTTACGGAAGCAATTACAATGGGGTTATCTCTGCCGGTAACAAATATGCATGGGGGAACTGTACTTGGTATGCTTACGAACGCCGAATGCAGCTAGGACGCCCAGTTGGTAGCTTCTGGGGTAATGCTAGTACTTGGGCTTATGCGGCAGCAGCGGCTGGATTGGCAGTTAATGGTACGCCGGCGCCTGGCGCAATAATGCAAAACGGCGGCGGATATGGCCATGTGGCGATTGTCGAGAGCGTTAATCCGGGCGTATCAATCACAATTAGCGAGATGAACGGTTATCGCTTTGGCGGCGGCTTTAATCGCGTTGGTCATGGCCAGATTTCCTGGGGCGAGGCCACTAGCGGTTACTATAGGTATATTCACTAAGTATTTTACAAAACTAATTAACACCTCTGTCAAATCAGGGGTGTTTTTGGTATAATGTGTCTGTATGTTTGTTGATACAGCTAAAGTTTCAGTCCAGGCGGGCCGCGGTGGCGACGGCGCGGTCAGTTTTCGCCACGAGATTTACGTTGATAAAGGCGGTCCGGATGGCGGCGATGGGGGTCGCGGCGGTAATGTTGTGTTTTTGGCGACGGAACAGCTTAATACGCTATTAAACTTTCGTTACAAACCCGAGCTAAAGGCCGAAAATGGTGTCTCGGGCGCCAAGAAAAAAATGGCAGGCCGCGCTGGCAAGGATTTAGTCATTAAAGTGCCAGTTGGTACCATAGTCAAGCGTGATGGTAAAATCGTCGCCGATTTATCTAAACCAAATCAAAAAGCTGTTATTGCTAAGGGTGGCGATGGCGGTTTCGGCAATGCTCACTTTAAGTCGAGTGTCCGTCAAACACCGCGCATGGCAGAAGTGGGCGAGCTCGGCGAATCGTTCGAGGCAGAATTAGAACTGAAATTATTGGCTGATGTCGGTTTGGTGGGTTTTCCTAATGCTGGTAAGTCAACCTTTTTGAGTGTAGTGTCAAATGCTCGTCCTGAAATTGCAGATTATGAATTTACTACGTTGACGCCGAATCTCGGTGTAGCTGATGTCGATGACAGCTCGCTTTTAATCGCTGATATTCCAGGGTTGATTGAAGGGGCTAGTGATGGTAAAGGACTGGGTGATGCCTTTTTGCGGCACATTGAGAGGACTGCCGTACTACTCCATTTGGTGGACGCTTATAGTAACGACGTAGCTGAGCGCTACCTGGCGATCCGCCGCGAACTCAAAAAGTACAGTGCCGAACTGGCGTCGCGTCCCGAGATAGTAGCTTTAACTAAATGCGAAGGATTAGATCAGGATATCATTCAAATGCAAATTGACACCTTAAGAGCTGTCACTAGCGAGGACACACAGGTTTTCGCTATTTCTTCGGTATCGCATAAAGGCGTAATTGATGTACTGAGAGCTCTGCAGGTGCAAGTTGTAGCAACGCGCGCAGCCGAGAATGAGCAGAAGCAGACTGACGATTTGAATAACGATAAACTTGAGACAATCACTCTCAGTGGCAACGAGACGATCTCGAGCAGTTGGGAAGTTTCATACGATGCTGATAAGCAAATCTACCGCGTGTTTGGCGGCAAGATAGAAAAATTTGCTCGTCGCACCAATTTTGATCAGTTTGAAAGCGTCAATCGTTTACGCGATATCATGCGCCGTTATGGTATCGCGCACGAGCTAATGCGCCAAGGTGCTACTGGCGATAGCTTGGTGCAGATTGGCGAATCGACGCCGTTTACGCTGGTTGAGCAGTAGATTTGGGCGTCGTCTGGTAGCTTTGCTATACTATAGTTATGGCGCAAACATTTTTCTTCTACGACCTCGAAACCAGCGGACTAAACCCGCGACAAGACCGCATCATGCAGTTTGCTGGGCAGCGAACGGATATGGACCTTGAGCCAATTGGTGAGCCGTATAATCTGCTGGTGACGCTGAATGATGATACTTTGCCGAGCCCCGATGCGCTGATGGTGACTGGCATCACGCCGCAAAAAACGGTCGAGGAAGGCTACACTGAGGCACAGTTTGCACGGATGCTGAGTGAGGAAATTTTTACGCCGGATACTATTGCGGTTGGTTTTAATAATATTCGGTTTGACGACGAATTTATCCGCCATTTGTTGTGGCGCAATTTTCATGATCCTTACGAATGGAGCTGGAAAGACGGTCGCTCGCGTTGGGACTTGCTAGATGTGGTGCGATTGACGCGGGCGCTCAGGCCGGAAGGAATCAAGTGGCCGCTTGATGCTAAAGGTGAGCCTAGCAACCGCCTAGAGCTGATCACCAGCGCTAATGGTATTGCGCATGAAAATGCTCATGACGCTTTGGCGGACGTGACGGCGCTGATTGCCGTGACGAAATTGATTAAGCAAAAGCAGCCGCAGCTGTATGACTATTTACTAAAAATGCGTGACAAAAAAGTAGTCCAGCAACTGGTCAATGTGGACGACAAAAAACCGTTTGTCTATGCCAGTGGGCGTTACGATAAAGAATTTGCCAAAACTACGGTGGCATTTCCACTGACGACCAGTCGAAACGGCGGTGTGGTTGTCTATGATCTGCGCTATGATCCGACGCCGTTTGTTGAGCTGAGTACTGAAGAATTATCGAAGAAAATCTTTGCTTCGTGGGAAGAGCGCCAGGCCGAAGATTTCGTTAAATTGCCAGTCAAAGAGTTGCAGTACAATCGCTGTCCGGCGGTGGCGCCACTGGGTGTGCTGGAGCAGGGCGATGGCTGGCAGAAGATTTCGCTTGATCTAAAGACAGTGCAGAAACATCAAAATATTTTACTAAATCACCCGGACTTTGCCGAAAAATTACGGACTATTTTTGAAAACAAGCCAGCCTTCAAGAAACTGCCCGATCCGGAAGCGCAATTGTATGAAGGCTTTTTGAACGACCGTGATCGTATCCGTGTCGAGGCGGTGCGTAATGCTGATGAGCGCGAGCTGGCTGATTTTCATCCAGAGTTTCAGGACGAACGGTTAGCGCCGCTATTGCTACACTACAAAGCACGTAATTTTCCGCGCTCACTCAGTGAAGATGATCTGGCGCAGTGGGAAGCGTGGCGGGCTCAGCGCTTGCAGGCACAATTGCCAGGGTTTATGACAGCTTTGCATCGTTTAGCGCCGACAGCGACTGACGAGCAGCAGTTTATTTTGCAAGAATTGCAATTGTGGGCTGAGTCTACGTTACCGGCTAGCGACTAAAACTCTCGTGTGCTGGTAGCTATTCTTTTGGAGGCAACGGACGTTGAATAGTATTTTCTATGTAGGTGAATATGTTTATGACTATCATTGCGTATAGCAATAGCATAACCCAGTATGGTACTGATATGTGTGTACCAGGTATAGCGCCGACTAGTACGAAATTCATTAGCGAATCGTAAATGTCGTGGCGCAGCAAAAATAGAGGTACACCGATAAGGCACGCCAATACAACACGAATCTTGATGCTGAGGACAGCGAATAGTTCAATTAATGCTCTCATTTGACTATACTATAGCAAATATACTATAGTATGTGCAACGATAAGCACGATACAGTTTTAGTTTATTTGGATGATATTTAAAGTGTAATACGTGCACAGATGTTTTGCGGTAATGGATTTTTTTACCGAAAAATGCTAAAATAAGTAGTCATGTCAGATAGTATCAAGATCACCGGTGCACGCCAGAATAACTTAAAAAACGTGAGTTTGGAAATTCCACGCGATAAGTTTGTGGTGGTGACAGGACTTAGCGGCAGCGGTAAATCAAGCCTGGTTTTCGATACTATCTATGCCGAAGGGCAACGGCGCTATGTTGAAAGCTTGAGCAGTTATGCGCGGCAATTCTTGGGCATCATGGACAAGCCAGATGTCGACTCAATTGATGGATTGAGCCCGGCAATTTCAATAGATCAAAAATCAACCAGTCGTAATCCGCGTTCAACGGTTGCCACGGTAACAGAAATTTACGACTATTTACGCTTGTTGTTCGCGCGTGTTGGCGTACCTCATTGTCCGGCACTTTTGCCAGATGGTAAGCGCTGCGGCAAGCCGGTACAACGACGAACAGCACAATCAATTATTGATGAAATCATGAAATTACCTGAAGGCGCAAAATTAATGATTCTGGCGCCGATTGTCAGTCAGAAAAAAGGCGAGTTTCAGCATATTCCTGAACAGTATATGCGCAGCGGTTTTGCTCGAGCGCGAGTGGACGGCGTAATTTATGCACTAGATGAGTTTCCAGAATTACAAAAGAGTTATAAACATGATATCGAATTGGTCGTAGACCGCTTGGTGATGCGTCCAGATATGATTTCGCGCGTATCGCAATCGGTCGAACAATCGTTAGAATTGGCTGGCGGCATAGTCCAAGTGTTGGATGCGGATAGCGGCGAGATTTTGACTTATAGCCAACGCTATGCCTGTGTGGATCACCCGGGCGAGGAGATTCCTGAATTGGAGCCGCGGCTATTCAGTTTTAACGCGCCGCAAGGTGCTTGTCCAGTATGTACGGGGCTGGGCACACGAATGGAGATTGATCCTAGCTTGGTTTTTAACAAAAACTTGACGATTGCTGAGGGTGCGATTCGTCCGTTTAATCGTTTCAGTGTTGATGCTTGGTATATGAAACGGCTTGAAGCGGTGGCGGCTGAACATGGTTTTAGTCTACACGTACCAGTGCGCGAACTAAGCGACGATGTGCGGAAATTATTGATGTATGGTACAGGCGAGCAAAAATATCGCGTTGAGCTAGGTAATGGCCGGCACTATGATTCAACATTTGAAGGGATTATTCCAAATCTCGAGCGTCGTCACCGCGAAACTGATAGCGACTTCATGCGCAAAGATATTGAGCGATTTATGCGTGAGCGCAAATGCACAGCCTGCAAGGGCGCTCGCCTTAAACCGGTAGTCTTAGCGGTGACGGTTAGCGGCTTGTCGATTATGGATATTTGTAATCTAGACGTCGAGAACGCCTTAGATGTCTTTAGCCAGCTGAAATTTGACGACAACGAAATGAAGATCGTCAAACTAGTGATTAAAGAGATTAACGCTCGTCTGGGATTTATGAATAACGTAGGGTTGAATTATCTAGAACTGGGGCGAGCTGCTAATACTCTGAGCGGCGGCGAGGCACAGCGGATTCGTCTAGCGACACAGATTGGCTCTGGGCTGCAAGGGGTGCTATATGTTTTAGACGAGCCGTCAATTGGCTTGCATCAGCGCGACAACGATCGATTGATCAAAACGCTCAAGCATTTGCGCGATCTGGGCAATACCGTATTGGTTGTCGAACATGACGAAGAGACGATCGCTGCAGCTGATTTTTTGGTGGACGTGGGTCCAGGTGCTGGCGTGCATGGCGGCGAGATTGTAGCTGCTGGCACGCCAGCCGAGGTGGCGCAGAATCCAGCCAGTATCACTGGGCGATATTTATCTGGAGCAGAAAAGATATCGGTTCCCAAGAAACGCCGTGCGGTCGAGAAAGATCGCAAACTTGTTGTTCGCGGCGCTAAGGAGAATAACCTAAAAAATATTGATGTCGAGTTTCCGTTGGGCGTAATGACACTAGTGACTGGCGTTAGCGGCAGCGGCAAGTCGACATTAGTCAATGACATTGTAGCCAACGAATTGACGGCGCGTCTGCATCGAGCGCAGACCGTACCGGGCGACCATGATAGAATCGACGGTGTCAAGCAATTAGATAAAGCTATCGTCATTGATCAGTCGGCGATAGGACGTACACCGCGTTCTAATCCAGCAACTTATACGGGCGTGTTTACGCAGATTCGCGAATTGTTTGTTAATACCCCTGAGGCTAATATTCGCGGTTACAAAGCAGGGCGTTTTAGTTTCAATGTCAAGGGTGGTCGCTGCGAGAATTGCCAAGGCGACGGTGTGATAAAGATTGAAATGCACTTTTTGCCGGACGTTTATATACAGTGCCCAGAATGCCACGGCAAGCGTTACAACCGCGAAGCGCTAGAGATTAAATATAAGGGCAAAACTATTAGCGATATTCTAGAAATGACGGTCGAGCAAGCCTGCGAGTTCTTTACTAATATTCCAGCTATCTCCCGCAAGCTCGAGACAATTAACGAAGTTGGTTTGGGCTATGTGAAGCTTGGGCAGCCAGCGACGACGTTCTCTGGCGGTGAGGCGCAGCGCATTAAATTGGCAACAGAGCTATCACGTCGTTCGACTGGTAAAACACTTTATATACTCGACGAGCCAACGACTGGCTTGCATACTGCTGATGTGCGCAAATTGCTCGAGATTTTACAAAAATTAGTCGATGGTGGTAACAGTATGATAATCATTGAGCATAATCTGGAAGTCATTAAATGCGCTGATTGGATTATTGATATGGGTCCAGAGGGTGGACAAGGCGGCGGCAGAGTGGTTGCCGCTGGCACACCAGAAGACGTCTCAAACAATCCAGAAAGTCAAACTGGGAAATACTTACAGAAGCTGTTATAAACGATAATCTTTGCAAAGACTAAAAACCTAATCTCAGACGAAAGATTTGGTGCGGATTTGCGTTATTTTTTCCGTTTGGACGTCTTGGTTTTTGAGAATAAAACTTGGAGCTGTTTTTTGAGAGCCGCGCGGTTTGATGGTTTCTTGAGCGCGTGAATAATCATCGGCGAGACAGAGAGGAATATAATTATAAGCGCAGCAACCTCGATGTTAACGCCTGCTTTGGTAAGTAATTCACCGGCGTAATAACCTAGATAAACAAACAGTGATGACCACAAGAATCCGCCGATAATGTTAAAAACCAAAAATGTTCTGTAATGCATTTTGCTGGCGCCAGCAACGATTGGCGCAAAAGTTCGGACAATCGGCGCAAAACGAGCCAACACGATAGTAATTGAACCGTGCTTGTCGTAGAATTTTTCAGTTTGCTCTAAATATTTTTTCTTGAAAAAACGCGAATTTTCTTTTTCAAATAATTTGCGGCCGACCTTATGTCCAAAACTATAGCCAACACTATCGCCTAGCACGGCTGCCAAAAATATCAGGATAGCGAATAGATGAATGTCAATTGGCAAAATATGCTGTTGTACCATATATGCCGCCGTAAATAGCAAGCTATCGCCTGGAAATATGAAGCCGATTAATAAACCTGACTCAGCGAAGACTACCAATAAGATAATTGGCACGCCAAGATGAATAATCAAATTAATAAAGGCTTCCATGCTAGAGATGATTATAGCACAGATTTCTAGCACCAGCTAATGGAATAGGTTTGGGTTTAAAAATTTATTGTCGAAACGAATCGGGAATATCGTGAATTACTAGCTTGGTTAGAATCATTATCATAAACATGTTATAATAGAGAAGCAATAGTAAACCTCCGGAAAGGTATCTAACGAAAGGAAGAGAGAAATGGGAGAAAAAATTACTCTGAAGATTGCTAAGCGCGAAGTGCTTGGCAAAAAAGTTAAGACGCTACGTCGCCAAGGAATTACGCCAGGCGTGGTCTACGGTGCGGGTATGGAAGCGGTGCCGATTCAGGCTGAAGCTGGCGAAGTGCTGCGCGTCTATAAGTTAGCTGGCAAGCATACGCCCGTCCAGTTGCTAGGCAGCGAGCGGCGCATAGCGATGATTAAGGATGTTGAATCATATCCGACTAGGTCAAATGCTCTTCGTCATATTTCTTTTCACGCAGTTCGGGCTGATGAGCCAGTAATTGCCGAGGTGCCGATTCGTTTGAGCGGTACAGGAGAATCTGAGGCGGAGCGTGCCGGCTTGGTAGTGCTACAAGCGCTTGAGAAGATCAAGGTCAAGGCCTTGCCGATGGATCTGCCAGAAGCATTGGAAGCGCCGACGAGCGGTCTTGTTAAAGAAGGCGACCGCGTGACTGTGGGCGATATTGTTTTGCCGGATGGTGTTGAGCTGGTCGATAGCGACGACGGCCGCGAAGGCACGGCTGACGACGATACTACCGTAAAAGATTTGGTTGTGGCAAACGTCTATGAGCCGAGCGCTCTAGCAGCTGCCAACGATGCGGCGGCCGGCGAAGCTGAGTCCGCTGACGCCGAGCAGGTCGAAGTTACGGGAGAAGCTGAAAAGACTGAAGCGTCGGAATAGTCTAGTCTTAGATTATCAAAAAACACCGTCATGATTTGGCGGTGTTTTTCTATTGCTTCTATAGTCGTAAACTCTAGAAATTACTCCTCGATGAATCCGCCTGATTGCCGTGCCCACAACTTAGCGTAAACGCCGCGTTTTTTGGTAAGCAATTGATCGTGTGAGCCATCTTCGACGATGTGTCCATTTTCCAAAACAATGATACGATCGAGTTTAGCGATGGTTGATAAGCGGTGAGCAATGACTATTGACGTTCGGTTTTTCATCAATGTTTCCAGCGACTTTTGGATTAGTGCCTCTGATTCTGAGTCTAATGCTGATGTCGCCTCGTCAAGGACTAGAATTGGCGCATCTTTCAAAATCGCTCTGGCAATGGCAATGCGCTGTCGCTGTCCGCCCGAAAGTTTGACGCCGCGTTCACCAACTAGCGTGTTAAAACCGTCTTGCAGTTTGACGATGAAATCATAGGCGCCAGCCTTCTTAGCAGCTTTTTCAATTTCGGCATCAGTCGCGTCGGGTCGGCTGTAGGCGATATTCTCGCGGACGGAGCGGTGAAATAGCAGCGGCTCTTGCGGCACGTAGGCGATTTGTTCGCGTAGGCTTGCCTGGGTAACTTCGGCGATATCTTGCGAGTCGATTGTGATCTTGCCCGAGTCAATATCGGCAAACCGTAACAATAATTTGGTGAGGGTAGTTTTGCCAGAACCGCTGGCGCCAACCAAACCAATTTTCTCGCCAGGACGAATCGTCAGCGAAAAATCATGAAACAGTGTATCACCTTGACCCTCGTCGTGCGTAAAGGTTACCTTATCCATGGTGATGCCGCCGCGTTTAATTTTTAGTTTTTTGTCGCTGCGATCAACTAGCGTTGTTGGTGTTTTAAGGATTTCTACCATATCGTGAGCATCGCCAATAATACGATTGTAACTGCGCATGATGCCATTCATGTTCCACAACTCGTGCGCTACGCTGCCTGTATACGTTATGATTAAGTAAACTGATGCTACTGATACTAAATTGTGCTGAGCGGCGTATACTGCAAAAGCAATTGCGCCAATTTTGATAATCGTGTTGATGGTCGAATAAACGGTACTAACTTTCAGGAAACCGCGCATCGTGCCCAAGCTAGCGCTGCGCCATGAACTGACCGTTTTTGAAAAGCGCTTTTGCTCTAGCGATTCAGCGCCAGACGATTTAACCGCCAGAATATTTGAAACCATGTCGGCTAATTGGCCGCTAACTTTATTGCTGGCTTTAGCCTCTTTTTCGCTCAATTTAGCCATTGGCTTAGAGCCAAAATAGACGGCAATACTAAAAATAATTGAAAAGATAAACAGGAATAAAGCATACTGCCAAATTAATGTCGATAAAATGATTATTGATCCAGCTAAGGAAATAACTAACGGCAAAATCGACCAAAAAATTGTATCCCAAAAACGTTCGACTGCACCGTTTAGTTTGTTAGTTTGGCTGACGAGCGAACCGCCAAATTTATTAGCATGGAAAAACATTGTTTGATTAGTCAATTTACTAAAGCAGCGCGAGTGTAAATCGCGTTGCAATGCAGTCTCGAACGTCCAAACTAGATACAGTACCAAGCGCCAGCCAATCACCGTTGAACACAGTTCGCTAACGCCATACAGAACAATTAGCGTCCATAAATTGTTAGCAGTTTGCAGCTGGTTGTGCTGGATAATATTAAGCAGCTCTGCGATAACAAGCGGACCGACAAAAATAGAAATAACAATCGTAGTAATTGCAAAAAGTATCGCTAGATTTCTGCGGCGCCTGTAGGGTACAGATACTTGCCAGAATAGGCGTAAAATTTCTTTATCGTTAATTTTATTTTTCAAAAGTATCTCCTTCTTTTGTACAGTTTATATTGTGAGCAGTTTGATCATGGGTAAGGTGATTCAAACGCGAGATTTAGAGGAACTCTTTTGGCTCGAGTTCATAGATTAACCAATTATAAGGTATAATCTTGGTATGAGTCAAGAACGAAAAGTTTCGTATGTTTTAATAACAGGCACTACGAGCGGCTTGGGTAGAGAATTTGCTCGTCTATTTGCGCAAAATGGTTATAATATCGTTGCTGTTGCGCGTAACGAAGCTCTATTGCAGCAGCAAAAACAGGAGTTAGAACGCCAGTTTGGCATTGAAATGGTCTACATAGTTAAAGATTTAAGTGCTGAGAATAGCGCTCAAGAAGTTTATGACGAGATTAAATATAAAGGCATTAATATAGACATCTTAATTAATAATGCCGGGTTTGGTTCGTTTGGTCGCTATGTTGACGTCGATTGGCAGCGTCAGAAAGGTCTCGCTAGCGTTAATATGTTGGCCGTGATGCAGTTATCGTATCTATTTGGTAAAGATATGGATCGTCGCGGTAAGGGTAAGATTGTTAATATTGCATCGATTGCCTCGTTTCAAGCTGGGCCATATATGGCGATGTATTATGCCTCGAAAGCTTTTGTCCGCTCGTTTTCTGAAGCCTTACATGAAGAAATGAAAAGTTCTGGCGTGTCGGTGACGGCGATTTGTCCGGGTCCGGTAGCAACTAATTTTGAGAAAAACGCTCAAATGATAAACTCAGCAATGTTCACTAGGCTTAGAGTTTATACACCAGAAGTAGTTGCCGCGAAAAGTTATCGCGCTATTATGAATAACAAAGCAGTGTATGTAGTTGGTTGGCCAAATAAACTTTTGGTGTTTTTGACGCGATTTTGTAGCTTGAAGTTCAGTAGAGTTCTCGCTAGTAAAATTAATTTAGGCAGCGGGCGAAAATAGCCTGGTCTGACCAGTAATTTAATTGTAAAAACATGGCTAAGAAGTTTAGCGTGGTAAG
The DNA here is from genome assembly GCA_963550135.1 of uncultured Candidatus Saccharibacteria bacterium. GTDB lineage: Bacteria > Patescibacteriota > Saccharimonadia > Saccharimonadales > Saccharimonadaceae > Saccharimonas. The sequence goes on from CAUVBP010000004.1 coordinate 28,833, forward strand.
TTTTTAAAAAAGCATTGTATTTTTATTGTAAATGATTTACAATAAAAATATGACACAAATAGTTAGTCGACGAATCACGAAATATACTGATAGTATACTATCGATTTTATGCCATCTGCAGCATGCTACTAATGCCGAGATTGCTAGCCGGTTGCGAGAGTCGTATTCAAATGTTAGCGATACTACGGTGCATCGTATTACGCAGCGCTTGCGCGACGATGGTGTTATTGGACTGGCACCTGCGTCAAGGCAGGGCTGTTTGCGGTACGACTTTTCACCGGAACCGCACGATCATTTTATATGCAGCGAGTGCGATAATTTACAGGATATCAAAGTCCCCGATTTAGTGCGTTGCCAGATCGAGCGCCAGCTTGATGGCTGCTGTTTCGATGGTCCTTTAGTTATTACTGGAGTATGTCAACAATGCAAAAATAGAAGGAGGAATTATGGCATTAATTAGTATTACAACTAAACAAGAGTTTGAAGAAAAAGTGCTAAAAAGCAAGCGTCCGGTCTTGGTCGATTTTTGGGCGCCATGGTGTCCGCCATGCCGAGCGATGGCGCCGATATTACAGCAGATCGCTGACGAGACAGGTTTTGATATTGTTAAAATTGACACTGATGCTAGTAATGACAACAAAGAACTGGCTATGCATTACCGCGTGCAGGGTATCCCAAATATGAAGATTTTTGTTGCTGGCGAGGAAGTTGCTGAGCTGATCGGTATGAAGTCAAAACAGACACTAATTGATGCGTTGGAAAAAGCTAGAGAAACTATTAATTAATATGTCATCACGGAGTAATTATCAAAAGCTTTTCGTGCGAAGATTGCTAAGATATTTACCGCACCATACCCTAATGTTAATTATTTACAAAAGTAAATTACTTCGTTTCGAAAATATTTTAGAATCCATCGCTAAAAGAAGAATAATTAATGTAAATGATTTACTTTCATTTGATAGTTCTGAGATAAGAGAATATCAAAAACTAACGAAAGATACTCAACTTTGGCATGGTACTGGTCGTTGGCAGCATGGTAAGGATAGCGTCGTTGACGTGATGAAAAGTTTTTGCGATATTGCTGGCCTCAAGCCATCTCGTGATGTGTATGCAGTTTTTGGCGGCAGTGATCGGCATATCGTACACTCGGTTTCGCTATGCCGGAGTCGGATGGTGGCGCGATCATATGCTGACATGCATGGTCTTGGTTGGAAAGAGAAAAATCGCTATGGCGACGCTCTGACTTGGACATCGTATTACTACAGCTTGTTTTATGCGCGACTATTTACGGTCAATGGGGTCAAAATGTTGCGCCGTTGGAAAACTTGGCGTACATTGTCGCATGATGAAAATGGCGATAATACTTGGGGAAAGAAAGTGAATAAGCAGGCACGCGATGTGTGGGATATCTTCTGTCTGGGTAGTGATATTTCGGGTAATTATCCAATTTTAATTGGTGTTAGGAGTCTTGATTCGCAATTAAAACTAGAAAGACCAATGAGTCATTACGAAGTACGCGCTGATAAACGAATAGGCGTTGCAAATATTTCACACATAGAAGTTCCTCGCGATAAGCAGGACGAAATGCGAGAATTATTGCTTTCATACGGTATCGACATACCAGTGACGAGCATTGAATTAGGCGAATATGTCAGTGTGCAGAAGCGTTTTACTGAATTGCTTGGTTGGTAGAGAAAAGAGATTAGGCTAAAGCTGACGAAGTGGATGTGATAAGATTATTAATAATATATGAAGTCACATACTAAACCGCTTTTATACGACCAGATCACAGCCGATCCAATGAATGATGATTTTGCTAATAGAGGTTGGTTGCCTGTGTATTCTGCCTCAATAAGTTCGCGAATTGTACTGGTCGGGCAGGCGCCAGGTCGAATTGCCCAGCAGACGCTAAAGCCGTGGAATGATGCTAGCGGTCGCTTACTTCGGCGATGGCTGAACGTAACGGACGAGCAGTTTTACAATCCCGATCTCTTTGCGTTGATGCCGATAGATTTTTATTATCCAGGCAGAGGTACACATGGCGATCTGCCGCCGCGCTTGGATTTTGCCAGGAAATGGCATCCGCGTTTGCTAGCGCAGATGCCGAATATTCGATTGACAATTTTGGTTGGTTCGTATGCGCAAAAATATTATCTTGACCGCCGCGCCAAGCAGAATTTGACAGCAACTGTGGCGGACTTTAATATGTATTTGCCAGATTATTTTCCATTGGTTCATCCATCGCCGCTCAATATTGGTTGGCGCAAACGTAATCTCTGGTTTGAATCGGACGTTATTCCAGTTCTACAAACTATAGTTAAGGAGGTGCTGTCATGACAGTTTATAAAATTAAACGAATTTACGAATCGCTAGAATCGGACGATGGCTACCGCGTGCTAGTTGACCGATTATGGCCGCGCGGTATCAGTAAAGAACGAGCGGCGCTAGACGAGTGGGCTAAAGAAATCGCGCCAACCAATGAGCTGCGCCAATGGTTTAATCATGATCCAGAAAAATTTACAGAGTTTTCAGAACGTTATACAAAAGAGTTAGATGAAAATCCTGCTGCTATCAAGGCGAGAGATGACTGGCCTAATCATCCAATCGTTACGCTATTGTATAGCGCTAAGGATGCGGAGTTTAACCAGGCGGTAGTACTTAAGCAATGGTTAGAATAAATAGCGCTCTTCAAAAATACTCATTTTTGACGTAAAATATAATTAATGATACGACTCCACAACACTCTGACGCGTCGGCTTGATAATTTTACTCCGCTATCGTCTGATAAAGTGACTTTATATACTTGCGGACCGACTGTCTACGATGATTTACACGTCGGTAATTGGGCAGCCTACGTCTATTGGGACACACTAGTCCGGACATTGCAAATTGACGGCTATACGGTTGATCGCGTGATGAATATAACCGATGTTGGGCATTTGGTCAGTGATGCAGACGAAGGCGAGGATAAGCTTGAAAAGGGCGCTCGCCGCGATGGAAAAACTGCTTGGGAAATCGCTGAATACTACACGCAGCATTTTCTTGACGGCATGAAAGCACTGAATCTTATTCCGCCAACACATATAGCCAAGGCAACTGATTACATTTCGCAGCAGATTTCTTTGCTGCGGGCTCTTAAACAGCGCGGCTGCACTTATCAAACCAGCGACGGCATCTATTTTGATACCAGTACTTTTCCGCGTTACGCCGACTTTGCACAGCTTGATTTGAGCGCCCAAAAAGCTGGCGCTCGCGTCGATGCTAACAGTGAGAAGCGTCAACCGTGGGATTTCGCGCTCTGGAAATTTACCGAGAAGGGTAAAGTGCGCGACATGGAGTGGGAGACGCCTGCTGATTTGCTAGATACGCCACCAGAAGATAACAAGCCAGTCATGGGCTTTCCTGGCTGGCATTTAGAATGCTCGGCTATCGCCATGAGCTTGCTCGGCAAGACAATTGATATTCATACTGGTGGAATTGATCACATTCCGGTGCATCACACTAACGAAATTGCCCAGAGCGAAGCGGCAACTGGCCAAAGGTTTGCGAACTTTTGGCTGCACTGCAACCACCTGAAGATTAATGGCGGCAAAATCAGTAAATCTCTCGGTAATGGCTATACGCTCGATGATCTAAAGCAGCATGGTTTCTCAGCGATGGATTTGCGAATGTTTATTTTGCAGGGACATTATTCTAACGAAGGTAATTTTTCATTCGAGAATTTGCAGGCAGCACACAACCGTCTGCAGCATTGGCGCGACGTGGCTTGTTTGCGACACCAAGTTCACGATCGCTTGCATAGCGATACCGAGAACAACGACCTGCGGCATGATTTCTCGCCAAGTGCGGCTATTGGCGCTGTCAAAGAAGCGCTAAACGATAACTTAGAAACGCCACGGGCGCTAGCTATTGTCGATAAAGCCTTAACTGAACTCGACAAAAAACCACCGCAGAAAATCTATCGAGCTGGATTAATCGAATTTTTAGAATTTGTTGATGCGGCATTGGGGCTTGAGCTGTTGGATTTAACTCCCGATATTGATGATGAATGTAAGCGGCTATTGATAGAACGCCGCCGTGCTCGCGATAACAAGAATTGGGTAAATTCCGATGAATTACGCGACGAGCTGCTCAATGAATACGGCGTAGTTGTCAAAGATACTGCACATGATACTTTATGGGCGTATGCTGACGAAAAACCAGAGTAGACTCAAGTGTTTAAAAGATTCTTTTTGAATGGCGTGAGCTGGCTGAGCCAATCCTTTACTAGGCTTCAGCTTCTGATTTAGCTGCCTCTGATTTACTTTTTTCGCGGCGAGCACGCTTGAGTAGGCGAGCAAGCTTTGTCGGTTTGGCAGCTGGTTCTTCGCGGCGTTCGACCTTGATATATTCAGTTGCAAGCACTTTGGCGCAGCCAGCTATCGGTATCGAGATAATACCGCCAACCATGCCGAACATGTACAGTCCTATAGTTACCGCCATCAAAACCATTAGCGGCGAAAGTTCAATACGCTTGGATTGAATAGTTGGCGAAATTACATTATTCTCGATCTGCTGATAAATGATGAAGTAAATACCAAAAGCTATCGCTGCTGGCATACTGTTAATTGCCAGTAATGCAAAGACGATAATGCCGCCAATTCCTGCGCCGAACATTGGGATCAGCGACAAGATAAACATGATAGCAATCGTTGGCAAAGCAATGTTTGCTGGTACTGCTGGAAAAACTTGACTCAAGATAAATACTGTTAAGCCGGCAAAAGCACCATCTAAACCCGAAACGATCAATTGTCCGCTTACATATCCAGAGATTACTGCATTCATTCGCCGGAAGATGATCCGATGGTGCTGCATTCGCTTGTCGTTGCTATATAATCCCCAGAAGTATCGTGACCAGCGCGGTCCTTCGACTAGCATTAGAAATGTTAGAACTAGCGCTAGCGAGGCCTCGGTGATTAGCGACATTGTTGTTCCGACGCCGCTGAGAAAGTTCTGTCCAAAGTTTGCCAGCCACGACGTTGCATTTCCTTGTATTGAAACAACCATTTGATCAATCTGCGATTCTAGATGATAACGCGATACTATAGCACCAAAGCCCTTCCATTGCGCCGACATTGTTCGTATCGTATCGGGCAGAGTTTGTAAAAAGCTAATTGTTTGCTGAACTATTGGCGGCACTGCCAAAAACAGAATTGCCGCTAGTATTGCTACAATAACGATAAAAGCGATAGCCGTGCTGAGGGTTCGGCTGCGGTTGGGCAGTTTATTAGCCAACCAGCTAACTGGGCCATTGAGAGCTAGTGCTAAGAATGCTGCTGCTCCAATAATTACTAACGCTGTACGAGCATTCCAAATTAATAAGCCTGCTAACCCAAAGCCGATTACTACCAGCCAAAAACGTACGAATGTTATAGTGTCTATCTCGATTTTAACCTTCATATTTTCAGTATAGCGCTTTATTGTTAAAAACTAAAATTTGCTATAATGTGCTTATGGCTTTTTACGATAAAACCATTAAAGAAACACTAGTTGAACTTGAATCAACTACCAAAGGCTTATCTGATATTGAGAGCGATGAACGGTTACGCCATTACGGCTTAAACACGATCAAAGTTAAGTCTGACCCGCTTTGGCGCAAAATTGTTGAGCCGTTCAAGTCGGTTTTTATGGCAGTACTGATAGTGGCGGCAATTGTTAGTTTGTGGCACAAATCGTATTTTGATGCTGGGCTGATTATTTTTATCATGGCGGTGAACGCGATTATTTATTATGTGCAGAGGTTTTCGACCGAGCGAATTTTGCGATCGCTGCAAAAGCAGTCTGTCGCTGAAGTCGAGGTATTGCGAAAAGGGCGGCGTGAGATGATCGCTGCGACACTGTTAGTCCCAGGCGACGTGATAATCCTTGATGAAGGCGATAAAATTCCTGCTGACGCCCGCATGCTAGAGGCGCGCTCTTTTCGTGTTGACGAATCGCAATTAACCGGCGAGTCGCTGCCGATTGAAAAAACTTGTGCCGTCCTGCCGAGCGACCGCGAAATTTACGAACAATCCAACATGGTTTTTCAAGGTTCATTTGTCGTTGGCGGTACTGCCATGGCGATAGTAACCGCTACTGCGAACGATACCGAATTTGGCCGTTTGAGCGATTTATCGTCTGGCGACCATAATGTCAATCCTGTACAGCAGAAAATCGATAGTCTTATCACGCGTATAGTGGCTGTTATTCTAGGTATTGCTTTGTTTGCTTTTTGGTTGGCGCTAGCTCGCGGTGTTGAATGGAGCGAAGCATTGCGCTTTGTGATTGCTCTCAGTGTTAGTGCAGTACCCGAGAACTTACCAATCGCTATCTCAGTCATCTTGGTATTGGCGATGCGTCGGATGGCTCGCCGCAAAGCATTAGTGCGAACTATGGGCTCGATCGAGTCAATCGGTGCCATCACAACTATCGCTACCGACAAAACCGGTACGCTAACGCGCAATAAATTATCGGTTCAAGAAATTTGGCACCCGCGCCACAACGAAAAACGTATTTTGCAGACACTTGCTGCTAGCACGCTGTTAGGTCAGAGAAAAACTGCTGATCCGCTTGATAAAGCTTTCACTTCGTTTATTAATTCGTCCGAAGCGACTCCCAAACTTGGCCAGCCTTTGCGGGAATTTACATTTGAGCATTCAATGGCAATGAGCGGCAATTTGCGACATGATGGCGCTAAGTATGCTCTAGCTGTCAAAGGAGCACCAGAGAAAATCGTTGACCATTGCGATATCACCGAAGGCGAACGCGAGAAAGCTTTAGTTGAATTACATCATCTGACTGGACTTGGTTTTCGAGTAATTGCGCTAGCACATGCGTCGCTCAATAAACCAATTGATTCGCTTGAAAGTATTCCAGATAATACGCCGCTGGTTTTTGATGGTTTTGTTGGCGTGGCAGATACACTGCGGCCAGAAGCCAAAGGCGCCATTGCTCGCGCGCAAGCCGCTGGCATCAGCGTGCGTATGGTCACCGGCGACCACTTCGAGACGGCTTATCATATCGGTAAGCAGCTTGGCTTGGTCGAGCATCGCAACCAGGTTTTTGATAGCCGGCAGATTATTACATTATCTGACGACGAACTAGCTGAAAGGTTGCATACTATCCGTGTTTGCGCGCGCGTTTTGCCCGAGCATAAGCATCGCATCCTTGAAGTACTCAAGCGCGATAATATTACTGCCATGACTGGCGACGGTGTCAATGACATTCCGGCACTGACCAATGCTCATGTCGGCATCGCTATGGGGGCGGGGGCACAAATTGCCAAGGACGCGGGCGATATCATCTTGCTTGATAATAACTTTCGCTCAATCGTTTCGGCTATTCACGAGGGTAGAACTGTCTATGCTAATATCAAGCGCATGGTGACGTATCTGTTAGCAACTAACCTCGGCGAAGTTATTGTGTCGCTGAGCGCATTGATTTCTGGTCTACCGCTGCCGCTGGCGCCTGTGCAGATTTTATGGGTTAATTTAGTTACCGATAGCGCTATGGTGATTCCGATTGGACTGGAGCCGGGCGAGCCTCGCAATATGCTAGAGAATCCAAAACGTGCTAACGCGCCGCTGCTCAGTAAATTTATGACTTCGCGAATATTGTTGATTGCTATAATTATGTCATCAATGACGCTGGGATTCTATATTTATTTCAATCAACGCTTTGGTGCTGATTATGCTCGGACGATTGCTTTTTGCTCGCTGGTAACCGCACAGTGGGCTAGCGCCATCGAGGCGCGCAGTGATTACGAATCGCTAATTGGTCGGTTGCGCAAGCGAAATACACCCTTTATCGTCGGACTAATCATCGCTGTCACGCTGCAGATTGTTGCCCTAGCTACACCGCTTGGACGGTTGCTGCATATTACGCCAGTAAGTAACACACATCTTCTCTTGGTGACCATCTCCGCCCTCATCATACCTATTATCTTGATTGAATTGCATAAATGGGTAGGGCGAAAGTTCTTTGGTAAGCGACCGAATCTTCAGCGAATTACCAAGCGTCTTAAACGGCCGCTCAAGAAAAATAAAAAGTTTGCTAATTAATTCCGGCGCTTGATATGTCCACGCAATAGTTCTAAATCAGCTAAATCTTTACGACGAGCCATCTTTCGTTTAGCAGCAATCAGCCGGTCGGTCGAGACCACGGGTATCCCATCGATGGTTTGCATATCTCGCTGTAATGCTGTCAAGGAATTACCCATCCAACTTTTTAGCAGATTGTATTGCTCATGTACCAAAATTCGCTTGCCGCTAGTTAGTGTCACCTCGCGCCAATGTTTCTTGCTCGCGAAACGGTCGTAAACTTCGCGCGATACTACTAAATCAACATTAGGTGTATCGCGTAAATGCATCATATCAAGCACGGCACCGCCGACCACGATATACGAATCGCTAGCGATTTTAAGGTCTCTGATCATTTCAATTGCCGAAGCCTGTTTCTGATGCGCCAATGCCAGAGACAATGTTGTGTAAATGTTGCGGCTGCCAATTATATCGTTAATGCCATAGATATCAAACTGGCTGCGCAATCCCGGTGACACGTGCGCAAAAGCAATCGCGATACCATCTTCGCCAAGCTCGCGGTACAAATGTTTGAGCGCTTCAACCGCTGTATAGTCGATATCGTCAATCGCTCCAGCGTCAATCACCACATATGTTACTGGATGTTTAGCGCGATGAATAGCTCGCCGTAACCGTTCGGCGAAATAATTAATATTCTCGAAAAAAAGCGATTCGCCGAATGCATAAACTAATGTATCTTTTGGCAAAGAGCCTATCTTATTTTTTACCCGATCAGCCGCCCATGATGACAGCTCGCCATCGCGCAGCAGCACAGCGTCATCAGGGTGGTATTGCCGACGCAATCGCTCCATCAGCGAGGCTGCTACCGCTACCAAAATACCTAACTGTACACCGAATAGTACCGTACAAGCTAAAGCAACTAGCGCGATCATAAACTCCTCATGATGGACAGCCCACAAATAGTGCAATTCACGAAAACGAATTAAGCGTAAACCTGCCGTACAAACTATCGCTGCTAGTGCTGCTAGCGGTACGTAGTGTAACAAAGTGCCGCCAAAAATGATCAGCGCCATCATTGCTAAGCTGGCAACAATACCGCTCAATTGCGAACGCATACCCAGCGAGTCGGCTAACTGGCTGCGCGGCGGCGAGGCACTAACGGTATAGCCGTGGAATAGAGCTGAAGCAATATTAGCTATTCCAAGGGCTGCTGTATCTTGATTGGTCTGGATTTTATCGTCGTGCTCGCTACCAATGGAACGCGCTGTCATAGAACTCTGGACTAGTACTACGAGCACAATTGATAATACGGTTGGCATAATTGTATTTAGCATCTCGAGCGACATCGTGGGCACTATTAAGTTTGGTATGTTGCTTGGCAGCGAACCTAAAAACTCTACGCCGTACGCATCGACATGAAATACTATTGCAAATATTACGGCCATAGCAATACCGATTAGTTCGCTCGGTATTCGCGATGATCGCCAAAACAACACTACACCTAGCACCAAGAGCGCTAGCGTAGCGGTCATCCAATTGATTGAACCAGCTTGCGCGGTAATTGACGCTAAATGACTCCAGAAACCGCCTGATGCTTTCAAGCCTAGTAGAGCTGGTATCTGTGTAACAATTAGTTGTACTCCTACGCCTGCCATAAAGCCAATCATCACTGGTCGCGATACCAGATCTGCCAAAAAGCCAAATTTGAATAACCCCAACAATAGTAGTAGAACACCTGATAGCAACGTCATCGCTGCGATTGCATTAACATATTCTGGCGTACCTGTTTGCGCCACTAGCGCTGCACCTGACGCCAGTAGAATGGCTGTCGCTGAATCTGCGCCAACCACTAATCGATGTGAATACCCCAACAACCCAAATACTAGCGCGCCAATAATTGTCGTATATAAACCAGTCTCGGGTGGCAGTCCGACGATTACCGAAAAAGCCAACGCATTGGGAACATTCACGACGGCTATCAACAACGCCGTTATGATATCATGCCGCAAGTAAGATTTCTTGTACCGCAATATGCTCGGCAGAGACACTTTTCGCATATCTATTATACTAATGGTATTTGGGGGTGGCGTCAATAAAACAAAGCAAACTATGAATTTGCTAAATGTTGATACGATTCATAAAAATAAACCGCTTAGGTTGTCCAGATTTGAGCGGTTTATGATATTTTCGTTTGCATAATTTGGCTGGGTCGGCAGGACTCGAACCTGCGAATGCTGGGACCAAAACCCAGTGCCTTACCACTTGGCGACGACCCACTAATAAACGAGCGTGCAACAAGTATTATACCACGCTCATCAACGATATGGAAATTACGACATAGAATACAGCCGCACCCATTCCTCGGGGGTCAATTCTGACGGTTTGCGTTCAGGGTTGATGCTGGCTTTGGCGCACGGTACGGCAGCAAAGACTTTTTGCGAGGCGTAGCATTTTGCGACGAAACTTTGGTACTCGTCGCGTTCTAATGTAGGCAAGAGCGGCTCGGGTCGCGGTTTCAACTCTAGCAGCACGGTATCGACTGCTGGCGGCGGTGTGAAATCTGTGCGGCGTAGCGGTCGGCGGATTCGTGTCTGCCACCATGGAGCTAGTTGTGTGCCTAATTGAGAGGTAAAGTGCCGGTCGCTCGGTACTAATTTTTGCGCGAATTGTTTTTGGACGATCAGGTAGATTGCTTGAGGTGTATGCGTTTCATCGTTGTTGGTCAATTTGCGTATTATGTCGGCGCTCAAGTGAAAGGGAATATTAGCAAAAACTTTGTATGGTTCATCTGGTAATTTCGCTTGCAGAAAATCTTGCGCTATTACTTTAACGTTTTTGTGCCGGCGCATATTTTGCTGTAGTTTGTTGAGAGCGCCTGGTTCGTTTTCGTATGCTAAAACTTGCCGGCATCGGTGTGCTAACACTGCCGTAATGGCGCCGCTGCCAGCGCCGATATCTATTACCAAATCGCCGCGACGTATGTTGCTGTGGCCTATTAGCTCGGCAATCAAGCGCGGATTACGCAAAAAATGCTGCGAATGGGTGGCGACTTGGCGTTTCATAATGTGATTTTACCACGAAAAAGCGGCTAACCGGTTGGCAATCTTTACCATAACCTTTATAATAGTAAGTTATGAATGCACACGAAAAACACTCGATAAAGCAATATTTGCGTGCGGCAGACTATCTGACGGTGGGGCAAATATTTTTGGCAGAGAATCATCTGCTGAAAAAGGAACTAACTTTTGACGATATCAAATCGCGGATTCTTGGACACTGGGGAAGCGGGCCAGGTATTAACTTTGCTTACGCGCATCTCAGCTATTCGGCCAAGAAGCATAATAAGGACATGATGTTTGTACTGGGGCCAGGTCATGGCTTCCCGGCATTGCAAGCTAATCTGTTTTTGGAAGGTACGCTTGCTAATTTTGATCCGTCGATGGAGACCAATCTGGATGGTATTCGCAAACTATGTCGCGAATTTAGCTGGCCGTACGGTTTTCCGAGCCATTCTAATCCCGAGACGCCGGGCGTGATTCTCGAGGGCGGTGAACTTGGTTACGCGCTCAGTACTAGCTACGGCGCAGCGATGGATAATCCTGATTTGACAGTAGCCTGTTTGGTTGGTGATGGTGAAGCCGAGACCGGGCCGACGGCTGGCGCTTGGCATCTCAATAAGTTGCTTAACCCGCGCAAAGATGGTGCGGTATTGCCAATTCTTCACCTCAATGGTTATAAGATTTCAGCGCCGACTGTTTTTGGCCGAATGAGTAATTACGAACTGATGACGCTCTTTAGCGGCTACGGTTATGAGCCGCGCATTGTTGACGCTACAAAAGACGGCGTCGATCCGCACGACGAAATGGCAAACGCGCTTGAGTGGGCTCACAATTTGGTTGCTGAGATTCGTGCTAGTACGAACACAGAAGCGCCGCGCATGCCGATGATTATCATGCGCACGCTAAAGGGCTGGACTGGGCCGAAATTTGTCGAAGGCAACAAAATTGAAGGTAATTGCCTGGCGCACCAGACAGTGCTCAGTGAAGCGAAATCCGACCCCGAGCAGCTCAAAATCTTGAATCAATGGCTCAAGAGTTATAAGTTTGACGAGCTATTCAACGAAACGACAGGTTTTGGTGATTTTGTCAAAGAAATTTTGCCAGACAAGTTAGAGAGGCGGCTGGGTATGTCGCCGCACGCCCGTGGCGGTGCTGATGTCTATCAGCCGCTCAAATTACCGCGCGTCGAAGATTATGCCGAAGACGCCGAAATCCCTGGCACTATTGGCTCTAGCAGTATGCGCCGGGCTGGCGCTTACTTGACGGAAGTCTTTCGTTTGAATGCTGATAGCAAAAACTTCCGCTTCATGAGTCCGGATGAGACCTACTCAAACAAACTTGACGAAATCTTCCAAGCTACTAGCCGTAGTTGGCAATGGCCGATCATGGAATGGGATAAGGATCTGTCACGTGATGGCCGAGTCATGGAAATGTTGTCCGAACACAACATGCAAGGCTTGATGCAAGGCTACGTGCTAACGGGTCGCCACGCTATGTTTGCTAGCTACGAAGCTTTTTTGCAAGTTGTCGGCAGTATGGTTGATCAATACGCTAAGTTTCTCACCCAAAGCCGTAACGTCGAGTGGCGCGGTACTATACCTAGCATCAACTATATACTAACCTCGAGCGGTTGGCGCCAAGACCATAACGGCTTTAGCCACCAGAATCCTGGCTTTATCGACGATATTTTGCGTCGCCAGAGCAATTTCAGTGATGTTTACTTCCCGTCGGACGGTAATGTCACGCTAGTTTGCTTAGAGCATATGCTGTCAAGTGTTCGCCAGATTAACGCGCTGGTGGCCGGCAAAACTCTCGAGCCGCGCTGGCTGTCGCCAGAACTGGCTCGCCAACAGGTCGATGCTGGTCTAATGGTTTGGGATTTTGCTAGCGATGAACATCCTGATCTAGTTATGGCCGCTTGCGGCGATTATCCGACCAAAGAAACTATGGCAGCTATTGATATTGTCAAAACGCATTGCCCGAACGCTAAAATTCGCTGCGTTAACGTTTCGAGTCTGACTACTGTTGGCTTTGGTACGTTGCGTCGCGTTGCCGACCAAAAGTTCTTTGACAAGGTGTTTACTGACGACAAGCCAGTTATTTTCAATTTCCATGGCTATCCGCAGACAGTTAAATCGATTCTCTTTAACTATGCTGTCGATTCGACGCGCTTCGATATCCGCGGCTACAAAGAAATCGGTTCAACCACCACGCCGTTTGATATGCATGTTCGCAATGAAACCAGCCGCTATGATCTAGCGATTGCCGCATTCCGCCAGCTGGGCCGCAATGGCGTCGTTCCGTTTGAGGAGGCTGAACATTTAGCTTCGATTTACCAAGGTAAGATTGATGAGAATACTGCTTACATAAAAGCTAACGGCGTTGACTTGCCAGAAATTGACGCCTGGGTGTGGCCAGCAGCACGCGGACTAGACGAGGCAAAAGAGGAAGCCTGGCACGGGCAAACAAATTAACGTAAAGAAAAGGGTGGGGGAATGTCATTACTACTAATCGCAAATCCAGGCAGCGCTAGTCGCAAATACGCGCTGGTCGACGACAAGCTCAAAGAGGTTGCCGCATTACATATCGAGCAGAGTGGCAGCGAATTAATCGCGACGCTGCGTACTGGTAATGATTCACGGCAAGTGTCGCTTGGTTTTGCTGACATTTCCCAGTCGGCCGCACATCTGTATGGCATTTTTAACCGCGAACATTTACTAGAAAGTCCTAGCGATGTTCGCGCGATCGGCTTGCGGATCGTTGCGCCGAGCAACTATTTTCTCAAAGACAGGCTTGTTGACGATGACGTTGTCCAGCATATACGCGATATTCTGCCGCTTGACCCGATTCACGTCTCCGGTACGCTGCAAGAGCTAGAGGCTCTGCGCTCGTCGCTGCCGACTGTACCGGTGGCGCTAATTTCGGATAGTGCTTTTCACGCTCGCAAGCCGAGCTATGCCTGGAATTACGGTATCAATCTGCAAGACGCTGATCGCTTCGAGATTAAGCGTTTTGGCTATCATGGTTTGTCGGTTTCGTCTGCCGTTAATGAGCTGTGGAACCGCGGTAAATTACCACCAAAGGTTGTCGTCTGTCATCTAGGTAGCGGCTCGTCGGTGAGCGCAGTTTTTCACGGGCGCAGTATCGACAACACCATGGGCTACTCGGCGCTAGAGGGGGTAATTATGGCAACGCGTACCGGTTCTATTGATTACACTGCTGCTATGGCGCTCAAAACTAAACTTGGTCTCGATGATGACCAGCTTGAGCATTATCTCGATGAGAGGGGTGGCCTACTCGGACTCAGCGGAAGTAGCGATATTCGTGAAATTATTGATCGCGAAGCTAAGGGCGATCATATTGCTCATCTAGCGCTGATGACTTTGATTCACAGTATCCATAAGGCTATCGGCGCCATGGTGGTCGCCATGAACGGCGCCGACTTGCTGGTATTTACTGGCACGGTAGGGGAACGTTCGGCAAACTTGCGTCGGCGCATCGTTGCTCACTTGGAATGCCTCGACTTCATACTTGACGGCAATCGTAACAAATCATGTCTTAACCCGACCGAGTTCACTAGCATCTCGCAAGCGGCAGTCAGTAAGCCGATAATTGTCATACCGACAGATGAAGGCGTCGAAATCGCTCGCCACACTATTAAGTTACTAGCGTCATAATTTTGGTCGTTGGAAAGGCATGCGTTATTGTTATGGAGACGCCTTTCGTAATCTCTACTAAACAGTATCTTTCATTTTGTTATAATAAGTACGATGAAAAGACAGTCACTCGAGACTATTCACCTTGACAAAATCGTTGGCGGCGGGCAAGCGCTAGGGACGCTGGCCGACGGACGCAAATGCTTCGTATGGGGCGGACTACCCGGCGAGACGGTTACTGTTCGCATTACCAAAAAGAAGTCGCACCTCGTCGAAGCGGTCGTCGAGGAAGTGATCTCGCCAAGCCCCGACCGCATCCAGCCGCGCGACCCGGATAGTTATCTTTCGACCAGCCCGTGGCAAATCATGCCACTAGAAGTTGAACAAACATACAAAGCACAGTTGATCGACGACGCGTTCGCGCTGCATAATGTTACATTACCGGCGGCGATTGATATTTATTGCGACAATGTTGCATATGGTTATCGCAATAAAGTTGAATTTAGTTGGTACAGCGAATCGGTGGTATCCCGAGCGGTATCTCAGAAAAAATCTGGGCTGGCTTACGTGGGCCCCGGATTATTTTCTGATGATACCCGAGAGGTAAATACGAATAGTGACCGCGATGATACATCTGGCGATACACTTGACTTGGCATTTTTCCGCCGTGGCAGCAAGGGCAAGATTGTCGTCAATGGCACGAGCTTAGCGCACCCTGCAATCAATAACCTGGCACGGGCGATCCGCGATTTACTGCGCCATAAACGCGTCGCGGCTCGCCAGCTCAAGACCTTGCTCGTCCGCTGCGATCAGTCGGGAAGTTGCGTATGGCAGTTGTATATTAAAGATCGCTTGCCCGAAATAATTACCGCTGATGAAGCCGCCAAATTACCGGCTCAGGGCGGGGAAATTATCTATTCCGATCCGCGCTCGCCAGCCAGCCGCATCACCGAACGCTTGGCGTGTTTCGGCAACACCACCTTGACTGACACCATCCTTGGTATACCATTCCGCTACGCCTGCGAAGGCTTTTTCCAAGTCAACATACCGGTTTACGAGCAGGCGCTGCGCGATATGAAGGAGTGGGTGCCATACAATAAGGCGCGCCAAGAGCGCCGGGCTCAGTTGGCGGCACATGGCGATATTGATAGTCAACAGCGAGTAATATCTCAGAAAAAATCTGGGCAACTTTACGTGGGTCCCGGATTGTTTTCTGATGATATTCGAGCTGTCAAATTATCAACTCTCGACCTCTACGCTGGCGTCGGCACTATTGGTCTGACTATTGGCGGCGGCAACGTCACGCTGGTGGAAATCAACACCGACGCTGTCCGCGAAATGCAGCGCAACATCACCGAACTTGGTCGCACCGACGCCCGCGCTGTCCTCGCTCCCAGCGAACAAGCACTCAATTATATTACAGGCAAGGAAATCGTCATCGTCGACCCGCCGCGCGCCGGCTTGCATCCCGACGTTATTGCGACATTGTTACAAAAACTACCGCCACGTATTATTTATCTCAGCTGCAATCCTGTCACCCAAGCCCGAGATGTCGCCTTGCTCCAGCAAAGTTACCAAATCACTTGGCACCGTGGCTACAACTTTTTCCCGCGTACGCCGCATATTGAACACTTAATCATTCTTGATAAGAAGCCGTAAAGCTGCTCTTTCTATGCAGAGTTTATCTGGCTAATTCGAATGCAAGGCTAGCTAATTGCTGCTATACTATTAGGTGATGTTTGACAAAGCTATTGACGCTATCAATAACGCGCAGAAAATTGTTGTAGTCCAAGCGGAAAATCCTGACGGTGATAGTATCGGCAGCAGCTTAGCCTTGGAAGAAATTCTAAGTGACCTCGGCAAAAATGTTCAGCTGCACTGTCCAGTTGATACCCCAAAATACTTACGTTACATTCACGGTTGGGATCGAATAACTAGCGATTTTGACACGAATACTGACTTAGCAATTATCGTTGATACTAATGCTGAACTATTAATCAGTAAAAGCTTAAGTATGCCAGGTGTGCGTCATTTTCTTGAGACGCATCCCGTTATAGTGTTGGATCATCACGCAACTGATTCGACGCTGACTTTTGATGCTACTCATGTCAACCAGCCGGTAGTTGCAGCTGGCGAACTGATTTACAATCTAGTGCATACTGCCGGCTGGGTAATTAATACGCAAGCTGCAGAAAATATGCTGATTGCTATCATGAGCGATAGCCTGGGCTTAACAACACAAAATACCACATCCGACTCGTTTCGTGTCGCTGGCGAATTAACTGCGCTCGGTGCTAGCAACTCAGCTATTGAAGAACGACGCCGCGAATTTATGAAAAAGTCGCCGGAGATTTTGGCATATAAAGGCCGCTTGATTGAACGTATCGAATATTTGCTTGATGGTAAATTAGCTATAATTCACATCCCGTGGGAAGAAATCCAGAAATATAGCGATCAGTATAACCCGAGCGTTCTAGTGCTCGACGAAATGCGTTTAGTTGAGGGGGTTGAAGTGGCTTGCGCTATCAAAACTTACCCTGACGGTAAATTAACCGGGAAATTACGCAGTAATATGCCAGTGTCAGAGCAGATAGCTGGATATTTCGGCGGCGGCGGGCACGCTTATGCTGCAGGTTTTCGCGTGTATGACGATTATGCAGTGATTGTGCGCGAACTAGTTGAGGCTGCGGATAAGTCTTTACGCGGGTAATTTGTCTGTTCTAAATTAAAAAACCGCTAGCGTATGTAGCGGTTTTTCTAATTCTACTAGTTATAATTATTTAGTAGATGAATTGTCCGAACGTGCCTGGCCTTACTGTACGTTTGTTGTAATTGCCAGCGCGGTAATTCCAACCCATTTCTGAAACAGTATAGCTGCCATCGCTATTAACCGACTCAACGTAAGCGACATGGCCGTTTGTTACCGCGACAGCTCCAGCGCGCGGTGCGTTACCAGTTGATTTACCGGCAGCTTGGGCGCTGGAAATCCAACCATAACCGGCATTGCCATATACAGCGACGTCTGGGCGGCGGCTGTGAACGTAATCGGTGCACCACATGCCGTTGCCGACGTAGTAGCTTGACGAGTTAATCGGCTTTGAGCTATATGATCGCGTAGTAACTGTAGAAGTCCGAACTGATGGCGCCGCTGCGTTAGAACTGGCGGCTGCTTGCTGCACTGCAACGATAGTTGATGAACGGTCTGGCAAGACCTCTTCTGCGCTAGGAATTCGCAGCTTCTGTCCTATGTCAATAGCGTTTGGGTTACTAAGCGACTCGTTGGCGTCAAAGATACGCGTCCAGGTTGTATTGTATTTTTCGGCAATTGACGCCAAGCTATCGCCTGCGGCTACTATCGCGTAGGTTGATTGTTCGATTGGTTTTGTTTCGTTAGATTTGTCCTTTGGTGTAGACGTTGGTTTTTTGGCTTTATCGTCATCAACTCCGCTGGTTTGCTTTTCGTCGGCTTTTGCTAGCAAAGCTTTCTTGTCGTGGGCAGCTAGCAGCGGTGTTTTCTTTGCAATCGTTAATTTATTTTTATTTTGCTGTGCGAGTAGTAGCGAGCGGCCCGTACTCGTTTCGGCATAGGCTGGGTGTGTTGCTATTAAGCATATTGCACCAGCGGCGCCGAGTGTCGTCAAGACCCCGTATAAACGCATAATTATCTCCTTGGTTAAATACCCCCACGGATAGGCTAAACTTCAAATACTCGTGGATTTATGTCCTGGCTTATTATTGTTTTAATCGTAATTTTCACAGGACATGAGACCAATCATAGCAAAACGTAGTATTTTGGTCAATAATTTTATAGTGGTAATGCTACACTACCCCTGGAAAATTAGGTGGACTTTCGAGTTATTTTTTGGTATAATCGTAGACGTTTTATTAAATCAATGTTGGGAGACGTCAAGTCGCTTGCACCACAGAAAGGATTAAATATCTGATGGCTAAAAAAGCCGAATTATTAGAAAAAGCTGCCGAGCTTAAGCTTGACGTCAGCGAAAAAAATACTATAGCCGAGATTGAAACGGCAATTGCTGCCGCTGAAAAGCACTCAGTCCGCGAAGCGACAGTTGCCAAAGCCGGTAAGCGTAGCGCCAAAGCTATCGAAGAGGCTGAAGCTAAAGCTGAAAAAGAAGCTCGCAAAGAAGCTGGCGACACTACGCCGCAGGGTGACGCCGAAGCAGCTGTCAAAAAAGGTCCAGCGCCAAAAGTTCGTCCGTTGATTGAACGCCGCGGCAAAGCTTACCGCCAGGCTGCCGAAAAAGTTGAAAAAGACAAAGCCTACACGCTTGCCGATGCTATCAAACTTGCTACCGAAACCAATCCGAGTAAATTTGACGCTAGCGTTGAAGTTCACGTTCGTTTAGGCGTCGATCCGCGTCAAGCCGACCAAAATATTCGTTCGACTGTAGTCCTGCCTCACGGTACCGGCAAGACTGTCCGAGTAGCCGTTTTCGCAGCTGACACTGATGCTGACAAAGCCAAAAAAGCTGGTGCTGATATTGCTGGCGATGAGGCTATTGTCAAACTTCTTGACAAGGGCACGCTTGATTTTGACGTCTTAATCGCTACGCCGGCTTACATGCCAAAACTCGGTAAGTACGCTCGTTTGCTCGGCCCGAAAGGTTTGATGCCGAACCCGAAGAGCGGTACTGTCTCGACCGACGTAGCCAAAGCTACCGAAGAAGCCAAAGCTGGCAAGGTAGAATATCGTGTCGACAAGCAGGCTGCTATCCATTTAAGTGTTGGTAAGGTTAGCTTCGGCGCTGAAAAATTGCTTGAAAACGCCAATACTTTCTTTGCTAGCTTGCAAGCACAGAAGCCATCCTCCATCAAGGGTGTTTACATTAAATCGGTTGCCGTCGCCACTACGATGGGCCCCGGTATCAAAGTTGATTATCAAGCAAAATAAACTCATATAATTTTAGAGCGAGACCTAGCATCTCGCTCTATTTTTAGAAGGAGGGTAGGAATGAGACAATATCTTGATTTACTTGACCGTATTCTAGCAGAAGGCGTCGAAAAGCATGACCGGACAGGTACTGGTACGCTCAGTATCTTCGGGCATATGATGCGTTTTGATTTGCGCGAGGGCTTTCCACTGCTTACCACCAAAAAGCTCTTTACCAAAGGTATCTTCGGCGAGTTGATTTGGTTTTTGCGTGGCGATACCAACGTGCACTGGCTGCAAGAACGCGGAATTCATATCTGGGACGAGTGGGCTAACGAGAACGGCGATCTCGGTCCAGTTTACGGCGCGCAGTGGCGGGCATGGCCAGCACCTAATGGTGAACATATTGACCAGATTGCTAACGTTATTAATCAACTACGCGCTAGTCCAGACTCACGGCGGCTAATCGTTACCGCTTGGAATCCTGCCGAAGTAGGCAACATGGCTTTGCCGCCATGCCATATGTTATTTCAATTCTATACCACACCCGCTGATTCCAATGACTCTGATCAGCGGCGCTGGTTATCGTGCCGGCTTGATCAGCGATCGTGCGATACATTTCTGGGCGTCCCATTCAATATTGCTAGCTATGCATTATTGACTATGATAATTGCACAGCAGGTTGATATGCGGCCGCGTGAATTTGTTTGGATGGGCGGCGATGTTCATTTGTATTTGAATCATCTCGAGCAAGCAAAACTTCAGTTGACACGCCAACCGCGTCCGCTGCCAGCTCTCGATATCACACCAAAACCATCAATCGATGATTATGATCTTGATGATTTCAAATTAAAAAACTACAATCCATGGCCAGCCATCAAAGCGCCAATTTCAGTCTAAATATTGCTGCATGGCAAGACTACTTTTCATATATCGCAAATATATAAGGATAAATGTTAGCATTATCAGCAGCATGTGATTCTTCTGATGTTTTACGCCAAGTATCGTCAAGCTCGGGGAAAAATGTATCCGCTGGAAGTTCTGCGTCGACTTCTGTAGCGCATATTTTACTTACCACATTTGATTTGAGTGCGGCCGCGTAAACGGTTGCGCCGCCAATGATGTATATTGTATCTTTGCTTGCCATTTGCAGAGCGCTTTCTAACGAGCTAGCTGTAGCGATACCATCCAGCTTGGAATGAGTTAATACGATATTCTGGCGATTTGGTAGCGGACGGCCAATAGATTCATAAGTTTTGCGGCCCATAATTACTGTACCGCCAGTGGTTAATTGGCGAAAATGCTGCAAATCTGCTGGCAAACTGCGCCCCCACGGCAGTTTGTTGTCAATGCCAATACCGCGCCGGCGATCGTAGGCGACTACTATGCTGCACTGTTTTTTCTGATCGCGTCCCATCAACTTAATCATATCACAGGCTAGTTGTGTAAGCGGTAGCGGTGAATGTATAATGAAAAGACATGAAAACAGATTCGACCGAATTATCATCGCCAACTGGCATTTATAGCGATAGAGAAATTGCAGCAGCACTAGCAGATGGTCATATCGTTTGCGACCCAGCGCCAGCGCGTATCAATGGTAGTAGTGTTGATGTAACGCTTGGCTATTATTTTTATAGAGCTGGCGCTCAGGGGAAGGAAAGGCTATTTAATCCATTCGACGAAACTGACGTTCGGCGCTACTTTGGCGAATACAAAATTGCCAAACCGTGGCGCGAAGTTCGCCGCCGAATTACTGATCAAGGTGTCGCTGGCATTGATAGCATCAAAGGTATTAATGACAATCATCCGGTCATCGTCTTGCGGCCAAACGAGCGAATTCTGGCGCATACTCATGAATTTATCGGTATTCTGCCGCCAGGTACTACCAGCATGCAGGCTCGTAGTACTACTGGACGTATCGGCATCTCGGCTTGCTACTGCGCTGGTTGGGGTGATCCAGGTTATATTAACCGCTGGACTATGGAGGTTCATAATCTCAACGAGAATGAGTACATCGTGCTGCCAGTTGGCTACCGTATAGCGCAAATTGTTTTTAGTGCTACCGGACCAGTGGCTACCGAATACGCCAAGGCTTCTGGTAATTATCAAGCTAATATTAGCGCTGATCTTGCTGCTGTTAAGGCTGCTTGGCGGCCGTGGATGTTATTGCCGCGAGCTTATGCTTCGCCGGTAGAATTGCCGCAACCTGTCGCTGGCCTTAATGAAGGATTGTTGTAAAGGCTGGAGATTATGCAATGAGTGGTACTTATATCGTCATTGAAGGGAACGATGGTACAGGCAAATCAACCCAAGCTGAATTGCTAGCTGATTACTGCCGCCAGCAAGGCCGGGAAGTGGTAATTGTAGAGGAGCCTGGCAGCGAAGACCCAGACAAAACCACACCCATTGCTAGCTACTTGCGCTCGCTAATCAAGAACGGCACTCTAGCCCGTGATCCCGAGATCAACTTAGCGCTATTTAGCGCTGCTCGCCGCGAACTATGGCAACAAAAAATTGCACCAGCGCTAAATCGCGGCGCCATTGTCATTTCGGCGCGTAACTATATTTCAACTTTAGCCTATCAAGGTTATGGCGAGGGAGTTAATACGGATCATATTATGGCAACTACTAAACTTTTTACAGACGAACGTTACATGAAGCCGGATTTCATTATTATTTTGACCCTTGACAACGAGAGCGAGCGTAAAAAACGGATTGCTAAGCGCAGCCAAAGTATAGACACTTCAGATACTTTCGAGTCGCGCAGCAGTAATTTTCAAAAACGTGTTGATGCCGCTTATCGTACAATTGCTAGCAAATTGCCCTCGTCTCATGTTATAGAATGTTACAGCAATGGTCATTACAAGACAGCCGAGCAAATAAACGTTGAAATTCAATCAATTGTTCAGCAGTTATAATTCAATTATAGCCAGCTCTTTCAAAAGATGCTCAAGCTCGTGGAATAGTTTCTCGCCGCCTTCGTCTGACTGGCCGTTGGTTTCATAGCTATCAGGGTTCAAGCGGCTCATGCGATCATGGATATCGTTGAGGACTCCTACGAATAGCTTGCGCATTTTACGAGCTTCTTCGTCCAGTTCTTTCTTTTTAGGATCGTCATCGGGCAGCTCGTAGTAGCCTTCTTTCTTAAGTTTAGTATCAATATATTTGTAAGCTATATGCGCGATGTCGCCAGTTCGCGATCGTTGGCGCTCATTTTTGGTTAAAAACTGAAACTCGATAGGAATATTGATTATTTCGCCAGGTTTATACGGATGTTCTTGTCTTGCGATAAACGTTACTTTTGAAACTTCCATCTTCTTGTATCCCCGTTTTTCGATGTCCGCTTCAGTTTGTTCTTTTATTTGAATTTGCGATTTGTCTATACCAGCTTCAGCTAAAGTCTGAGTTATAATCTCGACGTAATCGCTAGCGCCCTGGATGTAGATGGCGGATTTTTTACTAGGTGCTTTTTGTAATTCAATATTTGGCGTGTTGGAAAGGATTTTTACTATTTCAGCAAAATTTTTCGCCGACGATTGCTTATCGGGCGAGATATCCATCATGGCAAATGGGTCCATAGGCATATCGCCGTTGCTGCGGTTTAATTTATCAGCAAGCGAGCCGATAGTCTTCAAGCGGTAGTTGCCAGAAATCAGACAGCCGTTCGGTAGTTGAGCTGCGAATTCGCCAACTTCAGCAGGACATTCTCCGCTATAATCAGGACCCACTACGAGCGAGACGTCGTATTCGTCTCCGAAAATATTTTCCAGTATGCGCCTGACCCCGACCGTTTTTATATTGAACAGCATGTCTCTTGCTTGTTTTATTGAATCGAACTTATTTAACTTTTCGAGGCGGATACGTTTTGCCAGGCCTAGCAGTTTCGAGCCTAAAGCTTCCAGTCCTAGCACTTCGCACAGCGGGGCATAGAACGATTCCGCTTCCAAGACATCTTGCAATAGAGCAGACTCTCGTCTGGACGTTGGGTGTTCCAGATTATCAACTAGCTCGCAGGCTTTAATAATGACAGACTCAATGTTTACAGTTTTCAAGAAGTCTTTCATGTATTCCGGATCTATGCGAGCCTCCGATATAGCCCAAGCTTCTCTTGGAACGACACCTTCGTACCTATCGGAAATGACGCTGGCTATATCTTTGCGGCGATTATTCTCGTCTGGCAAGCTTGCAGCGGCCTCGTCGGCTAATGTTTTCCGATGTCTGCCAGCTGCCACCTCAGTCTTGTCGAAATCTGACAAGATATCCCGCATATAGCGTGCTTTATCATGGGGGATTCTGGGATCGGTAAAGTATTTTAATAGTGCTAGTCCGGCAGCATCGCGCGATTCTTGGCTGTATTTTCCGTCTGGGTTACGGAATCGGGATACGATATCATGCAGCATAATTGCATCGCGCGTATCAGGCATAAGATCGCCGGCAAAAGCCTTAACTAACCCATAAACTCTATGAGCATGCTCAATCAGATCAGGACGCTCCCGGGAGGCTGCTCTTAGATAATCAATAGCCAGACTGTCAACTAGGTCGTTTGAATCATACTTCTCTGGATATTGTTGACTGGAAAAACCCTGCTTGTCAGCAGGGTTAAGCGTATTATGTTCCCCCGTATGAACACCAGGGCTCGCTTTCGTTCTCACGAATCTCTATTGTACCAGAAATGCTTAAATATGTCAAGCATTTACTATTGTGTAATGCAGCAAAATTTGCTATAATAGGTATTAGACATTGCCAGAGACAGCGGCCGCAGGAGTAATTCTGCTTAATATGCCGCCGAGGGAATCAACTTTTCCTGCATTATAGTCTTTGGCGAGCGCCAAAGTTTTTTTGTTGCTCGCCGAATGTCGCCCCTTAACAATACGATCGCATAAATATCAAATAAACCAAAGGAGTATTATCAATGGCAATTTCCAAAGATAAGAAACAAGCTTTGGTTGCAGAGATGAGCGAGTTGTTTGCCAGTGCAAAAGCTATCGCCGTGGCTAAATACCAGGGCACTAGCGTAGCTGAATTGCAAGAGCTGCGCAAAGCTGCTCGCGAAAATGGCGTAGTCGTCAAAGTTGTCAAGAACCGCTTGGTGCGCGTAGCTTTTGCTGCTAGCGAGACGTTCAAAGAGACTGATACTTCTGCGCTACAAGGCCAGCTAATTTATGCTGTTTCTAGCGACGACGAGGTGATGGCCGCTAAAGTCCTTAACGACTTTGCGAAGACTCATCCTAGCGTCGAGCTAGTCGCTGGATTCAGTGGTGAGGGCTTGGCTCAGAGTGCTGCCGATGTGGTAGCTCTGGCTGGCTTGCCGAGCAAGAATCAGCTCATCGCCGAGGCTGTGGCACAACTGCTCAGTCCGGTGCACGACGTTACCAACGCGCTTTCTGGCAATCTACATGCATTGCTGGACGGCGTGGCAGACAAAGCAACCGCTTAAGCAACCAATCTAATTAAAAAGTTTTAACTACAAGGAGAATCACTATGGCAGACCTAAAGAAACTTGCCGAAGAGCTGACTAAATTGACAGTTCTCGAAGTAAATGAATTAAAGAATATCCTCAAAGAAGAATACGGCATCGAGCCAGCTGCTGCCGCAGTTGCCGTTGCTGGTCCAGCTGCCGACGCTGGTGCGGCCGCCGCTGATGAAAAGACTGAATTTACCGTCACTTTGAAAGACGCTGGCAGCCAAAAAGTCGCCGTCATCAAAGCCGTTAAGGAACTAACCGGCCTTGGCCTCGGCGAGGCGAAAGCTTTGGTTGATAACGCGCCAAGCCCAATCAAAGAAAAAGTCAGCAAAGACGAGGCCGAAGCTGCCAAGAAAGCTTTGGAAGAGGCTGGCGCTACCGTCGAAGTCGCTTAATCTCGAATATATTTCCAGATTCGCACGATCGTATTGTTTTAGAAAACGCCTCCAAAATTTGGGGGCGTTTTTGTATGCCTGAAGCGGTCGACGATTTTTACAACGACTTTGCGTTCATATCTGTTAAACTTGTGGAAAGATAGCCTAAAGGGTTGACGTTATATCCTGATGCGTTATAATTGGAATGATATTATAAAAACATACAAAGGATTGCGAGACTAGTATGTCAGAATTACCAGAGAAACAAGTCAAGCGGCTCAAGATGCTTATTCAAGACGCCGAGACTAATTTGGCTGCCGCCAAAGAGTTACTAATTAGCATAATGGGCGAAGATGGGCAAGTCGTTATGCCAACTAACAGCCGCGAGGATGTTTCGGGCAAAGTTATCGAGGGCGTTTTCGACGGCCAGACGATGGTCGGCCCGGATGGCAAAAATTACCCGGTACCGGCTAATTACGCTAGCAAGTCTAAGCTAGTTGAGGGCGATATCCTCAAACTAACTATCGCTGATGATGGTGGTTTCATTTACAAGCAAATTGGCCCGGTTGCCCGCAAGCAAGTTATCGGTACGCTTACGCAGCATGACGGCGCCTACTATGTTGAAGCGCAAGGTAAAGAGTATCGGATTTTGCTGGCGAGCGTGACCTATTTCCGTATCAATGTTGGCGATCAGGTTACTATTATTGTGCCAGAAGACAATCCTGATGCCACCTGGGCGGCAGTTGAAGCAGCTCTATAATCTATATAAGTTTGGATCATCACAAATAGGGGTATTAATGCATGATTTAGGCGAGGGAACTTTTCTTTTCACGCGGGTTAGCTATGATCCTAATAGTAACTTGCCGTATTTGCGCGTCATGGATGATGGCGGTAAGTTCTGGCGTATGCAGCCGCAAGGCGAATTTACTCTATCATTTGATACTAGCACCAAAAAATGTATTGGTTGGTACGATTTGGCAGCTAAACAATGTCATCGCTGTCCTGGCGACCGCCAGCTTGATGATAAATACGAGCAATGTCCAGAGTGCCAGCAAAAGACTGGCTTCAATCCAGCGTTCTACAATACTACCAATATCAGCCAGCAGCAGGCTGAGCTGAATCAGCAGCCGCATATCTTATACTTAGCTTATTTTTCGCCAGAGGTGATAAAGGTTGGCATTTCTTATGCTGAACGCAAACTAGCGCGATTGTTAGAGCAAGGTGCCCGCAATGCTGCTATCCTTGAGGTGTTTCCTAGCGCTAATATCGCTCGCCAATACGAAGCGAAGATCGCCCGGCTGCCAGGTCTTTGCGAGAGTGTGCAGCTGCGCAAGAAAGCAACAATTCTAGCAAATGAACATTATGATCCGACGCTAGCCGAGCAGAAATTACACCAAACAATCCAGCGGATCGCAGAGCAGTTAGGCGTTAAATTTGATAACAGCGAGTTCTTGAATTTATCGCCATACATGCTAACTATCGAACCAAAAAGCGATGATCTAACGGAAATAATCGAGCCAAAAATCGCTGGACGCTTCGCAGGGCTAATTGGCGGCATGCTAATTATGCAGCAAAATAGCCGCTTTATTTTCTTACCAATCAAAAAATATATCGGATACGATATGACCATTAGCCGTACTGTTGAGCAGCTAGATTTAGCGCCAGTTCAAGCTTCGCTATTTTAATCGCTGATTCTGCGCTATAATATAACAAATGGGTAAGGCTTTATATCGGAAATATCGCAGCCGGTCGCTGAGCGAGATTGTCGGTCAGCCGCATATTACGGCGATTTTAGAACGGGCAATTGCTAACGGAACGACGGCGCATGCTTATTTATTGACAGGGCCGCGCGGCGTTGGTAAAACGTCGATTGCGCGGATTCTGGCGCACGAAATCAATCGCTTGCCGTATCGCGATGAATCAACTCATCTCGACATTATCGAGATTGATGCAGCCAGCAATAATTCAGTTGAAGATATCCGTGATTTGCGCGAGAAGGTTCAGATTGCGCCCGTTAGCGCCCCCAAAAAAATCTATATTATTGACGAGGTTCACATGCTGAGCAAATCAGCGTTCAATGCACTGCTCAAAACGCTTGAAGAACCGCCCGAGCACGCTGTGTTTATCCTAGCAACCACTGATGCCGATAAATTGCCAGCTACGATTCTTAGTCGTGTTCAGCGCTTTAATTTCCGGACAATTAGCCAAGACGAAGTTGCCGCACATTTGCGTACCATTGCTGATGCCGAGCAGATTTCTATTGACGACGACGCCCTGCAGCTAATTGCCCGCTATGGGCAGGGAAGTTTCCGCGATAGTATTAGCCTGCTAGATCAAATGCAAAATTTAAGCAGCGAGAAAATTACTGCCGCTATGGTCGAAGATTCGCTAGGCTTAGCAAGCACGGCTAAAATTCGACAGCTGCTAGAGGCTTATTGCGCGGGCGATTTACAAACTATCGCCGATACCTTGCGCGCACTTGAGCATAGAGGCGTACCAGCCAATGCTATCAGCGAGCAATTACTGTACGAAATCCGCAGCGATATCATCAATAAGTCTAATTGCTTGCCGCTGGCCGACAAATTATTATCAAATCAGAAAACCGCTTGGCCGTATGTCAAATTGCTGATAGCGCTTGGTTCTAATACAAATGTTTCTAATTCTGATATTCCTGCGGTGTCAACGCCAGCGCAGCCAGAATTAGCGCAACCAATGGTCGTGAACGAACCAGCGCCTGTTTACGCGCCGCAGCCAGCTAGCGATACTCCGCAAAAAAAGAAGAAAAATGCCCAGCCAAATCAAACAGCTAATTTTGATTGGTCAAAATTTCTCGAGGCTGTTCACGCAAAATCCACTGGCGCCTATAGTTATCTCGCGAAAAGCGGCTACGAATTAGACGATCAGCAGTTAACGGTTTTTGCTGGTAAGAAATTTGCTAAAAATCAAATCGAAAAGTCGCTGCCAGTACTTGCTGGCGCTCTACAGGCGCAAAATCTTGACCGTGAAATTATCATCAGCGCTAAGCCAAAACCGCCAAAAGATAGCCAAACCGCCGCTATTCTTGATATTATGGGCGGAGGAGAAGAGGTGAATCTGTAATGGCTAAGCAAAAAGAAGTCGCTGCCAAAATACCGCCGCAGAGTATTGACGCCGAGATGAGCTTGCTCGGAGCAATTTTGATTGACGACGACGTACTAGCGGATGTCAGCGAGACGGTAAAACCGCAGGATTTTTACGACAAACGGCACCAGCTGATTTTTAAAAGTATGATGCGCTTATATGAGCAGCACAAGCCGGTCGATCTATTGACTCTAACCGAGGAGCTCAAGAAAACGGATAATTTCGAGACAGTTGGCGGCTCGACGTACTTAACCGAACTAACCAACTATGTACCTACGGCCGCTCACGCTGCTAGCTATGCTGAAATCGTTGCTCAGAAAGCTGTTCGCCGGCGTCTGATCAAAGCTAGCGGCGAAATCAGCGAGTTAGGATTCGACGAAGAAATTCCAACCCAGGAAATCCTCGAGAAGGCAGAAGCCGAGCTATTCAACGTCTCTGACCAAACGATTAAACAAGATCTGGTCAGTATCGAAACTATCCTCGACGAGAGTTTCTCGCGCATCGAGGAGTTGCACCGCAATAAAGGCCAGCTACGCGGTATCCGCACCGGCTACCAAGATCTCGATAATATGACCGCCGGCTTGCAGCGCAGCGACCTATTCATCCTGGCGGCTCGGCCATCTATGGGTAAGACGACGTTTGTAACTAACCTAGCATACAATGTGGCGACTATTGCTAAGCTGCCAGTGTTGTTCTTTAGCCTCGAGATGAGTAAGCAGCAGCTAATAGACCGCATGCTGGCCGATGCCGCTGGCGTTGACAGCTGGAATATTCGTACTGGCAATCTCAGTGACGACGACTTTGCAAAGATTAGTGAAGCTATGGGCGAAATGGCTGAAGCGCCGATTTATATCGATGACACGCCAGCACTTAGTGTTCTCGGTATGCGCACCAAAGCCCGCCGAATTGCGCATAATCAAACGCTCGGGTTAATTGTCGTTGACTATCTACAGTTGATGCAGGCGAACGGTAATTACAACGGCAATCGCGTTCAAGAAGTTAGCGAAATTAGCCGCGGCTTGAAGGTTATCGCTCGCGAGTTGAATGTACCAGTGATAGCGCTTAGCCAGCTTAGCCGGTCGGTTGAGAATCGTACGCCGCCAATCCCGCAGCTAGCTGACCTGCGCGAGTCGGGAAGTATCGAACAAGATGCTGATATTGTTACCTTTATTTATCGCCCTGGCTATTACGAACCAGACAACCCAGATGTCGCCAATATCACCGACTTAATCATTGCTAAGCACCGCAATGGTCCAGTCGGCAAAGTTCAGTTATACTTCCATCCAGAGCGCCTGCGGTTCATGTCGCTCGATAAGCGCCACGAATAATCTCTCGCGTGATATAATCATAATTAGTATGCGTAAACCTGCGGACTATACTTTATATAAATATCGCTATATTTTGAGTTATTTTTGCATCGCCGTACTTTTGGTGGCAGTGCTATGGATCGGCGTATTGTATACTCCTGGCGGTTTGCGCGAGCAAGAAATCAAATCTGTCAGCCAAGCTAGTATGCTATCGCGCCAAACTCTTGAGCCGTCGATGGTGGTAAATCTGCCGTATTATCTGCTGCAGCGGCTGTCAATTTTTGTGTTTGGTGTCAGCGAATTTTCGATTAAACTGCCGTCAATTGCGCTCGGCACCTTGACGATGCTAGGTATTTTCATGTTGATTCGCGCTTGGTTCAAGCCTAACGTTGCTGTCATTTCGACGATCGTATTGGCAACTTCGACACATTTTCTATTCCAAGCGCAAGACGGTACGCCCGGTATTACCTTTAGCGCTGTTGCAGTATGGCTGATGGTTGCGGGCATGTATGTAACGCGCGGTAAACATTTTCATACATTCTGGAAAGTGCTTGGTGGCGTATTGATGAGCGTCGCGCTCTATCTGCCGATGGGCGTATACCTGGACTTAATTATAATTATCGTAGCCTTAGTTCATCCGCATATTCGAGCGATTATCAGGCGGCTGCCCAAGAAAAAACTACTCATTGCACTGCTGGTCGGCTTGGCGGCGATGGCGCCGCTAGTTTATGCCTTAATATTAGAGCCAAAAGGTATTGGCAAGTTGCTGCTCGGTTTGCCGTCAGACTTCGTGCATCTCAAAACTAATGCGCTGCTTTCGAGCCTTAGCTTGTTTGGTTTTGCCGCTACCGATAGCGCTGCTGACGGTCTGCTGAGGCCGGCTTATGCTATGCCGTTGACGGCTATTGCTTTACTAGGTTTTTGCCGCCTGGCAGCCACGCATTATACAGCGCGTAGCTATGTTACTATCTTGATGAGTTTGGTTATGGTGCCGCTCGCCTTGCTTAATTATAATAATCAGTATGTAATATTTGTTCTGATGGTAATTGCAGTTGCTACTGGCTTTGATTTCTTGATTCGCTACTGGTATCGGCTATTTCCTTGCAATCCGTATGCTCGCGTTGCGGGTTTGCTGCCATTGAGTGTGTTAGTTAGCGGATTGATTTATATTAGCGTTAATCAATATTTTAACGGGTATACGTACAATCCGGCCGTTGTTCGCGCCTACAATAGTGATCTATCGTTAGTTAATGCCCAATTGCGGCGTCAAAAAAATATGATACTCTTGGCTGATGCGGATGAAGCGCCTATTTATAATCTAGCCGCTCACTATAATAAATCTTTAACGGTTGCTACCGAGCTTAATTCCGAAGTAACCCAAACGGTGGCGACACGCGCCGCGCGCCGCAAGATTCCGAAAAACTGGCAGCTAGAGAGTATTATAACTAACACCCGTGCCCAAAATGGCGACCGGCTCTATGTCTACAAAAAATTGCCGTAATAAGTTATAATTGGTAGAGTTAATTTCTGAAGAAGGGGAGTCAAAATGGCCTTGAATCAAATGAAAATGTTGAATGATTTGCGCAAAGCGCAGAAAGCTTTAGCCAAAGAAATCGTCGAGGTTGAGGCGGGCGATGGTGCGGTTATCGTTCAAATCACCGGCGAGCTCAAGATCAAATCGATTAAGATTAATCCAGAATACGTTGATCTAGATGATATCCACCAGCTTGAACACTGGATTGAGATTGCTATCCGCGACGGTATGGCTAAAGCACAAGAAATTGCTGCCGAAAAGATGAAACCGCTGATGGGCGGGCTAGGAAGCCTCGGATTATAAACTAATGGCACTATTGCCAAGCGCGCTTGAGCGTGTTATTGAGGAGTTGGGTCATTTGCCAGGCGTTGGGCCGCGGACGGCTGAACGCTATGCTTATTTCTTGCTAAAAAACGATTCTCGCACTACTGAAGCGCTAGCGAATGCCTTGCGGCAGTTGCATGCGCAGGTCAAAAGTTGCCCGAAAACTTTCGCGCTAATTGACGCTGACCAGGAAATCTCGCCCTTGTATAGCGATCCGAAACGCGATCGCCAGCTAGTTGCCGTTGTTGAAGAGCCGCTAGATATAGTGGCGTTAGAACGCACCGGGCAATTCCAAGGTACTTATCACGTATTGGGCGGAACGATTTCGCCGATTGACGGCGTCGGGCCAGAACAGCTTCATATACCCGAGCTATTGCAGCGATTGCGCGACGATAACGTAGAGGAGGTTATTATCGCCACCAACGCTAGCGTCGAGGGCGAATCAACGGCGCTATTCATCCAGCGCCAAATCAAGGAATCGCACCTAGCTACCAAGGTCTCGCGTTTAGCTCGCGGCATTCCTGTGGGCGTCGATCTAGAGTATGCCGATCAAATTACCCTCGGGCATGCGCTGGAAGGGCGGCGGTTTTTGTAAAAAAAGAAAATAGCCCGCCGAAAACGTGCTCAAGCCGGAAACTGGATCTCAATCCAGCAGACGCTAAAATGTGCGTCTCGAACCGAATTGAACAATTTTCAGCGAGCTATTTTCTGGCGGGCGTTGCTACTCCTCGCTGTCCTGCTTACGCAAGTAGCGCGTGAGCAGGGAGTGAGAGAAGATACCACCAGGGATGGAGATGGCAATGACCAGAGCGAAGCACAGCGCTTCTGCTTTGACAACGCTACGCATTACCGCTCCGGCCAAGATGCCGACAGCGATCGGCAATGAACTAAGAAAGCCGCCAACGACGGCTCTGTTCCGGCCTCCGTCCACTTTTTTCACCTCCTCTCGAGGCATGCTCAAAGCAAGGGCGACTTCTGCCCTAGACTGACTTTGAGCAAAAGTTAATATATATATCAATATCAGAACAAAAAGTCAAATTTTCTGTAAAATCACACTGTGTTTTTGTAACTTTACTTGCACAAAAAGACGGCAGATTCAGTTAGTTGTATTATATTATATGAGTTTGTTAGTTTTATCTTTCTGACTTTTTCTTCTGCTTTGACTTTACAATTGGCGAAGCAACAGCACAGCCAATCGCACCAAGTATTGACACGACGGCGATTTGGCGCATAATATATTTGCCTCTGCCGAATGGGCCTTCTTCCCACGCCATATGAGCTTTCAAGCTTTCTGAAGTTATCGGGCAATTTTTCTTAGTGTCTTTGAATCCGGAACTTGGCTGGCCGTTTTTGGCGCAAACGTATTCTGGTTCTGGTCCGGACGGCGGCATACAGCTGACAGCAATTAATACTGCCGCAATAGCCGCAAGCGATCCAGCGATGATTAATAGTAGTTTTGGCGTTTTCATAAAACCTCCTCAATTTAACAAAGCTTACAGATATTGTAACACGAGGTTTACCTGTTAATAATTTTTAACCTGCCATGTCAAGCAAATCGCAATACGCTAAACCTATATTGACTGAATGAGTTGCTGGTAAATGCCGTGCGTCTGTCTAATTCTTGCTACTGATACCGATTCATTTACAATGTGCGCTTGGTCGAAATCGCCAGGACCGTAGATGACCGTCTCTGCGCCAATAGCCTGGAAGAAGGCTTGATCGGTGCCGCCGTAGCTGACTGCTGTCTCAGCTTCTGGTAACAAGCGCTGCATGGTTTTCAAGATTTTGGCGTTTGTATCGCACAGAGCAGATGGCACAGGCGTAGCGGGATGCCGCCATGTACAATCGTAACGGGCAACTATCTCGTCAACCCAATTTTCAAAGTCTGCGTCCAGGGGCGGCGTGGTACGTATATCGACCATCACAGAGCTGATACCGGCTGTTTTGTTGTTAGAGTATGACCCTGCAGGTTCAACGCGCGTTGGCGTGAAGCTAGGGGTACCCAAAATATCGTGGCTATAGGCGGCATGAAGCTGCTCGCGAATCTCTGGCAAATCATTCAGGAACGACACCACGGCTGGCAGTGAACTATCGTAATAAGCGCTCTCTTGCGAGGCGTGGCTTGATGTGCGCTCAAAGATAAATTCAACAAACTTGTTGCCGCGATGTCCGATCTCGATGCGATTATCCGTCGGTTCGGCGATGGCGCAGCTAACTTCCTCGTACTGTGTCTTTTCTGAAAAATACCTCGCAAAATCAGCCGACCCAGCGCCGTCAATCTCTTCGCTAGCAACGGCGACGCACCACACATCAAGATCATCGCGCCGGTTATTTGCGTATTCGGCGGCGGCTATCATTTGTAGAGCGACGCCAGCTTTCATGTCGGTGGCGCCTAGACCATATAGCCGGCCGTTCATAACGTATGGTTGCCACGGACTCTGCCGCCAAGATGACTTGTCGCCAGGAGAAACCGTATCAACATGTCCGCATAAAATGAGCGCGCGCTTTGCTGTCTGTCCTTTGGCGCGGATCAGTCCAGTAGTAAAACGTTTCTCGGTAATAACCTTATCGAAATTCACCGATTGCATCCATGACGCGACGAAGCGCAGAATCTCGGTTTCATTGCCTGATATCGACGGGATGGCAATCAGCTGCTCGGTTAATTCAATAATATCTAGCTGTCTGTGTTTTGCGTCTTGTCCCATACCACTACGGTATCACAACAACCATGCTTTTTGCTACCCTGACCATACAACGGACACTCTTGGCATAATTCCAATGCCTCTGGGGGCACTTCGTCTGCTGATTCTATCTCGCGCCCGCCAAGCCGTTTGGCTATAGGCAAGCTGTCTGAATTGCAAAATGCATAAGGTGTAATTCCTTCGTCTTGCATTGCCTGAATAATTTTTTCAAATAATATAGTTCCGACGCCGTGACCGCGTAGGCTATCGTCGACTTTGAGCGAGCCAACTTCAGACATTAGACGGGCGCCATGCCTGATTGGTTCCATCGCTCCAACGTACCCGACTACATTGTTTGTGATAAAGTTAGCGTCTATAACGTCTTCGGCTTCAGGCAGCCGCAAGGCTACGATATCAGTGTACTTACCAGCGATATCCGCATCAGATACAGGCAGCATCTGTTTATCGCCTGGGCTGCGGCGGTTGACGAAATTAGCAATCGCTTTTATAGCAGTGGACGTCTCATCGTCGCCTAAGTGCGAAGTTAGCTCACCTAGCGGCATAATTAACAGTTCAATTTCCGCTTCTTCTGACTTTGGAGCGGTGGTGATTACTTCAGCCATATCTTTATATTATAGCATAAATACTATAGAAATACAAGGGCAACTAATGTGCTAGTGGCGGCAATGAGATATAATAAATGCTATGAATAATAAGCAAACTCCTGAACTTAATAAAGTTAAACTATTGGTCCGTGAACTACTAGGCAGCGACACCTCAGGTCACGCTGACGATCATGTTGAGCGGGTGGCGCTGCTGGCAGAGCGTTTTGCTAGCGAATGCAGTCAGCCAGTGGATCTGCAAGAAGCGCTGCTGACGGCTTGGCTGCATGACGTTGATGATTATAAATTAGTCGGCAAGGCGCAGGCGGAGAAATTAACGAACGCAGTAAATATTATGGCGCAGGTAGAAGTAGTTAATAGTCTAAGTCAGGCTGTGTTAGAAAATGTTGCAGCGATTGGTTATAGCAAACGGCTGAACGGCAGGCAGCCGCAGCGGCTGGCGGGTCAAATTGTGTCTGACGCTGATATGTGTGATGCTATCGGCGCGGTCGGGATTGAGCGGGCGCTGGTCTATGCTTGCCATCACGGCGGGCGGATTTTTGATCCCACAGTTTGGCCGAATGTTAATCTGGCGGCGCACGAATATAATGCTGATGGCAATACGCATGATACCGACGGCTTCATCAATCACTTTTTCGAAAAGCTGCTGAAACTGAAAGGCTTGATGCTGACCAAGCCAGGACGAATAGAGGCAGAAAACCGCCAGCAAATTATGGTTGATTTCTTGCGCCATTATTTCCGCGAGAAGAATGCGCTGGAGTGGAGCGAGTTTTTAGAAGAATACTTACGCCGTTGATAGGTAGCTGAAGTACTTCCTTGTTTATTCCGATTCTCTGCCTGGAAAGTTGGTACCCAAAATTTTTAAGCCGGCGTCGACGACCAATTGGCAGGCTTGCCGTTGCGAGAGGGGAGCGAGGTGCTTGTTCCCGCCGCTTGGGTGGAGTGAATGGCCAGCTTTTGGTACGATAATAGCTCGTTGTTTCCTGGAATTTGGCAGTTGAATTACTTAGTCGGGGCTTGGTAATGAGGGTGAAAAGGTTGCTGTTTATTATCTCTTCATATTGTTATGAGGGGGAACAGACGCGGGGGCTGGCTTGTTATTATGTTAATATTGAAATATGAAGCAGGCGATAATTGTTCACGGTAAGCCGTCCAAACAATCTTATTTCAATCCAAATCTACCGAGCGCTAGTAACTCGATTTGGATTCCATGGCTGCAACAGCAGCTGTTAATTCGCGGTATTGACACTCAGACGCCCGAGATGCCTGAGTCGTGGCGACCAGATTACTCACTGTGGCGACAGACTTTTGAAAAATATGATGTAAATTCAGAAACTATATTGGTTGGCCATAGTTGTGGCGGGGGTTTTCTAATTCAATGGATGAGTGAGAATCCGCAAATTTGTGCAGGCGACGTTTATCTTGTTGCACCAGCTTTTGGCGATAAATTTAACCCCGAAGCTCCATATGATGAGCCGCTTCGTGGCGGTTTTTTTGATTTTAAGATTGACGAGGCGCTACTTGATCGCGTACGTAGTCTAACTATATTTTACTCTGACAATGACTCGGTGCGAGTTGATATTGCAATAAAAATTCTAAAAAAATCTTTCCCGTCTGCCTGTTATTGATTATTTCCGGGATATGGACATTTTTGTGGTAAGCGCGACATGGCCGACGATACTTTTCCTGAGTTGTTTGAGACAATATTGCGTAATAGAAAATAATTATTGAAGAGGGCTTTGACTGACATTATTAGCAGCTTGATTACTTGATATAAGATATAATAGTACTTGTGAATAAGCAGTTACAGCAAAAGCTCAAAACTCTACCGCGCAGCCCCGGTGTTTATTTTCATAAGTCGGCGAGCGGCGAGATTATCTATATCGGTAAAGCGGCGGTGTTAAAAAACCGTGTGCGCCAGTATTTTCAGAGCAGCAAAGATTTTGACGCCAAAACTCGGGCGCTGGTCGCCGAAATTTATGATACCGATTGGATCGAAACCGAGAGCGAGATTGACGCGCTATTCCTAGAAAGCGAGCTGATCAAGCGTTATATGCCGCGCTACAATATTTTGCTGCGCGATGATAAATCACAAACTTTCGTGCGAATTGATATGAAAAGCGAATGGCCGACGGTGACTTTTACGCGCAGCCCTGCTGATGACGGTGCGACCTACATTGGCCCTTTTTATAGTGGTTTGCCAGTCAAGAAGGCGCTGCGTTATTTGCGCAAAATTTTTCCTTATTATATCAAGCCGCCCAAGCGCGAACACGCTAATTTAGAAGAGCAAATCGGTTTGGCGCCCAGCCTTGATATGACTAGTCACGAGTACAAGAAATCTTTGCGCAAGCTGATCAAGTATATAGAGGGCGGGCGCGTCAAAATTGCGCAAGAAATTGAACGCGACATGAAGCGAGCGGCGCGTAATCAAGAATTCGAGACAGCCGCGCAGCTTCGCAATAAGTTGATTTATTTACGCGAGTTGCAGCGGCGGATTATGTTCGGCGACCGTGAGTTCATTAATATTTCGAAGGACCAAGCGCTAGTGCAGTTGGCTGAGTTGTTGAGTTTGCCGTCGCCGCCAGCACGGATTGAGGGCTATGATATATCACATATGAGCGGCACAAATGTAGTGGCAAGTATGGTGGTTTTCACGAACGGTGCTAGCGACCGGACACATTATCGTAAGTTCAAGATGCACGTGCAGCGTAACGACGACACTGCTAATATGCGCGAGACTATCAGGCGGCGTTTCAGTAAAAAAAATCGTAAAGATTGGGGGATGCCAGATTTGTTGTTGGTTGATGGTGGTAAAGGGCAGCTTAGTGCAGTACTCGACGAATT
The DNA here is from genome assembly GCA_963550135.1 of uncultured Candidatus Saccharibacteria bacterium. GTDB lineage: Bacteria > Patescibacteriota > Saccharimonadia > Saccharimonadales > Saccharimonadaceae > Saccharimonas. The sequence goes on from CAUVBP010000004.1 coordinate 66,770, forward strand.
AGACAAGCTAGACGTTACAGTGCCAGTAATTGGCATAGCGAAGCGCGAAGAAGAAATCGTTGTCGCCAAAAATTGTTCACATACTAATGATGACGACGCATTACTCAGCCAGTTGATGAAAGAGCCGCATCTCGGCATTAGTGTGCTGGATTCTGGTGATTTTTACTTAATTAATTTGCATGCTGGGCAGCAAAATGCTGGTTCGCACTCGCGAAATCTGCGCGGCAGCGATACTATGAGTGAATATGATGATGTCGTAAAGCTATTTCAACGTATTCGTGACGAGGCGCACCGTTTTGCCGTCAGTTATCATACAACGCTCAAGCGCAAAGGCGCCACAAAAAGCGAGCTTGACGACATTCCTGGTGTCGGTCCGGCAACGCGGCGCAAATTACTGCGGCGCTTTGGCAGTATGCGGGCAGTTAGGCGAGCTAGCCAAACGGAAATTTGCGATGCTATCGGGCAAGCGCTAGGAACTCGCGTCTATGAGGCTTTTTGCTACCAGGGTGGCGATATGCCACAACTATGAAAAATACGGCTGATGCGGTATACTGTAGCAGTATGAGTAAACAATTTATAGCTTTTATTCTTCGGTGGATACTGAACTCGCTGGGAATTTGGGTAGCGGTGCGGATTTTTGGCACGGGTTATAGCAATGCTCAAATCGATTCTAGTTTGGTGGCCTTTTTTGGCGCCGGGCTGATTTTTTCAATTATCAACGCGACGCTTAAGCCGATTGTGATGATTTTGTCGTTACCGATGATTTTGGTAACGCTTGGCTTTTTCACGATAGTTGTTAACGGTTTTTTGGTTTGGTTATCATTGATGTTGGCTCCAGGCTTGCAAATGACGTTCTTGAACTCGATTTTTGCAGGCTTGATATTAAGTTTGGTAAACTATGTAGTAAGTAGTGTTCTGGAGCTCAGTTATCACGACGAACGAGAGGAGAAATCATAAAATGGACGTAACACTAACTTTGCAAATTATTATGGTAGTATCGGCGGTGCTGATGATAATTTCGGTTCTGCTGCAGCAGCGCGGGGCTAGCCTGGGCGCTGGATTCGGCGGTTCTGGCGAATTGTATACGACGCGGCGCGGTCTCGATAAAAACCTGTTTGAAGTGACGATTTTCTTGGCTGTAGCGTTTGTGATGTCGATTGTGGCACTGTTGGTTTTGCCGAACTTATAGATAAATCAAGGGTGGATATAAATGAGTAAAGCAAGTAAGGGCAAACTGAGGCTGGGCTACAAGCGGCTAGCGCTGAGAGTCAAGCATGCCGAAGGCGCCACGCAGCGCCATGCTAGCCGCTTTATTCTGCGGCGTATTGAAAATGTCCGCTTAGTGATGACCGAGATTATGATTTGGCTGGCTGCTATAGCCTTGCTGATAGCTGGCTTGGGTATTCAGTATTCCTGGAATTCGCAAGGCAGCAAGAAGGACGGTGCTAAATCTGGCGGCGTGTATGTCGAGGGAGTGATTGGCAATATTAGCACGCTTAATCCTTTGCTAGCGGCTAGCGAGCCTGAACAGGCGGTATCACGGCTGTTATTTTCGTCTCTGTATAATTACGATGTTACCGGAGCGTTGCATACTGACTTGGCCGAATCAATGACAGTAAAAGATGACAAAGTTTATACAATCAAGCTGCGCAATGCCGTCTGGCACGATGGTAAAAAGTTGACTGCCGAGGATGTTGTATATACGATTAATCTGATCAAAAACCCGCAAGTGCGTTCGCCTTTGCGAGTTAATTGGCTAGACATTTCGGCGCGGGCAATTGACGATTCAACAGTAGAGTTTATGCTACCAGCGGTGTATGCCGGGTTTTCGCACGCCTTGACTTTTCCGGTAATACCTAAGCATATTTTACAAACTGTTAGTCCGTCGTCAATGCGCGAAGCTGATTTTAGTAGCAACCCAGTCGGCAGCGGACCATTTGCGGTTAAACGAGTTCAAACTAGCGAGTCAACTAGCTCTACCGACGTGGTGCGGATGGAACCGAATACTAAATATTACGGGGCAGTTTCGACTTTGTCGCGCCTGGAGCTGCGAGCTTACGGTAATGAATCGCTGTTAGTTAAGGCTGTAAATAGCGGCGAGGTTTCGGCGGCTTCGGGTTTATCTTTGTCGGCTGCTGATAATATTAAATCTAAGCAGTATTCGACTAAACATTGGCTTCTCAATAAAGGCGTCTATCTTTTGATGAATAATCGCAGTCAAACACTTCAAGATGCTAGAGTTCGCCGGGCTTTACGCTACGCTACTAATACTTCATCAATTCGCGCAACTGTCGGCGACAATGTGGCGCGGCTAGACACGCCGATTTTGCAAAGTCAGATTGCGCAAAAACTGCCGGCAGCGCCAGATTATAGTTTAGATAAGGCCAAAGCGCTGCTCAAAGAAGCAGGCTGGACTTATAACCAAGGCCAATGGAAAGGCAAGGACGGCCGGCCGCTAGCGGTTGCTGTGACAACTTCGTCTGGGCGCGATGAATACAAGAAAATAGTCGATGCGCTTAAACAGCAGTGGTCGAAGCTTGGCGTTGATGTCCAGCTGCGCGAAATCGATACCAGCTCGACAACTACTAGCTTCGTGCAAAGCGTGTTGCAGCCGCGCGACTACGATGCTTTGTTGTATGAATTGGAGCTTGGCGCTGACCCAGACGTTTTTGCCTACTGGCATTCGTCGCAGGCTAGCGCTTCTGGTTACAATTTTGCTAATTATTCTAATCGAACAGTTGACAACGATCTGGTTGGCGGGCGTTCGCGCACTAATTCAGCTCTGCGGGCAGCTAAGTATATTCAGTTTGTTAATCAGTGGCTGAATGATGCGCCAGCAATTGGTTTGTATCAATCTGTCGGCAGCTACGTTTTGAACAATGGCGCGTCGATTGTTGAGCCGCGCGGTTCTCTAAATACCATGAACGATCGTTACGCTGACGTAACGACGTGGTCTACGGGTAAGGCTTCTGTTTACAAAACGCCGTGAGGTTAGTATAATTATAATCACGCCAATTAAAGCACTATGCACTGGTGGCGGAATTGGTAGACGCGCTAGCTTGAGGGGCTAGTGGCCATTGCGGCCGTGGAAGTTCAAGTCTTCTTCAGTGCACCAAATATACATCATGAAATCGTTGCTCTGCCAGCGATTTTTTCATAGTTAATGTTCAAAGAGCAACTGTAGTTTGGTATAATAAAGCAGACGGCGCGTTGGCGGAGCGGTTACGCAGAGGTCTGCAAAACCTTTTAGACGAGTTCGACTCTCGTACGTGCCTCCATAAAATTACAAGCGCGAGTGGCGGAATTGGTAGACGCGAGAGACTTAAAATCTCTTGACCAAAAGTCGTGCGGGTTCGATTCCCGCCTTGCGCACCATAGCTTATTTATGAAACAGCAAAAGAAACATAATACTCCGAAGCATTACGGTAGCGCATTTCTTGATTGGCTTACCGAGAAGTGGTATTTGACGCGCTATCGCAATGTGCGTTTCCTGCAGCGGCGGCCGCATCGCAGCTTTCGGCGGACGCGGCGGCGAGATTATCGCCGCAGTTTGCGTTTGCCTGGATATATTGCTTTTACTCACTATGTCAATCGCGTGTTGTGGAGGAATAAAGGCTTGTTCTTGTCTATGATAATCTTGTATGCGCTGATAATAATTTTTTTAGGAATTATTACTAGCCAGTCAACTTATGATTCAATTGGCAAGCTAGTGTCCGAGTCGCTGGGCAAGATTTTCGACGGCGGCGTGGGACAGTTGCTAAATGCTGGTATGCTGACATTTTCGTCGTTGGCGATTGACACGACGTCGCTGCGGGCTGAACAGGGAGTTATGTTGGCGCTGCTTGTATTGATGACTTGGCTAACGGCGGTGTGGTTGCTGCGCGAAATTCTACTTGGGCTTAAGCCAAAATTACGCGACGGCTTGTACAACGCAACCGCACCGTTGATATCGACGTCGGTAGTGTTGCTGATATTACTAATTCAACTATCGCCAGTTGGTATTATGGCGCTGGCGTATTCGGCTTTGGTATCGGTGCATATATTAACAGAAGGTTTCGGTATGATGTTATTCGGTCTGCTGGCGGCAAGTGTATTAACACTTGTACTCTATTGGGTGACCAGTACGATTATTGCGCTAGTCGTGGTGGCTTTGCCTGGTATGTATCCGCTGCGGGCAATCCAGGCTGCTAGCGACTTGGTGGTTGGTCGGCGACTAAGGATTATGCTCAGGATAGTTTGGGCGTTTGTCTATAGCTCGGTGGTATGGTGCGTTGTGATGGTGTCGTTGGTGTTGCTAGAGCGCGGATTATCGTCAAAGCTGAAGTGGCTCGAGTCGGTACCAATCGTGCCATTTTCTGGCGCGTTTATGATGGCGCTGTTGTTTGTCTGGTTGGCAGCGTATATTTATCTGCTGTATAGAAAGGTGGTAGCAGATGACGCGAAGCCGGCTTGAAGAAATTAAAAAACTGCTCAATCAATACAGCTACGAATATTACGCGCTTGATCAGCCAAGCGTCAGCGATGCGGTGTACGACAGCTTGATGATAGAACTAAAGAACATTGAAGCAGCGCACCCAGAGTGGATTGCGCCAGATAGCCCAACGCAGCGGGTTGGCAACAAGCTGCTTGAAGGTTTTCAAAAAGTTCGTCACGAGCGGCGAATGGTTAGTCTGAACGACGTGTTTGATAAGAATGAAATCGAAGCGTGGATTGAGCGTACTGATAAGCTGATACCGGGACATAAGCATGAATTTTTTACCGATATCAAGATGGATGGCTTGGCGTGCGCGTTGATTTATATTGATGGCGTGTTGGCCCAGGCAGTGACGCGCGGCGATAGCTTTATCGGCGAGGATGTGACGAACAATGTGCGGACTATAAAAAATGTACCGTTGCGGTTGCATGAGGCGTCAGGCTTTGAACAATTTTTGCGCGGGCGGACAGAAATTCGCGGCGAGATTGTGATGTTGAAGCGCGACTTTGCGGAGCTTAACGAAAAGCAAAAAGCCTTGGGGCAGCCAGAATTTGCTAATCCGCGTAATCTGGCGGCAGGGACAATCCGCCAGCTTGATCCGTCCTTGGTGGCGGCGCGGCCACTACATTTTCGTGGCTATGATATGCTGCGTGATAACGACGCTGAAGTGCCGACCAACAGCTTTGCTTACGAGGCGCTGACTGCTCTAGGAATTACTCGTAATCAGCAGGCGAGCGTTTTTACTACTTTAGCGAATGTGATGAATTTCGTTAACAAATGGGATGGTAAGCGCCATGATTTGCCGTTTAATACTGACGGTTTGGTGATTAAGATCAATGATCGATCGTTGTATGAAAGTCTCGGGTTAGTCGGGAAAAATCCGCGCGGCGCGGTCGCTTACAAATATGCTGCTGAGCAGGCTACAACCATCATCCGCGATATCGTTATTTCCATCGGTCGAACGGGTGCAGCTACGCCAGTAGCGGTGTTTGACCCGGTGGTGGTGGCTGGTACGACGGTGCAGCACGCCAGTCTGCATAATGCTGACGAAATTGCTAGGCTGGATGTGCGCCGCGGTGACACGGTGGTTATTTTTAAGGCGGGCGATATCATCCCGCAGGTACAAACCGTACTGAAAGAATTGCGGCCGGCAGATTCTAAGCCGATTGATTATCCAGCAGAATTGGTGCGCCAATATCCAGAGCTAGAATTTGTACGGCCAGCAGGCGAGGCGGTGTACCGCGTCAAAGGCTTGAGCGGTCCACTGATTTTGAAGCGAGCCCTAGCACATTTTGCCTCCAAAGGCGCACTGGACATTGATACACTGGGCGAGAAAAATGTTGAGGCGCTGGTTGAGGCTGGGCTAGTTAATGATTTGGCGGATATCTACCGGTTGACGAAAGATGATTTACTGCAGTTGGAGCGCTTCGCTGAGATTTCTGCGCAAAAACTTATCGATGCTATTGCTGATAAAAAGTACCCAGCCTTGGAGCGATTTTTGTTCGGCCTTGGTATTCGTCATGTTGGCGCGCAGACGGCGATCGACCTCGCGAACCACTTTGAAAGTATTGAAAAGCTCAGCCAAGCGACTATCGATGAGCTGCGCGAAGTGGGTGGCGTGGGTGAAATTGTTGCCGAGTCAATCGTGGCGTGGTTCGCTGATGAAGATAACGTGACGCTACTCGAAAAATTTGCTAACCTTGGTGTGACACCACAGTTTAGTCAAAAATCCGACCGTCTGGCTGGCCAAAGTTTTGTTATCACCGGCACTCTGCAGTCGATGGGGCGCGACGCTGCTGCTGAAAGAATCCGCAATCTCGGCGGCACCTTCCAAACCGCTGTTGCAAAAGATACAACATATTTAGTAGCCGGCGGCAAGGTCGGTGCCAGTAAATTGAAAAAAGCCAAACAATACGGCACCAAAATTATTGATGAGCAAACATTATTAGAACTTATACATTAACAGAGGTACAACCATGACACAGCAACCGCATCGCGCCCTCACCATCAAACCCGCCGACATGGTTGTATTCACGGCGATGTCGAAAAAGTATTTTTACATGAGATTTTTTGTAACGAAATTTGCACTTGATCAGGGCGTTGTGCCAATCAATCCATTTACTAGCTTTGACTATTTTCTGCTCGACGCGGTAGAGCGTGACACGGTGCGGCGCGCCAATAATACGCTGGTGGCGCGCGCTGATGAACTGTGGGTATTTGGCGATATTGCTGATGGTGTGCGGGCGGAAATAGTTCAAGCCTGGCAGCAACATAAAACCGTCCGATTTTTTGCGTTTCGCGATGACAAACACATTTACGAAGTCGCGATTAATGATGTAGTGTATGAAGATGGCGTCGAGTTCCTAATTCATATAGGAGAATAAGATGAAGAATGATGCCGCCAACCTAAAAACCATCAGAGTCATTCGCCAGAATCATAGGTTTGTGGTCAGCGAAGTAGATTGGCTTGGCGAGCGTGTGTTTTGCAAGCAGTCGCAGCCCGGGGTGACTGGCAAAGATGAAATATTGCGCGAAGCGAATGGTTTGCGAACTTTTGATAAATTGACTCGTAATTTTAACGATATACCATTTTCTGTGCCAAAGTTGCTGTATCATGACGATGTGAAAATCTTAACGCAATTTATCGACGGGTGGACGCCAGAGCTAGCCAATGTGCCTGACGACTTTTTTGTACAAAGTTTCGTACAAATGGATCGCTATTTTCGCAGTCAGAAACGTAGTTGCTCGCGCTGGTCGCGACAAAATAAAGACGGAGAATATATTTGGCAGAAGCTAGAACGAATTATTTCCGAGTTTAATTTAGAAGTGATACCTCCGGAAATATTTCGGGCTAATTTGGAGTTCTTGCGTGATAATCATAGCTTGTGTGAAGCTCGACCGATGCATGCGGATTTTACCGAAAATAATTTATTGTATGACGGCGATAAATATTGGATAGTTGACTTCGAGAGTTTCCGCGATGATTGGCCGCGCTGGTACGATGTGGTGAATTTTACGTATAACCGCGAAATGGAACGCCCCGAAACCGCCGAGCGTATGCGTAATGTTCGGCGCCTGGTCATTGAGCGGCTGGGCGAGGAGCCGACGACTCAGCGAGAAATCGCTTGTATCAAGATCGTACGCGGTTTATCGTTAATTATTGAACACATGACTCTCGGCGGGCGTAATCACGCAGCGATAGTTCCACTCGACAACGCGTTGCGCCAGAGGATTATAACTTCTTTTACGAAGCTTTTGCCAGCTAGATGATAAAATATGATTATGAAAAAGCATAAAATATTCTGTTCGTATGCTTTTACTGGCGAGGACAAACTGAAAGTTGAAGCGCGTATGCGCCGGGTGGTTGATTTGCTTGAGGGCTGCGGGCATGAGGTTTATTGTAATTTGTTTGATGGCGCGACCGAAAGTTATGGCAGTCCGCGTCAGTTTTTGCGGCGAGCAATTGATCAAATGAATGAGTGCGACAAAATATTAGTGATTCAAACTTCGCCGCGCCGCAGTGAAGGTATGTTGATAGAAATCGGCGTCGCTATGGCTCGCGATAAGTCAATTCTATTGGCACAGCATCAGAGCGCTGCCAGCAAATCGTATTTACCAGATCTCGCTAGGCGGACGCAAACCTGGCATAGTGAAAGCGAGCTGGATGCTGCTATTATTACTCTGATAAAATCTGATTGCGATTAATCATGACAGAACCAAAGAAGCTATCTTTCAACGAAACTTTAAAAGCTTTTGGCACGGTGGCGATAACGACTTACAAAGCTTCTCCGCTGGCGGCGATTACCAAAATAATCGGTACGATTATCGGTTCGGCTATCCCGTTAGTTACTGCGTTTGTGGCCGCGCAAGCGACTACTTATCTGGCGGCTGGCTTCGCCGGTGACGAGCAAGCAGGCGCAAGGGCAATTTGGTGTGTTGCAGCGACTGTGCTGCTGGGAATTCTTATGATGGCGTGGAATAGTTTGCAAAATTATATAGATCAATTCACTTCGTATAAAATCAGCTCGGCTATTAGCGACCAGCTGTACGAGCATTTTGTTAGTATCGATTTTTGGCGTTACGATAACAAGGACACTGCCGACATGTTTGATAAGGCGCAAAGTTTTGTTTCGTTTTTCTCACACTTCTTCGATGCTATGGCTAGGATAATCGCATCAATTGTTAGTGTAATAGTAGCATTAGCTTCGCTATTTTCTGTTAGCTGGTGGATTGGCTTAATATTATTTTTAGCAATTATTCCTAGCGCGATAGTTCAGTTAAAATTGTCGCGTTTGCAGACAGAGCATTGGCGTAAATATACCGAAGCTCGGCGCCGCAGCAATTCGATTTCTTGGAGTGTGATGCAGCCGCAAAATTTGGCGGAATTGCGTATCTATAACGCAGCGCGCTATATGTTAGATATGCGAGCGAAGTGGCGCGACAAAGACCAGCTTGAGCGTATTCAATTTGAGCGCGCTTATATTATCAAACGATTGGCGGCCGACGTTGTCGAAGCAATAGCTCAACTAGTTGGGTTGTTGTCGATTGTTCTGCAAATTATCCATCGTGTTCAGCCGGTCGGCCAGTTTGTTCTGGTTGAGCAAATGATGTCGCGAGCGCTTGGCGGTATGAGCGGTTTAATTATACAGTTCAATAGCATTGATCAGGATATTGCAGCGATGGTTGATTTCCAAAGGTTTATGCAGTTGCCGAGAAACTTGAATGAAGGTCGGAAATTGCTCGAACCGCCGCAGACGATTGAACTGCGGAACGTTTCGTTTCATTACCTCAAAAACGACAAGCTAGTGCTAAGCGATATTAACATGAAAATTTACGCTGGCCAACGGATTGCTATTGTCGGCAAAAATGGCGCTGGCAAATCGACGCTTATTAAATTGTTGCTGGGGTTGTATCAGCCAACGCGCGGCCAGGTCTTGCTTGATAACGTGTCGCTGGCGGATATTAATAAGAGTTCGTGGCATAGCTATCTCGGAGTGCTGCAACAAGATTTCATAAAATATCGATTTGCAACAGCTTACGAGAACGTTGTGTATGGCGATGTTCAGCGCAGCTATGACGAGCAGCATTATCAAAGATCAATTAAGCAGGCTGAAGCTAGTACTTTCATTGACAAATTGCCCAAAAAGCGCGATACGATTCTCGGGCAATGGTTTGAACACGACGACGGTACTAACGGTGTTGATTTGTCGGGTGGACAGTGGCAACGGTTGGCGTTGGCGCGTAATTTTTATCGCCAGGCGCCAATTGTTATTCTAGACGAACCAACTAGCGCCATTGATGCCTTGGCAGAATCAAGGATTTTTGCTCGGCTATTTGGCAAGCATGCCAATACCATCATCGCTATCAGCCATCGTTATACAACTATCAAAAAAGCCGATGTTGTCTATATGATGCAAAACGGCAAGATTGTCGAGCAGGGCAGTGTTGACGAATTAGTAGCTCGCCAGGGTGAATTCTATAAGATGTTCGCTAGCCAAATTGAATAAGCGCTTGCAATTTACTAAACGTTGCGCGATAATATGCTTATGCTGGTACGCAATGGGGCCGCCCTGTTGCGAAAACAAACATCATACCAACGCCGTGCCCCGGGTGGGCGCGTAGCAGCACAAACCGCTACTAGAAATTGTAGCGGTTTTTTGATATTGTAGATGAGGAGAGAACTTTTGGGGCATTAGCTAGTTTGGAGAGTCTTTAGTAGTATGTTGCGCGAGTGCTCTAGCCAAATTTGTAAATGTCTCGTAGAGTAAGCTCTGGGGCATTAGCTCATTTGGGGAGCCTTCAGCAGAAATATTGCGCAAGCGCTCTAGCCAAATCAGCGACTGTCCTGTAGTAGTTTGGGGCATTAGCTCATTTGGCTAGAGCGCTTCGCTGGCAGCGAAGAGGTGACCGGTTCGAATCCGGTATGCTCCACCACGGACCTTTAGCTCAGTTGGCTAGAGCGCACGATTCACATTCGTGAGGTCGCAGGTTCAAGCCCTGCAAGGTCCACCAATTTAGGCGTAAACGGTTTTTGGGAATAGTTATCCTTGTAACAACTTAGCCACAAGCATGGGGATATAGCTCAGCTGATAGAGCGCAGCATTCGCATTGCTGAGGTCGAGGGTTTGAGTCCCTCTATCTCCACCAAAATAGTATGAAAATGGCAGCGTAATCATGGACGCTGCCGTTATTTTGACTTTTCAATCCTATGGTGCTTCTGATGTTTGCTATAATGAGGCAGATGAATATCATAGCGACGATTAATAAAAACACAGCGTTCTTTTACTGGCTGCAAACAGTTTCTAAGTGGGATACATCGTATGCGTTTGAACATCCACTATTCACTTATTATCACCAAGTTATTCAACCTGCCGATAATCTTATTTTGTCGCAAGTACGTACTATTATATAGTCAGATCCTAATCCTTACGATATTTTGCGGAAGTTATATGGCGGAGAATTTGACGATGAAAAATCTCGTTTAATTGCTCATATTTCTTCTCCTCTTGTGGATAGGTTCGACAGTATTTGGCAAGATTGTCATGAAAACCTTGGCATATGGCGTGATGTTGTAAATGATTTTTCATATAATGATTTGTATATGCAATTGCAGAAAATAGCTGTTTTTCTAGGTTTGGAAAAGCAAGCTATAAAAGATAACGCCATATTTTTATTGCCGCCCCGCTTAAAAGCAAGCAGTCCTGCTGGACATAAAATTAGTAGTAGCAACTTTATACTCCTGCGACCACCTTATTCATTTAATGACCAGAAAAAAGAGGCTGTCAGAATCGTTATACTTCACGAGTATGCGCATGGACTAATTCAGCAATCAAAATTATTTCAAGAAGCGGGTAGATTATCATATGAGACGTTTATCCTTCCGAAGAAGCTTATATCACCTATTGGTTATACGTGACGCTCGGTGTATAACGAGCTTTTAGCTTATTGTATCGCTAGCCGCACAATCGGTGGGTATTTAAGTCCTCAACTTACTGGAAGGCCTTATCCGGCTGTCGATGAGTTACGTCCATCGTTTGAAAGGTTGCTTGCTAAGCGAAAGCCAATGTCAACTCAGATTATTAACTGGGCAAGTTTGCATATGCTACCAAAACTGACCGATTATATTGAAGAGGGAAAATTGATTGATGCTGCTATATTCGAGTCAGCGATTAAAGTAGTTGACGAACTGTACAAATCTTGACACAATTCAGCCCCTCTGCTATACTCTCCAGAGGTCAATACGTTGCTTTTGTAGTGGTTGAATTTCACTAGATCTACCAGTAAAAGCGTAATGTTGTAAAGATAAAACACCCTAGTTGCACCGATAACGCGCAACTTTTTTGTTGCCAAAAAATCATTAATCAAAGGAGGAATATGCCCCGCACTAAGCGAGAAGGAATATTTTATGGCGTCGTGATGGCGTTTACGATGTCAATTTTTATGAATTTGCTGAATACGTTTTTGCACGCTGGCGTGTCGATGCAATCGCTGGGCAGAGCACTGCTGCTGCAGCCAGTAATCTTTGCAATCGTCATGGTTGTTGAGAGTTTGGTTGTATCGAAGCTGGCGCAAAAAGCCATGAAGCGGTTTGTTCGGGCGAAGGACAGCGCGGAGGCTCATACGCTGGCGCGAACGGTGTGTATGGTGATAGGTATGTCGCTGGCGATGAGCTTGATTGGGCTTGTCTTGGCTGGTACGCCGCTAGCCGAGTTGCTGCTACGCTTTGCCTCGGCTTGGCCGATGAATTTCTGCGCGGCGTTCTGGTGGCAAATATTAGCTGCTGGGCCGATTGCGCGCATGGCACTGAAGGCAGTGCGAGCGTATCGCTCAGAAAAAATTTCAATGGTTATTGATTAGTTGTGATGTTATTCTTACGCGTAACATTTCCAAATCTTACGCCCATGATTTTCAAATCTTCCACGTATGATCCCTGAATCTTCCGCGTGAGATTTTTCCGCCTGGCGCGTATAATAGAAGCATGGGACGAATACCGCTGGCGGAACAGATGCGGCCGCAAACGTTGGATGAGGTGATCGGGCAGAGTCACTTGCTGGGCGAGGGCGAGTTGCTGCGACAGATTGCTAGGCGCGGCGAGCCAGTCAGTTTGATTTTGTGGGGACCGTCAGGGACGGGTAAGACGACCTTAGCGCGGATCATTGCCCGCGAAGTCAATGCCGAATTTGTTGAGCTGTCGGCGGTGACTAGCGGCAAAAAAGATGTCGAGCGGGTAATTGAACACGCTCGGCAAAACTGGAATTTAGGATTGAGGACAATCTTGTTTGTCGATGAAATCCATCGCTTTAACAAGGCGCAGCAAGATGCGTTTTTGCCCCACGTCGAGAGCGGGCTGATCACCTTGATTGGCGCGACCACCGAGAATCCGAGCTTTGAGGTGATCACGCCGCTGCTCAGCCGGACGAGAGTGTTGGTATTGCAGCAACTCACCAAAGATGAAATTATATTGGTACTGAAGCGGGCGCTGAAGACTTTGAAACAAACCAAGCGGGTGTCGCCCAAAGCTTTGGACTATTTGGCGGAATTGGCGGATGGCGACGCGCGGGTGGCACTGGGTAATTTGGAATTGGCGTTGAGTTTTGGCGAGAAGGTCACGCCGGAGGTCGTCAAGGCGGCGGCTCAGCGGCGATTACCGGGCTATGATAAAAAAGGCGACGCGCATTATGATGTCATCTCGGCGTTCATCAAGTCGCTGCGCGGTAGTGACGCGGCGGCTGCGGCGTATTATTTAGCGCGCATGATCGACGCCGGCGAAGACCCGAAGTTCATTGCTCGGCGGATGGTTATCTTTGCGTCAGAAGACATTGGGTTGGCGGGTAACGGCGCGCTGAGTCTGGCGGTGGCGACTTTTGAAGCGGTGGAGCGAGTTGGCTTACCCGAAGCCAAATATAATTTATTCCACTGTGCTATCGCTCTAGCCCGCAGCCAGAAATCGCGCGAAATTACTGATTTGATGAATGATGCTTTTTCTCTGGCACACAAATATCCGAATTCACCAGTGCCGCTGCACCTTCGTAACGCCCCGGCCAAGCTGATGAAAGATCTAGGCTACGGTAAAGATTACAAATGGCAAGCTGGCTTCCAGCACGAAAAAGGATTCTTGCCGGAAGAAGTCAGGGAAGAATCTTCTAGCCGCTGATAGACTTTTTATTGGATCTTCGCCATAAAATCCACACAAAAACAAACGACAAAGTTTGCGTTAAGAATATTCGCGCAATTTGCAAGCTATCATTTCCTTGGTTTGAGACGACATGCACAATATTAATTATCGCATTGTTGAAAAAGTGATCTGCTGCGCCAAGCCACAAACTTCCTGTCATTTTATATAGCCAGCTCATTTTTAATCCAAACATGAAAGCGAACAAAACATAACCAACGCTAAAAATTGCTGTCTGAACCAGCGAAAACTCACCGTCAAGGAACGACCGAATCGGCATTGCTACATGCCAAAGTCCGAACAGCAGGGCGCTTATGAAAATCGTTGCCGCAAATTTATATTTTTGGCGCAGTAATTTCTCGAACAAGCCGCGAAACAGGCCTTCTTCCATCCAGACATTGAATATATTAAATATAATAATTGACCCAATTCCCACGCCGACGAATTGTTCGGTGCTAGTGAGTGAAAAACCGCCAGCCTTCACTAAAATGTTAGGTTTAGCGCTGGAAAAATACAGAAATCCGAATTCGATCAGCAGCGTAACTGTATAAAAGCAAAGCCCCAAGGCAAGTCCCAGGCCGATATTTTTCAGCCAATTTTTGCGTGTAAAGCCAATGTCGAGCCAACGAGCGTGCAAATATTTCAGGCAAACGAAAATTATTACTATACCGAAAATCTTATGCACTATATTCTCACTGAGTGCTGATTGATCGGTACGCAAAGCTAAAAATTCCCACATTCGCACAGCGAAACATGT
>CAUVBP010000005.1:0-63781 GCA_963550135.1 uncultured Candidatus Saccharibacteria bacterium
GCGCTTGACGAAGTTAAAGATAAATTAGCAGAATTGGAGCTCTAAATGCATCGACATGGATACAGAGGACGCAAGCTCGGCCGCCAACGCGACCAAAGGCGAGCGCTCCTGAAAGGTCTAGCGACGAGCTTGGTGATGGAAGAAAGTATTGAAACGACTTTACCCAAAGCCAAAGAGCTCGTACGTTATATCGAGAAACTAATTACTAAGGCAAAGAAGGGCGACTTAGCTAACCGCCGAGCTGTCATTGCTGGCCTGAGCACGCAAGTTGCCGCCGTCAAGCTCGTCGACCAAATCGCGCCGCAACTAACTGGCCGCACTAGCGGGCACGTTCGCGTCGAGCGCACTCGGCTGCGCGTTGGCGATGGCGCTCAAATGGCAATCGTTGAATTCGTCGACGAGCTCAAACCAATGCCAAAAGCAGCAAAGGAGGCTAAGTAATGGCTGAAAAAACCTTTTCACAGAAGCCTGCCGACGTTGCTCGTCGCTGGATACTGATTGACGCCCGCGACGCTACGCTTGGCCGCTTATCGACTGAAATCGCCAAATATCTCACTGGCAAATACAAGCCGACTTACACGCCGCACGTTGACAATGGCGATTACGTTGTCGTCGTTAACGCTAGCGAACTTGTCGTGACTGGTGATAAAGAAACTGACAAAATATACTACAGCTACAGCGGTTTCCCAGGCGGTTTGAAAGAAGCTCAGCTCAAAGATCTCCGCGCTAAAAGCCCGGCAAGCATCATTGAGCACGCCGTCAAAGGTATGCTGCCTAAGAATAAACTCGCAGCCGACCGTATGGCTCGCCTGCGTGTCTTCCCGGGTGCCGAGCATGACCACGCAGCCCAGAAACCAGAGAAAGTAGAGGTTAAGTAAATGGCTACCGACAAATACGATTACGGCTTGGGCCGGCGCAAAAGCGCTACCGCCCGCGCCCGCCTGACCGCCGGCAAAGGCGCGATCACCATCAACGGCAAGACTGCTGATGAGTACTTATCAGGCAACAAGACTTTGCTAGCCGAGATTACTGATCCGCTAGCAACCGTCAACAAGCAAAAAGAGTTTGACGTCAGCGTACTAGTGCGTGGCGGCGGGCTTAGCGGCCAAGTTGACGCTATCAAGCAAGCGATTGCCAAAGCGATTACTGCTGGTGCCGCCGACTTGCGTGCTCCACTCAAGAAGGCCGGCTTCATGAAGCGCGACCCGCGCGAGAAAGAGCGCAAGAAATACGGCCTGCGCAGCGCCCGCAAACGCGAGCAATACTCAAAGCGCTAGCTCTTCGCCGTTTAGAGCAGGCTCAAATACTCCGTTTGTTAGGGCGGGGTATTTGTTTTGCCTGAGTAGCTTGATTATTTCGCTATAAAAGTATATAGTAATACTTATTATAAATAATAGGTGGGCTGCATATAGGCTACAAGCCGCTAATCCCGGAGGAGGGAATTGAAGTTTCATGGCAACAAGTTCAAAAGGCCCAGAAGTTCTAACAGGAACAAGAGGAGAAGGTATCAGCCGACGCGAAGCACTGTTAACATTAGGACTCACCGGCTTAGCGGCGGTAACCGCGGCCTGCAGCACCAGCAAGCCAGAGCTACCACACGAACAGCAAGGAGAACCGATGCCGCATAAAGATCCGAGTCATGACACGTCCCAGGGTGTTGTAACCTGCGACCGAAAAAAAGGACTTATCAGAGTAGTGGATCCTAAAGAGGCACAGAGAGATTCCAAGCGATACAGCCTCCACCCAGAAGATTGCCAGGAAGGAGGAGCGCCGAGCAACGTCGATCCACTGCCGCCAGCAGCGCCGGCCTCGCCTACCAACACGCCACCCGCTGGCAAATAATCATCACACTACAATCGAACACCTCGCTCTCACATGGCGGGGTGTTTTGACTTTATTACGCTAGCCTGTACGTGCTATACTTACACATAAGGATTACCAACATGGATACAAACACTGAGATCAAAAAATCAGAAAACATAATCGCGACGAATTCTAGCCAAACAGCAATCTTCCTCAATAACGTCTCGAAAGATTACAAACTCGGCAAGCAAACCGTTAAAGCGCTTCGCGGAATAAACCTGGCAATCAAACAAGGCGAGCTTATCACCATTACTGGCGCTAGCGGTAGCGGCAAAAGTACGCTACTGCAAATTATCGGCTGCCTTGATCAGCCAACCTCAGGATCTGTTGTCATCGAGTCCAAGGAGACGACTAACTTGCGCGACAGCCAGCTCAGCCAGCTTCGTCAAAATACTATCGGCTTTGTTTTTCAATCGTTTTATCTACAGCCTTTTTTGCAGCTTAGCGACAATATTGCTGTACCAGCCATGTTTACTGCTAAAAAGAAAAATCTTATCGACGCCAAAGTAACTTGGCTACTCCAAAAAGTCGGTCTAGAAGAGTACGCGAACCGCCTACCCAAAGAACTTTCAGGCGGGCAAATTCAACGTGCCGCAATTGCTCGAGCGCTAATAAACAATCCGCGTATCATTCTGGCCGACGAGCCAACTGGCAACTTGGATTCGACCAACAGTCAATCAATTATCGATCTGTTCCGCGAAATCCGCTCAACTCTCGGTTCGACAATTGTTATAGTTACTCACGATGCGAGCATTGCCCGCCAAGCCGACCGCGTCATAGAATTAAAAGACGGAGCTATCACATGATTCGCCCATCGTACGCTGTAAAACTAGCCCGCACCAAGCTTCATTCAAAACGCGGCATGCTTTTCGCTTCCACTATCGTGGCAAGCTTGTTATTCGCGGCGTTAATCGCCATAATTATTGTCTTTACTGGCGCCGAAAAGAGCGCAGAAATGTTTATAAAGAAAGTTGGCAACGACCGCTACCTTGTCAAAGCATCACCAAATATACCAAACAAAGCTTTAGGAATCACCAACAACCTATCCTTAGAAGAGATTAGAGAACTCAAAGCGTTCGAGAAAAAATACTATCAGAATTTGCAAGACAAATATAAATCGCTGGGATTAGCTTACGACAAGAGCACCGAAGCTCCAGCCCTGCTACCAGCTTCTTGGATACCCGACTCACTTCCAGAAGAACAACGAGTGACTGTTAATTTTTCTTCGCCAGTCATAAGTGATTTCAATGACCAGCAATTTGAAAAATACGCTAAAACTGCCAACAACAAGCTAACCAATCTCAAAGAAATCGGCAGCAAATACGACGCCGCTGGCTATTATATCGTTGACAAAATAAGCGGTTTACCCCAAATCCCCGCGCTACGCCTAATCCAAAATGACAAAGAAGACTTCGGCAACTCTAGCCCCAAAGCAGACGATATGACAACTTACGGCTATTACACTAACGCCATATATAATAGCAACTATACTTTCACCGACCAGCAGCTTCTACGCCGTTATATGCTAGCAACCGATGCGTCACACCTAAACGGCATACCAGTGGTGGTCTCCGTTCAAGAAGCCGTCTCATTATTTGGTAAGAAGCTTAACCTTGAAGCCGAGCCGGCCGACACTAACCAAAAATCTACATGGCTTAAAAACGTCCAAGAAAAATTAAACGGCTATACTTATCAAGTTTGCTACCGCAATTCAACCGAACAAACACTGATCAAGAAAATCCAACAAGATTATATCGAGACAAAAGCCAACGAAATCAACAAAAACTACCAAAAGCCCAGTTTGATTTACGATTACCCAAAGCAAGCCTGCGGCAATATCACTGTCAAGTCCGACACGCGAACTACCACCGAAAAGAAGAGCGACGATTCTAACGAAGCTAACCAGAAAAAACTTGGGACATATATAGCACCCAAGCACAAATTGCTCACTTTTCAAATTGTCGGCACTAAATACGCGCAACCGCAAACCGATTACAAGAAAAATGCTAGCGAATATATCAAGAATTTGTTAGCTTCGCAAGATTCTTCATCGGCACTAGATATCCCTATTCAACTGTACAATTCTCTGCCAGAAAAACTAAAGTTCGATGATATCCAGCAACAAGAAGCAAATTCTACGGCTGTACGGCTAATGAGAGGTGAATTTACTCCCCGCATTTTAGAGTTTTCTAGCGTTGCAAAAGCGCGAGCGTTCCTCGACAACGAGGCTTGCCTAGAGTTTAATGATAAATGCGCTAAGCAGTTTATAGCCAACCCGTACGGATCAAATTACCTGATCCTAGACGAAATAGGAAAATTATTTAATCAAATCGCTAGCATCGCGCTGCCTACAGTACTAGGATTAGCAATAATTATAATTTGGTTCACTGTTTCACGTATCATCGCAGAAAACCGTAAAGAAACTGCCATTTACCGCGCGATGGGCGCAAAACGACGAGATATCGCTTGTATATACATCATATACGTCGTAATTGTAGCACTAAGAATTGTCATCGCCTCTCTGATTTTAGGTATTGCAACTGCTTTCGCTATAGCAAATACCTACGGCAAAAACCTAACCGACACTGCAGCGACAGCCTTCGGAACAGTTGGCAGCGCGCCGCAATTTAGCGTTTTTAGCCTAGAATCGCCTATAATTATAGCTGTTGTTAGCTCGATATTCATAGTCAGCCTAATCTCCAGCATTCAGCCACTACTACGCAACATGCGCCGCAATCCAGTCCAAGATATACGCGACAACTAAAACAATATCCTCTGCACTGTAAAAATATAATATAATAAATTATAATTATGCCAGTGGTCGCTTATCTAATAATTACTCACAAAAGTGATTTGTCCCGCTCGCACCTTTCATAAACAGAAAAGCACGAGCGGAACGATCGAGATTGGCTACCTGCAACGCCAAGAGTAGGGGTTGCTGTAGCTGAGGTAGTATGCGTGACGACGGCCGTACTGCTTAATGCACGCATTTTGCATATCAGCACTAGACAGATCGACGTCGTGGCGGAACAGTCCGTGCCAGCTGACGCTACACTTCCAGTCCATCACGGTACTACCCCTAAGCGCCGCGTAAGCAAAAGTGCCGGGATACTGTGAGTCACAGTACCTATTCAGGTCAATCCCCGGATCGGCGGCGCTAGCCACCGGCGTGAAAAACGCCATGCTAGCGACAAAGACAGCAAAGACCGCTTGCAAGCCTGAAGACCAGCTTCATACTGGCCATTCCTTCCTCTTCTCTGTGTGCATACTTTACGCACACACCTACGCATAACAGTCAAGAAAAGAGTCTTTGTCAAGACGTGTAAATATAATTAACTTTTAGTATCGTCATCACGATAAGCCTTATACTGAAAATACAACGCCGCGCACACCAGCGCGATAGCCAGCGCGAATTCAAACAGATGAAGCGGCACATTTGGCGGCTGCTTAGCACTCATCGTATCCATAGATGTCTCAATTGAAATATACGAAACTAGCGCCGACGCAAACAAGAAAACGTAATATGCAATCCGACACTGAGTTTTATTCATAACGCTATTGTATACGCAGCCAACACTAGCGTCAAACAGCAATTGTTTCAATCGTCGCGCTCAATATGACAGTACAAGCGTACTCTGTTATAATTATACTATGTCTAAAGAAACAATTCTCACTGGCGTGCGCGCCAACGAAGAGCCAACGCTCGGCAATTATCTCGGTGCGTTCGTGCCAATGGTGCAAATGCAGAAAAAGTACGCAGGAGAGTATCAAATCAACATGTTTGTGCCAGATTTGCACAGTTTTACGACACCAATCGACCATTCTGCGTTGTACGCCAACACCCTCAAAAACCTTAAGTATTTCATCGCCGCTGGGCTCGACGCTAGAGACGAAAATACTTTTATTTACCGCCAGAGTTTTATCCCGGCGCACAGCGAATTAACTTGGATCTTAGACTGCTTCACTAGCTTCGGCGAGATGAGCCGCATGACACAGTTCAAGGAAAAGTCCGCTGAACACAGCGGCAATGTCAGCGTCGGTTTGTTTAATTATCCAGTATTAATGGCTGCCGACATCTTACTCTATAACGCTCGCTACGTACCTGTTGGCGAGGACCAATTCCAGCACCTAGAAATCACCCGCGACATCGCCATTCGCATGAATAATAAGTTCGGCGAATTGTTCACTGTGCCTGACTCTACAGCCAAGCAAACTGAGTTTATCAAGCGCGACAAAGGTTTACGTATTCGCAGCTTAACCAATCCGCACAAGAAAATGAGCAAGAGCTCGGACGATCAAAAATCAAAAATTAATTTGAACGATACGCCAGAACAAGCTCACAAGAAAATCATGTCGGCAACAACCGATTCGCTTGGCGTTATCAATTTTGACTGGGAAAATCAGCCGGGTATCACCAACTTATTGCAGCTTTTGGCGATTTTAACTGATCGGCCGCAAGAAGAAGTCAATGCCGAGTGGATTGGTCAAACACAATACGGGCCGCTGAAAAAAGCCGTAGCCGAAGCAGTAGCCAGCTTTTTGAGCAACTTCCAAGCGCGCCTCAACGCCATCACCGACGATGATTTATTGAAAGTCCTCGAGCGGTCCGAGCGCGCCATGACCATCGTCGCCAACGAAACCTTGCTCCGCGTCCAAAAAGCCGTGGGACTCAGGAGATAGCGCCAACATGCACCAATCCAACCGTCTGAACAGGGAAGCAGCGTAATCATATGAAAATCACCGCCAATGACTTACTGGCGATTTTACGCCGCTTCAACGTAGCAAACGCAGATAACTTGCCGCGCCATATCGACCAGATCAAAAACAGCAATCCTAACCCAATCAACCAGCTGGTGCGCTTTCGCTTTAACCGACAGCATTATTTCGTGCTGATTGACGACACCGCCGAAGACCGCGAAAATTATATCATGGAGCAAATATTTACCGCCAAAAGCGACGCTCGCGGCGTGATTTTCGAAAACCCAACCAGCGAGTTAACTACCTATGGTTTACCATTCAAAGGTAAGGACATATATCTGTTTCAGCAAGTGAGCGACAGCCAGCGGCTGGATAGTTTGCTAGCCAAACGCTACCCAGAGACCAGCCGTTCAACCTGGCAAAAATATATCAAATCTGGCAATGTATCTGTCAACGGCACACCAGCCAAAAGCGCCAGCCAGCTAGTCACCGAAGCCGACGAAATCGCCGTCAATCTGCCCGAAGCTACCGATTACAGCGACGAGGAGCTACCGATACTTTATCTAGACGATAACGTCATCGTTGCCAACAAACCAGCCGGCGTTCTAACTCACAGCAAGGGGGCGCTGAATGACGAATTCACGGTCGCCGACTTTTTCCGCCGTTATACCACCGTCGGGCTGGAAACTAATCGCCCAGGCATCGTCCATCGGCTAGACCGCGACACCAGCGGCGTTATCATCGGGGCGCGTACTCCCGAAGCTTTTGAGTTGCTCAAAAAACAATTCTCGCAACATCTCGCCAAGAAAACATATCTAGCCATCGTCGACGGTACACCGCAACCACTAACCGCTAAGATTGATATTCCGATCGGCCGCAACCCATCGGCGCCCAGCACCTTTCGCCCCGACCCGAATGGCAAGCCAGCGCAAACCATATACCAAACGCTCGCCGCGCACCATAATCTCAGCGCTATTAAGCTCTGCCCGCAAACTGGGCGCACTCATCAACTGCGTGTCCACCTGCGTCATTTACACACGCCGATTCACGGCGACCGCGTCTATGGCAAATCTGCCGATCGCCTCTATCTGCATGCTTACAAATTAGAAATTACCACGCAACCTGGTAAGCGCCAAACGTTCGTCGCGCCGCTACCTAGTGAGTTTACCAAACTTTTCCCGGAGCTAGATGATGAGCCTAATCTTTGAGCCGTCAACCGAGCGACAAATTCAAACGCTAGCCCGCAGTCTACCGCAAGCTTTACTTTTGACAGGCGCCGATGGCGCTGGTCTGCTAACTACAGCCAAATACTTAGCCGGCCCAGCACTCGCTGGGATTATCCAGCCCACCAGCAAAGACGGACAAGCCGATGCAAGCGGCATCATTCGTATCAACCAAATCCGCGACCTGCGCCAATACACTCGCGGTGTCGCTAATAGTAAGGTAGTTTATGTTATCGACGATGCTAGCGCCATGAATCATCAGGCGCAAAATGCTTTCTTGAAATTATTAGAGGAACCAGCCCGCAACATTCATTTTATATTAACATCGCACCAGCCGAATTTGCTGCTGCCGACTATCATGTCGCGCGTCGAGCGGCTTACTATCCGTCCGGTTTCTGAGGAGGCTAGCCGGCTGCTCCTCGCTAAATATCGGCAGCTTGACACTACAGCGATTGCTCAAATTATGTTTCTAGCAAACGGCCGGCCAGCATTAATTTCGCGATTAGCCAGCAAACCTAGCGAACTCGCCGATATCGGCGCCGTCATCAAAGACTCGCAAGCATTAATTGCTGGTCCGATGAATGATAAACTAACTGTTGCTGCTCGATACACCGACCGCAAAGACACCTTAGAGTTGCTACGCTATAGCATTCTACTCGTTCAAAATGCTGCTGCCAAAAACAGCACGCCAGCTATCATCGACAAGCTAGCTCGTCTCAGCGAAACCTACGAGCGCATCGCCGCCAATGGCAACATCAAGCTTCAGCTTGCAGCTTTGATCGCGTGATTATGTGCTATAATAATGCATAGTATGTTTGGATTTTTACTGGTTCTGGGACTAGGCGCCGCAGCAGTCGCGTACCGCCAGTCGCCCGAAGACATCGCAGGCGACTTACCAGCGAAATTATCATCAAAGCTTGATAAGCTCTGGGAAATCGCTCAAGAATCGCTCAAAGCGCAAAAATATCTGCGCGCCGAAAAAGCCCTGCTGACCATTCTGCGCATCGACGCCAAAAACGCCAACGCTTACAACCGTCTAGGTATTTTGTATGCCAAGCAGCATGCCTACGATGACGCTATTGAATGTTTCGAAATCGCCCAAAGCTTAGAGCCAAGCGCCTCGAGCCTGCATAATGTCGGCTTGATTTACTACGAAACCGAAAGCTACGAAAAGGCCGCCCTGGCATTCGAGCAAGCCCTAGAGATGGAAGAAGAAGTCGCTTCGCGCCACATCGCCTACGCCAAAGTACAAGAAAAACTCGGCAATGCCAAGCTTGTCTTGCAGCACTTGGAGCGCGCCGTCACCCTAGAGCCAAGTATTCAGAGCATTAACATCTTAGCCGATTCATATGACCGCAACGGCCAGAAAGAGAAGGCCGCTGCTATTCGCGACAAAATCAATCGCGCCATGTCGCGCGGACAGCATGTCGACCGCCGCGTCAAACAGCCAGCTGGCGCCATCTCTCCGCAATAAAACACTTGCCAAGGTTATGCAAATACGCTACACTGTTAGGTGTGCTTTCGGGTCGTACCTTTCAATTTATGCCGACTTAGCTCAGCTGGCTAGAGCAGCTGTTTTGTAAACAGCAGGTCCTCGGTTCGAGTCCGAGAGTCGGCTCCATAATTCATGCCGGAGTCGTCTAGTGGCAATGACAGGAGACTGTAAATCTCCCGCTTTTTAGCTTCGTAGGTTCGAGTCCTACCTCCGGTACCATGCGTAGAATTTTAGGCCGTCCGCTACTCGCGGGCGGCTTTTATTGACTTTATACAGTGTATATGCTATAATATATAGTATGTACGAGTTTATTAAGCAGTCGCTGAGCAGCTGGAGCCACCAAAAAGATCAGCGCCGCAAATTACAGCAAGCTTATCTAACAGTAGTTTTAATTGGGCTGATTCTAGCTGGATTACTGACACTCCTGAATGTACCGCAAAGCCGTTTGTCCGCGATGATTGCTGCCGGATTCGCGGTAGTTTACTTAGTAAACGGCATCGCCTGGGCACTATTGGAAGCGTTCGTAGCGCCGAACCTGCCAAAACCCGAATCGACGACCAACAAGAAGACCCGCCGCCAGAAGTAGCTTGCCTCGACCGCGGCAAATATGTTAGAATTAGTAGGCTTTCATGCCGCGATAGCTCAGTTGGTAGAGCGCATCCATGGTAAGGATGAGGTCTCGGGTTCAAGCCCCGATCGTGGCTCCAAATTAGACCCCAAAATTTGACGGTGTTGCCGTCTTTTTTGTTTATTTGTCATTGTTTATCGTCGGCAAAATCACCGTAATCAGCTCGTCGGTTTCTTCTTGTTTTTTCTGTTCGTCCTGGTCGTTGATAATGCGCGCAGATTCCGCGGGTTGACGTCTGCTAGCGATTGCGAGCAGGGCAAGCAGTACTAATACAATTAGTAATATTTCCATTTATGCTGGTATTATATCATTTTATATTCGCGAAGTCGCCGTAAAATTTGCGTAGCGGCAGGCTTGCTTATGATAACGAGCCGATTGGTTTTATACCTAGAGGTTTGCTAGAATAAAAGTCAGAGAATTCGAAAGAATCGCTCTGTTATAAATTCTGAGAGATGTAAGTATGCATGACCAAATTATCACTCAGTTGAATGCACTATCCCAAGGCAACGAAACCTACGCCGCCTTCAACAAACGTATCGTCAACACTAAGATGCCGGTCATCGGTGTGCGCGTGCCAGATTCGCGGCGGTTGGCGAGGAAATTGGCGCCTGATATGAGCGCGGCGGACATTAGCGAATTATTAACGGCACAAAATGAATCATTTGACTACGTGCTGCTATGCGGGCTATTGATCACGCACGCTCGGCTTGATGATCAAACGGCGATTAACCTAACCAAGCAATATCTGCCGTGCGTTGACTCGTGGGCACACATCGATATATTTGTCGAGAAAAAGCGGCGCTTTGCTGGCGAAGTGTGGTGGGATTTTGCACTAGAATGCTTACAGAATGAAGACGAGCTCACGGTGCGCTACGGCGTGATTTCGCTGATGACTAATTTCCTAGACGAAGCACACATCGATCAGGTTTTCGCAGTGCTGCGAAACGTTAAACACGACGGTTATTACGTCAAAATGGCATTGGCCTGGCTGTATGCGACGGCGGCGGTACACTTTTTTGAGCTAACGCTGGCGGAATTAGAAAACGAGCATATCGACACCTGGACGCGCAACAAAGCCTACCAAAAAATGCGCGAATCGCAGCGATTTACGCCCGAGCAGCAAGCCGTTATATTAAAGAAAAAGAAAGCGAGCAAACTTGAGTAAGAAACAAGTGCCAGCCGCAAAACGCATTCTAATCTACGGCGATTCAAACGTCTGGGGCGCTAACTTTGCTAGCAAGCGTATCCACTACAGTGATCGTTGGGTTAACCGCCTCGGCCGAACCTTGCGCGGTAGAACACAGGTCACTGCCGACGGCGTCCGCGGCAGAGTTGCTGGCGATTTCCGCACCGATAAGCCGCACAAGAATGGCTTGTCAACATTTACGACAGCTCTACAAAAGGCCGATAACTTCGACTTAATCATTATCGCCCTCGGCACCAACGACCTGCAACAGCGTTTCACGCGAACACCTGAGGAAATAGTTCGTGACTTATTAGAATATCGTAATCTCGCCGGCGAGACTCCAATTATCTACATTTTGCCGCCGTGTTTTGACACTAGCGACAATTCGGGGTATGAGTTTACCGACGCGTCCGAACAGCTTCGCCAAAAACTGCTGCAGCGCAAAAAAGAACTTGGCAATTATATTGAGTTGCCTAAATTACCGCTATCAGACGGCTTGCATTTTTCACCGCTAGGACACTATCAAGTTTTCAAGATAGTTAGGGAAGTGCTAAAATCGTATATATAAGCTAATCTGCGCCAACAAAATTTTGGCGGCTAAAGAGGGGATGATGAAATGAATAAGCCAATCATATCGATAGACGACATCAAGCAAGCGCTCGAATTTCGCTACGCCACCAAAGCTTTCGACTCTAGCAAGAAAATCTCGCAAGAGAATATCGAACTGCTCCTAGAAGCCGCCCGCCTAGCGCCAAGTTCGTACGGTTTTGAGCCGTGGAATATTATCGTCGTGCAGGAAGACGAACAGCTACACACCGATATCAAACGCTGCGCAGGCGCCAACGCTGCTCGTTTTGACGCCAGCCACATCTTGATATTTACTGCCAAAACCAGCGAAGGCTTGTTGCAAAAAGGCGGACATATCGACCACATACTGCACGATGTCAAGAAGCAAAACTCCATCAAGGCCGCTGGCTTCAAGACTTTTTGGCGATATTGGGCTAAAAAAGATTTCGAGATACTCAATCAACCAGCAATGATTCACCAGTGGGCGGCGCGGCAAGCTTACATTGCACTAGGCTTTGTACTGCTGGCCGCCGCTGGGCGCAGGATTGACTCGTGCCCGATTGAAGGCTTTTCGATTAGCAAGCTCAGCCAGGTCTTGTCGCAGCACCAGCTAATAGATCCAAATCTAGAAAAGCCGGTAGTAATGCTGGCGCTAGGTTACCGTAGCCAGCGCGAGGTGCCAGCCAAAACTCGCCGCCAGCTCGACGAAATTGTGCGTTGGCGATAATGCTGCGCTTCCTTTTGCGGGTATTATTAAACCAACGACGGGCGGACTTATGCCGGATAATCCCGCTAGCTTAATATTTGCTAAAATAACATACATGGAAGACACGCGGAATGTAATCGACAAATTCAAAGGCCGGAGCGAGGCTGAGATTGTGAAAGAACTGGACGCTGTAGATCATGGCTTGGTGATTGCTCTGGAGAACACCGAGCGGGACTTTAACATGGGGACGATCGTCCGGAGTGCCAATGCGTTTGGCGTGCGGCAGATTTACGTTATCGGCAGGCGGCAATGGAACAAGCGCGGTGCTATGATGACGGATAAATATTTGCACGTGCATTATGTCAGTTCGACAGCGGAGTTTATCGAGTTAATGCGGGCTGAAAACAGAGAAATTATCGCGATTGACAATATCCCGGGCAGCGTCAATATGTCGGAGACGACTTTGCCAAAGCGGGCGGTGTTGGTGTTCGGCCAAGAAGGGCCGGGTATTTCCGATGAAATGGCGCAGGCAGCAGACAAAATCGTTGCCATCGAACAGTTTGGCTCAACCCGCTCCATCAATGTCGGCGCGGCAGCGACTGTAGCGATGTACTGCTGGCTACAGCAGCATGTTTTGAGATGAGCGGCACAGTATCCAAGCCGCGCTAAAACAACTCTTTCTGCAAATTTACGCTAGAAAATTATGCGTCGGCGATAATAACGCATCTAGCTTGAAATTGCTGCACCAATCTGTTATACTTGATTACTGAAGTTTTATAACAACATTAAAGGGAAGTTATGGCAAAGAAGAATAATACTAAGCGCAAGACTATTGCACTCGTCAGCCAATTAAGCAACGACCGCACTTATGTTACGAGCAAAAACACGGCAAATACGCCAAATAAAATAACTCTGAGTAAATACGACCCAAAACTGCGCAAGCATGTCAAATACGTCGAGAATACCAAAAAATCACTCGGCCGTAACGAAGTTAAACCGCGCAAAGGCTAAAATAGCAGCCTTTCTAGGCAAGCCAGCGGCCCTCTAGCGAGGGCTGTTTTGCTGTACGGCGGTATCAATTACCTCGGCTAGCCACAATGCGTTCGAGACTAGCTTTTCGATTTGCGCCTCGGTTGGACGCTCGTTTTCGGTATATAGATACACTGTGTTGCGCTCGATTTCGATATTAATTTTGTCGAAATGCGAAACTATTACTTCGGCAGCCTGCGGCGATATAATCGACTCAATCTCTATGGCCCGAGTAGCAGCACCATAAATATTATATTTATTAAGAAAAGCCTGCAGGTAGCGCGCTGTAGCCCCCAAAATTAGCGGCTGTAGAGTACTGTACGACGCTTGATAAATCGGATCTGTCCGTTTCATGCCAATATAAATGTGCGGCAGCGGACGTTCAGTGTGTAAATCGACGGTAGCGATTAGCCAATGGCAGCGTTGATCCTTGTACTTGTGCGACTGACCCTGGCGGACGCGGATAGTGTCGCGCCGCTGCAGAACTGTTGTATCGTAACCGCGAATTGTACCTATGCAAAGATAATCATCAATATGCGTGTGCGAAACCGTATGGCCGCGCACCAAGCGATGGTCGTCGTCATGCTGATTAGCGTAACCAAAATATACCAAGCCAGCGCGATCTGCGAAGCGGCGCACTGCTTGGCGCGTAGCACGAGTCTTAGCAATATGCCGCGGCGTAAGCCGGCGAAGAGCTCTAGATGCTTTCAATTTTGTTCTCGAACTGACTCCCACCCTGTTATCCTCATCTTTTTATTGTGTCAAGAATCGTCGATATAAATTCAGCCTGGCTCCAACAAAGCGGTGCTACCGAGCATTCGCGCCCCGAAACTGGGTCAATCTGCTCGGATAAAACACCAGTCGGCCAAGCTTGGCTAGCCACCCACGAAATTATCCGCTGCGCCGAATTTTCGTCGCCGCACTCCAAATAATACTGAGCAAGCCATAGCGAAACGATAAACCACCAGTTACTCGGAGCATCCGGAGCGCTGCGGTAATAGTCGTCATTCTCGTAGCGCGGCAGACCTGGCGTTTCCAGCTTGAAATGAAAGCGGTCGAGAGCTGTTTGTATGGCTTGATGCAAATCTTCTTGATTATCGTATAGGCCATAAATAAAAGCACCATAAACAGCCGACATATCAAGCGTATCATCGGGCGTGTAAGTGCCGTTTTTGTTGCGGCGCAAACCTTTGCGGAAAGCTTTCTGATGAGGATCATACAAGCGTTTTTGCGCGGACTGCTTGATGTCCTCGGCAACCGTCCGCCAAGCGACAGCTCCGACTTCATCTCGACGTCGATCAGCCAGATTAGCCGCCGCGAACAGTGCCGCTTGAACGGTCGCTGTCGTGTACGTCGTCACCATGAAATGTTCTTCCCAGAGATCATAACTTGGTTTTGGCAAGTGCGTCCGATTATCAACATAGCTGGCCAGAAAATTCGCCATCGGCACTACCATTGACGTATAGAACCGCTGCAGCAGCGTGTCATCGCCAGTCTTATTATAAAATTGACAGAATAAGAACAGCACCGAAGCCGTCTCGTCCTCTTGAATTGGCGCCGAGACAGTGCCATCTGGGTGTACGTACGAATGCCAGCTACTACCCAGAGCTCCGTCGGCACGGTATTTATGTGATAGATAACCTTTCGGACTTAACGCCCGACGGCAAAAATCAAAGAAATTGTAGGCTTCCTCGGTATAACCCATACGAATTAACGGCCAGAGAACATACACGCTATCACGCGGCCAACAGTATGCGTAGGCATCGCGCTGATAATTAAGCGCCTCACCATCACCGCTAGCAATAACGGCACCGCGCTTATCAATATGCGCCTTGAGGAGCATCGTACTATTGATAAACGCCTGGCGATATTCTGGCTTGATGCGCTGCGCCACTTTCTTCGCCGGACGCAGCCACAGCCGCCACCATTTAGCAGTAGCTTCAAAGCGCTTATGGATCGTCTGCGAAATAATATTTTTGTGTATGTAAAGCACTTCGCGCAGGGAAGTACCAGCAGCTAACCAATAATTGACTCGCGCCGAACCGTGGCCGGCCAACTCTAATTTGAAGCGGATCGTCGAGTCGACGCGGCCATGCTCGGCAGTCGAATTCGATAGCTCGCCGTCGTCAGCATCGCGATAAGTACCTTCGCGACCCTCGCGGCCAAATACGCCAACTGCATATTGGTCAAAGAACTCGCCGCCGTCAACCTGGCCCGACGCCGCAAAAACTCGGCGTCCACGGTAATGAATGACAGCGTTATCGTCTGGCAACACTTGAACGGTATCAGTGCTGCTACCAGAATCACCGATAATGAAAGCTTGATGCATAAATAACCGAACATCGCGCGTCTCAGGCCGCAAATTAATCACATGAATCGTCCGCAGAAGCACGTTAAAATCTGTATCAACCGCGTCATTGAACTCTAACATAATGCCAATTTGCTCATTCACAGCCACGATATGGCCGATCAGCGCCTCGTGGTGATAGCTAAATTTGAATGACCAGCCATCGTCGCTCAGCCACGATACGCGGCCATCCGCCCAAACACCGACACGATGCCGAGTATTGCCGCCAATTGTATGGTTTTCTAAACCGACGTAAGGGAAATAAACATCGCTAACCTCGCCATAACGGCTCAGTCCAACTTGCAGTTCGTTATTGCTAAGAATTATCGGTCGCGCCATCAATATCCCGCAATATTATGTTCATGCAATCGGTAGCGCACATCGCGCAGCGCATTCATGAAATACAAGAACGCGTCGTACGGCGAATCATACGGACTAAAATACGCATGCACGTCGCCGTCATTAAAATACTTAGTACACATGTAGTACGGATGGTCGCTGGTCGTCAACTGCCGCCAGTCAGCTATCAAGTCAAGATCGCCGGAACCAAGCACGTCATTTTCCATAGCGTAGAGGTCGCGCATTGCTTCATGCTGCATACCATTACCCAGCCACGCTGACAAGTCGCGCTCGGTATCAGCCCAAGTAGTCGTCTGCGGGCAGTCAATCTCGTCGTGCGCTTCTAGCGCTTGACAGGCGCCGCTAATCGTGTAGAAAGTATGGTTGTAACGCCCCAGCCAACGCTCAACAAAGTCAGCAAAGAACTCGAAAATGCCTGTGTCCGCCCAAATATTTTCACCAAAAGTCTCGAAATCCATAAATAAGTTAATTATTTCGCCGTCGTGGCCCATGCTTGCGTCAACCCAATCGACATAAGTCGGGGAAGTTAGCGGATACGATTCCCAATCGCGATTGCTAAAGCGAAAAGCGATATCATCGCTCAAACGGTAATTTTTCAACAATAGTTTGACATTTTTCGTGCCAGCTGGCCGGTACATATAATTAGCGTTGCGCCAACCGAGAACCTTATCCCAGCCCTCAGCGATGATACCTTTGTAGCCCTGGCTGTCAGCCCACTGCGCTAGCTCGTTATTGTAACTCAGCTCGGTGTTGCGGAAAGCGGTGATTTCGATGCCAAACAGATCGCGAATCTTCTGGCGATGAATATCGACTTGCCGCTGAAATTCGTCGCGGCTATAGAAAAACGCCAAGCTATGGTAATAAGTTTCACCGACGATTTCGACGCGGCCAGTTGCGATAATATCGCGCAGCAAATCAATTACGTCTGGCGCCCAGCGTTCAGCCTGGTCCAGCAATGTGCCAGTCACCGATAGCGACACGCAAAAATCTGGATACGCAGCCAGTAATTTGCGCAGTAATGCCAGCATCGGCCGGTACGACTTATCAGCAACCTTCTCAAAAATAAAGCGGTTGCTGCGATATTTATCATCGAAATTATCGAAATAATCATGCCGATCCGCAATATCAAACACCGAATATTCGCGTACGCGCCACGGCTGATGCATGTGCAGATACAAAACCACTCCGCGTTTTTTGCTCATCATTTGGCTCCTTTCTGAGTGCGGCTATAAATTGATAAGCACTTGCTAGCAACGTCGTCCCAGCTGATACGAGCATATTCCGACTTGATACCGCGCTTCATATCGTTTAGCAATTGCGGCGATTTAGCCAAAGCCACTAGCTGATCAGCCAACTTATGCGTATCCCAAAAATCATAACGAAAAACCGTATCGAGAACTTCGCCAACACCAGACTGGTTAGTCACGATTAGCGCGGTATCGTAATGCGCCGCCTCGAGCGCGGCCAAGCCAAACGGCTCGCTAACCGAGCTCATCACGAAGACGTCCGACACGCGATAAGCGTCGCGCCACTGCTTGCCACGGACAAAACCTGTGAAATATACTTTATCAGCAACCCCATGGTCAGCAGCAATCCGAATCAGCTCGTCGCGCTGCTCGCCGTCGCCAGCTAGCAAAAAGGCAAAGCGGTCGTGCTGCTGGCAGGCCTTGGCAAAACCGCGCATCAGCTGCACCAGGCCCTTCTGCGCCGTAAAGCGCGTCACTGTCGATACCACCGTATAGCCTTCGTCCTTAAGTAATTCTAAGTACTTGTAAGTCCGCCGGTCATAGTCGTAGTTAATCAGCGAGCTAGCATCAATTGCGTTGTGTACGACCTCAATTTTGTCAGCTGGGATATGGTATTTATGAACGATAATCCCCTTAGTAATATTGCTAACAGCAATGATTCGGTCAGCCATCATCAGACCGTTATATTCAATCTCGTGAATGACAGGATTGCCAAATTCGCTAGCACCAGCGCGGTCAAATTCCGTAGCGTGAACATGAACGATTAGCGGCGCGTCGGTTAATTGTTTGGCGCGCATGCCAGCTTCCATCGTTAGCCAATCGTGGACATGGATAGCATCCGGCTTGTCAATCCGATCGACTAGCTGCTCGACATAGCCGACATATTGCTTTTGCACGCCCCGCATGGTCGTCAAATCGCCAGCCGGGACTTCATCGAGATTACGTGCCGTCACTGCGCCGCCGCCATAAGAATTCAACGTCTTATCGCCATGAAATGGCGGCAGCTCGGTCGCCGAGTAAATATTCAAGAAATCAATATCATCGTACTTTGCAGTGTAGGGGAGCACGAAATCAATTGACGCGCCCCGCTGAGCAAGCGCCTTAGACAAGTGATAACACGCGACACCGAGACCTCCGCTGTTGTGCGGCGGGAGTTCCCACCCTAACATTAATATCTTCATAAAAATTCTACTCGGTCATGCCGTAGCCTAACCATTCCCTTATGTTGTTCATTTAACAGTATAGCGCTTTTTTGCTTATGATTGCAACAAAAATAAGCATTTTGTAAAATTTTGTGAAAAATTATCGTGAAAACATATAGATTTTTTACAGCAAACGGTGCATGATAGTAAGCATGGATAGCGCAATATCGACTTCGGTAATTAACGATCTAAAGAGCCTGCTAGTATCGCCGAATGCTTTTCGCTCGCTGCTAGTGCTAGTTTTGTCGATGATTGCTGCTTATTGGTTAAGCAAGTTCCTAGCGCGCGGCTTGATTTTCATAGCACAACGTATCGGCCGCCGCAGCGACAATGAATCAGACGAAGCGCGCGTCACTCGGTTGCGGCAAACCGAAACATACCTGAGCGTGTCTATTGCTATCATTCGCACACTAGTGGTAGTATCGGTTGGTTATATCGCTTGGCGAATCCTCAGCCCAACCGCCGCTAACTCTAGCACCTCCGGCGGGCTAGCCGCTATTGGTGCTGGTGCTATGTTTGCTTTGGTGGCCGGACAAACTATCGGTATCGTGTTGCGCGACCTGACCGCTAGCGCGATTATGATTTCAGAAAACTGGTACAAGATAGGCGATTTCGTCAAGCTTGATCCATTCACGGACTTGAGCGGCGTTGTCGAGCGCTTCACGCTGACCTCGACGCGTATTCGCGCTCTCAATGGCGAAGTCATCACCGTTCACAACCAAAACATCACTGGTGCCCGCGTCACGCCGCATGGTGTACGCACCATCGCTGTTGATATTTTCGTTCGCGACAAGCGAGCCGGCGTCGCTGCTATCCGCCGAATTATCGCCGCCATTCCAAAGGGCACGATGATGCTAGCGCACCCATTGCGAATTACCAATATCGATAAATGGGGCGACGAGCGCTGGCGTATTACTGTCACCGGGCAAACTCCGCCGGGGCGCGAATGGCTAATTGATAAATTTTTCGTCGAAGCTGTCTCTAGTCTCGATGACGACAAAGAAAAATCCGAACGCCTACTGTCGCTGCCGCCGATTCCGCATACTGCTGATGAAACCGCTAATCGCCGCTTCAAGCGTGCCGTCCGCGTCAAAAAAGATCAACCTAAAGATATCGCCATTGATGATATCTAAAAAGCATTTCGCTATGCTATAATAGGAAAGCGTAAAGGGGCATAGTACAACGGCCAGTATAACGGTCTCCAAAACCGTAGATTGAGGTTCGATTCCTCATGCCCCTGCCACAAACCACATAAGTGCATAATTGCAGTTTTAAGTTCCATTACCTATAATAATTTTATGAATCCTAGTTCTATCTCTCATCCGCACGCTATCATGATGGTTGGCTTGCCAGGCAGCGGCAAAACATTTTTCGCGCAGCAATTTTCTGAGATGTTTAATGCACCGTTTGTTGATTCGCAATTTATTAGCGAGCACAGCCTAGATAGCAATGCCAGCGAGGAGGTCTGCCAGCGATTTTTGGCCGAGATAGCACGCACCAAGCAAACTTTTATTTATGAAGACGGCAATTTAAGCCGCGTCCGCCGCGCCGAGTTTGCACGCTGGGCCAAGGGGCATGGTTATAAGCCGCTTATTATTTGGGTACAGACCGATGAAGCAACTTGCCGGCGCCGCATTCAAAAAGGCCACTCGCTAGATACTATAAACTTTGATGCCGCCGTCAAGAGTTTCACCGAACCAAACGCCATCGAGAAACCAGTCGTTATCAGCGGCAAACACACATACAAAACTCAAGCGCGTACTGTATTAGCTCGTCTCGGCGATAGTAATCGTCCTAGCCGGCCAATGACTAGCTTAGCCAGGCAGCGCCCCGAGGTTCGCCGCCGCGGCATCAGTATCCAATAATATGCCTGCCAAATCCCAGATTATCGATGATCCGGAGTTCGGCGAGATTGCTATCGTGCGCCGCGCTACTCGCTACACCCGCATCAAGCTCGGTACCGACGGGCGCTTTGTCGTTACTAGCGGCCGGCTGGTACCGCTGGCGTTTATTCGCTCGTTTATTGAACAGTCGCGCGAAACCTTGCGCAAAATGGCTAAAGATTCTTCCATCGCCCAGCCGTATCGCGAAGGGCAGCTCATCGGCAAAACCCATCAATTAGCTATTGTGCCGACACAGATGATCAAACAGCCGGAAATTCGTACCATGCGCAGCAAGCTTCTAGTCAAGCTGCCGCCCGAATTTTCACTCGAAGACCAAGAACTTCAACAGCAAATCCGCGACGAAGCAATCAAGATCTTGCGCCGCGATGCCAAAAAATACTTACCGCCGCTACTAGAGGAATTAGCTCGAACTCACAGCTTTTCTTACCAGCGCGTTCGCTTCAGCCACGCCGGCAGCCGATGGGGCAGCTGCAGCTCCAACGGAACGATTAGCCTCAACATTGCTTTGATGAAGCTACCCGATGAATTGATTCGGTATGTATTGATTCACGAACTTTGTCACACTCGCCACATGAATCATTCCGCAGCCTTTTGGCGCGAAGTTGAACGCTACGACCCGCACTACCGCCTCCACCGGCAACAGCTCAAGCGCCAAACTCCAATCGTCTAAGTCTTTTCATAAATTGCCTTTGCGGTTATACTAATAATAGCTATGGGTGGCCAAGTCAAAGATTATATAAACATCGATCCGTCAACGCATCGCATGAAGATTATTCGCTGGATAGCGCTTTTGATTCCGCTGCTATTAGTGGCGTACAGTGTCTTCATGCAATTCTCGCCGCTCGGCAAGCCGACAGCAGTGAATATGTATGCTTTCTACGTGGTTAATATCTGTTGGGTCATCATCGGCTTTTGGCAATTTTTCACGGTGCGGCAGCATACTGGCTACATTATCGGACTCATTAGTTATCATATTCTAGCGTTAGTTTATGTGCTGGCAGTTTCAGGTTTTGATATGCCGCTGATTTATACCTGGTCAGCGCTATTGCTAGCTAGCTCTGTTTACTTGGGTCAGACGGGCATCAATATCAGCATTGCAACTCTGTTTGCTGCCGCTTCGGGCAGTGTTATTATTCATGCTAGCGACGACAAACAAGTTGTGTCTATCGTCATCCACTTTTTGGGTACGCTCATCATCAGCTACATGGTCAAGATGGTCATTTCAGCCCAGGCGATTGATCAAGCCGAACTCTTGCGCAGCCAAACCGCCGAGCGCCTGCAGCGCGATCGCATCGTTACCATCGTCAACAACCTCTCTGACGCTATTATTAGCACCGACAGAAACGGCATCATTTCGCTATACAACGCCTCGGCGCTAAACTTATTTGATACTAATACCGATCTCGCTGGCAAATGTATTGACGATTTTATTTCGATCGTCGATAATAATAAAGAGCCATTCAAGTTCGCTGACAAGCTACATTCCGCCAAAACTACGCAATTCCGCGATGATCTAACTGCCAAAATATCCAATGAAAGCATTCGCCTCGGCGCGACGTACTCGCCAATTCGTAGTACCAACAGTGTCAGTGATGATGGTTATGTGATCATCTTGCGCGATATCACCAAGCAGAAATCTCTCGACGACGAGCGCGACGAGTTTATTTCGGTTGTCAGCCACGAACTGCGCACTCCGATAACTATCGCCGAAGGATCGCTGAGCAATGTCTCGCTGATGATTAAACGCCCCGACATTCCAAAAGAAAGATTAATCAATGGCATCAGCACTGCTCACGAGCAAATTATATTTTTGGCGCGAATGGTCAACGATCTTTCAACCTTGAGCCGTGCTGAACGCGGTGTCGCTGATGAGCCGGAAAACATCGACGTCCAAGCGCTAATTGATGAACTATACGCCGAATATGCGCCGCAAGCCGCCGACAAATCATTGACCTTTGATATAGATATTGCACCGCAGGTCGGCCAGGTTAACCAAAGCCGCCTTTACCTTAAAGAAATCCTGCAAAACTTCATCAACAATGCCATCCGCTATACCGAAAAGGGCGGCGTCACCATCATCGTCAAGCCAGGCGAAAACAACACTATAAACTTCGCCGTCAAAGACACTGGCATCGGCATCAGCCGCAGCGACCAAGCTCACTTGTACCAAAAATTCTGGCGCAGCGAAGATTACCGCACGCGCGAAACCAGCGGCACCGGGCTAGGACTTTACGTCGTTGCCAAACTCGCTCTCAAGCTCAAAACCGAGATCAAACTCAAAAGCCGCCTTAATCATGGATCAACATTTAGCTTTTCGCTGCCCGCCGTTAAAAAGAATAAATCTTAACGTTTTAGAAAAGACGCGAAATCGCTTGCTATTTTCGCTCGGCAGTCGTATAATTAGCTTGACAGTCTGGGACATACCAGGCTATTTAATTTGGGAGGAAACACTATCGTGGCAAAATCCGCAAAAGGTAAATCAAAGCAAAAATCTCAAAACCGCATCACTCGCATTACTGCCGGCGACAAAGCTGCAAAGCCAAAAAAGCCGAGTATTCTGGCGACCGCCAAAGAATTAGCTGGCCGCGCGCAAACCGAGAAATCTAACGCCAAGACCGCTAGGCCATCTGGCGCCAAAACCAAAACCGCCAGCAAAACCAGCAAATCAAAGAACTCAAAAAGCCGCCGCAATCCGCTCAGCGCCATCACTGGTTATTTCCGCGGCGCCTGGCAAGAAATCAAGCAAGTCCGCTGGCCAGACCGCCGCTCGACCTGGGGTATGGTCGGCGCGCTGATCGTTTTTACCGCAGCGCTGTTTCTGGTCATTATCTTGCTAGATTACGGCTTCGCTTGGCTATTCAAACTAATCATGGGAACAAAGTAGAAAGGATCTTATGGCAAAATCAAATCGTTATGACAGCTCGCGGCAATGGTATGCCATCCATACTTACAGCGGCTACGAGGAAAAAGTCGCTGAAAGCATCCGTCAGCGCGCTCAAACTATCGACATGGCTGATAAAATTTTTGACGCCATTGTGCCGAAAGAAAAGCAAGTCCAAATCAAAAATGGCAAGCGCAAAATCATCAACGCCATCATCTTTCAGGGTTATGTCTTGGTCGAGATGAAATTAACCGACGAAACCTGGTATATCGTCCGCAACACGCCAGGCGTTACCGGCTTTGTCGGTAGCGGCACCTCGCCAACTCCAGTTTCCGAAGCAGAAATTACCAAAATTAAAAAGCGTATGAACGTCGAAGATCCAAAGCACCAAATTGACTTTACAGAAGGAGAAGTAGTTAATATCATCGACGGGCCCTTCAAAGGTTTCGACGGCGCCGTTAGCGAGATTGACGCTGCCAAAGGCACTCTTAAAGTCATGGTCAGCATGTTCGGCCGCGACACGCCAGTTGAGCTTGATGCTTTGCAGGTCAAAAAAGTCTAGGCCGCCAAGCAAAATTCTTATCACAGCAAGAGAGTTGCCGCCCTGCAAAACCGTACAACTCGCAGAGCTTTAGCTTGCGTAATCTCGCAAAACACGCTATACTATAGCAGTTACGCACTAAATATCAGCTTCTCAATATATTTAGTAAAGGAAAATTATGGCAAAGAAAATTATTGGTAACTTGAAGTTACGTATTCCAGCTGGCCGAGCGACTGCGGGACCTCCAGTTGGCTCGACACTTGGCCAGTGGGGCTTGAATATGATGGATTTTATTAATCCATTCAACGAAGCCACCAAAGGCATGATGGGCAAAGATGTCATCGTACATATTCAGGTCTATGAAGACCGCACTTTCACCTGGAACTGCTTGGGCCAGCCAGTCGACGACATGATCCGCAGTGCTATCGGCATCCAAAAGGGCAGCGGCAAGCCGCACGTCGATAAAGTCGGCAAAATCACTCGCGCTCAGCTAGAAGAAATCGCCAAAACCAAGATGGATCAACTCAACGCTATTGACTTAGATGGCGCCGTCAAGGTAGTTGCTGGTACCGCTCGCAGCATGGGCGTAGAAGTTGTTGACTAACTAAATAGTTTACACACTCCGGCGCCTAGGATATAATAGGCTAAGTGTCGGGGTGTGGCGCAGCTTGGTAGCGCGCACCGTTCGGGACGGTGAGGTCGCTGGTTCAAATCCAGTCACCCCGACCATTGAACCCGTACTCAAACCCGTGTCATGGTGAACCCGTGGCGCGGGTTTTTGTTTGCCTTATACTTGCTCCGCATCACTCAGCAGTGCTATAGTTGGAGACGAGATGTATAATTCTTTTCGTTTCTTTGCTCACTCGCCAGACTGGAATGTTATTCATCAAGCTGGTTTTCTGGGATGGTTGTTAACTCCAGTCAAACAATACCCGGCGGTTGTCCAAGAGTTTCCCATATATATCCAAATCGGTCTTAAATCGTCCGATATGTATCTTGACTTGCCTGTCTGCGCAATAAATACTGTTTTGTTTCTTGTGCTTTTTGGGCTGGGGTCTTACTTGGTTTCATTTGGTATGAAATACCGTTCATGGCGCACAACAGGAGCGATTCTCATCCTTGCTGGATTAGGATGGTATTTTACGCTACGCAACTACTGTGGCAACTACTATAGCGCCACGTTTATCATCAAAGTCGTATACACGCTCGTCGCTTTAGCTTTTGCTGGCGGCGGTGTTGCTATAGGAAAATATAGACGCAGCATCATTGATACTACTCGACCATCATCACGGCTTTAACCAATCAACTCACAAAGATTTCTATACCGCTGGCGCTTATTTGTGGTAGAATAGAATTATAAATTATGAAGGGTGAATTTTTGAATAGGCATAAGTTTAGCGTGCTTTTAATCACGCTAACTTTTTCAGCAATACTAGGTTTGGCTACCTTTACTGGGCTAGATTATTACAAAACCGCTAAAGACATCAGGACCAAAGAGCAGGAAACCGCCGACAAGCTCGCTGCCGCCCAGCAAAAAGCTTGGGCCGAAAAAGCCGCCCTCCGCAAAAAAGTCTTAAAAGACTACAACAGCACGATCATTGTTATTAACAAAAAACATTGCTTCGAGCCAAAAACTTGGCAGCCGAATGATTTGGCGTCTATCGAAAAGGGGATATCCTTGCGCAAAGAAGCCGCCACCCAATACAACGCCATGAAAACCGCCGCCACGCAAGCAAAAATGCCGTTAGCCTCGACTAGCGGCTACCGATCTTACAACGACCAAGTCGAAACTTATGACTATTGGGTCAAACACAGCAACCAAAAAGAAGCCGACTCCGCTAGCGCCCGGCCAGGTTGCAGCGAGCATCAAACTGGCTTAGCTGTCGACCTCAAGGCGGATAATTGCGTCCTGCAGTGCTTCGCCACTTCGCCAACATACAAGTGGCTGGCCGAGCACGCCGCCGAGTACGGCTTCATCCAGCGCTATCCTGATAACGCCAAAAATATTACTGGCTATGTCGTCGAAGCTTGGCACTGGCGTTACGTCGGCCGCGAAACCGCTCAAGACATGAAAAAGCGCGAGATTAAAACTCTCGAAGAGTACTTCAATGTTACGGGCGGCGATTATTCAAATTAATTTTACGTAAATACATTCTAGCCCTGATACGTGCCGTGCCAAAACAAGAGCGCGTTCAGGAAAAGCAGTCCGCTAACTGCCAATCTGAACAACCGAACCGCCGATTTTGCGCCGGAAATAATCGTCGTGGCTAACATACAAAATTGCGCCAGCGTAGCGCTCGAGCGCCGCTTCCAGCTCCTCAATTGAAGGCAAATCCAGGTGGTTGGTCGGCTCGTCTAGAATGAGCAATTGCGGCTCATTTGCTAGCATGCTAATGAGCTGAAACCGAGCTTTTTGCCCGCCGCTCAAGCTAGCCAAGGGCACCGCACCGTCGCTCTCAACAAAAAGGTAATCGCCCATCAGCTGGCGGATTTTGGTATCATTAATTTTCAGCCCGCGATCGAGATACATCTGCTCAATCGCTCGCGCCAGCGGCAAGTTCAGATAAGTCGCCGCTATCTCTTGCTCGTAAATACCAACGCGAATTTGCGGATCGAGATAGAGAGAGCCCGTGTAAACGATTGGAGCAGATTGAACAGTATTCTTAATCAAAGCCTGAGCTAGCTGGGGCGTGACTTGAGCCGTTTTACGAAGCCGGCCAGAGGAAGCGGCACTAGAAGACGCGTTTGCCATCAACGCTCGAATCAACGTCGTCTTGCCAGCACCATTGCGGCCGCGCAATTCAATAGCTTCGCCCTCGCGCAAATCGATGTTAACACCTTCAAACAAAATCCGCTTGTCGAAGCCTAGCGCCAAATCGCGAGCCTCAACAAGCTTGCGCTGCGACCGCATAGCACCATCTCGCATATCCAAACGAATATTACGAGCTTTGAATTTTTGATAGCGATCAGCTACTTTATAATCCAATTGCGCTACATTCTCTCTGTCAATCCAAAAAGTCGGCTTGTCGATTTTCTCCAGTTTCTCTAGCTCGGCCGCCGCTTGGTTCTCGCGCCGCTTGAATTGCGCGATCGTGCCAGGATCGCGAGCTTTTTCCTTCAGGCGGCGAAATTGCAGAACTTTGTCGCGCAAATTAGCCATCCGCCGTTCGGTTTGTTCGTAATCCTGCATGGCATTGCCTGTTGCTGAGGCATTTTGGCGCAAATAATCATCATAATTACCGCGATAACTCGCCGATGCGCCATCGCGCAGCTCGACAATTCGATCAACCTCGGCCAGCACGTCGCGGTCATGGGTGATGATCAACATTGCTTGGCGAGCGTTTTTCATCCAATCGATAAACTGCTTCTTGGCAATATAGTCCATGTGGTTAGTCGGTTCATCAATCAGCGCCAAATCTGCCTGCGCATGCATGATTTTCACCACCTCGACCAGGCGTTTCTGTCCGCCGCTCAAAGCCGCTAATTGACGCTCGCCAAAACCTTCCATCTGGAAATTTTTCAACTCCTCAGCCACCAGTTCTTCAACGCGATAAAAATCCTTCTGTCCAAAGCGTTCCAACGCCTGGCTGTACTCCTCAATCTTGCGCATATCGCTACCCATCGTTGCCGGATAAGTCGTCAAAATGTGCCGCAGCCGCGCATATTCCGGCAGCCCGCGCAGGATATATTCCAATACCGTGATATCACCCAGACCATGGTGTTCTTGCGCCGTCGCTACAATCGTGCTGCCACGCCGAAAAACAACCGATCCTCTGTAGTCGCTATCCGTCCCCGCCAACATGCCAAATAGCGTCGATTTGCCGACGCCGTTGCAGCCAATCAGCCCAACTTTCTCGCCGTCGTTGACGCTGAATTTAACGCCGCTCATCAACTGCTTATCGCCAAAACTTTTATCGGTAATGTGAACATCAGCTATCATTCATTCTATTGTAACAGAGGGTAACCCCGAGCACTATTGCATTTTTATCATAAATATTGTATAATATAAGTATTAAACCTGTTATAATTAACATATGTCTAAGAAATCTAGCGCTAAGACAAAAAAGCTAGCTACTCAAACGATTGTTAACCGTCGAGCACGGTTTGATTATGAACTGGGCGACGAGATCGTGGCTGGGCTTAGTTTAACCGGGCTTGAAGTGCGAGCAGCCAGAGAAGGCCACGTCCAGCTCAAAGGCGCTTACGTCACTATTCGCGGCGGCGAGCTGTGGCTTAATAACGCCAGTTTTAGCTTGCGGCAGAACGAACGCGGCCAACCAAATGCGCGCACTGTCGATACTAGTCCGCGCAAACTGCTGGCCAGCCGGCGCCAAATCGATCAATTAGCTGCTCACAAAAAAGAAGGCTTTACTATCGTTCCAACCAAGCTGCTTACTAGCGGACGCTATATCAAATTAGTCATTGCTCTAGGCAAGGGTAAAAAACGCTACGACAAACGCCAAGCTATCAAACAGCGCGATCTAGAACGCGAGCACAGCCGCATTCTACGCAAATTTTAGCCGCACCGAATACACCGAGCCTCGCGCCCCGAACCGCCACTATTCTTCTTCAAGTACTTGATGCGATGAAATTAAACTTTCGTATAATTCAACCATCTTTTTGGCCATCGTCGTCGAATCAAACTTCTTGGCAACACTCAACGCGCCACGCGACAACTCCTCGATTTTCTCTGGGTGCGCAAACAAATCATTAAATACTTTTGCGAAATCTTCGCCCTCAATGCCGTCAGTCAAGACAGCGTTGCGCTCAGTCAAAGCCTCGGTCATCCGTTCGTCGCAGTAAACAATCGGCAAACCGCTAGCCGCCGCCTCCAAGAAAGTCATTGGCTGGTTGTCAAAATGATACGATGCCAGCGAGAATACATCAGCCTGCTTGAGCATCGCCGCTACCTCGTCGCCCGAACGCATACCAGCGAAAATTACTCGATCGCCGACGCCCAACTCCTCAACGCGCTGTCGCAATTCCTCCTCGTACGGACCGCCACCGACTAAAACTAGCTTAACTTCTTTGCTGCGAATGTGCGGCATAGCCTCAATCAACGTCCGCTGGCGCTTCTCTGGACTTAACCGCGCCACCGAAATGATGAACTTTTCACCCGGACGCTTTTCAATTGGCGAATCAGCCGCCGACGCTTTTTTATAGCGCTTGGTGTCGATACCGTTCGGGAAAACGTAGCATGGCACCGTCAAGCCGCCATCTTCGATCAGCATCCGCTCGAGGTGTTTCGACGGCGCAATGCAAGCATCACACTTATTAGCAAACGCCGCCATCAGCCGCCAGCCCTGGCGCGACATGATGTCTTTGATAGTACTTTTGCTCATTGAGCGCAGCTGCTCGCGCGAGGCTTTTGGCAAAATTGGCCTTGTTCGCAACACCACCGGAAACGCCGCTGTCGCCGCAATCAAGCCAGAAGTCACCATAAACGGATAATCATTAACTAATTCAACATAAAGTGTGTGAATAGTCGTCACATGCGGTATATTCTGCCGCTTAGCCACGCTGTGCGCCAGTACGCCCATATAAAATTGCATTTGGCTATGCACGATATCAAACTGGTATTCATCGAGTTTCCTGGCTAGGCCAGGGTAAATAACCGCCATTTCACGCTTATCAAAAACATAATTCTTGGCTGATGGCAAGCGGATGACGTGATCGTCGTGGTCTTCATAGCCTTCGCATTTTGGCGCTACCACGAAAACCTCAT
Organism: uncultured Candidatus Saccharibacteria bacterium; assembly: GCA_963550135.1. Classification (GTDB taxonomy): domain Bacteria; phylum Patescibacteriota; class Saccharimonadia; order Saccharimonadales; family Saccharimonadaceae; genus Saccharimonas. The sequence goes on from CAUVBP010000005.1 coordinate 29,603, forward strand.
GCCCAAGCGATTCCAAAGCCTGCTTATAGTTCAAAGTCGATGTTGCCACGCCATGCACCGATGGCAGGTAATCGTCAATAAAAAAAGCGATTCTCATAACTCTCCTTATTATACCACACGCGCCAACCCCAGAGACAAGAGGTAGAGCACAGCTCTTTAGCTATCCGGATAGGATTCAACTGCTTCGAACTGCAAAATATGGCCAGCTGACGGGGCGCTAATAATCTGCGTTTCAGGCAATAACTGGCGGATAATTCCAGGTGTTTTCGAAGTAATGATATTGTCTTTACCGCCCAGAATCACCGTTACGCGCCGCTGGCTATCAAGCGGCACACCTTCGACGAAAGGATTTTGCTCGTACAGCATAGTAGTCAAAATTTCAGAATCACGCAAAGTCAAATAATCCTTCTTGTAGCTCTCTGACTCACGCAGCCACTGCCAAGCTTCCTGCCGGCGGGTTTTCAACGCAAGCACAGTACGAATATTTTGGATAGGCTTGCTGTTGTAGATGTACCAACCAGGCTTTTCAGGAAAATTATTAGACAACCTTTGCAACATATTTGCAAGATGAGTAGTGTCTGGCGTCGGGCAAGCCATAACAATCTTCGCCGCCGACGGAACTCTGCCAGTGCGCAGCGCATGATAAATTATCGATGACGAAAACGAATTACTGACAATCAAATCTGGCGTTCGGCCGATTTGTGCCAGAACTTTAGTAAACCAATCGCCCAGATCTTCGTAGCTTTCCAGGGACGGGCGCACCGAGCCGCCATGCCCCGGTAAATCTATCGCGTACACCGCGTAGCCAAAATTAACGTACCGCTTGGCTAGCGGCATCATGTCTATTTTGCCGCCAGTCACGCCGTGGAACAGAATCGCAGTTTTATCGGCGCCAGTATTACACTCAAGCCAGCAAACTCCGTCGACTGTCTGGTCCCGGCAGCCTAATTCATCGTATAATTCTCTCAAAGTTGGAATTTCGGACATAATACCATTATACTAGTTTTATGAAAATTAGCATTATTATTCCTTGCAAGAACGAATCTGGCGTCGTCGAGAATCTCTTGGACTCGCTAGTCCGACAAACGCGCCCGGCAGACGAGGTGATCGTAGTAGACTCGAATTGCACCGACGACACCATAGCTCGAGCCAAGACATACACCAAAAAACTCCCGTTAAAAACCGCTGCCGCAACCCAAGTAGGCCCTGCGCACGCTCGCAATCATGGCGCCAGCAAGGCGACAGGCGATATGCTCATCTTTGCGGATGCTGACTTAATCCTTCCGGAATATTTTTTGCAAAAATTTGAAGAACAAATTAACAAAAAGCACCTTCAAGTAGGCAGTTTCCTTCAGCGGATGCAGTCAAACAAATTCGGTATTCGAGCTGGAGCCTACTTAATGAATGCCTATGCGCGCCTAATGCAGCACACGCCGTGGCCGATCGGCTTTGGCTGCTTGTATGTCACGCGCGAAGTTTTTGATGCAGTAAACGGCTTTGATACGTCCCTTTATATCATGGAGGATTATGATCTCATCCTCAAGGCGAAACGAGCTAAGTATAAAAATGGCGTTATCAAAATAGCCTACCTCACTTCAGATCGCCGTTACCAAAACAACTCGCTGCGCCAAGCTCTCAAAGGAATATACGGCGAGCTCTACCGCTACACGCACGGGCTGCGCGTCACAAAGCCTATCTACGAATACGAAATGGGCGGCAAACAGAAAAAGACGACAAAATAAGCTCGTCTAACTGTCTATTCTATCCACGATTTACAAGCCTACGAGTAAGTTTTAACGATTTCGGCATACAGTTCGCGGTACTGATCAACGGTGCGTTCATAAGTATGGTTATCAATAATCCACTGGCGAGCGTCCCGGCCCATCTGGCGCCGGCGCGGCTCATCATTCAGCAGCTCATCAATTTTATGCGCTAGATCGTTGACATCTGGATAATGAAAGCTGGCTCCATTCTTGCCGCCGTCCAATAGCTCGGGCAGAGCAACCTGATCAGACACCACCGCTGGCGTACCGCAAGCCAGCGCTTCTAGTGCCGCAATACATTGCAGCTCGGCAGGACTAGCCATCGCGAGTATATCTGCTCGCCGCAATAAAGCGCGCTTTTCCTCGTCGCTAACAAAACCGGTAAAAATACAGCGATCGCCCAGACTGGCTGCTTGACTTCGCAGTTGCTTTTCTATTAAGCCTTTACCAATAATCACCAACTGCGCATCAGTTTTCAAGCGTTCCATCGCGGCAATCAGCAAGTCAATCCGCTTCTCGCCGTCAAGCCGCCCAACATAGGCCACCACCGGCCGCAACGCATCAATCGCAAAACGCTGCAAGAGCTTCTCGTCAGCCTTACCTGGTGTATAGAATGCTGCATTGACACCGTTAGAAACTGCTTTCGTTGGTATATGAATCGCTGGCGTAGTCGCTAATGCCGCACGCGTCGGCGCCGTCATATAGGCAGTTTGATTGACTAGCTTGCACATTTTACCTTCGACCATTCGGACAAACCAGCGGGCAATAGTTTTGTTTTTGGCATTCATCACGAGATTCAGCGCCATGGTGTGATTAGTCGTGACAATCGGAATCTGCCGCCGCCTAGCCTGGCGAATGACCGCCTGGTGCAGCCATGAAATCGGCGTCATCAGATGAATGATATCAGGCTGGTTCTGTCGAAAGTATCGCCGCACGAATCTTTTTGGCAAGAATGCCACCCGGTTGTTGTCGCGATTAGCAATCCATTTTACCGCTGGCAACCGCAATACTTTCGCACCGTTTATTTCATCTAACTCTGTGAAATGGCTAAATAAACCGTCTGGCGAGCCAGTTAACACCGTCACCTCGTCACCAGCTTCCTTCAGACCAGTAATTAGAGTGTCAAGCGCTGTCTGTACACCGCCAACACCCGGGCGATATACTTCAGTTACTATCAGGATCTTCATACCTACAAATACTAGCACATCCGCTAGCTGGTTGTACATTTTCAGAATTAACGCTCTACGCAATGAGTGAGCGGTGCTAGCAGCGAGACGGGATATCTCGCCGCTAGCACCATGTGTTACTCTCGTCGGCCTCCTCTCTTTATTTTTATCAAGAAATGTACTATGAAGTCAATAATGCCAAATAGTACAGTGATGCACACCAAAGTGGCGGCAGCAACACACCATGCCAAAGCAGGGAGTAGGCCGATAAACACAAGGATTGTTCCCACAATCCCTAGGGACTCAAAAGGACACACCTCAGTCCTCCTCTGCCCGGGCATGCGCATCCCGGAGCAGACAATTGCGCCATGAGCTGCACACATAGCACCACAGTCCGCCCCGAGATTTTTTGACGAGAGCGAGGGCCTATCAAGCCCTACTTAGACATATACCCAAAACCAGGCAGTTTTGTCAATAGCACCGCGACGATTTTACGTTATAATGGCTATATGAAGCTATTTTCCTGGAACGTCAATGGCATCCGCGCCATCATCAACAAGGGCGAGTTTGCCCGCTTCCTGCAAACCTATGATCCGGACATTCTATGCCTGCAAGAGACCAAGGCTGCCCGCGACCAGGTAGAAATTGATCTGCCAGAGTACCACGAGCATTTCTATTCAGCCGCCAAAAAAGGCTATTCCGGCACGGCAATTTTATCGAAAATCCGGCCGCTACACTGGCGCGACGGGCTACCGCCGGCTATCATCGAGCGGTTCAATTTGACCGGCGATCAATATGGCAATCCCGCCGACGAGGGACGCATCATCACTGCCGAGTTCGACGATTTTTGGGTGGTGACCTGCTACACGCCAAATTCGAAAGGGGATTTGAGCCGGTTGAAATTACGCCATGAGCAGTGGGATCCGGCGGTGCTAGCGTATCTGGAGGAATTGGAGCTAGTCAAGCCGGTGCTATACTGCGGCGATATGAACGTGGCACATCAAGCAATTGACCTGGCAAATCCAAAGCCTAATGTCGGCAAGCACGGTTTCACCGACGAGGAGCGGGAAGGCTTTCAGAATTACCTGGACGCTGGATTTGTCGACACCTTCCGGGCGGCTTTTCCTGAAAAGACCGAGGCTTACACCTGGTGGACGCACTGGGCCAACGCCCGGGCGCGCAATGTCGGTTGGCGGATCGACTATTGGTTGGCATCGCGCGAAATCGCTAAGCGTGTCAAAAATCCGCAAATCCACCCCGAACAAATGGGCAGCGACCACTGCCCAGTAAGTATTGAAATAATATAAATAGTAAGGTAGTCTTATGCCTCCAGAAAATAACTCGCAACAACCACTTCAACAAACGCAATATCCGCAGCAACCGCAATATCAACAATACCCGCAGCAGTATCCGCCGCAAAACCAACCTCAATACGCTTCACCACAGCCGCAATATCAGCAGTATTCTTCGCAGAAACCAAACAAAATACTCCTAACGATTGCTTTGATCGTTTCGCCACTCGCAATACTATTCGTAATACTAATATCTATTGGCGTCATTTACGGGCTATCCGAAACATTTTCGCAAAATCCAGTAAGCTCTTTCGGACAGCTGAATGATTGCGCTGAACAAATACGCCAAATACCAGGCGTAGAGAAAGTTGATCTCAAACTATCAGACATCGTAGAGGACTTTTTTGGCCGCAAAAAAGGTACTTACAAAATAACACTTCAACCAGATTATCCTAAAGATCAGACTATTATAGCAGTAAAGAGAATCGCTGACGTTATCTCCCCGATCCGAGAATGGCCGCAACAAAACTTCATTGCAATAACTCAGAAGCAGGGCGACGGCGCAATCAACACCGACTCGGAAGCTAACGTGTTTTACAAAATTCCCGAAAAACTCCCGGCGCTATTCGATAAGCTTAAAGAGTCTAATTTCAAAGCCAAAATTTCAGCTAGAGTGCTAGAAAAATCAGAGAAAAACAAAACAACGAACGGACAGCGTACTCAATATTATCATTACCTTGACTGCGAAATTGAAATGAATGCCGCCAATCTTAACGAAATCAAATCATCGTTGCCAAGCAACACGTCTATCGGCTCGTACGACAAACTTGTCTATATTTGGAATATAACCAGAAGCGGCGGAGATACAACTAAAGTCTATGCCGATGGCAGAATACTCAGCAATAACCGCTACTTGATGGAAAACATCGACATATTCGAACCTATCTTATTCGAGATTGGAGAATTAGGGTTCGGCATTGATAAAGAATCAGACGAAATCCTAGGCGAAGTTAAATTCAACAACTTGTTCAGCAGATTCGAGACGTCGCACATCGATATTTTCGCTCAAGCCGTTAAACTAATAGCCGCAAAGAATAATCAAGGCGCATTTAGAATCGATCAAGATAAAGTCCGCGGCTATCCAGAGGGGCGCGTTACGCTGCCAGATATCGCTATCAAAAACGGCATTGCAACTGTAAAAGAATACGATTTCGAGCCAAGAGATAGGTATATTATCGAAAAAATCGTCCGGCAAGCAAATGCAACTGACTCGCCAGCTTGATCAAATCCGGTCTTTGGCAAAACGTTTTTCTTCGATCGCTACCGTTAACTCGTACAGCCGCTGCACGCCGTTCTCTAGTTGGTAATAATGTCGAATGTAAGCCAATTCTAGCACAAACAAAATTAGCGACAATAATCCCAGCAAACAGTTCATCGCCACACCCATCGCTGCGGTCGCCAAAAACGCCACCAGCGCCGCCAAAAACAGCCCGGCGAAGAAAAATGTCACCAGCAAGTGAATCAGCCGCTCGTGCTGAAATTCTTGCACGCGCGTGCGGTGATAGCGCGCCAATTCTGCCAGATCAGTTTGCGACTTGGCCGCCGCTAGGCGCTGAGATATAGTTTGATAATGTTCGGCGATGTGTTTTTCCATAGCCTAAATTGTACGCTAGCCCGACGGCTGCGGCAAGCGCTTGAGCTGGTATGTCGGCACTTTTCGCGCTACAATACATTCATGGAATTAGCATATTGGCGGCACCAAACACCCGAGCAGCCGCTCTTTCCCGATATTGAGTGGAGTAAGCCCGAACAGCGCTCGCGCGCAGGAAAACTCGGCATCATTGGCGGCAACAAACTTGGCTTTGCTGGTGTCGCCGAAGCTTACTCGACAGCGCTCGCTAGCGGAGTAGGGGAAGCCCGCGCCTTGCTGCCGGATGTCCTGCACAATACCTTGCCGGCGACCATGACTGATATCGTCTACGCGCCCAGCAACCCTAGCGGCAGCCTATCACAAGATGCCATCAACAACCTACGCGCCCTTGGTAGTTGGAGCGATTGTTTACTACTAATAGGCGACGCCGGGCGCAACAGCCAAACAGCGATTGTCTACAGCCAGCTGCTAAGCGACTATCACGGGCCAGCAGTTATCACCCGCGACGCCGCCGATCTAGTGCGCAACGATTCCGCCATACTAGCAGCACGCCAGAATACCGTGTTAATTTTGAGTTTCGCGCAATTGCAAAAACTCTTTCGCACGCTTTATTATCCCAAAATTTTGACTTTTAGTATGCAGTTGCTACAGTTAGTCGAGGCCTTGCACAAATTCACCGTGACATACCCAATTACCATTACCACCTTGCACCAAGACACGCTCGTTACTGCTAGCAGCGGGAAAGTTGCAACCACGCCATGGAACGACCCGATGCGCATCTGGCGCGGCACGGTAGCAGCGCGTGCTAGCGTTTATTATATTTGGAATCCGTCGCGGCCGCTTGAGGCCATCACCGCCAGTCTTCTCTCTAAATAATCCAACAAAACAAATCCGCCCTGATATCTCAGAGCGGATTGTTTCTAGCTGGGGGGATTGGCTAGAGGCGTTTGCGGCTAGTGATGTAAGCGCTGGCTGCTGCGGTTAAACCGCCGAGGCCGACCACCGAGGCGACTACTTCGCCGGTACCAGTCTTTGGCAATTCAACTGGATTTGATGGGGTTGGCGTTTTTGGAGTTTCCGGTGGAGTCGCTGGAGTTTCCTCGCACTTGCTCATGTCAGTGGTGTACTGACTGTCGCCTGACTCTTTGCGGGTAACTTCGACGATTTTCTTGTCAGCGATGCGGCAAACTTTCACCTTGTCGCAGTCTGCTTCATTCTTGGAATGCTTCTTGCTGTCAAACTCGGTCTCTTTGATGGTGATGATGTTACCAGTCTCGAGTTCGCAAACCTTTACCTTATTACAGTCAGCGAAATTCTTAGAGTGCTTCTTGCTATCAAATTCTTTCTCTTTGATAGTAATGATAGTATCGGTTGAAAGGTCGCAGACTTGGATTTCTTTACAGTCGTTGATGTCTTTCGAGTGCTTCTTACTGTTGAACTCTTTTTCCTTGATAGTTACGATTTGCTTGCTAGTCAGGTCGCAGACCTTGATTTCTTTACAATCGTTGATATCTTTGGAATGTTTGCTGCTGTTGAACTCGGTCTCTTTGATGGTGATGATTTTCTTGCTGGTAAGATCACAGACTTGGATATCTTTCGGTTTCCAGGTTGCATCACCCCAGACTGGGTTACCGCAATCCTTGATAATGGCTGCGATAAACTTGCCGTTGTCATCAAACCAGACGAAAGCATCAAACTGATTGTAGACAAAGCTGTTCTGAGTCGTAAACTTGTAGAACGAATGTCCGCCAACCGTCTCGCGGCCGTATGACGAGCCTGGGTAGCGCGTATTACGCTGAACGGTCTTGGCGTTAGTTGCCACAACTTGGCCGTCGACAACGATCCGGCCATCCTTATAAACGGTACCGTTCTTCATGCCTTTGCCTTCAATCATGGCATCATTTATGTTGTTCCACTGATACAGCGCTTTGATGTCGTTGCGTCCGTAGTAAACATTTTTAAGGTCTTGATGACTTGGTGTACCGCAAGTAATCACGTTAATCCATCCGTCACAGACAGATGCTTCTGATGGCTTGGCCAACCAGATTCCGCCAGCGATAGCAGCTATAACCGCGCCGACAATCGCCAGATTCTTAATTGATAGTTTCATTGATTTCCTCCCTGCGTGCATTATTCCACGCTTATGATGTCATTGTAGCATAAACTTTTAATTATGTCAACACTTTTGCATAATATTGTTACTTATGCTTTACGCCGCTACCATAACAGAGGTAAGCGCATCAAAAAAAGACGCCCACATACGTCTATCTTATGGTACCGCGGGCCGGACTTGAACCGGCACGAGCTAATGCTCAAGAGATTTTGAGTCTCTCATGTCTACCAATTCCATCACCGCGGCAGAAAAGGTACATTTTCATTGTAACAGACCAGCGCTAACTAGTAAATAACCGCTAATTACGCTATAATTAGCATAGAAAGTATGAAGCCAGACGATCGTTCATCACTAACCGTTCCGCCCAGAGACGGAGCGCCTCATCACAGCGCGCTAACTGACCAGCACCGGTCGGCAGCGGCTGATATTGTCCGCCAACAGATCAGTTCGATTATTCAAAATGATCCGCATGCTACTGCTGCAGCTGGCCAGCAGCCAAATTCTAGCGCAAAAAAGCCCGAAAAAGCCGAGGAGCCCCAAAAGAACTCGCACTCGCCGCAAACAAACGCCTATCCGCAGCCATCTGGCACCGTCGCTGATAGCGCGCAGTCCAGCAGCGTTACGGCTGGCCCTGGCGCCGTCGACCCAGACAAAAACCCGTATACCCGCACCATGAACCAGAGCTCCACGCCTGCTGCGCATGATGCTTCTTGGCAAAAATACCACACCGCCTGGCAAACATATTATCAGCAGTATTACGAGCGCTACTATGTCTCGCAGATTGACGCTACTCGCAAGTCGCTCAAAAAGCAAGCTGCTCAGCAAGCGCAAAAAAACCAAAACTCAACGCCAAACAATGGTACTGTATCGCAAGAGGAAGCCGTCAACGACCTGCGCAGTTCCATTCGCCGCAAAATCAACGACAAGGCCAAGAAGGTCCGCGGCAGCCGCCATTTTATGCCGATTATGGCAGCTTGCGCGGTGATGATTGTTTTTCTATTTTTGCAGTATAACCGCGTTCTGTTCGCCTACGTCGAAGCGTATGTCTCGCCAGGCGCCGCTGACCCCGAATCAATTATCGTCTCGCCGAATACCACCAAAGTCGCCACCAACGAGTCGCGGCTACTTATCCCGAAGATTGCCGTCGATGTGCCAATTGTTTGGGATGCTAATGCCGCCGACACCAACTCGCTAAATCAAGCCATGGACAAAGGCATCGTTTGGTTCAATATCCAAGGTGCCAACGCTAAGCCTGGCGAAAAGGGTAATTTCGTCGTTTCTGGCCATTCTTCTAACGACTGGACTGACAGTGGCGATTATAAATTCATCTTTGCTCGGCTAGAGAAGATGGCCGCTGGCGATGTGGTTTACGCCAACTACAACGGCACGCGCTATACCTACAAAATTACCAGCACCAAGGTGGTTAAGCCAACTGACGTCGCGTCACTGCAAATCGGCAACGACAAGCCTTACATTACGCTAATCACTTGTACGCCGCTAGGCACAGCACAAAACCGCCTGCTAGTTTTCGGCGAGCAAATCAGCCCGAATCCGAATGAAGCCAAAACCGCCGAGCAAAACAGCAATACCGCTGCCTCGACCAAGAAAATGCCAGCTAACTCGCCAACATTCTTGCAACGAATATTTGGCATCGGTAATTAGCGATAATAATCAGCACGACCGTAAATCGTTAGTAATCAGACTACAGCTACCGCACGATACCCGAGAAAATAATCGTCTAGCAAAGACAACTTTATTATACATCGACATTAAACTCAATCGTACATCTTGATGTAAGAAGCTGTAATTTTGCCCGAAGCGTGTTTGCGGAAATAATACAGAAAACGGTTATTCGACGACTGCATTGCCGCCGAGCCAACCGCATCGGTCGCCATGGTGTGCATATTAGTACCGTCATAATCGCCGAACTCAAAGGTACCGCCAGACACCCGCATAATATGCGAATTATCCAGCCAAGCGATTTCACTCGTAGCGGTAGTCTTCATCGAGACGTTAGCAATCGACCGCAGCTCTAAATTATAAGTCACCAAGCTAGCCCCAGCCTGCGCATAAACATACAGATGTTCGTTGGGCGAGAAGCCTGCATACGAAACGTCAGTAGCTAACGGCAGCGTCGCTAGCAACTCTTGCTGCAGTTCGTCTGTTGAATCGCTTGCTGGTAATTTTACTTTCTTGACAGCAACCATTTTGCCGTGAGTAATGAGCGCAAAATTATCATAATAATACTCCTCAATCGCTAGATTAAGACTGCGCCCAGCCATATCCTTGAAAGTTTGCAAGGCCCGCGGTTTCGAAGCGCCTTTCGACAAATAGCCAATCGTCCGCTCGCCGCTATTATTCGGCTTGGTAGTATAGCTAATCCAACCGTTTCTAGAAACATAAAAATCACTAGCATCGCTAATTAGCGGACCCGACAACGTTTTATCCGACAGTCTAATCCGGCGAACATCGCTATCGGCCGTTAACACATACACATTCTGCGAGTCGCTTTTGTCGAAAGCTAATTTGCTGATTTGCACGCCGATATCGCGGGTGATGTTTTGCGCCTTGCCATCGAGGTCAATGATAAGATATTCTTTTGAATCATCAAAAGAATGGCTGATTAACACTCGTTTGCTATCCTTGCTCCACGATTCAATTGCAAAACTGTGGTTAGCGCCGTCGGCCGTGTAACTATCAGCAGATAGAACACGCTGCTTATGTTCGATCCGGTCGTTATCAACTTTGAGAAAATCAACCGCTGGCTGCTGCTTGTTTTGGATAACCGCAAAGCGCGATTTATCAGGCGCTGCCGCTGCGCTGTCGAGGCTAGCGAGTTCCATCGCATCTTTAGCCTCAATGCTCGTCGGTACTAGCTTGACGTAATTTAACCAAAGGATTGAGCCGGCCTTGACGTTAACTTGTTTTTGCCAAGGCACAAAGCCGTCTTTCGATACCGTTACCGTGTGCTGCCCGGCCGTCGCCACGATACGCGTCGCCGTCCGGTTAGCTAGCGTCGCGGCGTCTATTTGAATTATTGCGCCATCAGGCCGCGAGTCAAACTGCATCATGCCGCCTTGTCTAACCGTGCCTCGATCAAAATCTAAACGATAGCCTTGTACTAGCATCAAACAAACCACTGCCAACGCTAGAACTGCCAGGGTCATCACAGCATAAGTAAAGGTTAATTTAATACGCTGCTTGCGCCGATTTTTTTGCTGATTCATAGTACGTATTATACCACTTGCTATTGCGCGTAATAGCAAATTAGGCTATGATAATAGTTAAGCACGAGTAGTATCGCAAACATAGGTAAGGGAAATGACAAACAACAACATAACCATCAAAGGTAATGTCTACGACGCCGAAACTGGCAATATTCTCGATGCCCAGCGATCGGCACGCACGCCGGCGGCCGCGGCTAGCAATTTTCATAGCGGCACCCAAAAATCCCACACCTTGCAGCGCAAATATATCAAGAAACAACCGCGAGCCATTGATTCAATAGCGCCAGTACGAGCCGCCACCTCAGCGGGTATTAAAGAAAATTCTGCCGCTCGCAGTTCGCAGCGCTTAGCGGCCGAGCGCAATACGCCGCCGCAAATCATTCGCCGCAGCAAGAGAACTCGCCGCGTCCAAGATATCCGCCGATCGTCTAATATTGCGCATTTTGCTAAAGCTACTACTACCAAGCCGCCCGTTAAGCGTCCAGCCACCCCAGAAACACCAGACATAGCGCCTACCGCCAATCAGCTTGAACAGGCTGCTCGCCAGCGACAAGCAATCATCAAGCAGCAGCAAACGCGCAGCGTCTTGCCATCGCAAGTTATCAAGCAGCAAGCCATTCAGGAAGCTACCGACAAGATGTTGACGCGCCAACAGCGCAAAGAAGTCAAGCCAGCAAAGAATACTTCGCTTTGGCGCCGCCTGGTTAGCGTTGGCAGCACAGCTATAGCTGTCCTACTGCTAGGCGCCTACTTCACATATATCAATATGCCCGCCTTGAGCACCCGTATAGCCGCCTCACAGGCTGGCATTAATGCTTCTTATCCGAATTACCAGCCGTCTGGCTATAGCCTCAACGGTCCAGTTGCTTACCAGCAGGGCAGCGTAATCATGAAGTTTGCCGCTAACGGCAGCAACGAGAATTTCACCTTAGCGCAAACTCGCTCCGAATGGGATTCATCGGCCGTGCTCGAAAATTACATCAAGCCGAAATCCCGCGACAAATACACCACGACCGCTGCCAATGGCCTAACCATCTATTCATATGGTACTCATGCCGCTTGGGTTAATGCTGGTATTCTCTATACTGTCGATGGCAACGCCGAGCTAGCACCAGAACAAATCCAAAAGATAGCCGCCAGTTTGTAATTTATGCATATTTGTGGTATAATATAAGGATAGTCCTTGTTTTTGGCGATATGGGGATAACTCTTAACTTTTGCACCTGCCGGGTGCTTTTTGCTATAATTAGGCCATGGGCGACGACAAAAATTACACCAACGTCATTCTTGAAGAAATCCGTTCGCAGATGAGCGCGGTATTAGAGATTGTATCAAACCAACCAACACGCGAGGAATTCAATAATTTACGCGAGGAATTCGATAGCCTCAAGATCGACATCAGAACCATAAAACGAGCTGTCGTTGACAACGACAAAACCACTCGGCACGAACTAGAATTACTTGACCGGCGCGTCACCAAACTAGAAGAGAGTGCCTCATGACCACGCGCACTCGTTTCGCACCCAGTCCAACTGGCTATATGCATGTCGGCGGTATGCGTACCGCGTTATTCGCATGGCTCATCGCCCGGCAGTCAAATGGAAAATTCATCCTGCGCATAGAAGATACTGACCAAAAAAGGGAAGTATCTGGCAGCGTAGAACATATTTATGAATGCCTAAGGTGGCTTGACCTTGTACCAGACGAAGGTCCAGACGATTTTGGCGGTAAATTTGGGCCGTACAAACAGTCAGAACGGCTTGATATTTACCGGAAATATGCGCAAAAACTCATTGACGCCGGGCGCGCTTATGCCGATCCGTATACGCCGGAGCAGCTAGACGCTTTTCGTGAAGAGGCCAAAGCCCATAAAAAGCCTTTTTTGTACCGTGATTACCGTCCGGAAAACCCACCGACCTGGGATGGCAGCCAACCGCTGCGCTTTCGTTCAGAACCGAAACCCTACATCTGGCACGACGAAGTCATGGGCGAAATGCACGCCGGCCCAGAGGTAATTGACGATTTTATATTGGTTAAATCCGACGGCTTTCCGACGTACAACTTTGCGCACATTGTCGATGACGCCGAAATGGAAATCACCCATGTTATCCGCGGGCAAGAGTTCCTTGCCAGCACGCCCAAATACCTTAATCTCTACGATGCGCTGAATATACCTTGGCCGATATTCGCCTCGGTGCCGCCGATCATGAACGAGCAGGGCAATAAGAAATTGTCCAAACGCGACGGCGCCAAAGACATCCTAGCCTACAGGGAAGAAGGCTATCTGCCAGACGCCATGCTCAATTTCCTCGCCAGCCTGGGATGGAACGACGGCACCGAACAGGAAGTTTTCACCAGAGACGAATTGATTAAAAAATTCAGCCTGAAACGCGTCCAAAAATCAGGCGCGCGGTTTGATGAAAAACGCTTGTTGTGGCTTAATGGCGCTCATATACGCAATGTTCCCGTCGATAAGCTTTACGAGTACGTGTCGCCACAGGACGATAACCCGCAAAAAGATGAAGGACAGACTGGTTTCTGGCCAGAATCTGCCTACGCTCCAAACATAACTAAGGAATACCGCATGAAAGTGCTGGCTTTAGCGCAAGACCGCCTGAAAATGTTTGAAGATTTACGCGGATTTGGCTACTTTTTCGCGGAGCCTGAAATTAACCTGGAACTTATTGACGGCAATAAACAGCTAAAGAAGTTATCTGACAGCGAACGGCGCGAACTACTAGAAACCGCCCGCCACGAACTCGCCAAAATCACCGACTGGACGCCAGAATCAATCCAAAACTGCCTAAATAAGCTACTGGAAACAACCGGCCAAAAACCAGGCATCCTCTTCAGCCTGATCCGCATCGCCGTCACCTGGGCACCATTCAGCCCGCAGCTGAACGACACGCTGGCGTTGATTGATCGCGAACACACGCTGGCGCGCCTACGTAATTATCTAGATATAAAATAATAGTTACAGGTAGGCAACAACAAAATTTTATTCTTTACACAACTCATGAAGTTGATAGGTAGGTGTCAATGTTCTTCTATTTATCTTATGGTCACTAGTATCTTGAGTTACGTCCTCCTGAAAAACATTGTACAGACAGTACCGCTCAAGCATAAGCTTTAGGCTTCTAATAGCTTTATTAACTGACCACCAAATAGCTTGCCTCTTGTCGTTTCCGACGGGGAGCGAATCGTATTCTAGTTCCATTTTCTCAGCAAATGCTTTGCATAAACTTTCAATTGTCATCGGATCTTTACTTTGCCCCAAAATCCCAACCACCAACGGATATAAAGCTTGCTCGCTACAGTTATCCGAACCTGACTCATCTGACTCGATTGAAAACTTAGCCGTACCATCCGGGTATTCAGTGATTTGCAAACCCCACTTTGTTAACTTTGTTGTTACCACTTCATGAGGCCGTTCGACAGATCGTAAATTTTCTAGCAATGCCGCTTCTTTTTCTAAGTGAGGAGGTTGTTCGCGCTGAACAGCCGAAGTTGGCACATCCGTAGACACGGTAATGCGGTTTGAAACGTCACCGTGCGATGGGCTGCCGTTAGCCACTGGTCTGCGCGGTAATGAAACAGACTTTTCCGACTTTTTGGGCGATTCTAGCTTCACCTCTTCGGCGGCCCCAACTGGATCGACCGATGGCGTTTCTGATATAGCAGACCCTGCTACTCCATCGCTAGTCGTGTCGTTTTCGCTAGCTGGCAACCATGCCCACGATTCAACTTGCGTGTCAGGATCGCAATAATAAACAATGTTTGGATCATTCTCTGCCTGTTCAACCCACCTGTTGAATCCTGCTCTATAACGCCGATCAAAAATTTCTGGGTTACGTTCCATATAACTATCGATTACCTGCCAAATTACAGGGCTGCCTTTATAAGCTTTCAAAAAAGCAACGACCGCATTGCCAAATTCGTCATATATTTCTCCAGATTTCTGGCATTCTATTTTGGCATTAGCCGCTTCTTGCTCACGCGTTAGTTTATACGCTCTGTTCGCAAGACTTCCTAGTTCCCCCGTAAGGTCAGCATTATTCAGCCCCTCTTGTGTCGTTGCTAGCTTGCTAAGTTCATTTCGTACATGGTAGAAATTATCAACTTTTTCAGCAGGAACTCCATCTCTTATTGACATAGTACACTCCGGCGCCTCTTTGGATGCTTTTTAGACACTGGTCTTCCGGTCGTTGTCATAAATCCCTCCTCAATTATTTATCAATCATACTATAAAATTGGTATGTCTCAAACCATAACCAATTCATGCCAATTATGCTATAATTTTACCAAGATGCGAAAGCAAAAAATACACATACGAAACAGACAACCAAGCCCGCTCGTAGCACAGCACTACGCGGCTAACAAAAAGCAGTCGCGCCTGCAACGACTGCGCGATTTTATTAATCGTCATCGTATTGCAACAATGTGCATTTGCGGCGTAATCTTGATCGCTATCGGCGGGGCAGTAGCTTTCGTGTTGACATATCGCGCGCCAGTTGCTAGCAACAACTACACTACACCAGTTCAGAAAAAACCAGTAGAAAAATACTATTCCCATCTCAATGGCATTGAGGTTACCTCTAAAGCTGATTTATCCAAACCGGTCACTGCCATCATGATTGAAAACTCGCCTGATGCCCGGCCGCATTCCGGACTCAAGCAGGCCGAAGTCGTCTACGAAGCCATCGCCGAAGGAGGCATCACACGCTTTCTGACGCTATTTCAGCAGCACAAGCCGCAGCTCATCGGCCCAGTCCGCAGCCTGCGTATGTACTACGTCGATTGGCTAGCGCCATATCAGGCTAGCGTCGCCCATGTCGGCGGCAGCCATGCTTCACTGCAAGAAATTCGTAATGGTAAATATCGCGATATTGATCAGTTCTTCAATGGCAGTTCGTACTGGCGCGCCAACGATCGGCGACCGCCGCATAATGTCTATACTAGCTTCGAGAAGTTAGACGCGCTCAACGCTGGCAAAGGTTATAAATCATCGCAATTCACCAGCTTCGCTCGCGCTGACGGCAAGGCCAGCGACAAACCAAACGCCGTCAGTATCGACATCAATTTCTCTAGCAGCTGGTACAACACCCATTACGACTATGACAAGGCTAGCAACACCTATCTGCGCAGCATCGGCGGGCAAGCCAGCAACGACCGCGAAGAGGGCAGATTAGCACCGAGCGTCGTCATCGCGCTGCATGTCAACGAGACTACCGTCATGGAAGACGGCTGGCGGCAAAGCATCGTTACTACTGGAACTGGTACTGCAACAGTGTTTCAGAACGGTACGGCCGCTGAATGCACTTGGCGCAAGAATGACCGCTTTAGCCCGCTCGAGCTCATTGACGCCGCTGGCAAACCAGTCGCGCTAAATCGCGGACAAACTTGGATTGCCGCTGTACCAAACAGTGGCGGAGGAGGTGTCTCGTGGCAGTAAGCGACGCCAAGCCAGTAGTCAAACGCACGCCAGAAATGCGTGATTTTTGGCGTATTCATCGCAACAAGGTTGCAATAATATCTGTTCTCGTTCAATTATTGGTCGCTTTATCGGTTATTGCAATAATGATCATCTTGCAGGTTCGTTTGGATGTCTTTCTTATTGCAA
Organism: uncultured Candidatus Saccharibacteria bacterium; assembly: GCA_963550135.1. Classification (GTDB taxonomy): domain Bacteria; phylum Patescibacteriota; class Saccharimonadia; order Saccharimonadales; family Saccharimonadaceae; genus Saccharimonas. Next base: position 46,435 of record CAUVBP010000005.1, read on the forward strand.
CAATTGTCATTTCGCTACTAATCATTTCTACTGCAACAAATTTCGCAGTTTTGTCTTTTGCGATGATTCCGTTGCGCGACCTCTCGACCGCCCTAGTTAATGCCGCTGGACAAAAAATCGACCAAAAGCTGCCAAACCCTAGCAATAAAGAATACAAAGCTACCGGCTTTAGCGATATGCTGCTATCTATCTACAAAGAACATACCGAAACCAGCCCAGACAAAACTAGCGCAACTGACGATCTAGCCAGCGCCCTCAACCTGACAAGCACCGGTATAATTATTCTCGACAAGAACAATGGCGTAATTTTCGCTAACCGCGCCGCGCCAATCTCGCTCGACGCCAAAGGTGCTTATCATTTTGACTTGCTATTTGACGACGGCACCGACCTGATTGAATGGCTCAACCAACACCGTACCGACAATGTTCGCGCCCGCAAAATTTGGCTGCGAGTTCCCAACAAGGTCATCGGGCAGGAAGACCGCCGTATTTTCAATATCACTGTCGATTTTGAACAAGGTAATACCGCGGATGCTATCATTACCGCCTACGACGAGACTGAAATCTACCAACCAGAAGACGACGACCTTGACTTCATCTCGTTCGCAGCTCATGAGTTGCGCGGGCCAATCACTGTTATCCGCGGCTACCTCGACGTGCTAGCGCTCGAACTCGATAGTAAACTCGAGCCCGATCAAAAAGAGCTTTTCCAGAGATTAATCGTTAGCGGCAATCGCTTGTCTGGCTACATCAACAATATCCTCAACACCAGTCGTTACGACCGCCGCCACCTCAAACTCCAACTACACGAAGATTCGTTGGCGACAATCTACGAGACTATCCGCGACGATATGGAACTGCGTGCCCGCTCGCAGCATCGTTCACTATCCGTTGACATTCCAAGCGATTTGCCAACCGTTGCCGCCGACCGCTCTAGTATTTCCGAAGTGCTATCCAACCTTATCGACAATGCTATCAAATATTCCGACGAGGGCGGCGCTGTGCGCGTCACTGCTCGGGCCAAAGACAAGCATGTCGAAGTTTCGGTCGCCGACAATGGCATCGGCATTCCAGCCAGCGTCATCAACAATCTCTTCCACAAGTTCTACCGCAGCCACCGCAGCCGCGAGACAGTCGCTGGCACTGGCATCGGCTTATATCTCAGCAAAGCCATCATTGAAAGCCATGGCGGTACCATCGGCGTATCAAGCATTGAAGGGCAGGGAGCAACTTTTACCTTCACGCTACCAATCTACGCCGCCGTTTCTGATAAACTGCATAACGCCGACAATTCCAACACCGAAATCATCTCGGCAGGCAACAGCTGGATTAAAAATCACACTAAATACACGGGGTAAATAGGAGAGTATTATGGCAATTTCCACAATCTTAGTCATCGAAGACGACCGTTTCATCGGCGAGATGTACGTTCGCAGCCTCAAAATGGCTGGCTACAACGTCGAGTGGGCGGTGGACGGCCACGATGGTTTGGTTATGGCTACTAATCAGCATTACGATTTAATTTTGCTCGATATCATGCTGCCAGAGATGCGCGGCACCGAAATCATGACCGCCATCCGCAAATTCGAAGAAAACAGCGCCGAGAAGTCGCGTATCGTCGTCATGACAAATTTCGATCAAGACGAGAAAAGCCGCGCCGCCCTAGAGAACGACGCCGACGCCTACCTGATTAAGGCTGAAATTACGCCGCGCCGCCTAATCGAAATCATTCAGCAGCTCGATAGCTAGACAATACCCAGCTCTGCTGCTATAATATCCAGCAGTCTGGCTCTATCGTCTAGCGGTTAGGACACCGGGTTCTCATCCCGGCAACCCGGGTTCGATTCCCGGTAGAGTCACCATAAAGGGATTACGATACTCTTCGGAGTCTTTTTTTTGTATATAGATTTAATATAATGGACCGCTGCATTACCCCCCCATACTACAATAATCGCCTCGGTGCTATAATGAATGTATGCAGCAAATAGTCTTGGTTGTAAAGGCGCAAACTAGTGGTGAAGCGCAGGATATTTTAGATAGAATAGGAATCAAAAAAGATTCTTCCGATAAATTTGAAGCTATGTCCGAAAAGCTGTTTCTTGTAACAATAAAACGCAGTGAGCAAATAGATCCTCAAATATATGCTAATATACACAAAAGTCTTGAAATAGGTATACTGAGTGATTCGAGTTCTCGCGAACGGGCGGAAGAAGTTTTCAGGGCTGTCTATAAAGTGGAGATTCAATTGCGTAAATTGCTGCTATATCTACCTGATTTAGTTGAGACGTATTATGATATTTTGTTGCAGCACGGAAAGTATCTAGACAAATGTAAATCAAAGAATACTGAAAATAATTTAATTTTCAAAAAGAATTTAGATACACTGGTTTCTTATTTAACTCTAGGCGAGATAATAGAAATTCTAGGATACGATTTCTCATGGTCTTCACATCAGTTAACTGCTGACGATCTGAATGAGTTGCTAAACAGAAGCAGTTCTTTTGAAGACTTCAAAGCAAAGTTTGGCGAGAAATGCAGAGCTATTATTATCTGGGATGTGATTGCCAAGGAAATCTTGCAAAAGGATATATCTTGGAAGGACATGAAGATCAAGTTAAATAAGTTGAAGGAGTATAGAGACGCCGCAGCTCATCATAATCATTTTACAGAGAAGAAAAAAATAAATGCTATAGAACTAGCTAAGAAAATTGAAAAAGATATTAAGCTTCCAGCGAAGTCTTCATTGTCTCCAGAACAGCAAGCCCAACTACAAATCCTTGGTGAACAAATAGCAAATAGTCTACAAAGTATACAGAAGATATATTTCAATACAGAAACACTTAGACAATTAGCAGAATATCAGCAATCTTTAGCATCCAATATGATCAAAAACTTTAGTACACCAAGTTATCTTAAAAATTTTGGCGAAATATTAAATAAAACCTGTCCGACGATTAAAAATATAGGTGAATCACTTTCAAAATTGACACCCTACATACCCCCTATTCCCCCTATTCAATATAGCTTTCTGAGAGCCGAAGACGACAAACATGTCGATAGTAAAAGTATCGAAAATGATACGCCAGACGAATAAAAAAGAAATCTAAAAGCCCCAAGAACATTGACCCAACTGCAAGCGCTATGTATAATCCTAAACATAAAGCGTCCGAGTTCCAGTCACGCCGGAACGAGCTGGGTGTCAAAATACACCACGGGAGTGAAGCCGTAAAGTCACACAACCGAAATCGCGATCCATCGTAGAGCCGGTAATGAGCGCTATAATTCAGTAATGAACTATAGAACAAGGATGGGACCGCGGGAGGTCTCTTTTTTGATCTCTCGTTCCTTGGGTAAATAATATAAATTTATTGTGCCTGAGGAGGTTTTATCGTGGATAAGAAATTAAACAAAGAAAACTTAAAAATTGCTATTCAAAAAGATGGACGACTTACCGAAGACTCTCTGAGAACACTGCGGATGATGGGTCTTGAGTTCGAGGTGTATGGCCGTAGACTTTTTGCCACATGTCGCAACTATCCAGTTGAAATCTTGTTTTGCCGCGACGATGATATACCTGGCTATATAGAGCGCGGCGTTGTAGACATTGGTATTGTTGGCCAAAACGTTTTACGTGAAGCTGGGGTTACTGCTACGCGTGAAGTTCTGCGTCCGGGATTTGGCTATTGTAAGCTTGTTGCCGCTGTTCCTAAAGAATCAAATATTACTACGATTAAAGATTTGCAAGGAAAAATAATTGCTACGACTTTCCCAAACACAACTAGAAAATATTTTGTGAAACGCGGTATTGACATTGAAACTACTGTGATTGCTGGATCGGTTGAAATTGCACCTGCGCTTGGAGTAGCAGATGCGATTGTTGGCATAACGGCTACCGGCAGCACTCTTTTATTAAATGACCTACGCCCGATAGAAACAATTCTAGAAACCGAAGCCGTTCTTGTTAGAAACGAAAAGAAGCTTTCAAAAGACAAGGAAGATCTAATTACTCAGATGCTAGTACGTCTTGAGTCGGCGCTTGCTGCAAAGAATTTGAAATATATTATGATGAACGCGCCAAAAGAAAATATCGATAAAATTAAAAATATTGCCCCTGGACTTGATGCTCCAACTGTAGTGGAATTAACGAAGCCTGGTTGGCTAGCCGTACACGCCGTCATGGATGAAGATGAGTTTTGGAAGGTAGCTAACAAATTGAAAAGTCTTGGCGCGCGCGGGATTCTCGTGTCACCGATTGAAAAAATCATAGCATAAGGAGGATGTATGACAATTAGAGAATTATACGAAATCATAGAGAGCAGACGCAACAGCGATGAAGACATGTCCTACACAAGACAATTATTCGACAGAGGCTTAGATAGGATTATCCAAAAAGTTGGCGAAGAATCAGTTGAAGTTGTGATCGCTGCAAAGAATGATGAAAACGATGAATTTATTGGCGAGGTTGCCGATCTGGTTTATCACCTCCTAGTTTTGTTGGTTGCCAAAGATATTAAGATTACCGATATAGAGCGGTGCCTTCAAGAACGTCACGATAAGTCGCAAATGAGTTGAATATATAACGAGAGTGTGACAATATCACCGTAAGGTTGGACAGCACATTCAAAATTAAGGAGAGAATAATGATGAACTCAACAACCACGGCTGTCATCACTGCTGCGAACGGTAATGGAACGGCAATTGAAGTCATTGCTAGTCCGCTTACCCGTATGGAGTATGCTAGTCGAGGACGGATGCTAGGAGAGAGCACGGAGAAGCTTGGCGCCGAACAGGCCGGTTTTCTTGTGTCGTCGCAAAGTCATTTTGAAATGGCTGGTGGAGAGTTCTGCGGTAATGCATCGCGGGCAGCTGCTGTACTGTTCTCGAAACTGCGAGGCGCTGATAACGTAGAATTTACGGTATCTGGCTTCAAAGGTCTCGTTAGCGCGACTGTCGATAGGCGGTCAGATAACGAGTACTATGTCCGATGCAGGTTTCCGGGTATGTCTGTCGGGGTTTACCCTGTCGAAGGCCATGAACAGATGATAAACATCGTCGATCTTGGTGGCATCGTCCATGTTGTGGTAGAGAGTAGATTCCCAGCTCAAGCAGAGGTCTACCGGGAGACGCACCATCACCTGACAGAAGAACTAAGTCTTCGCGAGCGAGACGCCGTTGGGGTGGTCTGGATTGAAAGGAAGGACGATTCTGTTGCGATTCATCCTGTAGTATGGGTGAGGAGTATCGATACGTTTTTCTATGAATCATCGTGTGGCTCTGGTACGATTGCGGCGTGTGCTGTAACTGGCGTCTCAGACATCATTCAGCCAACCGGTAAGATTATCCGGGCCGAAGTTGACGGTGATTTTGTGACTCTCGAGAGTGATATGGAGGTCGTTCATGATTGAGTATACTATCGCTAGAGACACAGCTGATGTGGCTGGGTTCACATCTCTGTATCAGGAGGCTTTTGGCGGAGCTCCTTATTTTGAAGTGTATCCGAGATATAGGATACGCAAAGAAATCTGGGGTCCCCACCTGGAAAGAGGAGTCATAGTTCTTGCAAAGGATGATGGCTCTGTCGTGGGTTTTTGCTGTGCGCTTCCTGTAGACGATGCCCCTGACGATGTTAGAGAATTTCTGCAAGACTCGCAAGAAATTCTCGCAGATAGCAATCAGATGTGGTATATCTCAGAGTTGGGCGTGGCTTTGAGTCATCGTGGCCGAAAAATTGCCTACGCCGTGACTGAGCGATGCCTCTCTGAGGCGAATCGCCTCGGAGGCGCATACTACGTCATGAGGACGGCGGCCAAAGGATCCAGCTCAAGACATATGTTCTTGAGGATGGGATCTACTGAGATTTCTGAGGTCCAAGACGTGTCGGCTCAGACGGAAGAAAACCACTCCCAGAGTACCCAGCGAATTTGGCTTTATGGCAACTGCAGTTTCGCGCTACAGAACCTTAAAGCTCTCTCCGCCTCCTGACCAACCACCACGGGGCGGCATAGCGATCTTGAAAGAGGTCGCTATGCCGCTCCATTACTCAATGCATTGAAATATATTTATAGTACCATAAATTGCCGCTTTTTTTCCGTAAAATGCCGCCCACTCACGGTCACCATATGAGAAATGCCACCACTCGCCGTAGAACGGCGCGAAGCCTTGTGCTATCATAGCGTCATGTAATACCTTTCTATACGAGGCTTGTTCTGGGGTCACTTTCGCAAAAGTTTTAATAATATCTGGATTAGAATAGTCGGATATCTTGTTGCCCATGTCGACAGGGTTATTATCTCTATCGACAATGGTTAAGTCAACTGCCGCTCCCATTGGGTGTCCAGCCACATCGGGTACAGCAATAAAATCATGGACTAGACGAATTAGTTTGTATTCTGGCATCTCGGGATTATCTCGTTGCAAGGCCGCTTTGCGTTCGCGAAAGTACTTTTCTTGTACTTTTGGGTGGCGAAAGCCATAAACAACGCGTAGTCGCAAATTGTCACCTGCCTTCAGCTGCTTATTAACCGTAGCGAGCTTTCTAGCTAATGTATCGCGCACCAAAATAGACTCACCAGTATAAACTTGCATATCCGATTGCTCGTGTTCGGCTATGATCGACGAATCGTATTTGCGTACGTTAACCAATGGTTCCTGACTATTGCAGGGCTTAGCGCTTGCCATTTCGTCATAGGTTAAAATGTGCCGATTAATATAATTAGGATTTTCTTGAATTTGTTTTATTGTATTCATAGTATGATAAAACCTCCTCAGGCACAATAAATTTATATTATTTACCCAAGGAACGAGAGATCAAAAAAGAGACCTCCCGCGGTCCCATCCTTGTTCTATAGTTCATTACTGAATTATAGCGCTCATTACCGGCTCTACGATGGATCGCGATTTCGGTTGTGTGACTTTACGGCTTCACTCCCGTGGTGTATTTTGACACCCAGCTCGTTCCGGCGTGACTGGAACTCGGACGCTTTATAGTACATTATGAATGGTAGCAGAGTAGCTAGAACAAGTCAATAATTTCTCTCAGCTAATCATATTGTGCGGTGAGTTTAAGTAAAAACGTCAGCTTACGCTCAAATCCTTTTTCTAGTTATGCCACGGAGCGTTAGACCAGACTTAAGTAGACAAATTACTTTGGTAAGGTATAATTGTAATTAACTAATTATCGCATTGGCAGCTTGACTAACTACAGAATTACCAAGTGCTGTTGTCCGAATATCGAGCGCAAGCCAATTCAAAACATAGGAGGATAGTATCCAAGATTAACCGAAATGGGTAACGCAATAAAATCACGAATCCTTCTAGTTGAAGACGAGCCCATTCTGCGCGCCGGCACCGAGCGGTTCCTCCGCCAGCGCAGCTTTGCTGTGGCGACGGCAGTGAGCGGCGAGGAGGCGCTGGAGAAATTTGCTGGGGCAGATGTGATCATTCTCGATATCATGTTGCCAGGGATGAGCGGCATCGAGGTATTGCACCAAATTCGCCAGACCAGCGACGTACCGGTGCTGATGCTGACGGCACTACATGATGAGCCGACGCAAGTTGCGAGTTTTGACGAGCTGGCGGATGATTATATAAGTAAGCCGTTTTCGCTGGTGATTTTAGAAAAGCGCATCAGGGCGTTGCTTCGCCGCCAACAGTCTGTCAAAAAGACCTTGTGGCGCCGCGGTCTGGCATCGGTGGATTTTATGGCCTATCAGGGTTTTTATGATGACACTGACGCGCACCTCAAGCCCAAGGAAGTGCAGCTGCTCAAGCTGTTAGTGGATAATCCAAACATGGTCTGGAGTCGGCAGGCTATAATCGATAAGTTATGGCGTGATGACGAGGTGCCGTTCGACCGAGTGATTGATGTTTACATCAAAAACTTACGCAAAAAATTGCACCTGGACTGCATCATCACGGTGAAGGGAGTAGGTTATCGCTATGAAGCGGCTTAAATTATTTCCCAAAACATTTTTGGTGTCAATTGGCCTATTCGCGGCGCTGATTATCCTGGTGCATGCGCTAGTTTATACCTTGATGCCGCAATTTTATCTGCAGCAAAAAGAGCGAGAGGCGGCAGATAATCTCACGGCGCTGACGACCAAGCTACGTGGTAAATCTACCGAGGAGATGAGTCGGGTCAGCCAAGAGTTTGCCAGTATGAAAAACGTCAATATCACGCTGACAATTGATGGGCGCGACCAGTATTTTCAAGGTTTTCAGTCGATCAACATCGTGACGGATAGCGGTAAATCGGTCGATACTAGCGTGGTAAAAATTGCTGATGGTCAAACGGTCGATCCGCGCTCAGTGATTTTGCGGCAGGGTAGTGTGACGGATAAACAGGGGCGAGCGATTGCTGTCAAGCTGCTGGCTGACGTGGCGCCCGTCACTCAGGCCAAACTCGCTACCTTGCAGGTATTGCCATATACTATGCTCGGCTCGCTGCTGGTGGCGCTCGTGTTTTCGTACATCTATAGCCGTTTTGTGACGCGGCCGATTCGCCAGATGGCGGCGGTGACTACGACTATGCAGCGACTGGAAAAGGGTGCGCGATACCCGGTAAATAGCCGTGATGAAATCGGCGTGCTGGGGCGAAATATTAATGAGCTCTATCAAAATCTGTGGCAAACGATTCGTTCGCTGGAGCATGAGAATAAGCGAATCACGCAGCTCGAGAAAGAAAAAATCGCCTTCCTCCGTGCGGCCTCGCACGAGCTGAAAACGCCATTGGCGGCGCTACGGATCATGCTTGAGAACATGCAGTTAAATATCGGCGAATATAAAAATCGCGACCAGTACCTGGCAGAATCGGTGGCGCAGGTTGACCGCTTGGCGGCGATGGTGAATGATGTGTTGCGTTCTGGCAGCGTGGCCGAGCAGGCTTTGCGTCAGGAAAAGCGGCTGAGAATTGATAAGCTGGTCGCTGAGGTAGTCGACGATTATATGTTGCTGGCGAAAACGCGCGGCATGACTTTCACGGTTAATACAGAGCCAACGACCATTCGTGCTAACCGCGACATGATGCGCCACGTCATCTCGAACCTGGTGTCAAACGCGGTGCGCCACGGCGATGCCGGCAGCGTCATAAAACTTACTTGCGACCAGCGCGAGCTGGCCATCGAAAACGCCTGCAAGCCACTCACCAAGCAGCAACTCCAGCACGTCTTCGATCCGTTTTATCGGAGCAACGGCGACAAGAAGCAGCACGCTGACAGTAGTGGCATCGGCCTCTACACTGTGAAAATGCTACTCAACGCCAAGGGCCTAGACTACGACTTCACGTCGCATGGGCAGGGTATGCGGTTTGTGGTAAGATTTGAGTAGGGAGATGTAGTGGACAGAGAGCTAGAGAAAATGAGTTTGGAAGAATTGTGGCAATTATTCCCCATATTTCTTGTAGAACACAATCGAGAATGGGTACGCTGGTATGATGAGGAAGTAAAAACCATCTCTTCATTGGTGCCAGAAAAATACATAACACGAATATCTCACATTGGCAGCACAGCCATCCCAAATATACAGGCAAAGAACATAGTAGACATATTGCTTGAAGTCCCGTCGGAAAAAGAATTAGAGCCTGTAAAAAATATTCTTGTTGAAAATAATTGGTTGTGCATGAGTGAGAAAGCAAAACGAATCTCATTGAATAAGGGATATACCAAACAGGGCTTCGCGGATAAGGTATTTCATCTCCACATTAGGGTTGTGGGGGATAATGATGAGATCTACTTTAGGGATTATCTAATTGAGAATGGTGATATTGCCAAACAGTACGAGAAATTAAAACTGAATCTTTGGAAGGAATTTGAGCATGACAGAGATGGATATACTGATGCAAAAAGCGATTTTATCAGAAAGTATACTAAAATAGCTAGAGCAAAATACGGGTCCAAGAATAGGTCTTCCTAAATTGTGCATATTAAAGTCGTCAAACAGACTCTCAACTCCTGCTTTACATAAAGATTCCGCCGTCAGCATATCATGCTGAAGCACTAGCTGTCTGTACTAAAATTAAACCATGGATGATTAATTTTAGTAGCAATAAAATTGTTGATCGGCTTTTTCGCGCTGACGATAATCATCAACGTTTCCGGAAAAGGTAACTTGTCGCCGTCATCTACCAGCGACCAAATGCAGAACTATGTACTGGGCGGTATCATCGGCGGCGTTATTTATAGCAGTAGCATTCAGATTTTGGATTACATCGGCATTTTGTGCATATGGTGCGCGCTGGTGCTGACATTGAAATGAATAAAGCAATATAACGTGAAAGCAAAGCAATTGATAGACGGCAGGGCGTTGATAATCATTGACAATGGAAAAATCAACATTGAAAATTGCAAGAAAGTTGGTTTGAGCGCTCATGATGTATCGTTCAAACTGCGAACTCATCATATCTATTCAACGAGAAAAGTGAAAAGAGCCGTGGTGGAGCAAGACGGCGAATTGATCATCACTCATGAAGGGGAGGAAAATCCGAAATTCCCATTGATAACAGATGGGCGATTGCAGACTGATATTTGCAGGTAATTGGCAAGAACGAGAAATGGCTGCTCAAAGAAATGAAAAAGCAGGGACTGAAGGCGTATAGCGACGTATTTTTGGGAGAGTATGTTGATGGTAAGCTGAATTTGACGGCTTATTGATAATAATATTTACGCTATCAATTGCTGAGTGGGAGTATGCCACGGCATAGTAGACACAATCCCCATCCCGCTTATTCGTGCTACAATTGAATTATGAAGAGTATTGACGGCTCGACCCAACAGTGCGCCAGCAAATCATCAATATCATCGCCGGAGTCGTCCGTGAGTGAACATGTCTTTGACCGGCAAAAGTGGCAGAGCTTAACGATTTTCGAGCAAATGGGCAACATCGGCTCGGAGGTCGGGCGAGCCTTTGCCGCCCGGCGCCGCGGCGATGCGGCTGCGATGACTGGCGCCTGGCAGCGCGGCTTGGACTTATTGGACGCCACCGCCGAGCAACTCGCCCGCCAAAAATCGCCAAAACTCCGCGAAGTCCTGCGCGCCCGCGAGCTATTCGCTGGCATGGAAGACGAATCGCTGGAGGGCTACTTTATGTGGTTTGCGCTAGCGGCGCGGAGGGGGAGATAATAAAACGTATGAAAATCATCACCAAAAAATCTTACCCCGATTTATTCGAAAAAGTCCTAGCGGGCGAGAAAACATTTGATATGAGGGTGGCCGATTTTGACATCCAACCCGGCGACATTCTGGAACAGATTGAGGTAAATTATGACGGGACGCCAACTGGCCGCACAGTTCGTCACGTAGTCGGCGAAGTTTTACGTACGAAAGAAGTTGATTTTTGGAAACAAGAAGATATTGATCAATACGGCTATCAGGTGATATCGCTTGCCGAGCGGGTTGATTAGTACAAATTTTAGAAAGTTACTGCGATAAGGAGCAAAGATGACCAAATCCATCATCTGTAAAGATGTCTTCGGTAATCAATACACCGTTCCCGTTGACGAACTAAATATTCGCGTCGGCGTGTATGCAGTTATTGTTGAGGATAATAAGATCCTTTTAACTCGGCAATGGGACGGTTACAGCCTAATTGGTGGCGGTGTCGAGAAAGGCGAAACGATTGAGGAATCAATTGTCCGCGAAGTTAAGGAAGAGACTGGATTAACCATCATGCCGGATAAAATCATTCACCAGACAACTACTTTTTTCAAGCGCAATTCTGAGTCGCAAGCCAACCAGTCAATCCAACTGTACTTCACCCATAGTCAGCTACACGGGCAAATAAATAACGACAACATAACCGACAGCGAGAAGACCTACACCAACGGCACGCCGGAGTGGGTTGATTTGGATAAGATTGACGGCATAAACTTCCGGCATAGCGTGAGTTTGAGGACGATTTTGCGGGCGTATCGGGAGACTACTAATGACAGATAAAGTATTGTGTAAGATATATCTAGGACGAATGAAAGCTTCTTACTTCTTTTTTCATATAAATCACTCTACCCAGTCTGGTTTGTATGTTGCTTCTGCTAGATAATAACAACAACGTCCATGAGGATCTCGTATGTCGTAGCCCGCCTCCGTATCATCATGCTGGCGAATTTCTATAAACTTATCATTTCTATATGGAGCGACAATACGCGTAAACTCAAACTCGTATCTGCCTGTTATCTCTTTTAATTCGTAACTTTGGTCGAGCGGATCAGAATAGTCCGTAGTAACAAGGATGAATGAACGTAGTGAATCGTGGTCTGCGCTTTGGAATAAATAGAATTGGGTGTCCGGATACAATATAAAGAGCGTTGCAAATGAGCGTATATATTCTGCGTCTTTGAGAACGGGGAAAGCCTCGATTATAAACTTTGGCAAGGATAATTTGATGTTATTTTTCATAGTATTAAATTATAACTTGAATTTAGGAAATGTGGACAGTTTTATGACTTGTCCAGGCTATATAGATCGAAATCTAGTCAGCAAGGGAACGATACTCATTATCATCAAACAAACCCCCAGCGCCCGCTGCTCGATACAAAGCATCTACCGCTAGAAGTGCATCATGCTGAAGTGTCGGCTTGCCACTAATAGTCTCATCATAAAAACCTTGCAACGACTCTGGATAGCCCTCGTCTGGCGCGTCATATAGAAATATGTCCTGTAGCAGCTTTTTCTGTTCAGGCTGAATATCATCAAAAAACTCTGGATGAAAATCATAAAACCATTCTAGGCGAGTTTGCAGTTCTAGGTATCTATCGTAGTTCATGGCTATATTATAGTTCAGGGAATGACCCCTCATAGTAGTTTGGTTGTGTCAACAACCCATGGGCTTGGACGCATTCTGTAAATCTTCCTCTATTCTCTTACGTAATCCGTTATAGATAGTTGGTTGTTTGCCTGCCTCAAGCTCATTGATCAAATCATATATATAATCGTCCATGATGACAAAGTCTGCTTGAGCATCATAAACTGGTTTACCAATAAGCTCGTGGACTATACTATAAATATTAGTCAATTGTTTGACATCTCTTCTATCTAAAGCATTATCTATAAGAAATAATAGTTCTTTAGCTATTGATATTGTAACCGGACTATTCATTATGTAATTATATTTTCTTTGAATGTGAGCAGTTTATAGACTTGCTCGGGTCTATTATGTCACTCCTCTCGGTAGGCATCACGGTCCGCGACCAGATTGCCATAGGCATCGTAGTGATCGTGGCGTTTTTTGACACGGAGTTCCTTGTCTCCGTAGAAGTCGACACGATCAAGGTGACCAGATGCGATGAGAGTCTCTCCGTCACGTGGGCCAATTCCAAATGACGTAGTGACCTCCTGGCCGCTACTGGTGCTACCATAGACTGGCGGTGTCCAGTTGCGATTACCGTACACCTCGCCATTGCCAAACGCACAGTCAGGACCGCCACGGCAAGCCGATCGACGATGCACCATAACCGTGTCATGCGACAGAATCTGATAGCTCAGATCGTCGTCGAAATTGCATCGGTACCAATCGGTACCAGTAGGCAGTTGGCTAGGTGTGGCAACAGTATGTCGCCCGTTCGACAACCTTCTGAGAATGCAGTTGTCACCGCATTCGACGTCGCATCTCTCTGAGTAGCTCATAAGAGACCTTTCTCGAGTAGAAGGAACAGCGCAGGATTATTCCAAAACGCCAATATATATGTATCAATAATAGAACCCGCTGTCAAGCGATTTTACGGAAATCACCGTCAACTCCGCCATGCTACAACCGCACAAATACAAAATCAGCCAACTTTTCGCCTTTCCGCCCCATCCATGCTATACTAAAAACACAACCAACATCGCGGCTTGCGGTGGCGGTGGCTGTAATCCGAAAGGAGGTGGGGTGGTGATGTAACTCGCGAAAAGATAATTCGTTAAGCGGTGTTTTGATAGCCTCCAGATTCTAATTTATCGACCAGCAACCCTGTTTTTAAGAGGCAACACTCGCTCGGCGAAAACCAACGTGGTACTTTTCGAAAAGTACCGTGGTAGTTTAGAAAAAATACCGTGGTAGTCTCAAAGCTCTACTAAGATGTGTTGATTAATCAACGGAAAGGATAGTCAAATGACATTGAAATATAAAGCCGTTAAGATGAAAAATCCAGCCAAACCAGCCGATCCGCCAAAGTATTATGCCCGCGAATCGGAAGCTGGCCGCATCGACTTGCCCGAACTCTCCGATAACATTGCTCGCCATTCTACCACTGTTAGCAAGACGGATATCTAGGCGGTTTTGACAATTTTGGGCGAGGAATTGACATCGCTGCTTGCCAAAGGTCACAGCGTGCACCTGAGCGAGCTCGGTTATTTCCACGTTACGCTCAAATCTAAAGGCGTCGCCGAAGAAAAAGACGTCAATCCTAGTATCATTGAAGAAGCCAAAATCCGCTTTATCGCAGGCAGCGTCCTCAAAAAAGAACTGAAAAACACCAAATTCGAAAAGGACGCCGAACCAAAGAAAGACACCCCAGCGCCGAAGCCAGGGGCGTAAATAGCCATAAAACGCCAGGCCGCTCCGTATTCTGTCGGGGCGGTTTAGTTATTCTATTTCTTCCAATCAGGGCGGTTGGCGTGCAGCTTTTTGATGACGCCTTCTGTCAGGTCTTGCTCGTCGAAGCCTGCGTAGGCCAGGGTTGTTAGCAATTGGATTTGCGTATCTACGATTTCAGACAGTAGTGCCTCTGGGTTGACTTTTTGTTCTTTCCATTGGCGGCGCGGCAGTTCTCGGACAACTTCCCAAGCTTCCTCTTGGGTGTGATAAGCGAATGCCAGGCAAGCTTTCCAGTTTCTCTCGAGAGGTTCCATGTAGCCCTTGTCGACTCGAGCTTGTTGTGCTTTTAATACTTCCGAGAAGAGAGATACGCTATGCTCTATACCTATTCTGTGCCATAGTATAGCGCGTATTATGCTTACGTACTGCAACCGCTTCCTAAGTACAGTATCCTCACGTTCAGTCGTTAGATTCTCATTAAACAGGCCTGATAAATTATCAGTTACTAGATGAAGATAACTAAACGCTAAGCCAAAATCACCCGCCGCTTTTGCCGCCCATCCTATTTCTGGGTCAACGAAGCGATATTTATCCTTATATTCCTCGTACCAACTAGCTGTTTCGTCAAGAACAGATGGTAACGTATAATGCGAGCCCTCTACGGTAAGCGGAGAGTTCTTAAAAATATTATTCCATGTTATAAGAGAGCCGTCTACATACGACGAATCGCCAGTGGCAATAGTCGTATTAGGTGTATCGTCAGGAGAAAGTGAACCGAGCTTGCCTACATAAATAAGAGTAGAACAATACTTTGATAAAACCTCGACTACAGAGTATATTATATTACCCCAATAACTAAACGCCACACCAACAAAAACAATCTTTTGGCCATTGATTGTTTCTGTTTTCCATTTTATATCATCGTTGCCTTGCCACTCTTTGTTGCCAGGAGCGAGCGCCTCAACATATCCTAGCAGCACGATATCACAAGAAGGTATATCGCTTGGAAATATACTCCTCAAAGCTCTCGTCGTTTGCGCCTGGGTTGGTGTTTTTACGCTAACCTTATAACCGCATTGTTCATAGATCTTTTTATAATGGCATACGTAATCTTTTCCAGGAAATACATAAAGATAGCCAACTTTATCAATAATTTCAGCGGTTGGTCTTTTGTAATTAAATAATTTATCGTTTTTCTCTGTGTCAGATATAGATTTTGTCCTATCGTACGTAGGAACGATAGAAATTTTAGCTACGTCCGTATCTCTAAACAGACTATGTATTTTACTCTTGCAATATAGTAAGGTGTCTTTTTCTGTCATTGTATGCTGCGATCGTTTGGTCATAATGGTACAATTGTAATGTGAAAAGTAGACCTAATCAACCCATAAACCAGCTGGATAAATTATTGCAGGGGTACGAGCCTTCGGAGAGAGTTTGCTTAGAAATTGGACGTAAATCTATTGTCATGTTTTCCGGCCCGTTTGCTATCGGCAAAACAAGCCTTATGAAAAGCGTAGAAAGCGTCGATGACAATTGTTCTAGAACTAGAGGCTTTACGACACGACCTTGTCGAGACCCCTCTGAACAAGAAAACTATCGTTTCGTACCGCACACAGAGGAAAATATCCAAATGATTATTGAAAAAGCAACAGAAAAAGAACTAGTCCAAGGCATGGTACATCCGACAACTAGGTTTGTTTATGGCTCTGAACTACTTGACTATGGAGATGGAAGCGTGGCTTTGCTGGATATCGTCCCCAAGGCAGTCGAACCAATCATGCGACTGCCTTTCAAAAGTTCTCGCATCATAGAAGTAGTAGCATCGCCAGATGTATGGTATTCTCGAGTAGCTTCCCGTGGAGGTCAACACAGTGAAACTGATAGGCATGCAAGAATCAAGGAAGCAAAAATAAACCTGGAGTGGGCGCTAGGTAGAGATGACGTAATCTGGATTGATAATAGCGGCGACATGGAGGATGTGACTGATGTAGCACTCGAAGTAATCGGAGGTCGTACTGTGTCCTCTAGCAAAGCTAGGTCATTAGGAGAGAAGCTACTTAAACAAATATCTACGCTGCATGTAGAGTAATAGCTTATACATACGACTTTAAACTGTCTTGCCCGCCATTCTACCACTGTTAGCAAGACAGATATTCAAGCAGTTTTGACCATCCTGGGCGAGGAATTGGCAGCGCTGCTCGCCAAAGGCCACAGCGTCCACTTGGGCGAGCTGGGCTACTTCCATGTCACCCTCAAATCCAAAGGCACTCTTGAGGAAAAGGACGTCAACGCCAGCCTCATCGAAGAAGCCAAAGTCCGCTTTATCGCCGGACCCGTCCTAGAAAAAGAACTGAAGAACGTGGCATTTGAAAAGGCCGCCGAGCTGAAGAAAGAGGTGCCGACGCCAGCGCCGGGGGCGTAGGCTACCTGGAGCTCATGAGTAGATTGAGGCGCGGGGCGGTGGGTGCTTCGCGCCCTTTCGTGTGTTTTATGGTGATAGAATAGATAATGATGAGTAGTGTGATAATACATAAGCTTAAAGAGTGGATAGAAATAACCCCTCTAAGAAGTAAAATCAAAAAGCATGCGGCAATAGCCCGCCAAAATAAAATGAAGAAGATCCTGGAAAATCCGAAGAAAATTCGTTCCGCCGCTCAAGGCGCGGTTAGGCGGCAGCAGAAGTTGGCCGGAATTAGGTAAGTAATTTTGTACCCAAAGAATTAGTCAATATCAACCTACTAGCCGCATACCACAGCAGGATGTATAATAAACCTAACAATAAATCATAAACAAAGGAATATATGAATATCAAACCTCTAGACATAGTATCTATGATAGG
>CAUVBP010000006.1:0-59758 GCA_963550135.1 uncultured Candidatus Saccharibacteria bacterium
GTCGATGCATTTAGAGCTCCAATTCTGCTAATTTATCTTTAACTTCGTCAAGCGCCTTGCTACCGAAACCTTTAAGTTCGCGCAAGTCTTGCTCGTTGAGCGTGACTAAATCGTGAACGGTGCGAATTTCGTTATTGATCAAGGCGTTAGCGGTACGAGCGCTCAGACCTAAGTCTTCGATTGAGGCGTTCAAGCCGTCATTATCGTCCTCGACCTCTGTACCAAGTGCTGGCGCAGATTCGACAGTAGTACTGCCAGCCAGAGCCGTATACTGGTTGACGAGGATAGCGGCAGCTTCTTCGAAAGCTTCGCGCGGTGTCAGGCTACCGTCGGTTTCGATGGTCATCTCGAGCTTATCGAGGTTAGTCTCTTGACCGATACGAGTCGGGTCGACCTTGAAGCGAACACGGGTAACTGGGCTAAACATAGCATCAATTGCAATCATGTCGCTATGCAAGCGTTTTTCGCTAGATTCTTCGATAGGCTGGTAACCGCGACCTGATTCAACTACCAAATCGATGATAACTGTCTTGTTTGGGTCGTCAACGTGGCAAATCACGTGGTCAGGATTCATCACCTCGACATCAGCACTAGTTGCGATATCGCCGGCAGTAATGACGTCGGCGCCAGCTTTCTCGAGGCGCAGCTCGACTGGCTCATCGGTGGCAATACGGAAGTTGACGCCTTTAAGATTCAAAGTGATATCGACGACATCCTCTTGAATACCAGGAACAGTTGTGAATTCGTGCGTGGCACCTTCGATTCGGAAAGCGACAATCGCGCCGCCGCGGATGCTGGAGAGCAATACGCGGCGCAGGCTGTTGCCGAGCGTGTTGCCGTAATTAAAGTGCAGCGGCTCAATAACAAACGTACTTGAGTTCTCGCTGTTATCGATAATCTTGGCGAGCGCTGGGTTGTGAATAACTTTAGACATTTTAATCTTTCCTCCCTTTTTAACGTGAGTAGTACTCAACAATTAGCTGCTCGTTGATGCCCGCTTCGGCCTCTTCGCGCTTTGGTTCACTAGTAATTTCGATCTTTAGCTTTTTGATATCTCCCTTTAGCCAGCTAAGTGGCGCCTGAGTGGTATTGCTAAAGATATCGTTGATCGCTGTAAAGTAGCCAGATTTGGTACTCTTCGGGCGAACAGTAATTACGTCGCCGGCCTTGACGCGAATCGACGGAATGTCGACGCGGCGGCCATTGAGCTCGAAATGCCCGTGGCTAACCAGCTGGCGAGCCTGGCGGCGGCTAGTAGCAAAACCAGCGCGGTAAACGACGTTGTCGAGGCGCAACTCTAGGAAGCGCAGCAAATTTTCGCCGCTAAGACCTGGTTTGCGAGTCGCTTCGTTCATCAGCTTAGCAAATTGCTTTTCCAGCAGGCCATACATACGCCGGACTTTCTGTTTTTCGCGCAGCTGCTGAGAGTACATACTCTGCTTGCCTTGGCGGCCATGAGCGTGCTCGCCCGGGATGCCGCTTTTGCGCGCGAGGATTTTGTGCGCTTTAGGATGCAGCGCAACCCCTTCGCGGCGGCTCTGTTTGACGATTGGGCTAGTGTCTCGTGCCATTACGCTCTCCTTGCCTTTCGCGGACGAACACCGCCGTGCGGTACGCCCGTTACGTCCTTAATACTGTTAATCGAAATGTCAAAGCTGCTTATGGCGCGGATTGCCGCGTCGCGGCCTAGGCCGACGCCTTTGACAAAGACGTCAACTGTGCGCAAACCGTAGGTCGATTTAGCAGCTTCGGCGGCCTTTTCAGCAGCAATTTGCGCGGCATAGGCGGTGCCTTTTTTGCTGCCGCGGAAACCGCAAGCGCCAGCGCTGGCGGCGGTCAACGCATTGCCTTTGCTGTCAGCAAAGGTGATAATCGTGTTATTAAATGTCGCTTGGACATGCAGCTGACCAGTCGGGACTGATCGGCGCTGCTTCTTTTTTGATTTAGCTTCTGCCATTATTTAAAGTCCTTCCTTATCAAGTCTTGCTTGCTGCTTTTGGCTGCGTGCCGCCGACGGCGATTGCTTTGCCTTTGCGGGTTCGCGCATTGGTGCGAGTCCGCTGGCCGCGTGTCGGCAAACCGTTTTTGTGCCTTAGGCCGCGGTAAGAACCGATGTCCTTTAAGCGTTTGATATTGTTGGTCACCAGGCGCTGCAGATCGCCCTCGGTGACATAATCTTTGTCGATAATGTCGCGAAGCTTCTGCTCTTCAGCCTCGGTGAGATCTTTCACCCGAGTGGTCGGCTTGATTTTAGCCGCCGCAAGGATGTCTCGAGAGTACTTCGGCCCAATACCATAGATATAGGTAAGGGCGATTTGTACCTGCTTGTCACTTGGGATAACTACCCCAGCAATTCGAGCCATGCTTAACCCTGCCTTTGCTTGTGCTTAGGGTTTTTCTTGTTGATAACGTAGAGACGGCCTCTGCGGCGAACAAACTGATCCCCCGGACCCCTCTTCTTGACACTCGGTTTAACTTTCATGAGCGTACAACTTTCTACAGGAAAAACCTGTTTTTAATGAGAGATGCTTGATATCAGGAGCAACTCTGCGTTATTAATCGCGTGCGCGGAAGACGATTCTACCCTTCGTGAGATCGTAAGGGCTCAACTCGACTTCTACGTTATCGCCTGGGACCAAGCGGATGTAGTGCTTGCGCATCTTGCCGCTGATATAAGCGATAATTGTTAGGCTGTTCTCTAGTTCGACAACAAATTGAGTATTAGGCAGTGCTTCCACTACCTTGCCGCGCAGTTTGATGACTTCCTTTTGACTCGCCATAGATATACAGCTAACCATTATAGCGGATTTTACATCATTTGTAAATGCATTTTGGCGATTTTGTAAAATATAATTAAGAGGTGGTGGCCCAGTCCCGACCGGGATATAGTTCAACCGATCGGGACCGGGGCTTTAAAATCCTCTCTATTTTCAGGAAAGAGAGGATTATACAGATATATTATGATGCAGGTATCTTCAAAATGCAAATTGCAGATTATGCTGCTCGGCGCAGGCGCAGGAGTTTGCGCCGATTTTTCTTTGTTTGGCTGCCGTCGTCGAGGTCGTCAATACTGAAGTCGTCGTAGGTCACCATCAGAGCGCGCGAATTGATTTGCCGCAGCGTCTCGAGGCCGACAGTCACTACAATCAGTAGTCCGGTACCGCCAATCGACAAGTTCGAAACGTTAAGTCCGAGCTGCGCAAAGATATAGTCAATGGCGAACGGCATGATAGCAATAATGCCAAGAGCGATTGAGCCAAACAAAATCAAGCGGTTAACGGTGCGCCTTAAATACTCTTCGGTTTGTGCGCCTGGCCGAATGCCGGCGATGAAGCCGCCTTGCTTTTGCAGATTTTCGGAAATTTCGTTAGAGTTAAAGACGATACCTGTGTAGAAATAAGTGAAGGCGATAACCAGCACGAAGTACAAAATTGGATAAATCGCTACCGTCCAGTCGCCGTTGCTGAAGCTAGCCGCCGTTGGCGTTTGGAACCACTTGATTAGGTTGTTGGCGATAGTGTGGTTGGCGCCAGGCATAGCGCGCATAACTTGGCCGACAAATGCTGGCAAGCTGAGGAAAGCCACCGCGAAAATCACTGGAATAACACCAGCAGCGATCAGCTTAATTGGCAAAATGCTTTTGACGCCGCCGTAGCTAGTGTTGCCAGCGACTCGCTTAGCGTAATTGATGGTAATGACTCGCTGCGCTTCGTTGATCTTGACCAAGAAGTATAACAATACCAAACCGACCGTACCGAGAATTAGCAGCAGCCAGAACGTTGTTGGATCGACTGGTACATCAAACCAGCCAAAGATGCTGAGTTTGCCCTTGGTGGTGCTTAATAGCGAGTTAATTAGCGTACCAAAAGTATTTGGCAGCTGGCTAACAATACCAGCGAAGATGATAAGCGAAATGCCATTGCCGATTCCCTGTTCGGTGATCAGCTCGCCGATCCACATCAGCAGGATTGAGCCGGCAGTCATAGCGGTTACCGAAATTGCCCACTGCCAAATCGAGGTGCCAGTGGTGCCGGTTGACGAATTCGCCAGGACGGATTGCTGCAGGATGTAAACAAAAGCGATAGATTGAACGATAGCTAGCGGCACAGTAACGACGCGTGTCCACTGGTTGATCTTGCGGCGGCCTGATTCGCCGTCATTGTGCAGCTCTTCTAGCTTCGGGATTGCTTTGGTGAGTAGCTGCGTGATGATACTGGCAGTGATAAATGGACTCATGCCGACCAGAACAATACTAATCTGGCTGAGCGCGCCGCCGCTCATGAGATTAAGGAATCCGCCAAAGTCGCTGCTGCCAATAACGCTTTGGATGACGGTGCGCAGCTCGGTTGGATTAGCCAGCGGCACCGGTACGTGCGCCATGAAGCGAAACGCTACAATTAGCCCGAAGACGATTAGCAAGCGCTTTTGCATATCTTTATTTTTCAGTGAGCGGAAAATTATTCTCCAATTCATTATCTAGCCCCTCTAGCTACTAACAATTCATTAACTTATCACAGTATACAGTATTGAGCTAATAATAGCAAAACGCCCTCCAGAGAGAGCGTTTCGTTGTGAGATTGCGAACCGTTATGAACTATTCTTGTTCTTGCTCGGCAGACTGAGTAGCTTTGTCGTCTGCTTCGGCTTGCTTGGCAGATTTTGGCCATGGTGTAGCGGTTTTCTCGAACTTGCCGCCTGATTTTTCTAGCATAGCGACCACGCTTTGCGATGCGCCCTGCGTTTGCAGAGTAATCTTAGCGGTCAAGTCGCCGCGGGCAATCACCTTGACGTTGTGAAACGGCGTAGTTATTAGGCCGGCTTCGTATAGCGTAAAGTTGTCGACGTTGCCTTTCAAATCATTCAAGCGGTCGCTATACACCACCTGAGCTGGTATGCGCAAGCTTTTGAAGCCGCGCGCCTTTGGAATAGCGGTAACAATACCGTTCTGGCCGCCCTGGAATGTGCTGCGAAGCTTTTTACCAGTGCGAGCATTTTGACCTTTGGTACCACGGCCAGCGGTCTTGCCGCCGCCAGCAGCGATACCGCGGCCAACACGCTTGCGGTCTTTGTTAGCCGAAACTTGGAGCTGATTGTACTTCATATTAATTCTCCTCCTTGGCGGCTACCTTTGCTTTTTCGGCTTTTTTCTCAGCGCCAACCCACTTTTCGCGCGGAACTAAGCTAGCCAGCGCTTCGACAGTTGCGTAAGCAATATTGACTTTGTTGGTACTACCTAGGCTCTTAGACAGCAGGTTGCGGATGCCAGTCACGCCTATAACTGCACGTACCACGCCGCCAGCAATAATACCGGTACCAGGTGCTGCTGGCTTGATGAGGACGCGAGCGCCGCTAAGCTTGACCTCCATATCGTGCGGAATGGTTTCGTTGACTACCGGGATAGTAACCAGGTGTTTCTTGGCGATAGCGGTAGCTTTGGCGATGGCTGCCTGGACATCAGCTCCTTTGGCTACGCCGACGCCGACCTTGTTCTTGCGATTACCGACGACGACTAGCGCTTTGAAACGGAAGCGGCGGCCGCCCTTGACGACACGCGCCACGCGGTCGATATTGATTACTACTTCTTCGAATTCTTTAGGCGCGTCATCGCGCTGGTTGCGCCGGTCATCGCGGCGACCGCCTCGACCTTGACGGCGGCTGCGCGGGGCGCGTTTGTCGTCTCGGGGCGTGGTTTGTTCTTTGGCTTCGGCCATTTTAGAACTCCAATCCTTCCTTGCGAGCTGCGTCGGCCAGAGCTTTTAGGCGGCCAGCATACTGGCGGCCGTTGCGGTCGAATACAACTGCGTTAATCTTTGCTTTCTTGGCTTTTTTGGCTATTTCAGTACCGATTAAGGCGCACTTTTCGGTCATCGTTCCCTTAGCTTTGCTGCCGACAGTGGTAGCCGCTGCTAGGGTGTTGCCAGCGGTATCGTCGATTAGCTGAGCGCTAACGTGCATATTGCTAATAACGACACTGAGGCGCGGGCGCTCTGGCGTACCGTTAACTTTGGCGCGAACGCGATTCTTGCGCAAGTTGCGGTTCAATAGTTTGTGCGAAAGTGAATTAGACATTATTTCTTACCTGCCTTTCCTGCTTTACGCAAAATTTGTTCATCGACGTAAGCGATACCCTTGCCCTTGTATGGCTCCGGCTTCTTGAGCGCGCGGATTTCGGCGGCTGCTTGGCCGACTTTTTGCTTGTCTATACCAGAGACGACGATAATCATCTTCTCGTTGCTCACGTTGACGCCTTCGGGTGCTTTGTATTTGACTTCATGGCTGAAACCTAAGCTCATCGTCAGCTCGTTGTTGCTCGACGATACGCGAAAGCCGACGCCCTTGACCTCAAGGCGCTTCTCGTAGCCTTTGGTCACGCCGATTACCATGTTGTTGATCAGCGCGCGCATCAGACCGTGCTGGGCGCGAGCAGTTTTGGACTCATCCTTCGGATGAACCGTGACTTGTCCGTCTTCGACTTTCACCTCAACTGCTGGCGTGATGAATTGTGTCAATTCACCTTTCGGGCCTTTTACGACCACATCGCCAGAGTCAACCGTGATTGTCACACCGGCCGGAATAACCACCGGCAGTTTTCCGATTCGACTCAGACTCATTACTCACCTTTCGTGTGATTTGATATTAACCCTGGTATTTTAGCATAGACTAGGGGTGAAATGCAAATCTGTGATATACTAATTGACAGAGAAATAATAATCGTGAATAAACTTGATAAATATACAACCCCTCCACCCCCCATTTCCTATCCTGAGTCGTCTCGAATATATTCGTGGCTTGTCAAGAGAGTGCGACGCTTCATGTACGAGTATAGTATCTAAACTGTTTGAAGTAGCTAAAATAGCCATCACCGTTGACGACCAACTGGAGCAACTTGACGATAGCGACTCTGGGACGCTCTTTGTAGGTGATCATAGACAAGGCATTGAATATCTGCCTTTACTCGCAAAGTTTGGTGATTCAGAAAAGAAAAATGTTCATTTTGTAGCAAAGCCTTTTTCTATGCAAGCGCGAATTATGGGTCATTTAGCAGCCACAGCATCCGATCTTACGTTGCCTGTAATTCCAAGAACCTTGTCAAGAGATAGAAAAAATATTTTTAATAGAGATTTATTCTGGTGTCTCACCAAAAGAAGCTTCTTGCCAAGCGAGTCGGAAATTAAAGAGATAAATGGTAGTACGTTAGAAAAAGCTTCTTGCTATATACAAGAAAAAGAAGCAGTGGTTATTTACCCTGCAGGCGGTGTCGTAGATGCCTGTAGTGCACGGTGGAAACGAGGCGTAGGTGAAATTATTAAGAAAGTTGACCCGTCTAACAGAGATAGTGTAAAAATAATTCCCTTTCGTTTCGATGATTTTTCGCGTTGGCGTCTCGCACAAGCACTAATAAGAGCTTGTAATAATAGGCAGCATTCTGCCGGAATACAAGAAATAACGTTACGATTAGGTGAATGCGGCACAGTAGGTGATTTATTTCCTGACGTCGATGAATTATCTTCTATGGAAATAACTTCTCGATTACACAATCAATTTATAGAAAAATTTGGAGAGACGTTTTGAATGCTACACCTCACCTCATCCTCATCCCTGGCCTAGGCGATCGCAAATGGTTATACCAGCTGGCCTATCCTTTGTGGCGAGTGCGCGGGTTTCGCCCACATGTCTTCACGTTCGGCTGGGAGAGCGCAGCGAATGATTACTATAAAAAGCAAAAATGCTTGAATGACTATATCCGCAATCTGAATGGAGACATGTATCTTATCGGGGCAAGCGCGGGCGGCGCGGCTGCATTGAACGCCCTGGCAATGGATAGCAGCGACAGAATCAAAGCCGTCGCGACGATTGCGACGCCGTATGTATATCGGCAGCGCTTGAAAAACCAGACGCTTGCCCGGGCAATTGACGGATTAGCCAGCAACCTGCCTAACATGCAAGCAAAGTTCGCACGCATCACTTCCTTTTACGGTACACGCGACCAAGTTGTACCGCCAAACGACAGTCAACCCAATACCGCTCGATGCATAAAACAGCCAAACAATAGTAAACCCACAAACATTAACTATCAGCAATTGCCAACTTTCGGTCATGGACTAACGATTGCGGCGGGATTGACGGTGTTTGGCGAGCGGATAGCGGTTAGTCTGACTTCGATGGCTCAATAATTCGCAAAGCTTTCCCGATATATCACGTCCATATCCTTTTACATAACGGCGGAGACTTATGGTGACAAAACAGTATGGAATCGAGCGTAAGCGGAAATTTGTAGGCAATCTGAGCGAGCTCATCGTGCAGCTAACGTTGCAAAGTTTTTCTTGACAAACGAGATGGTTGAGATTAACACATAATTATTCTCGGTCGGATATTGATTTTATAAAGACCTTTGAAAGATTGCCAATCAGCGTAGAATCTAGCTTTTCTTGCTTGATTTCATGAATATCGAAATAGTTAAAATTTGAAACTTCATCTGTTAAGCAAGGCGTTGTTAGTAGAGTAACCTCGTAGATGATGATTAAAACTGGATCATCGAACTTCGTATTCCATGTCGGGATTATACGTGGGCGGTCGCTGTCTATTGTAATGTCGACGCCTAATTCTTCCCGAAATTCACGGGTGAGTGCTTCGACTATATTTTCTCCGTGTTCTAGCCCACCACCAGGAAGATCCCATGAGTCACTCCTCTCTTGAACAAACAGTAGTTTGCCTGAAGAATCACGTACCAATCCCTTGACTACTACCCGATATGCTGATTTTATATTCTTCAATCTTTCAGTCATTTTGTGATAAAATTTTATCATAAAAATAAGGTAATAATATGGCTAAGATAGTTGCAAAAGCGCTGGTGCGGAGTTCTAAAGGATTATATTTGGTACTGTATAGAGGCAATACACATCCGCTGTTCCCTGGGCATATTGATTTTCCTGGCGGAGAGGTTGAGCCAAAAGAAACGCCAGAGGCAGCAGTAATGCGCGAAATACAGGAAGAAACAGGACTGCTCATTGATCCAAATAAACTGAAGAAGCTGTTTGCCAAACAATACCAGCAAACGACGCATGTACTGTTTGAGGCAAAGCTCGCCGAACCGGACGCGAAAATCGCTTTAAGCTGGGAACATAAAAGCTACCGATGGATAACACCGGAGGAGTTGAAGTCCCTGCCTAAATTCTCAGGCGCTGACTCGTATTATACAGACGTAGTAGATTATCTATCTAGCCAATAAGTCCTTTCTCCTTGAGTGCAGCGTCAATTTTGGTTCGGTTGAAGCCGCGAATGATTACGCCATTGATGTCGGTGACAGGTATACTGCTAGATTTGTCGCCAACTTTAGCGAGAAGTTCATCCATTGCACCCTCATCTTCATCGATGTCGCGAACGGTGTACTTGACGCCCAATTTGTCTAAGTATTCTTTTTCGGTTTTACAGTACGCGCACCACGCGGCGCTGTAAATGATTACTTGATTATCTTGATCGTCTTGATTGTTTTGGTCGTCTCGATGGCTCGTTTGGTCGTTCATAATTATCCCCCTTCGTTAATTACAATCATTATATACACAACATCTAGCGTATGCAAGCTATTTATCGGCGCTAGATGTACGGCTAGTCAAATACCACCCACCGTCGGCTGGCGATTGATAAATGTCAAGCTCGAGGTCGAGGTGGTACTTTTGCAGTTCTTTGATGGCGTTTAGGGCGGCTTGCCGGCTAGCGAAACGTTTCTTTTGCGGCGCGCGAGCGCTTTTGTTTTGGTACGGTGTATGTTTAGGAGTGCGGTTTCGTCTAGGCATAATGTCTTAAATTATACACTTTACATATAGCGGCTCATACTGCTACAATAGCGCTATGACCAGTGGGGCTGACAATACCGCCGAGACGCGGACTTCTGATAATACTGTATCTCGAGAAACTTTTACATCGTTAGGGCTGGCTATGGTCGGCGTGACGTGGAGGATGTATGTACCAATGCTTGGCTTGTTTTTTGCTGGCTTGTGGCTGGATAGTTTATTTAATAGTAAGCCGTGGTTGATGTTCAGCGGGTTTGCGGTAGGCGCGGCCGCCGCAGTGATTTTGGTGCGGCAACAGATAAAAAAGGTTAATAAGAAATGATGTTCGCGGCGCTACCCCATATATCAGTCAAGGCTGACGAAGTGTTTTCGATCGCCGGTTTACCAATAACTAATGCTAATCTGGTTGGCATTCTAGGATTGGTGCTTCTGGTGTGGTTAATGTTTCGTACGCGGGCAGCGGTGCTTGGCCGCAAAAAATCGAATTTCGCAACGCGCTTAACTCTTTGGTGTATAGAAGGATTGTATAAGACGGTCGGGCAAGTGATTCCTGATCAAAAGTGGGCTCGCCGGGTGGCGCCGCTGGTGATGACGATGTTTTTCTTCATAGCCGGACAATATTGGCTCGGTTTGCTGCCGATTGTCGGGCCGATAACTGTCGGCCATACGCCGCTATTCCGCGGTCAGGATGCCGATTTGAATATGACGTTTGCGCTGGCGACGGTAACTATCGTGATGGCGCAGGTGTATGCTGCGCGCGAGCTGGGTTTTGTTGGTAATCTGAAGCGTTACTTCGTTAATCCGTTGCGCGATCCGATTATGTCGTTTGTTGGTATTCTGGAGCTTGTAGCGGAGTTTTCGCGCTTGCTTAGTTTGTCGTTCCGCTTGTTTGGCAACGTGTTGGCGGGCGAAATACTGATTGCTATGATCGCTTATCTAGCACAAGTTGCGATGCCTGCAGTTTTGCAGCCATTTTATATTTTTGAGCTGTTTATCGGCGGTATTCAGGCTTATATTTTCTTTATGCTTTCGACAGTGTTTATATCGCTCGGTTTGGCGCATCACGGCGGTGATGAGGAAAAACAAACGCATGATGATTCTTCGACTTCTTCCGGCATGAAATTAACGGCCGAGGGAGTAAAATAAATTTAGGTAATAACTAAAACCATAAGGAGAAAAATATTATGGAAACTATAGCATTTACGCTAGCTTATATCGTCCCTGCATCGTTTGCAGCCATCGGCTGTAGCTGGATTGGCGCTTCGGCGATGAAAGCTGCTGGCCGCAACCCAGAAAAAATCAACGATTTGCGCACGATGATGATTCTCGGTATCTCGTTTATCGACGCTCTGGCGATTATCGGTTTCGTGGCGGCTATTGTCGGCAAGGTGATGTAAGGATTCGCGCGCGTGAATAACTTGCACTACTTTGCATCGGCTGGAGCTGGAAGCGATAGCCTATTGGGGCCACTAGGAATTGATTGGCGGTTGTTCGTGCTGCAAACGGTTGCTTTTGCGGTCTTGCTACTAGTGCTGAAAAAATGGGTTTATCCGCCTATTCTGGCCATGCTTGATGAGCGCGACGAGTCTATCAAAGAAGGTTTAGAGGCTGCCGAGCAAGCCAAAAAAGCGGCAAGCGAAAGCGAAAAGCGCACGGCCGCTATGCTGAAAAAGGCTCAGCAAGAGTCGCGAACTATTGTTGCTACTGCCAAGAATGAGGCGGCTGAAATGGTTGCTGAAGCCGAACAAAAGGCCAAGAACCAAGCCGATTCTATTCTCGAATCTGCCCGCAACGACGTCAGAGCGGAAGTTGCCCAGGCCAAGAAAGATTTGCGCGACCAGATGGTAGACTTAGTGGTCGATACAACCAGGAAAGTTACGCTGGATACGGTCGATCCAAGCAAAGACACTAGCTTGATCAAAAAACAACTAGAGGAGATCAAATAGCGTGGCGGCCAGTACTGTATCGCAGCGAAGATTAGCGGCGTATGTGGCTGGCCAATTGCTTGCAAGCGGCGATAAGAAGCGTCTTATCAAAGAGTTGGCAGCCTATTTGATCGAAACTGGCCGTGTGCGCGATCTCAATCAAGTGGTGGCGGCTATTGAAGAGGCGCTAGCGTCGCGCGGCGCTGTTGTAGCGACGGTTACGACTGCTCGCCCGCTCTCGCCAGAAAATAAGCAAGCAATTGTTAAGCAATTTACGCCGACTGGCGCCAAACTATATATTCGCGAACAGATTGACCCGAGCGTTATCGGCGGCTTCAAGATTGAATTGCCTGGCAGCCAGTTTGACGGCACAGTGATACATAAACTAACAACCCTCAAGGGTATAAAGTAAAGGAAAAGAATGGCTGATATTACAGTGACAGAATTGTCGGACGAACTGCGCCAGGCGATTGCCCAGCTCGAGGTGTCTGAAGGTTTAGAAAAAGTTGGTATTGTGACTCGCGTGGGCGACGGCGTGGCGTGGGTGCATGGATTGCGCGAGGCTGGTTATAGCGAAGTTTTGGAGATCCAAACAGCCGAGGGTGTGGTTGAGGCCTTTGCTTTGAACTTGATGGAAGACGAAATTGGCGCGGTGCTGCTAGGCAGCGACCAAGGTGTTTCTGCTGGCGATAAAGTCAAACTAAAAGGCGAAGTGCTGAGCGTACCAGTCGGCGAAGAGCTGTTGGGGCGCGTAGTTAATCCGCTGGGCGAACCGCTTGACGGCGGTCCGGCAATCAAATCAAAGCAGCGCGGTCTGGTCGAGCGCGAAGCTATCGGCGTGATGGGCCGCAAGTCAGTTCATGAGCCGTTGATGACGGGCATTATGAGCGTCGATGCGATGTTTCCGATTGGCCGCGGCCAGCGCGAGCTAATTATTGGCGACCGCCAGACTGGTAAAACCGCCATTGCGCTTGATACGATGATTAATCAAGCCCGCCAGAAAACCGGCGTAGTCAATATCTACGTAGCGGTCGGCCAGAAGCTCAGCAAAATTGCTCGCCTAGTTGAACGCCTGAAGTCCGAAGGCGTGATGGATCAGACTATCGTGGTGGCGACTAGTCCGAGCGACCCAGCTTCCCTGCTCTATCTGGCACCGTATGCTGGCACTGCTATGGGCGAATATTTCCGGGATAACAGCAAGCATGCCTTGATGATTTATGATGATTTAACTAAGCACGCGGTAGCCTACCGCCAGATGTCGCTGCTGTTGCGCCGCCCGCCGGGCCGCGAGGCTTACCCTGGTGACGTGTTCTATTTGCACTCGCGCCTGCTGGAGCGATCGGCTAAGTTATCGGACGAACTAGGTGCTGGCAGCTTGACTGCTCTGCCGATTATCGAGACGCAGGCTGGTGATATTTCCGCTTATATTCCGACTAATGTTATTTCCATCACCGACGGCCAGATATTTATGGAGACTGACCTGTTCTACCAAGGTATTCGCCCGGCGATTAGCGCGGGCTTGTCGGTGTCGCGCGTCGGCGGCGCGGCTCAGACCAAAGCACTGAAGAGTGTCAGCGGCAACCTCAAACTAGGCCTCAGCCAATTCCGCGAATTAGCCAGTTTCGCACAGTTTGGCAGCGATCTCGACACCGAGACCAAGGCGCAAATTGAACGCGGCCAGCGCCTAACCGAATTGCTTAAACAGCCGCAGTATCAGCCAATGAGCGTCTGGGAGCAAGTTGTTAGCATCGTTGCGGTTAGCGAGGGCTATTTTGATGAAGTTCCAGCCGCCAAGATTAAAGACGCGCAGGCCGACTTGCTGGCTCGCTTGTGGACGAACCACAAAGCTGAAATGAAAGCGCTAAACCGAGGCGATAAAAAATTTGGCGAGGACAAATCTACCGCCAAGATTGTCAAGGACGCAGCCCTAGCAGTCGCTAAAGGATTTGAGGACTAACTAGATGCCGTCGACTCAGCAGCTTAAATCGCGTATTCGTTCGGTCAAGAACACTCGGCAAATCACCAAAGCTATGCAGATGGTGGCAGCTAGCAAGATGCGCCGCGCTCAAGAGGCGACCAAAAGCTCTCAAGCCTATACAGCGGCAGCACGCGAGCTGCTGGCATATTTAGCGCAGCAAGGTGCGACCGATAATCACCGTTGGTTCGTGCAGCGGCCGATCAAAGCGCGCCTGCTGATTGTGGCAGCAAGCGACAAGGGGTTGGCTGGTGCTTATAACGCTAATATCATCAAGACTTATCTGCACGAGCTGCATCAAGATGACCAATCGGGTATCGCTAACAAAACTATCGCTATCGGCCGCAAAATCGCTCAAGCAGCAACGCGCATCAAAGATACTGAAATCGTCGGTACCTACGAAGATTTGCCTGACCGCGTGCCAGGTGCGCAGTTTCATGCTATTCTCAACACTGCCAAAGACATGTTCGAGGCTGGTACTGTCGATGCTGTCGACGTGATTTTCACGCGCTTTGTTAGTAGTATGACGCAGAAAGCTGATATCGTTCGCTTGTTCCCCGCCGGCTTTGTGCCCGACGATGAAATTAGCGATGACATCCGCGAAGCTAAGTTTGAACCAAGTCCTAAATATATCATAGATGATATAGCTTACCGGCTGATTAGCGCTCGTCTGTATCAAGCACTGCTTGACTCGCGTGCTAGCGAACATAGCATGCGAATGCTGGCGATGAAGAACGCTACTGATAACGCTAGCGATTTGGTGGCTGACTTGACGCTAGAAATGAATAAGGAACGCCAGAGCGCAATCACTCAAGAACTGACCGAGATCAGCGCTGGCGTGGAGGCGATGCAATGATAAAAAAAGGAGTTACTATGAGTAAAAACCAAGGGAAAATCATCCAAATCATGGGCGTGGTGGTCGATGTTGAGTTTGATGATGGCTCGTTGCCAGAAATATACGAAGCGTTGACGGTCAAGCGCGGCCAGCAGACGATTACGCTCGAGGTAGCGCAGCATCTCGACCAACAGACAGTACGAACGATTAGTCTGCAAAATACCGACGGATTGCACCGCGGCCAAGTTGTTACAGCGACTGGCGCGCCGATCAGCGTACCTGTTGGCGAGGACACGCAAGGTCGCATGTTCAACGTAGTTGGCGAGCCAATTGACGGCCGCGAGATTGCCAAAAGCGCCAAGCGGGCGCCGATTCACCGCCAACCGCCGGCGTTGACCGAACAGTCCAACAAAACTGAGATCCTCGAAACCGGTATCAAGGTTATCGACTTGATTGCACCGCTAGCCAAGGGCGGTAAAGCTGGCTTGTTCGCTGGCGCTGGCGTCGGCAAGACAGTTCTTATCCAAGAGCTGATTAACAATATTGCTAAGTTTCACTCAGGCAACTCGGTTTTTGCGGGTGTTGGCGAGCGAACCCGCGAAGGTAACGACCTCTATTACGAGATGAAAGACGCTGGCGTGCTGGACAAAACCTCACTAGTGTTCGGCCAGATGAACGAACCGCCTGGAGCTCGTTTGCGCGTGGCGTTATCGGGCTTAGCAATTGCCGAGTCCTTCCGCGATGAAGGTAAAGACGTGCTGCTATTCATCGACAATATTTTTCGCTTTACCCAAGCGGGCGCCGAAGTCTCAGCGCTATTGGGCCGCTTGCCGAGCGCGGTTGGCTACCAGCCAAATTTGCAGCAAGAAATGGGTGCCTTACAAGAGCGTATCACTAGTACCAAAAAAGGCTCAATCACCTCTGTCCAAGCTGTCTACGTGCCAGCCGACGACTTGACCGACCCAGCGCCAGCGACC
The DNA here is from genome assembly GCA_963550135.1 of uncultured Candidatus Saccharibacteria bacterium. Taxonomy (GTDB): domain Bacteria; phylum Patescibacteriota; class Saccharimonadia; order Saccharimonadales; family Saccharimonadaceae; genus Saccharimonas. The sequence goes on from CAUVBP010000006.1 coordinate 15,504, forward strand.
ACTTTTGCTCACTTGGATGCCACTATCGTGATGAACCGTGCCTTGACAGAAATTGGCATATATCCTGCCGTGGACGTGTTGGATTCCAGCTCTAACTCGCTTGATCCAGAGATTGTTGGCGAGGAGCATTATGCGGTGGCTCGTGAAGTCCAGCGAGTGTTGCAGCAATATAAAGAATTGCAGGATATCATCGCTATTCTCGGTATGGAGGAGTTATCAGACGATCAAAAGCAAACTGTGGCGCGGGCTCGCCGCTTGCAGCGCTTCTTGGCGCAGCCGTTCCATGTTGCCGAACAATTCACTGGTAATCCGGGTAGCTACTTCAAGTTAGAAGATACCATCAAGGACGCTAAAGACATTCTCGACGGCAAATACGATGATAAGCCAGAAAGCTGGTTCTACATGTCGCCAGTGCCGCTCAGCGAGAAGAAGGACTAAGCTCGAGATGATGCAGTTTCAGCTAATTACGCTAGCTGGCGTTAAGCTCGACGAGCCAGTCTACGAGGTGATGATACCAACTACCGAAGGGCAAATCGCAGTATTTCCGAGCCACGAGCCGCTAGTAGCAGTGGCGCAGCCTGGCGCGGTAGCGGTCCGCCGCCAGAAAACTGACAGCGATGACCAACTGGAATACTTTGCGATTAGCGGCGGCGTGGTTGAAATCAACCAGCAGCGCGTGCGGATTTTGGTCGACGAAGCCGAGCACGGCGACGATATCGTTGAAGCCGAGACTCAGGCCGCTCTCGAGCGCGCTCTCAAAATGCGCGATGAGGCTCAGGATCAGGTTGAGCTCGAAAAAGCTCACCAGCTGGTCGATCGCCACCGCGTACGTTTGCACGTGGCCGGCTTGCGCCGCCGCCATCGTCGGCGATAATTATAGCTACTTATGATCTATTGTTGCCAGATGGCGATAATATGTCGTCGGTTGTTGCTGCCATGCAGTCTATGATGCCATACATCTCGTGCCGTAGGTGGCCGCGCGGGAACATATTCGGAATTTCTTCGCGATATGGTGCTAGAAAACAATCTAGTATTTGTTCTCTGGATGCTACTGGTTTGCGCGTATCGAAATATGATAGCGAGCCTATATATGTTTTAAGGTCTCCGGTAAAGTCTCGCGGGTTGTTTCGTTTCTTAGTGCCAGTTATATCAATAATTCGCGGTTGAAGTCCGGTGTCATAGGCCGTGTTCTGGACTTGGTAATCACCATGCTCATAGCCTAAGCCGTGCAAAATTATTAAACCTCTAGCAGCACAGCCTAGCGCCCAAGCTACAGTACTATCGTCTAGTTTTTCACTTTCATACAAAACATTATCAAAGCTTGTCACGCCTTCTTCAAATTCAGTGATGATAGATAGATTGCTACTGCCATCACTCCTACCTATGTTTGCAAAACCTATTGGTTGGAATGTTAGTCGTCGTTGATCGTGACTGTTGATGTCGGTGGCAGTACGGAGCTCCTGAGCTGCGAGACTAGGTATATCTAGCGGCTTGATAGCCACGGGTTGTCTTGCTAAGGTGTCGTCTTCACTTCCGCCTTTGCCGTGTATCGTCATGTCCGCAAACCAAACCCCAAAGAAACTCTCGCGGCGACCTTAGCTATAGTCAGGACGCACAGTTAGATGCGCAGTATTCGATAGTTGCTCGGGCGTTTCGGTTTCGGTAATGAGCAATAGTTGGTTGGCGCTTAGCTCGCCTAGTTTCCGAGTTAAGCCTCTACCTTTTTGGGTCTGTTCTGGTGTTATAAAATTCGTACTAAGGTTTAGACGCTCTTCCATCTTTTTATTATAACATAAATATTATAAATTTTCAAGTAGTTGGCGGACTTCGTCGGTGTTTTTGGTGCGCATTAATTGGTCGCGCAGTTCCTTGGCGCCGTCGAAGTCGCGGATGTAGATTTTGAAGAAGCGTTTGAGGGTTTCGAAGGGGCGGCCGAGGGTTGGCTGGTAGCGGTCAAAGAGATCGAGGTGGTAGTTGAGGAGTTTAATTAGTTCTTGTTTATGATTGGTGACGGTGGGTAAGCTATTATTCTCAACTTCTGGTTCGGCATGTGCGTTGGTAGGCGCGAGTGGCGTCTCAGAAAAAATCTGGGCAACTTCACGTGGGTCCCGGATTGTTTTCTGAGATGCCCGAGCGCCGGTACAGGCAAAGCAAAAAGGATCGCTAAAAACTCCCCGTCCGATCATGATGCCGTTTAGACCTGGGTGGGCTCTAAATAGTTCCTCGCCATGGACGCGGTTGCGGATGTCGCCGTTGATGGTCAGTAAAGTTTGTGGGGCGATTTCATCACGTAGTTTGATGATGTCGTCGATGAGTTCATGATGGGCTGGGACTTTACTCATTTCTTTTTTGGTGCGCAGATGGATAGTCAGGTTGGCGAGGTCCTGCGCCAGTAGCGTGCCCAGCCATTCTCGCCATTCGTCAATATAGGTGTAGCCGAGCCGTGTTTTGACGCTGACTGGCAGTCCTGCAGTTTTGGCGGCGGCGATGGCGGCAACTGCTACGTCGGGTCGGCGGATCAGTGCGGCTCCCCCGCTTTTGATGGCAGATTTGGCGGGACAACCCATGTTAATGTCGATGCCGTCAAAGCCGAGCTTGGCACAGTGAGCGGCAAATTGTTCCATGTCGCCTGGCTCGCCGCCCCAGATTTGGGCGACTAGCGGATGCTCATCGTCAGTTTTAATCAGTCGCCCAGCGATAGCCTTGTCGCCAGCATGTACCCAGCCGGTGGCATTAGCAAACTCGGTGAAAAACACGTCGGGTGCGCCCGCCTGCTTGACGACATGACGAAACACCACGTCAGTGACGGCTTCCATGGGTGCCAAGATGAAAAATGGCTGTGGTAGGTTGTCCCAAAATGATGTCATCCCTGTTATTTTAGCACAAAAAAAGAAAAAGCCCCTATCTCGCCATTGAGATAGGGGCGGCTGGGGACTCTAGCGGTTCTACTGGGAATAAGCCAAAGACTGGCCTAACCTTGAGTAGAAACGCGAGTCGCGCCATGGGCGAGCGTAATGCTCTAGCCCTGAAGTTTAAGAACGGCAGCGATCCAGGCACGCAGATTCCGTTCCGATGGTAGACCAGGTCGTTATCGGTTTTAACGACCCTCATAGTGCCTACCATTCCGCTGACAGCATACCACCCGGAGGTGAGGATGGTATACGTCGCCTGTAGCGGAGGTATAGGGGCGGACGGACGCCCTGTTGCTGGCTTGGTACCAGCGATTCTCGGAGTGCACGCCCCGAGCCGCCAAAACAAGAAAAGGGATTACTTCTTCCCCTTCCTAGCGTTTTCTTCAAGCGCCGCACGCGCGTCGCTGAAGAGGCCCGTGCCCGCCTGCGAGGCGGCGCGCTTAACAGCGCTGGTCTGCTCGGCCGAAGCCTCGCCAGACCTGACCGCCTTGACGGCGTCGCTCAGACTAGTTTTACCTACAGGATCAAAGAACCATCCCATGATGGTAATCCTCACCACCTTCCCGCCCCATCTAGGGGCAAAAAGGAGCGGAAACTATTTTAAATAGCGCTTCCGTGCAGGAGCGCTACCATGACCCAGTTTCTCACTGAGTCTAGTCTCGCTCCGTGAACAAAAGCATACCAATATTAGGATAAAATGTCAAATAGATTTGTTAAAATTACGGCATAAAGCGATGATTGGCAAAAATCAGCTTGTCGAGTAACTAATTTCGGCTATTCGCGAGCTGGGTATTCACTTGATATTAAATCTTTCTCGAACTGTATCATTCCCTGGTAGCTTGCTTGGTAGTTGCTGATGTCTGGCAGCTCTAACGTAGTGATGCAGCGCCAAACAGCGGCGATTAGGCGTTGAAAATCGGCTAGCTCGTCGCGGCTAAAGCGGTCGTCAAGCTGGCAGATGTCGCCGCGGGAGTCTGGTTCGACAAACTGCAGTACGGCGCCGCCGAAATCGTATTTCGCATAATCGCGCGAATTGGCGCACAACAGCTCGTAGAACATTAGCTGCTGGCGGTATTTGTGGAGCTTGATTTTTTCATAGTCTGATTTGCCAGTCCAGGAAGTTGACGGTTTGCCGGTTTTGTAGTCGGTGACGGTGATGGTCTGATTGTCGATATCAACTAGGTCGAGCGAACCAGTCAGGCGGGCTTGGCCGAGAACGACGCCCTGCCCGGCGAAGCTAAGCTCGGGTTTTTGCGACGGTGTGAAAGTACCGTATTTGGCGCCCAGAAAGGCTTCGAGCGCCTCAATGCCGCGCTTGCTATAGAGTGCTAAATCATTGTCGCTCAGCTCTTGCTGCTGCAGCAGACGGATGAACTCGCCAGTGATGTCTTCGATTGGTTTGCGGGTGCCGCTGGCCGCTAAATGGCTATGTGCGTGCTGCAAAACGGTGTGAATCAGGGTGCCGTAGATGGCGTTGGCGCTTTTGGCTTGCGGGAAGCGCAGCAAATTATTTAGCAAAAAGTTCTGCGGCCCGCCGCGCGTAACGTCGATAAAGTTATTGAGGTGCGTGACAGATAGCTTGTAATTTTCGAGCGTTGGCGCTAGCAGCTCTTTCATGGTGCGGTTAATCGGCGCGGTTAAGCGGTCGTGCCAGACGATTTCGCTTTGCTCGGCGAGCGCGGCGGTGCTATTCGGCTGGCGGTCGATTTCTTGCAAATTGGTGCCAGCCAGAAAACTAGCTTTGAGCGTGTCTTTGGCGGTGTCGTCGCTGCGGGCATAGCTCAGGTAAAGCTGGCGTTTGGCGCGCGTCATAGCTACGAAGTACAAACGGACGCGCTCGTCGTAACTGTCGGCGTTTGGCGAAATAGCCAAGTTCTCTGGGTAGCCAATTAAGCGGCTGCGGCTGCGCACACGTTCGCCCCACATCGAGTCGATTGAGTTGATGACGTAGACGGTGTCGAACTCTAGGCCTTTGGATTTGTGAGCGCTCATTAGGTTGATGGCATTTTGAGCAGTTTCGCTGGCGCGCCGGATGCTAACGACGGGGGTATTAAGCTGGCGGTAGGTGTCGATTAGTGTCAAGAAGTCGCTGGCTAGCAGTGTGCTGTCTGGCGCGCCCTCGCGCAATTTGCTACGCAAGGTTTGCAGCGCTTCCAAGGCAGTTAGGTAAGCATCGGGTGAGCTGCCAAGAATATTGCTATTAAAATGATATTGGTAGAATGGCGAGGTGAAGGTGTTGCGGTGCGGCTCGATTGGTTTGCGCGTGGCGTCGTTATCATCATTATCGTCGTCGGTGTCGTCGTTGGCTGTGTAGTTTTGCGGTACGCCGATGAGCGTATCTAGGAAAGTTTCGAGCGGCTCGGTCAGGCTAGCTTTGGCGCGGTCGAGCAGCCACTTGGCTAGCGGCTGAAAAGTTGGCGACGCCAGCATCGCTTCGAGCCAGTTGGTGCGGTTGCGGTAGGCTTGCAAACTTAGCTGCCAGATAGCTTCGCTGTCAAAGTCGAACATTGGCTGAGCTATCAATTCGGGCAGCAGGCTGTTGGCCTCGTCGTGCTCGCCTGCTGCGATGTCAACGCAGATACGGGTCATTAGCTCTAGCAGCTGGACGCGCTCATCGTCGAGAACATTATCGCGGCGCTCGTAATTAACAGCAATACCAGCGTGATTCAGATACGGTAGCAGCGCAATCAAATCGCTGTGGCGCCGAGCAATGACGGCAATCTCTGATGGTTTTATACTTTTTGTGATATTTTCTTGGATTGATTCGGCGATCCAAGCGAACTCCTCTTGGCGGCTTGGTAGCGCGGATAGTGTAACTTGGCTGTTAGCGTCGTTAGTGTGCGCCTGTAACTGCTTATTTATATCCATAGAGGTTTCTAGGCGGCCGCTAGCCTGAGTAATAATTTCACGGGCGCGGTTAAGGATCTCTTGCGACGAGCGGTAGTTGTCGGTCAAAACGACGCTGGCGTGATTGGGATACCGCTTGCGGAAACGATGAATATTGCCGACATTGGCGCCTTGGAAGCTGTAGATTGCCTGATCATCGTCGCCTACCGCCATGATGTTTGGCGCATCGCCGTGCGGCGTGTCTGTCAGATTGAAGAGAATACGCAGCTGTGCTAGGTTGGTGTCTTGAAATTCGTCGACCATGATGTATTGGTAGTGTTCTTGCAGATTGAAGCGCAGGTCTGGATACTGCTCAATCGCTTGCACGACGTTCAGAATCATGTCATCGTAGTCGAATAGCTCGGCTTGGCGCATTTCGGCGAGATAACGGTCGTAAATTGGCGCGACAGCGCGTAATTTCGCATGGCGTTTGCGGTCTTTGAAGACGAACTCGCCGCGAGCGTCCTTTTCGAGCCAGGTGTTGCGCCAGGCGGTGATTGGCGTTGTCTTGCCGCTAGCGACTGCTTCGTCGAAAGCACGCGCGAGGCTTAGTGCTAACGCGTCGGCTAGCGGTGCGATAGCTGGCGGCAATTGCGGCGCTGGCAATTCGGCGATTTTGTTGGCAATTGGCGGTAGCAGTGCGATAGTGGTTTTGCTGATGCGATTAGCGAAAATAGCTGCGAGCTCTGGCTCAACAGCGTCAAGTAGCTTTTCGTTGCTATCAATGATTTGCAGCAGCTCGCTGCTAGATAGGCCGGCCTGCTTTAACTCGCTGATTACTTGCGCTGTGTCGCGCAGATGCGTGAAATCGCCGTTCATTTTGCTGGCTAGCGGATTATTGTAGTCGAGCTCCTCGAAAATATCAGTTAGAATCGAGTAGGTTGTCACTTCGTCGGCTGGCGAAAAATCAGCGCCGCGATAAAAATACTCACTATGATGATTGATTATTTCGGTACCAAAACTGTGAAAAGTTTGAATTGCTACTTTGTAAGCATCGGTACCAATGATTGACGCTAGACGCGCCCGCATAGCGTTAGCGCCGCTATCGGTAAAAGTCAGGCAGAGAATATTTTCGGGCAGCGTGTCGGTGGCTCGCAGAATATTGGCAGCGCGCATGCTGAGTAGCTCGGTCTTGCCAGTACCCGGGCCAGCGACGACTAGCAGCGGCCCGTCGATAGTATCAACGGCCTTTTTTTGAGCAGAATTAAGCTTATTGTAGCGAGTTTTGAACTTTTCCATCTATCTCATTGTAGCGCAAAAGCTCGGTAAATGCCCTAATGTTTTATGGTATAATTTGATTGTGAATAATGATTTCTTTGACGATGCTGCAATCGAGCAAATAGCCAAAGACCGCTTTGGCGTGTCCTTAGAGGTGAGTACGGTGGTGGCGCGGCGAATTGATTGCGGACAAGCTGCTTCGGCAACTTTTTTTCTCTCGGCCAAGAAGCAGTTATACTGCTACATTGAAGGCTCGTCGCAGCTGACGCTGGGTGATATTCGCAAGATGGCGGTGCGTATGGGCGTGCGGCCCGAGATATTTTTTCCGCCGAAAGGCCAGCCGCAATATTTCGAGGAAATTGCGCGCGATATGTTCGTTAAGGTATATCCAGGCCGGCGCGATATCAGCCAGGACGACTTGCGTTTCTATCGAACTCTGGTGCCGTATTGTCCGGCGCTTTTCTTGGTTGAGGAAGTCAAAAACGGCACCATTTATTGCGCTGACCATGATGCAAGCTCTGGCTGGCGGCCAGCGGCGAAGTTTGTCTATCGGAGGCTCCGAACGAGTTAAATGCGGGATTATTTAGATATTGTTCGCCGTAATTTGATGTCGCCAATTGTCATTGCGATTTTTTTGTTGGCGCTAGCGCTATTGTACGCTGGCGAGCGGCGCGATGCTTGGTTTATATCGGTAGTGATTGCTGTCAATACAATAATTGGTATTGTTCAGGAAGTTCGCGCCAAGTATGCTCTCAAACAATTAGAACTGATGAGCGCGCCGCGAGCGCGATTAGTCCGCGGCGATGAAATTGTAGAAGTGATGTATGATGCCTTGCAGGTTGGAGACGAGATTTTGCTCGAAGCTGGCGACGAATTGCCAGCGGACGGCGTAGTTCTATCAGCGCGCGGATTAGAGGTCAACGAAAGTATGCTGACAGGCGAATCAGCTTCAATTGATAAGAAGAAACACGATGAAGTCTACGCGGCAACCACGGTGATAGCGGGTAGTGCGCGAGTGCGAGTAACGGCAGTCGGCGATGCTACCAAGGCGGGTGCAATCAGTGCTACGCTCAAGCAGTATACGCCGCGCTTGACGCCGCTGCAGCAAGCGATTCAAAACGCGATTACTTTCTTGACATATTGTGCGATTGTGTTGTCGCTTCTGGTTTTCGCGCGCTATCGTATTGCTGGCTTCGAGTCGGTGCGAATCCTCAAAACGATTATCACCAGTGCTATCACTATCGTGCCAGAGGGGTTGCTGCTGGCCAGCTCGCTGCTGCTGGCGTTTGGCTCGCTAAAGTTGGCTCAGGCCAAGGTCCTGCCGCAGAAATTGTCGGCGATTGAAGCGATGGCACTGCTTAATATATTATGTACTGACAAAACTGGTACGCTGACTAGCGATGAGATTACTTTAGAGCGCGTCGAACCCTTTGGCAGTGGTAATGAGCCAGTCAAGCAGTTGGCGGCGATGGTAGCGCACGAGACTAGTGGCGGCAACGCTACCGGACAAGCGATTATCACTGCGCTTGATTTACCTTATGAATATACCGTAGATGATATATTAGCGTTTTCTTCGGCGCGTAAATTTGCTGGCGTTAGAGCGCGAGTCGATGGCCGGGTTCGGACGCTTATCATGGGTGCGCCGGAATATGTGGCGCGGATGGCGCCGCTATCGACAGCCGAACAGCAACAGATTGAGAAGTGGACAGACGATGGTCTGCGCGTATTGTTGCTGGCGGAGTTTGATGATAATAATACACCATTGAAATCTTTAAAGTCGGGCAGCGGCCGGCCGTTGGCGGTAGTTTTGCTGCGTAACTTGCTGCGCGATGGCGTTATTGATACGGTCGCTTTTTTGCAGCGCCAGGGCGTAAACATTCGCGTTATCAGCGGCGATAATCCGCGGACGGTTCAGTATGTGGCGCGCGCTGCTGGAATTAACAATCCTGACACGGCGATTACTGGCGCTGAGCTAGCCGAGCTCGATGAGCCGGCATTTGCTGCAGCTGCCGATCAGCATACTATTTTTGCGCGAGTGTTACCCGAGCAAAAGGAACATCTAATCGCCCACTTCTCGCAGCAAAACCATCAATTTACTGGCATGGTTGGCGATGGTGTCAATGACGCTCTAGCGCTCAAGAAAGCCGACCTTGGCGTAGCCATGTATGCCGGGGCGCCAGCTAGCCGGCGGGTAGCGGATATTATTTTGCTTAATAATTCGTTTAATTCATTGCCGCTGGGTATGCGTTTGGGGAATCAAATTATGCAAGCGATCGAGGTAATAGCGACGCTGTTCTTCCACAAAATTATTTACGGTTTGGTGCTGCTGGCGGTAACGCTAGTGCTGGGCGTGATACACCCGTATGCGCCGCGTCACATTACTTTTTTGAATATTTTCTTGGTGACGATGCCGACGATTATGTGGACTCTCTTCCCGCCGCGGTCGCATCATCGAATTAACCCGCACAATTTTTGGCGCGATACGCTGGGCGCGGTGACGCCAATTGCGCTGGTATCGGGTGTGGCGGTATCGATAACGTACTTGATGCTGCGCGCTATGCAGCCGCACGACCAGGATACGGTATCGACGATGACGGTGCTAGCAGCAACGTTTTTTGGCGTATATTTGGTATTTTTGGTGGGGCCGATGTTGGGCGTGGTGCTGGATCGGCGCGCCAAGACAGCGCGAATGCTGTATATAGCGGCAGCGCTGCTGGTAGCGTCGACTAGCTTTGCTGTACCGCTGTTACGCCGATTCTTTGACTTCACGATACCGACTTTAGCAATGATTGGTCCGGTGGCTGGCGTGGTGGTAATTGCCGCCCTGTTGCAATGGCATCTGGCCCGCCGCGCTGGCAAAATCTATCAGAATAGATAGAAGTTAATAAATAAAAACACCCCTTCGTGCAGGGGGCGTTTTTATTGTTGCTGCTGAGAGAAATTTGGTTTAGTAAACCTTCAGCAATACTTCGCCGCCAAGCTTACTCTTGACAGCCTCGGCACCGGTCATGACACCTTTGCTGGTGCTGACTAGGACGATGCCGCGGCCTTGCTTGACCTTCGGAATGTCAGCGCTAGAGACGTAGACGCGGCGACCTGGTTTAGAGACGCGCGCTAGCTCGGTAAAAGCTGCGTTCTCGCCATTGTTATTGATGGTGATGACGAGCGTACCGCGCGGCTTGCCGTCCTCGAGCTTGACATCGGCCAAGTAGTGATTCTTGACCAATTGCTCGGCGACGATTTTCTTGAGCTTGCTAGTAGGTACGCGCACTTCAGTTTTACCGACTAGTGCGGCATTGCGGATGCGGGTCAGGAGATCCGCGATTGGGTCAGTAGATTGTAAACTCATATCTTTTTCTCCTTTCCTTTACCAACTACTCTTTGTGACGCCTGGGATATTACCTTTGCTGGCTTCTTCACGGAAGCGAATGCGGCTCATGCCGAAGCGGCGCATATAGCCACGCGGACGGCCATCGGACATATCGCGAAATTTGCGCCGGGTTGGGCTAGAATTGCGCGGTAATTTCTGTAAAGCATCAGGGTCGGTAGCTTTCAGGGCGGCGCGTTTAGCGGCAAACTTCTTAATCAGTCTCAAGCGTTTTTTGTCGCGGGCGATCATAGATTTTTTCGCCATTATTTGTCCTCCTTTTCAAATGGTAGGCCAAATTTCTCGAGCAATGCGCGCGAATTTTCCTTGCTACCGTTTTTAATTACGAACGTTACTTGCAGGCCGTGTACTAACTGAGTTTCTTCAAATGTCAATTCTGGAAAGATCGACTGGTCGGTGATACCAAGGTTGTAGTTGCCGCTTTTGTCAAATTTGCTGCCGACGCCGTGAAAGTCGCGAACACGTGGCAAGCTAACGTTGACTAGGCGGTCAAGAAACTCGTACATGCGAACACCGCGCAAAGTTACCATCACGCCGATTGGCGAGCCCATGCCTTTGCGAATCTTGAACGTAGCAATTGATTTTTTGGCTAGGCGTTCGACTGGCGCTTGGCCGGTGATGCGCGTTAAGGTATTTTTGACGGCGGCAAGCATGCGCTTGTCGTCTTTACTTTTGCCGGTACCGACACTCACGACGATTTTCTCGAGGCTAGGAACCTGGTTCACATTGTCGAGATTCAATTCGGCCTGTAGTTCCTTGAGGTACGTTTCGTTGTACAAGGCTTTCAGGCGAGGAGTGTAAACGGCTGATTGTTTAGCTTCTGCCATTATTTGATCTCCTTATTATTAAGTTGGCGGGCGACGCGAACTTTAACGCCGTCTTTGGTTGAGTAGCCAACACGGCTAGTTTGAGCAGATTTTTCGTCGACGACGAGCGCCAGTTTGCTTAAGTCAACTGGTACTTGAATATCCTTTTTGCCGCCGCGCGGATTGAGCTGGCTAGGCTTGATGTGGCGAGTCTTGACGCCGACGCCTTCAACTAAAGCTGCATTTTGCTGCGGCAAGACGGCTAATACTTTACCAGTGGTGCCTTTGTTGGCGCCAGCGATAATTTTGACAATATCGTCTTTGTGAATACGCTGAGTCATTAGAGTACCTCCGGAGCCAGGCTGACGATCTTCATGTAGCCCATGTCGCGAAGTTCGCGTGGCACTGGGCCGAAGACGCGGGTAGCCTTTGGCTGCTTGTCATCGTTGATAATCACCACGGCGTTGTCATCAAAGCAAATGGTTGAGCCGTCCTTGCGGTGGATTTGGTCGCGGGTGCGAACTACCACAGCTTTAACGACAGATTTCTTTTTGACGTTGCCGGTTGGGCTGGCGTCCTTGACTGAACAGACGATCACGTCACCAACGCGAGCGTAGCGGCGGCGGGTACCACCGAGGACGCGGATGCACAATACTTCTTTGGCACCCGAGTTGTCAGCTACCTTGAGGCGAGATTCTTGTTGGATCATTATTTCTCCTCCTCGGCGTCGTGATCGTAGTCGACTTTATCGTTGACTTCGCTATTAACGTCGCTTTTGAGTTCGACTGAGCCTACTGAGCGCTTGACGATTTCGTCGAGCTGGAAGCTCTTGCGGCGGCTAATCGGACGAGTCTCGACGATACGTACCGTGTCGCCCTTGCGAGCATCGTTCTTCTCGTCGTGTGCGGCGTATTTACGAGTCACAGTATACTGCTTCTTGTAAATCGGGTGCGTTTCGCGAGATGTCACGGTAACGGTAATCGTCTTGTCGGCGGCGTCTGACGTCACGACGCCTGTCAATGTCTTTGCCATTACTTATTCTCCTGTTCTGCTGCTAACTCTTGCGCACGGATCGCGGTGAGTAGACGCGCGATTTCTTTGCGAATTTGGCCGAGGGCGCGCGGATTGACGAGCTCGCCGGCTTTGTGGCTGCGGCGGCTGTCGAGCAATTCTTGGCGCTTGGCGGCGAGCTCAGCGCGCAGCTCGTCGATTGATTTGACGACGCTGGCGGCCTTGGCGGTTTTCTTGGTTTCGGCCATTATGCTTCCTCCTTCTTAACAAATCGGACGCGGACTGGCAATTTGTGGCCGGCGAGGCGCATAGCTTCGCGGGCGATTTCTTCGCTAACGCCCTTCATCTCGAACATAACCGTGCCGGTTTTGACCTTGGCGACGTAGTATTCAGGGTTGCCTTTACCGCCGCCCATTTTCAAGCCCAAAGCTTTTTTGGTGACTGGCGTGTGCGGGAAAATGCGAATCCAAATCTTACCGCCGCGCTTGATGTAGCGAGTCATCGCCTGGCGGGCCGCCTCAATTTGGCGGCTGGTAATACGTTCGTTGTCAAGGCTCTGCAGACCATAATCGCCAAACGCGATATAGTTGCAGCGCGTGGCGTTACCGCGGTTTTTGCCGATGCGGACTTTGCGGTGAGCAACTTTTTTTGGTAATAACATTACTTCAAGCTCCTTTCACCCTTGTAAATCCATACTTTGACACCAACGATACCAGTACCGTTCGGGCCTTGAGCGCGAGCGACGTGAAAATCAACGTCGGCGCGCAGCGTATGCAGCGGCACTGAACCTTCGATAAACTTTTCGCGGCGGCTCATCTCGGCACCGTTTAGGCGTCCTGCGACCTCGATACGGATACCTTTGGCGCCAGCGTTGCGGCTGCTTTGAATCGCCATCTTAACAGCACGTCGGAAGTTAGCGCGGCGTTCTAGCTGATGCGCAATGTTTTCTGCGACGAGCTTGGCGTTTAATTCTGGCCGGCGTACTTCTTCGACATTGATACGAATCGGCAAGCTGACGATTTTTTCGATTTCTTTCTTGAGCTCGGCGATGCCGGCGCCGCCACGGCCGATTACTACACCAGCTTTGGCGGTGTAGATAGTGATGGTGACAAGGTTGGCGCTACGCTCGATTTCGACTTTAGCGATTGTCGGGCGCGATGAGAATTTCTTCTCGATCAGGCTGCGTATCTTGCCGTCTTCGGCTAGCCAAACCGCAAAGTCTTTCTTGCTGGCGAACCAGCGCGAGTTCCAAGCTTTGCTGGTCTGGAGGCGGAAGCTCAACGGGTTAACTTTCTGTCCCATTTATTTCTTCTCCTCTTTTTCTGCTGGCTTAACAGCTTTTGCTTCAGTCTTCTTGGCAGGTTTCTTGATAACTTTCTCGACGCCCGAGACCTCGACCAAAATGTGGCTCGATTTTTTCTCGAACGGCAAGGCACGTCCGCGCGAAGCTGGCTTGTAGCGGCGCATGCGCGAACCAGCGGTAACACTAAGCGTAGTGATTTGCAGGCTGCGAGCGTCTAGGCCGTGATTCTCAACGGCGTTAGCAGCGGCACTTTTGATGGCTTTCTTGATAGCCAGAGCGGCGCGCTTCGGCGTGTGGTCAAGGATAACTTCGGCGTCGGCAACGCTGCGGCCGCGCACCAAGGCGGCGACTAGACTGACTTTGCGCGGTGTTTGGTCAACACCTTTAATCATCGCGCGAACTGTGTGAATAGTTGCTTCGGCCATTATTTCTTATCCTTTCCACCGTGCTTGCGGAACTTGCGGGTCGGACTAAACTCGCCGAGTTTATGGCCAACCATATTTTCAGTAATAAGCACCGGTACGTGTACGCGACCATTGTGCACTGCAAAAGTGAACCCGACCATCTCTGGTGTGATCGTGCTGCTGCGTGCCCAGGTTTTTATCACGGTGCGGTCGCCAACTTTCAGCGCTGCCACTTTTTTGGCAAGCTTCGCGTCGACGAATGGGCCTTTTTTGAGTGAACGACTCATAATTACCTCTTCCTCTTAGCTTCGTGACGACTGCGGACAATCATCTTATTAGTTGATTTGCGGCGGCGGGTCTTGAAGCCAATTGCTGGCTTGCCCCACGGCGTCTTCGGGATGCGGCCAGGACCGGTCTTGCCTTCACCGCCACCCATTGGGTGATCGGCTGGGTTCATGGCTTTACCATGGACGCTTGGGCGCCAACCCATGCGGCGGCGGCGGCCAGCCGAGCCGAGCTTGACATTCTGGTGCTGAACATTACCGACTACGCCGAGGCTAGCTTCGCATTCCAAGCGGAACCTACGAACTTCGCCTGACGGCATACGCACCATAGCATAGTTGCCTTCTTTGGCCATCAATTGAGCCTTAGTACCAGCCGAGCGAACCATTTGGGCGCCGCGGCCTGGATTAATCTCGATAGCGTAAATCTGCGTACCAACTGGAATACTAGCTAGCGGCATGCGGTTGCTAGACTCGACAGGAGCGTCGGCGCCAGTTTTGATAACTGTGCCTTTAGTCATGGCGGTATCTGCCAAAATGTAGTGGTACAAGCCGTGCTGATCTTTGACGCGGGCGATACGAGCGCTGCGACCTGGGTCGTACTCAATTTCTTCGACGGTCAAAGTCATGTTGGCTGGCATAGCGTGATTAACTAAACGATAATGCCGCTTCACACCGCCACCGCGATGGCGCACGGTGATTTTGCCGGTATTGTTGCGGCCAGCTTTTTGTTTGCCAGCTTTAACCAAGCTTTTCAGCGGTTTACGAGTAGTTACCTCGCTGAGATCCTGCGAAGTCATACCGCGACGGGCAGGAGTGGTTGGGTTGTATTGCTTGACAGCCATTACTTCTTATCCTCCTTGACTTCTTCTTGCTCAAATACTTTGATTTTACCTTCGCTCAGGCGAACGTAGGCTTTTTTGCTATCTTGGCGATGAGTGGTGCCAGGGTAGCGGTTTTTGCCGCGCGAGAAGCGAACAGCTTTGCCGCTTTGAACGAGCGTCGTTACTTTGGCGACTTTGACGCCTTCGAATTGCGCTTCGACGGCTGCTTTGATTTCGTTTTTATTAGCGCTCATCGGCACATCGAAAATGTAAGTATTTTCGTTGGTGACTAGCCGGTAAGCTTTCTCGCTAACGCGTGGAGTAACTAATACGAGTTTCATTACTTCGCCTCCTTTGCTAGCCACGCCTCGACGGCTTTAACGGCAGCCGGTGTCATTACGATTTTGTCGGCGTTCAAAATGTAGTAAACGCTGAGGTATTGCGCGCGCACCAAGAGGGCATTGGCTAAGTTATTTGTAGCGCGCATCAGTTCTGGAGTCTTTTCGTCGACGACGAGTAGAACGCGGTCTTTTTCGCTGCATTTCTTGGCGGCGAGGAATTTAGCGACTTCAGCGGTTTTGCCGGTGGTCTTGATGTCGCTGACTAGGATTTTCTTATCCTGGTTAGCGAGCGTTAGAGCCTGCCGCAAAGCGACATGTTTGCTGGTTTTTGATAATTTTTTAGTGTAATTTTCGTTGCCGCGCGGCCCGAAAACGATACCACCGTGGCGCCAGATTGGGTTGCGGGTCGAGCCAAAACGTGCTCGGCCAGTTCCTTTTTGTCTCCACGGTTTCTTGCCGCCGCCGCGAACTTCGCCGCGGGTTTTGGTGGTAGCGCTTGCCTGGCGGCTGTTGGCCAAAAACGCGTCGTACGCAAGTTTTAGCAGCTCGTGGTTTGGTACGTCAACCTCAAACACACTCTTTGGCAAGGCTGCTTTTGCTGGCTTGGTTGATTCAGCCATTACTTAGCACCTCCTAGTTTGATTAAGCCCTTCTTAGGACCTGGCACTGCGCCCTTGACACCGATCAAGTTATTCTCGACCGAGATATAAGCGACCTTCAGATTCTTGACAGTGACCTGTTCGGCGCCCATGTGTCCAGCCATGCGCTTGCCTTTGAATATTTTTTGCGGGTACATGCTGCCGATTGAACCGACTTTACGAGTATTACCCTTGCCACCGTGGGTTTTGCGGTGGCGTTTGAAGTTGTGCCGCTTGATAGTGCCAGCCCAACCTTTACCCTTGCTGATGCCTGTAGCATCAATAACGTCGCCGAGCTCGAACTCCGAGACGTTCCATGTGTCGCCGACCTTGATTTCGCCAAGTTCGTCAACGCGAATTTCCCCGATTTTTTTCGGGGTCACACCGGCTGGTTTGACATGTCCAGCCACGGCCTTGCTCAGGTTCTTACCCGTACCATATGCCACCTGGACTGCGTTGTAGCCGTCGGTTTCGACAGACTTGACCTGAGTCACAGTCATCGGGCCGGCTTGAATCAGCGTCACCGGAATAGTGGTGCCGTCCTCGCCAATGATTTGGGTCATACCAATTTTGGTACCGAAAAGTGCTTTCATTGCCCTCTTGCTCCCATTTAAAAGCCTCGGCGGCTGGTAGTATCCGTTGCCCGGACTTGCCAATTCGCGCGAGTCTCTATAGTTAATATTACGCGTAATAGAATTACATCTACTATTATAGCACGTCTAGCTACAACTCGTCAATATCACGTAGCCTTATTTATCAAAGTATTCTGGTAGGACCTTGCCTGCTAAAGTTGCCGCTAGCAGCACTGCGAAACCGCACATAATCGACGGAATGCCAGAAATCGTCGACGGATCTACGATATTGACAAACGTTGTCGGCACCATAAACAAGATATAACCAACCATTAATGAGTATAGGGATCGGCGAATGTTTTTTACCGCAGCTTTACTTTGGATGTAAGCGTATACAATAGCAATAATCAACAAACCATAGTAGTATCCCGCATAAATTGGATAAAATTCATCGCGATTCTCAAAGATTACGTAATTGCCTAAGCAGGCACCAGCTTTTACACCGTCAGCTTCCAATAAAAAATAACCGACAAATAGTGTTGCCAAAATATAACCTAGAACCGGAATCCAGCGCCTCTTATCACCGGAAAGTTGATAAATCAGATGAATGCCCAGAGGTGGCAGCATGGTAATCGCTACATAACCGAGCTTCGCCCAACCTAGACTGTTAAGAAAAATCGTACCTTCGCAGACATTATACTCAGCCCACTGAAACAGCGCCAGACAGATGAGCAGCGCCATAGTGATCCTCGTCACAGCGTTTAGTTTATAACGCCAAAACGTATAAATTGCCAAAACAACTTCAATCGCTAGCGTTGCCAGCATCACTGGCGGCGAAAAGCAGTAAAGTTTCGGCTTCTTAAACTTATTCATATGATGAATTATACACCATTGCGGTAGCTAATCGTTGTCGCGAGCAGTAAACCATTCGCCAAATTTCTGCCAATGCTGAAAATGAGCAGGGTTAATCTCCGCGCCGTCATGACGGAGCGCAAATTCTTCAGCAATCGTTAACCCACCGCTATCCTCCATCGATACAACCTGATTCATTGATGTTCCTTCGCCGCGCGGCTCATTTATAAACACGCCAGTTTGATCATATATAAACAGCTTTAATTGCCTCGCCATCAAAGTACGCCACGACGTCATGCAATATGATTCTCCGATCATCTTTATCTTTCATCAAAGCCAAAAAATCTTCAGCCGTAAACCAATTAGCAACATCTTTCATATAACCGCCCGGAAAGCCGCCGAGTGCTGGAATTTCCCAGCTGCTATCGTTAACAACAACCGGCTGGCCTGCTTTTTCATACGCCGACTTAACTTTTGCTTCGGTAATTTTCAGCGGATCATGATGCTGGATCTCATCAATGTCAATTTGTAGCGGCTCGACAACAATCCCATAACCTTCCAGAACTGACCTGGCTTCTTCAAGTTTATACGGATTGCCGGTGATAAAAGTGATTGTTTTCATCACACTTACACCTTAATTTCAGAGTTTATTTTCTGAAATCGCGGCACAGATTTCCCGTCTAGCACTACTGTTTCCGTAAACATACTGGCAGGGCGGGCGAATAATTCATATTCATTCTCATAGAGAGGCCGGTAAATCACCAGGAGCTCTTCCGCCTCAGTTTCTAAGGCTAGGCCAATCACTTCGTATAGCTTGCTTGACTTGCTATGCTTGTACGTGCCCTTGCTGATTTTCGCGTAACGGCTCCGTTCTTTGCTATCCGCAACTTCTTCGCGATACTTCTCTGGCTGAGCGCGGAAGATTTCCACCCATTTACTATCATCCGCCAGATCATGATATTTAATGTAATGTCGTTTGTCAAAGCCGCCTTTATCCTGCTTTTTACGCGCCATTTCCTCTTGAACTTGCTCTGTAGAAAAGCCAAAATCTTGGCGCAGCGCGTCAACGACTTCCTGCAAATCAGCCAACTCTTTGAGCGATTCATCACGCTGATTATCGTCCAGCGGAATTTCGTCCGCCTCCTCGTGAACCTTGCGGAGCAACTCGCGGCGAAACTCTTGTTTGTCTAATGTGTGGTACTCCGTACGTAAAACTTCTTCGTCGTCCAGACACTTTTTCACGACTTTATCGCGAACTAGTTTTTGTAAGTAAAATCGAATCATTTCAAATCAAGGTCTTAATACTTGTCTTTGTAGGTTGATATATTAGATTATAAGTAATATTTAGCGTTCTATGCAGTCGCCTTTTAGCGCGGCAAAACAACGCCCGTATCTTTCGCTATCTTTAACAATTCTTCGTTAATGACTAGCAGTTTTTCTTTTGACGACATCTTGGCGAAGCTGGCGCTCATCAAAGTTTTATTCGGCTTGCTATAAATAACATCGTATATTTCTTCAATATCGTTAGTAAGTGCCTGCAGCTCGCCTTCAACTCGCCCGAGTCGATCTTTGACCTCGCGCATCTCGCTTTCAACACCGTTAAGTCGGTCCTTGACTTCGCGAATATCACTCTCAACACTGTCGAGCCGGCTTTTGACCTCGCGCATGTCGCTTTTCAAACTAGATACATCCTCTTTCAGCCCGGAGACATCCTCTTTCAGCCCAGATACGTCTTCTTTCAGTACAGAGACATCCTCTTTCAGTCCAGATACATCCTCTTTCAGTCCGGAGACATCTCTCTTTAATTCCGATATATCTGCTTCAACTGCGTCAAATCGCGGTAGTACAATTGTCCCCAACGCTCCGTTAACGCCTTCAACAATTGCTTCTTTAATCCATTGCTTGTCGTCATTAGTTAGTGCCATGCGCCCTCCTGAATTCCATTATACCATGCCGTATTCATGTACAGACGAAGCGCTAAAAATTTAGAGTCATTTAAGTACAAACTTTTGTCGGCTATCAAAGCAAGATTCCCGCTGGCAAGAAATATGACACAATAGCTACGATCAGCAAAATCGCGTACCATATGTGCCGGTTGCCTGGGCGCTTTTCCCAGAGATAAACGGCCAGTGCTCCGCCAATTAGCCCCAGCGGAAGGGCCGATAGCGTTAAGTTGCCGATGTCTAGCGGCACTTTGAATTTTAGCCATAATGTGCCAACAATCGTTACCGTGACTAGTTTTAGCAAATAGACGCCGTCGGGCTCGAACTTTTCGTTGCCGCGCCGGCTAAATACACGGTTGCGGGCATATGTGCGTTGTTTGTGCCGCTGTGAAGCCATAATTAAAGTATATCATAAGCGTCGTACTTCCCTGTTTCGTGTCTCTATAGCTGCTATTATGGATTATTGTTGCTCTCATAGAAAAAGAAAAGACTCTCTCAGTGCTCGTAGAGTCTTTTCTTGTGCAAAGAGCGAGATGCTATTTACATTTTAATTTCGGCGTCAACACCAGCTGGCAATGATAGATTTTGCAAGTTCTCAATGGTTTTTGGCGTAGCGTTAGAAATATCAATCAAGCGCTTGTGTACGCGCATTTCGAATGTCTCGCCGCCCATTTTGTAGACGTGCGGGCTTTTTGTTACCGTATAAGTGCTGCGGCGAGTTGGCAGCGGCACTGGTCCGGCGACTGTTGCGCCAGTACGAACAGCGGTGTCGACAATCCGCTTAGCGGATTCATCAATAACTGTGTGGTCATACGCCTTGAGGCGGATGCGGATGGTCAGACCTTTATCTTCGGCCATTTTGTTACTCCTTTTACCTCGTAACCTCCGCTCGAATCGGTTTCGTTAGCGTCTGGCAGAGTTCTCGAGGCGATTAATTAATACGAACACTACTATAGCAATAATTAGCGTGAATTGCAAGAACTGGGCGGGTGATAAGATGTGTTAAGGTTTAATCTTATCAGTGGTTGCTAGTTACAGACAATAAAAGCACCCCCGATAGTCCGGAGGTGCTTTCGGCAGTAACTTACAGAGTGTAAATTACTTGATAATGTTGGTCACCACGCCAGCGCCGACAGTACGTCCGCCTTCGCGGATAGCGAAGTCTTGGCCTTTGTCCATAGCGATTGGGGCGAGCAATTTGACCTTGAAGGTTACTTGGTCGCCTGGCATAACCATCTCTTTGTCGGCTGGCAATTCAACTTCACCGGTCACGTCAGTGGTGCGGAAGTAGAACTGCGGCTTGTAGCCCTTGCTGAACGGCGTGTGGCGTCCACCCTCTTCTTTCTTGAGGATGTAGACTTCGGCCTCGAACTCGGTGTGCGGAGTCAGAGTGCCTGGAGCAACAATGACCTGACCGCGCTCGATTTGTTCGCGCTCGATACCGCGCAGCAGCAAACCAGCGTTGTCACCGGCTTGGCCCTGGTCGAGGGTTTTCTTGAAGGCTTCGATACCAGTTACGACCGAGCTCTGAGTTGGTTTTAGGCCAACGATTTCGACTGGGTCGTTCAGTTTGATGACGCCTTGCTCAATACGGCCAGTAGCCACGGTGCCACGACCTTTGATCGAGAAGACATCTTCAATTGGCATCAAGAATGGCTTGTCGAGGTCGCGCTTTGGCAGCTCGAAGTAGTCGTCCATCGCCTTGACCAATTCCATGATAGCGTCTTCAGATTCTTTGTCGCCTTCGAGAGCTTTGGTGGCTGAACCCTTGATGATTGGCGTATTGTCGCCATCGTAGCCGTTCTTGGTGAGCAGTTCGCGAACGTCCATCTCGACCAATTCGACCAGCTCTGGGTCGGCCAAGTCCATCTTGTTGAGGAAGACGATAATCTTCGGCACGCCAACCTGGTGAGCCAACAATACGTGCTCGCGAGTTTGCGGCAATGGGCCGTCGTTGGCAGCCACCACGAGGATAGCACCATCGATCTGAGCAGCGCCGGTGATCATGTTCTTGACGTAGTCGGCGTGGCCTGGCATATCGACATGCGCGTAGTGGCGATTCTCTGACTCGTATTCCTGGTGAGAGGTAGCAATAGTGATACCACGTGCCTTTTCCTCTGGTGCGTTATCGATGTCCGCGTAGTCGCGCGCTTTATTCACGTCGCTTGGGAGCCGCTTAGCCAAAACGTGGGTAATGGCGGCGGTCAAAGTCGTTTTACCGTGGTCGACGTGACCCATGGTACCGACGTTGATGTGAGGCTTTG
This sequence comes from uncultured Candidatus Saccharibacteria bacterium, assembly GCA_963550135.1. GTDB lineage: Bacteria > Patescibacteriota > Saccharimonadia > Saccharimonadales > Saccharimonadaceae > Saccharimonas. The sequence continues at coordinate 37,147 of CAUVBP010000006.1, forward strand.
AACGGTCAAAGTCTGCCATAGAAGTAGTTCTCCTAACGTTAGTATTATGTTATTCACGACGCGAGCAATTATCGAAAGTGTTACCACCTCGACAAAACGCGTCGCGCGTTATTTCTTATTATAGTTGAAAGCTCTGCGGGTGTAAAGTGGCTACTGGCGTAAACGCTTATCGATATGCCGGCAAACAATAAACAACCAAATAGCAGCCAGCAGTCCCAATATAGCTTCGATAATCACAAACCAAAAGCTTCGCAAGATGTAGCCCTGAGCTGCCAGAATTGCTGCAAAAATTGGAAAGCCGAATGACAACAGCCGCTCGCGCTGTGTCAAATAATTAAGGCTCGACGGTAAAGTCAGCATCATTAACACCATAGCGACAATTATCCCGCGCGAAAAAACAAAATGCGCTGCGTGCATAGTGTCATTCGGACAAAGCGCTACGCCAATCATACATACAGACAAAGTAATCATCAGCCAAGCTGACAATTTGGCGGTGCGCGATTGCTGAAGCTTAGCATAGCTTCGGGTCATACAAATACCGATAGCAGTAAGTGTCAATCCTGAGGCAAAAACACCAGTATTAAAAGCCAAAGCCGACTGGCGGTTGGTACTAGTCTCGCCCAACCGGCTGAGACTCCAGCTTGTCCAGTGCGAATCATCAGACAACACAATTGAGGTAATCACGCCAAAAGCTAAAATCACTACGTATAGCGCGCAGAGTACCTGCAAGCGATTACGCCTGTAAAATTGAACAGCTAGCTGGTAGCTCATGTATCTATTATAGCAGCAAACGCGCCTTGGTGAGAGGCGCGTTTACATATTTAGCGAAGTTCTCGCTAGAGTTAATTATCAAACTACTTGTTGCGTTTTTCGATAATCTCGGCAGCGACGTTTGGTGGAACTTCCTCGTAGTGAGCTAGCTCCATCGTTGATGCGGCACGACCTTGGCTCATCGAGCGGATGTCTGATGTGTAGCCGAACATGTTGGCCAGCGGCACGATTGCTTTGATTAGTTTAGCGCCGCCCATTAGATCATCCATGCTTTCAATGCGGCCGCGGCGGCTGTTGAGGTCGCCGATGATGTCGCCCATGAACTCCTCGGGAGTAGTGACTTCTACTTTCATGACTGGCTCGAGCAAGACTGGATTGGCTTGTTTGATACCAGCGCGGGTCGCGATATGCGCTGCCAAGCTAAACGCCAGCTCGCTAGAGTCAACGTCGTGGTACGAGCCATCGTAGAGTGTTGCCTTGACATCCACCACTGGGTAGCCGGCAATAACTCCGCCGTCTAGAGTTTCGCGAATACCTTTTTGTACGGCCGGGCGATACTCTTGCGGCACCACGCCGCCTTTGATTTCGTCGATGAATTCAAAGCCTTTGCCTGGCTCGTTCGGCTCAAAGCGTACCCAAACATCGCCATATTGGCCGCGGCCGCCGGACTGTTTGGCGTGCTTACCTTGAACCTCGGCGGTACCTTTGATGGTTTCGCGGAAGGCAACCTGCGGTTCGCCGACATTAGCTTCAACATTGAATTCGCGCTTCATGCGGTCAATTAGAATCTCGAGATGCAACTCGCCCATGCCCGACATAATCGTCTGCCCGGTCTCTTCATCGGTGTGAATGCGGAAGGTTGGGTCTTCCTCGGCGAGGCGCTGCAAAGCAATACCCATCTTCTCTTGGTCGGCTTTGGTCTTTGGTTCGACAGCAATTGATACCGGCGGTTCTGGGAACTCGATAGATTCCAGAGCGATTGGATGACTCAATTCAGCTAAAGTATTACCGGTGAAAGTATTTTTCAGCCCAACCACTGCAGCAATATCGCCGGCGCCAACACTATCGATTTCTTCGCGTTTGTCGGCGTGCATTCGGACGATGCGGCCGATGCGCTCTTTTTCGCCAGTGGTGGTGTTAAGGACGTAGCTGCCAGCTTTCAGTACGCCAGAGTAGACGCGGATGAAGATTAGCTTGCCGACGAACGGATCAGCGGCAATCTTGAAGGCTAGCGCAGCCATTGGTTCTTTGTCGCTTGGTTTGCGGCCGACTTCGTCGCCAGTTTTTGGATTTTTACCCCAAATTTCGTCGACGTCGAGCGGACTTGGCAAGTAATCTGCCATCAGATCAAGCAGTTTTTCGACAATCACGCCGCGGCCGTCGCCGCCAGTTACCAAATAGAAGTCGCCAGCCAGCACGCGTTTGCGCAGCGCGCTCTTGAGCTCGTCGATGGTAATTGCTTCCTCGCCCTCGTCGAAGAACTTCATCATCAGGCCGTCGTCGGCTTCAACAGCGTTCTCGACCAGCAGACTGCGCGCATGCTTGGCTTTTTCGAGCATATCAGCCGGAATCTCGCCAACTTTCAGCTCGTGGTCGGTGTAATCATCATAAGTATAAGCCTTCATATCGATTAGATCGACCACGCCGCAAACATCCTTTTCAAAGCCAATCGGCAAGTGGATCGGAAACGCTTGTTTGCTGAGGCGGTTGTGAATTGACTCGACAGACTTGTAGAAGTCTCCGCCAGTCTGATTGATTTTGTTGATGAAGCAGATGCGCGGTACATTGTATTTGTTGGCCTGTCGCCAGACAGTTTCGCTTTGCGCCTCGACGCCCATTTTGCCGTCGAAGACAGTAACGGCGCCGTCGAGCACGCGCAAGCTGCGCTCCACCTCGGCTGTAAAGTCGATGTGCCCTGGCGTATCGATAATATTAATCTTGTGGCCCTTCCAGAAGCAAGTCACCGCCGCCGAGGTAATAGTGATGCCCCGCTCCTTTTCCTGCGCCATCCAGTCGGTGGTGGCGCCGCCATCATCACCCTTGACGGTACCGATTTTATGCGTCAAGCCAGTACGGTACAAAATACCCTCAGTGGTGGTTGTTTTACCGGCGTCGATATGGGCAATAATGCCGATATTTCTAAAGTTTTGTAATGGAACGGTTGCTGCCATTGTTTTTCCTCTATTAAGTTGATTTGTCGAGATTCTTGGTTATTTTTTGGCACCAAAAAACTACTCTTAACGACAATTATATCAGATAATTTACAAAAATGATAGCTAAGTTTAACTTTCGTAAAACCGCTCCTATGTATAGCGTAGGAGCGGTTCTATGTTTGCATGAAAAGAAATGATTAGCTGCGAGCAAAATGAGCAAAAGCGCGGTTGGCTTCGGCCATTTTGTGAGTGTCTTCTTTCTTCTTGAAGGCAATGCCAGTTTCGTTGCAGGCGTCAACGATTTCGGTCGCCAGGCGCTTGCTGTACGGCATGCCGCTTTTGCTGCGAGCGGCCTGCACTAACCAAGTAAAGGCAAAGTGCTGCTGGCGATGGCCTTGAATTGGAAACGGAATTTGGTAGTTAGCACCGCCAACGCGGCGAGACTTAACCTCGAAAGCCGGGCTAATATTGTTAATTGCCTTTTCGAAAACCTCTAGCGGCTCTTCGCTCTTGAGAGTTTTGGCAGCTTGCGCTAGAGCGTCATAGACAGCCCGCTCGGCTGCTAATTTCTTGCCGTTGAGCATTGACTTGTTGATGAGGCGCTGCACCAAAATCGACTGGTATTTGCGATCTGGCTGCAATTGGCGCTGGAGCTTTTTGGTAACTTTGCGAGGCATGATTACTTATCCTCCTTCTTGGTGCCGTATTTACTACGGCCTTGTTTGCGTTTGGACACGCCTTGCAAGTCAAGCGCGCCGCGGACGACATGATAGCGCACACCTGGCAAGTCTGGCACGCGGCCGCCGCGAACTAGCACCACGGCGTGTTCTTGCAAGTTGTGACCTTCGCCGCCGATATAAGCCCAAACTTCATGGCCGTTAGTCAGGCGAACGCGAGCGACTTTGCGCAGCGCCGAGTTCGGCTTCTTTGGCGTTTTGGTGGTAACTTTGACGCAAACGCCGCGTTTGAGCGGTGCGTTTTGGTTGTAATAGCGCACCTTGAGGGCATTGTGGATACGGCCTAGCGCCGGCGACTTCGATTTTTTGCTAGCCGTCTGGCGAGGTTTGCGTACCAGCTGATTGATAGTTGGCATTCAACTTCTCCTAATTACGATGATAATAAACGAGCTTGCTAAAGGCTCATGGCGCAAGCGGCAATGCAGCAAACATCCGCTCGCATCTCGAGAGCTGCGGCTTTATCACACCGATAGCCCGCTTCACCCGAGAGAAACTCTATATTCTATTATAGCAAAAAACCTATTAAAAAGCAAGGTTTGCTCGTCTTCTGGACGACGGAGTCAGGAATGAACTCAACTGGTGATGTTTGGCAAAAGTTCGCTTTCGTCGTTTCCGACTCATCAGCATAGACACACATCTATGGAGCGAACATGACAAGCAGGGAATTTGACAGAGGTTCGCGAGAGACTGGTTCAGCTACAGATGCTGATCGCCATGTAGATCACTGCTACGACAGCAATTAGACTCAAGGCTATGACATTATACAATGCATGTATTGTCGTAGCTGCTGCTGTCGCAACTATCTGGCTATGATATTTGCGGTAGTACCACAAGTATACCAGCAAAAAACCGAAGCCAGTCACAGACAGGGCGATCCCTGCCGCGAAACTGTACCAGATATTGACTACATGGGCAAGCCCAAAGCACACGCTGGCGCGCACTCGTTCGCGCCAGCTCCACTTTTCGCCCCCGGAGCGAAAAGCTTGCTCTTCCATTAGTGCGAAGAGCAACAGGGTGTCATACACTCCACATCCGGTTGCTTTGAGGCTATGAAGAAACTTCTGCTGTTTCGTGTAGTTCGTGAAGTCTCCTATGAGGAAAACTCCTGCCACACCAACAGTCCAGGCAGTCCCTGTCGCCCACCCCCGGGGAAGAAATGTCGCAAAACCGCGAGTCAGCAGGTTGACCACAGAGCTATCGAGCCCCGGGATGAGTAAGAGCGCTTTTACCGCGGCTATTGTCATAGCAATCAACACTGCTGCGACGGCAGTGAGCCATCGCCTGTCAAGGTATCTAGCGTCCTCGATCGTAGCTACTAGTTTAGGCCAAACAAAAGTTGGCCTAGTGTCTCGGGGCATAGCTCTTCTGAAGAGCCATGCCATGATCCCCTTTCGGGGGCGATGCACCACCATAAGATCTGGAGGATACATCTCTATCACCTCTTTCAGGTCTGCTTGTCAAAGTGCGCTTTCGGACAAGAATTTACTCCCTGTCAATGAAAGCTGATATATATATCACATATGAATGTGTAAGTCAATGTATCAGGCAATTTTATTGAATTTTATGCAAAAAAGGCGCAAAAATAACTAAAAACGAGCATTTTCACCTGTTTGCGACGTTTGTAGCTGCGGATAAACTTAGTTCTATATTTATAACTAGGAATTGAAACAAATGATAGCAAGAGCTATTTGTCGTCGCTACTTGATTTCTTGTCGTTTCGAATAAGCCATCGAGTCAAAGCGGTAGCGGCTACTACGGTTGCAATTGTTACTATATACGGTATAGCTACGGTGATATAGGTTATGATGATTTCTTCACTCATTATTGTATTGTTTAATTAATAATTGATTATAAATAAGATACATATATATATCAACACTTTCGTCTTATTTTTCTGTAATTAAGCGCCTGAACTCTTACCGTATTAAAATTTAAAAACGCAAGCAATATAGTATAATAAACGTATGAATCCGTTAAATGACAATGATATCCAATACGCTGGCCACCCCGAACAGGCGCCGCGGCCTGATCCGTTAGTGCCAGAACCGCAGCGCCGGCCGCCGCGCGACCCATTCCGTAAATTCCGCCTGATTATGATTGGCGCTGGCGTTGCCGCCGCTTTAGTGATTGTTGTTGCGATCGTGGTGATGACGCTCGCTCGCTCATCAACGGTTAAGACAGATGAAAAGAAAAAAACTGACGAGACCAAGGTAGCTCACTTAACCGCTGCCGAAACTATCAAGCATGTCAACGTTTATTTCAAAGGCAAGGAAAAAGCCAAATCGTCAATCACTACTCCGGTGAAAGTTAAAGGAAGGAGGTTCTATACCGTGGTGCCCGACCTTGATCAAGTTCAGAGTTTGGCCGGTTACGTTCCTAAGGATAAATCAACTTCGCAGCGCGAATCAATCGAGAAAAATATGGACTACGATGGTTTTACCCGCAAGGTCTTCTCGGAGGGCAGCAGAACAAATTATTTAGCTGATTTCACGCGTGACGATGTCACTTGCCAGCTGAGTACCGATATTTCGCAGCGCGACAAGCTCGGCGATTGGGTGGAGATTCGCTGTCTCGACACTAAAGTTTACGCTGAATACGCTGAAGCGCAGCAGCCGGTCGTTTCGGTCTATACCCCGGCCGTGAGTGCCGCTGGACAATACGGCTTTATCGGCAAGCCAGCTCCGTCCAAGGGCGCGCTGAAAGGTTACCAGCTGCTAGAAATTCCAGTCAGCACAGTGTTGTATCAGCGAATGACTGCGCCTGACAATCTAGGATTATTCTATCAGACGCCAGACGGCTTGTGGCACTATTTCCAAGATCGTAACCGCAACATACTGGTCGCCTGCACTCTTTACAATAACCGCGAATTACGGATGGCCTACGCTGACCAAAAGTGCCAGCCGATTGGCGGCAGTACTAAAGATACGGTGACATATTCTGGCAAACGAGATTAGGTCTCGCCTTATTCTGGCTGTTGGAATATGCAAAGATACAGCGTGCCAAAAATTTAGCTGCAAAAATAATTACCGCTCGTCTATATGAGCGGTAATTATAGTTTGAGCGGGTTTGCTTATGACTCGGCATCGACATCTGGCGTGATGTCGTCGGCCTCCTCGTCAACGCTTTCAGCGTACTCGTCGGCTGGCGAATCGTCCTCGCCAGTGTCGAGCGAACGGACGCCAGTACCCACCGGAATCTTGCGGCCGATGATGACATTTTCTTTCAGGCCATGCAAGTGGTCGGCGCGGCCGCTGGTGGCAGCATTGATTAATACGCGGGTAGTATCCTGGAAGGACGCGGCGCTTAGCCACGAATCGCTCCAGATACTCACCTTGGTAATGCCCAAGAGCATTTGCGCGTATTGCGCTGGCTCTTTGCCGTTAGCGACCAAAGCCTTATTCTCGGCAACGACGCGCGCTTTCGAAACGATATCGCCCATAACAAAGTCGCTGTCGCCTGGGTCCTCGATCTGGACGCGGCTAAACATCTGGCGAACGATAATCTCGAGGTGCTTGTCGGCTACATCTTGGCCTTGTGCAGCGTAGATGCGCAACACTTCGTTGATGATATAGCGTTGAGTTGCCTCGGTGCCCTTCAAGCGCATTAGGTCGTGCAAGTTGAGCGAGCCGATCGTTAAGCGGTCGCCTGCCTCAACATAGTCATTAGCCGATACCACTAGCTGCGCAGTACCCGGAATCTCGTAGCGGACTGGCGCGGCGGCGTTAGCGGCAATGACGATAGTGTCTTCGGCGGCTTCGACAACACCGTCGAATGGCGCCACTAGCGAACGGCTATTATCGAGACCTTCGGCAAGGATATCGCCAGCCTTGACGCTAGAGCCATCTTGCAATAGCGGTTTGCGGCCTTCGAGCGGCAAGCGCTCAACGCGGCCAGCCTCTGGCGTGACCTGGACGATATATTTCTTGCCGTCTTCCCAGACATCGACAGTACCAGCCACCTCAGTGATGTAAGCTTGACCCTTCGGATTGCGCGCTTCGAAGAGCTCCTCGACGCGCGGCAGACCCTGGGTGATGTCGCTACCGGCCACACCAGAGTTGTGGAAGGTACGGAGTGTCAGCTGAGTACCTGGCTCGCCGACCGACTGAGCAGCGATAACGCCAACTGGTTGAGCAGCGCCAACTAGCTCGTTGGTTGCCATATCAATACCGTAGCTGCGGCGTGGAATACCCTCGAGATTGTTGGTCGAGAGAATCGACTGAATCTTAACCTCGTTGATATTAGTGTCGGCTTCGATTTTGTTGGCGATTTCGCGGGTAATCAACTCGTTAGCGCCGATATAGCCTGGCACAGCATCACGAGTATAGCGTCCGTACAAGCGATTACCGAAGCTAATCATCGTTTCTTCAGTCTCTGAACGATAAATCATGTAGCCCTCGTCGTCACCCTCTTCATCCTCAACAGTGAAGACATCTTGCGAGACGTCGACCAAGCGGCGCGTCAGATAACCTGAGTCGGCCGTCTTTAGCGCGGTATCGATCAAACCTTTACGCGAACCACGAGTAGCGACGAACGATTCCAAGCTCGACAAACCACGGGTGTAGTACGAGCGAATTGGCAGCTCGATTTCGCGGTTGGCGGCGTCGACCTGGATACCAATCATGGCGCTAGCTAGCTTGACGTTACTAATATCACCGCGGGCGCCCGAGTTAACCATGATCGAAATACTAGTGTCGATGTGGTGCAAGTTGTCTTGGAGCAATTTAGTAACTTGATTGTCAACCTTGCGCCAAGCTGCTACTGTCAAATTGTAACGCTCGTCGTCGGTGATCAAACCCTGGTCGTATTGATCGGCAATCAACGCGGCATGCTTGTCGCCTTCCTGGATTATCTCCTCGGTTTGATCAAGGTGGACATAGTCGTCCTTACCAGTCGATACTGCGGCCACGGTAGCGAAGCGGAATGCCAAGCCCTTCATGCGGTCAGCCGTCTTGGCGGTTTCTTCGGCGCCATAACGATCGAAGATTTGTGCTAGAACTTTCTTCAACTCTTTCTTGGTCTGGACGTTATTGTTGTAAGGAAAATCGTCCGGCAAGATTTCGTTGAAGAAGACGCGGCCCAGCGTGGTGTTGTGAATCTCGCCCTTGGCGCGAACCCGAATCGGGCTTTGCAAGTGAAGCCGGCCCATATCGTAAGCCAGCTCAGCGTCGCGGCTATTGGCAAAGACAGCGCGATGCTCGGTCTGAACGCTCGGCTTTTCGTAGGTCAAGTAGTAGTTACCGAGCACGATATCCTGGCTGATACTAAGCACTGGACTGCCATCGGCTGGCTTAAGCAAGTTGTTGACGGCACTCATCAGCTCGCGAGCTTCAGCCTGAGCGTCGTCGGACAACGGCAGGTGAACAGCCATCTGGTCGCCGTCAAAGTCGGCATTGAAGCCGGCGCAAACTAGCGGATGCAGCTGGATCGCCTTGCCCTCGACTAATTTCGGCTGGAAAGCCTGAATACTTAAACGGTGAAGCGATGGCGCGCGGTTAAGTAGCACATACTTACCTTTGATGACCTCGTCGAGTGCGTCCCAAACCACTGCTTCGCTCGACTCGATCAGACGAGTAGCGCTGCGGATATTATGCGCGTAATCATGTTCAATCAACCAGCTGATGACAAATGGCTTAAATAGCTCGATCGCCATTTGCTTTGGCAAGCCGCACTGATTAATCTTAAGCTTTGGACCAACGACAATTACCGAACGGCCAGAGTAATCGACACGCTTACCGAGCAGGTTCTGGCGGAAGCGGCCTTGTTTGCCCTTAAGCATATCGCTGAGACTCTTTAATCGTCGACGATTGCCAGTGGCATTGACAGCCCGGCCGCCGCGCGCTGATGAATTATCGATCAAGCTATCGACAGCTTCTTGCAGCATGCGTTTTTCGTTGCGCTGAATCACTTCTGGCGCGTTCAATTCGATCAGCTTCTTGAGACGATTGTTACGGTTAATGACGCGGCGATAAAGATCGTTCAAGTCGCTCGTCGCGAAACGGCCGCCTGCCAGCGACACCATCGGCCGCAGGTCTGGCGGAATCACCGGTAGAACCGTCATACACAGGCTCGACGGCTTGATGCCAGCTGCTTGCATGCCTTCTAGAACCTTAAGTCTTTTTAGTAATTTTTTCTCGCGCTGGCCTTTGGCGTCCTCGGATTCTTGCTGCAGATCAGCGATTAGCTTGTCGAGGTCGATTTCGTCGAGCATTGCCTTGAGTGCGGTGCCGCCCATGGCTATTTCGATCAATTCTTCATAAGCTTCCGGCAAGTTGCGGTAGTCAGTCTCGCTCATTAGCGCGTGCTTTTGCAAGCTTTCCAGCTGCGATTTCTTGGTGGTAAATTGATTTTCTAGCTCTTCGAGCTCTTTACTCTGTTCTTCGGCCAAAGCCTTGACGTCAGCGCCGTCAGCGCCAGCTTCGCGTTCGTAGCGAATTTTGATAGCGGCGCGAGCAGCTTCGGTCTCGGCTTCGAGATCGGCTAGTAATTGGTCGCGTTTCTCTTCGTCAACCTTCATAATTACGTACGTAGCAAAGTAAGCAATCCGCTCGAGATTACGTACTGTGATGCCTAGCAGCAAGCTCATAGCGCTTGGCGTGCCGCGCATAAACCAGATGTGCGCTACTGGAGCGGCCAATTGAATGTGGCCCATGCGCTCGCGACGGACAATTGATTTGGTGACCAGTTCGCCGTTTTTATCGACAGCAGCTTCGCGCGAACGCACGCCCTTGAGTTTGGAATCATGCGGATTAATATCCTTGACCGGGCCAAAGATTCGCTCGCAGAACAAGCCGTCGCGCTCTGGCTTTTGGGTGCGATAGTTAATCGTTTCCGGCTTAGTGACTTCGCCGTGGCTCCATTTTAGGATATCTTCTGGGCTGGCAACCACCAAGCGCACTGCATCAAAATCTGCGATACCAGATGTCGAGACTACTCGTGCCATCTTACGCCTCCTCCTCTTCATTATCGTTTGTATCGTCGTAATTATCGTAATCGCTTTCCTCTTCCGAGATTTGGCCGTCATCGTCAATATCACGCACGCTCATGCCGTCGTCGATATTGCCGATACCGTCAGACTCGTCAAGGTAAGTTTCTTCGTCATCGTCGTCGGAATTATCACTGCCATTGTTATCGTCGCTCGCTGGCACAGTTTTGTCAGCCGGACCGCTAGTAGCGATGAGATTTTCGGCGTCGATATTATTAGTGTGTTCGTCAACCAGATCGACGCGCAACCCCAAACCTTGTAGTTCTTTCACCAAAACATTAAAGCTTTCTGGCAGCTTCGGGCCGGTGATGACGTCGTGCTTGATAATTGATTCGTAAGCTTTAGCGCGGCCGTAAACGTCGTCGGACTTGATAGTCAGCATTTCCTGCAAAGTAGTCGCCGCACCGTAAGCTTCTAGCGCCCAAACCTCCATTTCACCGAAGCGCTGGCCGCCGTTTTGCGCCTTACCGCCGAGCGGCTGCTGAGTAACCATGGTGTACGGGCCGGTCGAGCGGGCGTGAATCTTGTCGCTGACCATGTGGTGCAGCTTAATCATATGCATCACACCAACAGTAGTACGCTCCTCAAAAGCTTCGCCGCTGCGGCCGTCGAAGAGTTGGCTCTTGCCGTCTCTAGCGAAGCCGGCTTTCTCGAGCTGCTCCTCAATCGTTTCGTTGCTGACACCGTTAAACGGCGGCGTAGCGACTTTGTAGCCGAGAGCGCGGGCAGCCATGCCGAGATGCGTCTCGAACAGCTGGCCCAAGTTCATGCGGCTCGGCACGCCTAGCGGGTTAAGCACTACATCTACCGGCGTACCGTCGGCCAAATATGGCATATCCTCGACTGGCAAAATACGCGCTACCACGCCCTTGTTGCCGTGGCGTCCCGCCATCTTGTCGCCGACGCTGATTTTACGTAGTTGCGCGACATAAATCTGGATCTGCATTAGCACGCCAGCCTTTAATTCGTGGCCGTTTTCGCGGCTGAAAATCTTGACGCCGACAACTTTGCCGCCGCCAGCATTATTCATACGCTGCGAAGTATCGCGTACGTCCTTGGCTTTTTCACCGAAGATGGCACGCAGCAAGCGCTCCTCAGAGCTTAACTCTTGCTCGCCCTTTGGCGTAATCTTACCAACCAAGACATCGCCAGCGCGCACTTCAGAGCCAACCTGTACGATACCGTCCTCGTCGAGGTGGCGCAAACTGTCTTCCGATACATTCGGGATATCGCGAGTAACAATCTCTGGACCGAGCTTGGTTTCGCGAACTTCAACTGAGTAATCCTTGATATTAACCGAGGTTAGTGTATCGTCTTCGACCAAGCGGCGGCTGATGACGATAGCGTCCTCCATATTGTAGCCGCCCCACGGCATGAAAGCTACCAGCAAATCCTTACCGAGCGCCAATTCGCCGTCAGCGATTGACATACCTTCGATCAAGATATCGCCCTTAGCGACCTGCTCGCCGCGCTGGACTCGAACTTTCTGGTTGATGCAGCGATCATCGTTGCTCTTGGTGAAATGAATCAAGTCGTATTTTTTAACGCCGTCAGCGTATTTGATTTCGATGCTATCGCCATCAGCACGGATAACTTCGCCATCAGCTTCAGCAACAACCAGTTGGCTGGAATCGCGAGCAATATTAGCTTCGATACCAGTACCGACAGTTGGCGACTGCGGCTGCAATAGCGGCACTGCCTGGCGTTGCATGTTCGAGCCAGTCAAAGCGCGGTCGACGCGGTTTTTCTCGATGAATGGCACCAGGCTAGCGGTAGAACCGAGGATTTGCTTGTGCGAAGCGTCAATCAACGTCACTTCTGAAGCATCGACGCGGGCCGGCTGCAAGAACTTGCGGGCCGAAACACGCGGGCTTTTCAGATTATTATTCTCGTCGAGCTTGACGCCAGCGTCGGCAATCACTTCGTTAACTTCTTGGGAAGCGTCGAGATATACAACTTCATCGGTGACATGGCCGCCAACAACTTTGAGGTATGGCGTCTCGATGAAGCCATATTCGTTAATCCGCGCATAAGTCGCCAGGTTCAACACCAAACCGATGTTAGCGCCCTCTGGCGTCTCGACCGAGCAGATTCGTCCGTAATGCGTCGGGTGAGCATCGCGCACCTCGAAGCCGGCACGCTCGCGGCTCAAGCCGCCTGGCCCCATCGAGCTCAATCGGCGTTTGTGGCTAAGCTCTGAAATCGGGTTGACTTCATCGAGCAGCTGGCTGAGCTGGCTAGAAGCAAAGAATTCGCGTACCGCTGCCACGACCGGGCGGGCGTTTATCAACTGGCTTGGCGTGACATTTTCGAGATCAGACATTGACATGCGATCCATGGCGTTGCGCTGCATGCGTAGCATACCGACGCGGAACTGACGCGCTACTAGCTCGCCTACCAGCTTGATCCGCCGATTGTCGAGCGCGTCAATATCATCGCCTGGCTCTTGAGTGTTATTCATACGGATCAATTCGCGAATGATAGCCACCAAGTCGCTCTTTTGCAAAGTACGATTCTCGGCGATATTTGGCACATCTAACCCTAAACGCTTGTTCATCTTGTAGCGGCCAACGCGGCTGTAGTCAAAACGTTTGAAGTCAAAGAACATTCGTTCAATCATCTGGCGCGCGTTATCAGTTGTCGCCAGGTCGCCTGGGCGCAAGCGGCGGTAGACCTCAATCAAGGCTTCGTTGACGCCGTGAGCTGGATCTTTCTCGAGTGTAGCGTCGATATATTTGATGTCGCCAGTATCAATATCTTCGAATAGTTCTTTGATCTCGGATACTTTACTGTAACCGAGTGCCCGCAGGAACGTCGTCACGGCAATTTTGCGGCGACGATCGATCTTGACGTAGATAGCGCCGCTAGCGCTGGTCTCGAACTCCAACCAAGCACCGCGGCCCGGAATCAACTTAGCGCTGTATAGACTGCGCCCAGCACCCTTTTCGGCAGTGTAGAAGACGCCCGCCGAACGAATCAGCTGGCTAACAACTACCCGTTCCGTGCCATTAATAATGAATGTTGCCCGGTCGGTCATCCACGGATAGTCGCCCAGATAGATTTCTTGTTCTTTGACCTCGCCAGTCACCTTGTTGGTCAGTTCGACCGTTACCGACAGCGGCGCTTCAAACGTCAAATTATTCTCTTTGGCGAATTTCTCGTCATTTTTCGGATCTTCGAATTTGTAATCCTTGAATCGTAATTCAAGTTTTTGGCCGGTGTAATCCTCGATTGGGTTGAGTTCTGCGAAGATCTCGCTTAGGCCCGTCTCGACGAAATCTCTCCATGATTCCTTTTGATGAGCCAAGAGATTTGGCACCTCGACCGCTGTGTCATCATTGGTGAAGAAGACACGCTTGACCGGGGTGTGCTGCGCCGTTGTTGCTTGTGGCATAGTACTCCTGCTTGATGGTTAAGTTTGATGAAACCGCACTAGGGTAGTGATTCCCGCTTGCGATTGGCGCCGAAGCTTTACTAAATGTAGATACCGCATACCAAAAACGCCGCGCCACAGGCGCAGTACACAACCAACCCACATTACACAATCTTCATTAGCTCTAATTATAATCGCGTGAAGCTGCTAAGTCAAGAGTTTTGGCGATAAAAACAAGGAAAATCCCCGCCAGTTTTATCCGGCGGGGCGGCTAGGGATGGCTCCCCCTAGCTGGAGTCGCCTCGTTAAGAGGCGCTGTCGTCTACGTGGGGCCATCTGTCTCGCCACACACGTAGTGCCCTAAAAGACAGGTGAGCGTAAACCGCGACACAGAGTGCAGCAACAGTCAAAGTTGCTACACTCCATATGCTAGGCAACCTGACGGCGCTGGCTATGATTGCTATAAAATAAGCAAATGCTGCGGCAATCGCCAGAGTCTCATTTACTACGCGCATGCGCGCGTAGACAGACACTCTGATGTATGATACTCTCTCAGCTTGGCAGCGCACCAAATGTGCCGCCAGTGAGAGACCGACCCCAAAAGACAACGAGACCAGGATTGTGATCTCGATAATTCTAATCATCCTTTCACCTCCTTAGGCCGAAACGACTAGAATATCTAAAATTATACCACAGCATGTCTCAAGACGCGACCTTCTGTCTAGAAATCGCTACTCTGCTAGGAATCATCACCGTTATCGCGCAGCCGTTAAACCGGACGACTACCACCTCGGCGAACTATTTTCCAGATTTCGCTGGTTTGCTTTTGCTGTTTTTGTGGCCGATTACTTCGTCGACTACGCCGTATTGCAGCGCTTCGTCGGCGCTCATCCAGTAGTCGCGCTCCATGTCAGCTTTGACTTTGTCAAGTTTCTGGCCAGTGTTGCCGGCTATAATTTTCGCTAACCGCTCTTTTAACTCTATCGCCTCGCGCAGGCTGATTTCTTGGTCGGTCACCTTGCCGTGGGTACCGCTCGACGGCTGGTGGATCATCACCCGGGCGTTCGGCAGTAAATAGCGCTTGCCCTTGGCGCCGCTGCTCAGCAAGAAAGCGCCCATGCTGGCTTGCAGCCCGATGCCAATCGTCTGGACGTCAGGCTTGATGTATTGCATAGTATCATAAATTGCCAAGCCATCGTACACCACGCCGCCTGGGCTGTTGATATAGAGTTGGATGTCCTTTTCGGGATCTTCATTGGCTAAGTGCAGCAGCTGAGCTACGATGACGTTGGCCGTAGCTTCGTTGACTTCCTCGCCCAAGAAAATGATGCGATCCTCTAGCAGGCGCGAATAAATGTCGTAACCGCGCTCGCCGTCGCGCGTACGGACGATCACGTTGGGTACTAAGTAATTCGATGGTTTCATGGTCTGATTGTAGCGTACTAATTAGCACTCGTCAAGGCAGAGTGCTAATAATTTGCTATTTAACGCGAAATGTAGTATAATAAAAAGATGGATGGCGCAATCCCGCGCTGTCTAGTTCCGTTTCACTGAAAGAAGGAGGTGGTGTGTCGTGAGCACACCTGTCCCGCCGTCCGATCCCCGCGATGAGACGCCGCCGTTGTGGCAGCGCCTGATTTCGCTGCTCCTGCTGGCCGTTTGGCCAGCAGGAGCGTTTGTCTTCCTCCTCGGCTCTGCGGCCGGGGAGGAGAGCTTTCTCGGCCGGGGCTTCACTGCCCTGGTCGAGGCTCCCTGGTGGGCGACAGCTGGGGCCGCCATGGCCTTGGTCACCGCCACTCTGCTGTGTGCTCCCGCCGCCATCAGGCTGGTGGGAGATCTCATCGTCGGGGCGAGCGCATTCGCCCTGTTGCTGTCGTGGGGTCTCGACCCCGCGACAACCGACATCAAAGGCACCCCGCTCTGGGGCTGCCTTCTATTTTGTGTCGGCGTCTCTCTGATTGACGCCGGTCACACCACACAGGAACGGCGGGCGAGCCGCCCGCCGCGGAGTGAGAACGGGGCATAGCCCCGTCCCCGCAGACTAACAGTCTCGCCGGGGGCGGGGCTGTTAGTCTTTTTTGGCAGTATTTTATACCATATTCAAAATACCTCGCTATGCTAGCGAGGTATTTTTTAGTAGGCGTGTTATTACTGCTATTTGCTTGCCGCTTCTGATTTCTTTGCTTTGGCGCTAGATTTCTTGCCGGCTGGTTTCTCGGCGGCCGGTTTGCCGTCTTTGCTATTTTTGCTAGCCTTAGCGGGTTTATCCGCCTTGCTTTTGTCGGCTTTCGCAGTTTTAGCTTTCTTGGCCTCCGGAGTATTTAGCTCAACCAATTTATCAACGGTCTTTTCGGTGATCAAACGGTTGGCGATTTCGCGCTGAGCTTCTGGCTGGTCAAAGCGCTTGGCCATTTCGGCGTTATTAGCGTATTGCTGCTTGTAGGCATCAATGTGCGTTGCCAGCTCGTCGGCGGTCGCTTCGATTGCCAGCTCTTTGCTTAGCTCGGCTAGTACCAGTCCGGCTTTGATACGCGCTTCGGCTGTATCGTTAGCCTCTGCCTCGACCCAAGCGTCGCGGTTAGCAAACCCGCGCGATTCGTAGTATTGATCCAGCGTCATGCCGCGGTACCGCAAATTTTGCACCAAATCCTGCTCGAGCGAGCGGATCTGATCTTGACGCAGTACGTCTGGCACAGCCACATCGCTGGCTGCTACTAATTGCTTAACCAAATCGTCTTTTAATTCGTCTAGCGCTTGGCGCTCTTGCTGCGCAGTGATTTCGGCTTCGATATCTTGGCGCAAATCGTCCATCGAGGTATAAGGGCCAGCCTTGGCAGCAAACTCGTCATTCAGCTCGGGCAATTCTATCTTGTTGACTTTCTTGATAGTCGTTTCAAACACTACGTCGGCGCCCGCCAGGTCTTTGGCGTGATAATCTTTCGGGAATTGCAGGGCGACGTCCTTTTTATCGCCCGCTTTGAGGCCAACTAGCGCTTCTTCAAAACCCGGGATAAAAGTGCCGCTACCGATAGTCAGCGGATAATCTTTACCGGTGCCGCCTTGGAAAGCTTCGCCGTCGCGCTTACCAACGAAATCAATAATCACCTCGTCGCCGTCTCGCGCTGCTTCGGTGGTTTCAGTCTTTTCAGCCAAACCTTTACGAATGCGTTCGATTACTTCTTCGACGTCTTTTTTGTCAATTTTGATTGCCTTTTTGGTTGCTTTGAGTTTCTTGTAATCGCCAAGCTTAACTTCAGGCATGATATCAGCCTCGGCGGTAAATTCCAGCATCTCGCCAGGTACGAACTTCTTCAGATCGACTTCTGGACGATCAAGTACTTGCAGTTTGTTGCTCAGGAACGCCTCGGCGACAGCGCGATTAATTGCCGCCTCTAATGTCTCTTGGCCAAGCGTGTGCGGGTCGGCGTGCTTTTTGACTACCGCGATCGGCACGTGGCCCTGGCGAAAGCCGTTAACTTTGATATTTTTAGCCATTCGCTTGAGCGCAACTTGTTCTGCTGTCTCGAGCTCTGGCTGGCCTGCCGCTACCGTTACCAGGACGCGGGTGGCCGATAATTTCTTCACAGTCGTCTTCATAACGACGTATTATAACAGATTATGCTCAGGCTGGCTATTTTGGACAAGCTACAAGATATCTGACAAGTCGAAAACATCGTCGTCTTCGTCGTACTGCTGATGATGACGGCGATCGCTGACAGCGGTGACTACCCGCTCGAAGCTGACTTGCTGTTCGCTGTTTTCGCGAATATTTTGTAGATTATACAAGCCCTTGGCGACAGACTGTTCGTCGACGGTCATCACGTAGCGGACGCGCTTTTTGATAGCTTCTTTGATCTGGCGGTCAATCGGCCGGCCAGTATAATCAACCTCGACCGAAACCCGCTCGCTGCGCAGCTTTTCGGCGATTCGTTCAGCGTCGTCAAGTACATTGCCTACAGTTACAATATAGGCCTGAGTAGCGCTTTCGAGGTGGCGCATACCAGTATGGCGCGCCAGCAGCTCAATAATGTTCGACATGTCTGATTGGCCGCCGACCGAACTTTGCAAGTCGTTATTGACGTAGCGTCCGCCCTTATATAGTAAGGCACTATGCGTAGCATCAGCTTCGGTGAAATCGAAAATAATACCGCCAGTGTATTCTGGATGCGCCAGCGTGATATCAAGGATAACATTATCAATTCCCAGCCGCTCTAACCGTTCATATAATGCCACTAAATTCACATAACATTCACTATGGCGGATAACTTCTGGTAGGTCTTCGGCCGACCTGGCGGTCAAAAGCTTAGATAATTTTTGCAGAACTTCGCTAGAGTGCGACAACCCGACGATATCAATCGCGCGGTCGCGAAACTTATCTGGGGCTAATGTTCGCTTCTGTGCCAGTAGGCGCGCCATCAGGCTAGTTTGTACGGCGTCAAGGTCAAGGTATTCGCTCAGTAGCAAATCGAGCATCTCTGAGTCATTAATGCGCAAATTATAAGCTGAGCGCTTGATGCCCATAGCGTCGAGACCGCGCTTGGCGATAGCGATTGCTTCGACATCAGCCCGCGGCGACTCGCAGCCGGCATGCTCGTAGCGCAGCAGATATGATGCGCTCGGGTAGGCCGACACGCCGAAGGCGCCCGCCACAATGTCGTAACGGCGACGATTCTGTAATTTTGACTCAGTGTCAATATCATATTCTTCATAGCCGTACAGTGTTGCCGTGTTGCGCCACGATTGCTCGACAAGCTGGCAAGCGCGCACCGTATTCGGATAGTGCACGTCTGTATCGGCGGTTACATTGGATGCTGGTGCCATCATATATCCCTATTATAGCATAAATGTAATTATTTTGCAAGAGTGCTATCAAGCTTATGGCGACATGCTCACTCATACGCGGCAATATCAGATGTCGCGCCGATATTTCGCGGACGAATTGAATCGAATTGTGTATGATCTAAATTGTAAAATTTTTGCAACTGTCTGTCTACAAACTCTTTACAGGCGCACCTAAATCAGCTAGAATGGGTTTGCGCGCTAGATATGATTATGCGCAGCGGACTGCGTGGGCGACTCACGTATGTGTGGATGCGCTGTGCGTCAGTCTTCTAGAGATTAGTAGATAATCGCAATGTAGTGCTTCACGAGTTATACGCAGATGTGGCGACTGCGTGGGCAACGCAAGTATGCGTAGACGCGTAGCGCGTTGCTAAGAATCGGTAGATGTCGCGATATAGTACTTTGCAATCACACGCAGATGTGGCGGAATTGGTAGACGCGCTAGCTTCAGGTGCTAGTGCCCTTCGGGGCGTGGAGGTTCAAGTCCTCTCATCTGTACCATAACTTGTATTTAGTGGAACAATGTTAATACTGCCCGCTCAAGTAAAGCGGGCTTTTAGTTGAGCAAATAGTTGCCTCGCAGCTAATGTTTGTGGTTAAATAGAAACATGACGAACGAAGAACTAGCGATCAAAATCGATAACCTAAGCGATATCGTTGCTAATCTAGCAAAAACGATGGACGAACGGTTTAAACAAGTCGATGAGCGTTTTGAGCAAATCGATGAGCAGCTTGCTGATATCCGCAAAGACCACAAGACTCTGGTTGATATCGTGA
This sequence comes from uncultured Candidatus Saccharibacteria bacterium, assembly GCA_963550135.1. Classification (GTDB taxonomy): domain Bacteria; phylum Patescibacteriota; class Saccharimonadia; order Saccharimonadales; family Saccharimonadaceae; genus Saccharimonas. The sequence continues at coordinate 56,782 of CAUVBP010000006.1, forward strand.
AAGATATGGATCTGGCGGCAGATGAACGATTCCAGGAATTAAAGGCTGGGCAAGCCGAGCTAGCGGCTAACCAAGAGAGTCTGCGGGCCGACCTTGCTGTCGTTCGCCGCGAGCTGTACCATGAGTCTGGCAGCCGCGAGATGGTAGACGACACGCTTTATAACTCGCTTGATAAGCGCTTACGCCGAGTAGAGGCAAAGTTTCCTGATTTAGCGTCGAGCCAAGCAGCCTAGCTGTTCCGCTCAAAATACGATTGCTCTTCTCTTCTCCTACGCTAGTTTTAAATAAGTGTAAGCGATAGTGTGCATATATTTGGTCTGTTAATCGATTAAGAGGCCACTTTTTGCTAGCGGCGTTAACAATTCTAACAATCCATTTGCAGAAAATATATTTTTGGCAGTATCTGCCTATACCTGCGGCAAAACATCGCCGTTGACACTAGCGGTAAGCGATCGCAGATTATCGCCGACTTTGACGCCTGGATTCATAATACCGAGCGGATCAAAAACTTTTTTGATAGCCGCGTACATCTCGCGAGTGCGAACGTCAAGGTGTTTATACGCGAAATGCGCTGCGATCCGACCCTCGGCTGCTTGGCCAATGAGCGCGCCGTCATACTTAACAGTCAAATTAGACAATTCATCAAAAATCTTGAATAATTTTTGCTTGTCTCCAACTTGACGCAGCGACAGTACCGGATGAACCGTGTAAGTTTCGGTTAGCACGTGCCCAGAAATAGGCATATTACAATGCAGACGACCAGCCAAAACTGTTAATGCTTTGGTAAATTCATCGAAACGCGCAGCTGGAATATAAATATCACTATACAAATGCGGCGCAAAAGCTGGGTTTTTGTCAGGCAATTCGGCATAGCGAACAATATTAAGTGTCGATAATAGCGCGCCATCGTCAGTGTCTTCGCTAGAAACGAATTTGACTCCCTCGGCACTGCTGAATGTCTTCTGGATTTTTTTGAGGTTACGAGCGCGAGTGCGACCATTGAAATCGTCAAACCCGGCGATAATAACCGCCTGCGGGTCGGCTCCGTCCAAGCCAAACCAGTCAAAGTGCCGGCCAGCAGCAGCGGCAGCGCTAAATAGCTGGGCGTCAAAATACTCGGCAAAAGCTGCGCCGCTATCGCGCAATATACGCATAGCGTCATTGGCTACGCTAGCCGAAGCAAATACTAGCGCAAAGACCTCATTGCTCTGGCTAAGAAATTCGGTGCGCAAAATCATCTCGCTGATAATACCTAGCGTACCCTGCGCACCGATGAATAGCGGTGTCAAGTCGAACTGATTTCCTCTCTTGACAGAGGCTATAGAGCTATAGCCAGACTTATCATATTCTGGCAGAGCGGTAATCACGTCGTGGTATTCGTCAATGATTGCGTCAATGCCACGGTAAATATCGCCCTCTAGATTCTGCAGGCCTTTCTTGCGGCTGAGCTCGCGCCGGCCAAGCGGGCCTGTCTGCAAAATATCGCCATTTGCCAAAACGATCTCGAGCTGGCTGATAAAGGCGCTCAAATCGCCGTATTTACCGCTAGCCAGTCCAGCTAGATTGTCAGCGATAGCCCCGCCAACTGTTCGACACGCATCTAGGCCGTCGAGCGGCGGGATGTTAACACCCTGCAGGCTTAGCGCTTGGCGCAGGGTTCCAATAGTTGTGCCGGGCTGCAGGCGAACTAACCGCTGTTTGGCATCATACTCAAAAACATTATTCATGTGCCGCGACATATCGGCTATCGTTCCGCGGCCAATTGCACCACCTGTAGTTCCGCGGCCTGAACCGCGGGCAGTTATTGCCTGAACATGCCCGCGTTCAGCCAACTGCCATGATAAACGCGCCGTTTTGCGGATGTCGTCGGTGTTGCGCGGCGCAACGATCATCTCTGGCGCTAGGCTCAATACTCCAGCATCGTTAATATAAGCCTGCCGCACATCGGGCCGGAAGTCAATCTCTCCTAGCAAATGTCCGCGTAGGTAATTAGCAATTTTGCTCATACACCCTCATCTTCATATAAATCTATTTTAGCATAAGCTGCAGCAATTTTTCGCGAATTTGTTAGAAGTTCGCTATAATTATTTGTGCAAGCAAAATACGTGCGGTTTGCACGGCTGCGGCGTGCCGCTAGAGCTTGCAAACGCTCGCGGATGTGGTGGAATTGGTAGACACGCATGCCTTAGGAGCTAACAAGCTCGCTTGCCTGTTCTTGTATTTTATAGGGTTAATATAGCCTTTTTTCGCTAAAAGAGGAGTCTATTCTTGTAACAGACTCCTCTTTTAGACTCCTTTATTGTTTATAAGGATGTTTTTGCTTGATCGTTGTCGTTATGTTTATTGTAAATTTTATCGGTTATAGCGAGAAGTGCATTTGATTTTTCTGCTTCGGTCGAGTGGGTATAGATTTGCAAGGTTGTTGTTATTGAAGAATGTCCAAGGATAACTTGTGCATCTTTCGCCGAGACGTTAGCTTCTTTGAGCATTGTAGCAACGCTGTGGCGAATCTCATGAAGCGTTATCTCTTTTAATCCCACTTTTCGAGCAGCATCTTTAAATGTTTTGATAAAACTTCTACCGTCTATCGGGTTGCCTTTTTTAGTAAGGTAGAGAAGTTCGTCGCCATCTTGATAGAGCCGTCGTTCATATTCTGCTTGCAGCTCCTGTTTTATACTCGGCAGAAGCGGCAAATCGCGAACACTTGCCCTTGTTTTGAGTGAGCCGATTTTTGGCTCATGTCCTACGAGATAAACTTGCTGCCTGATATGTATAGTGTTTTCGGTAAAGTCAATGTCTTTCCAGTGCAAGCCAAACGCTTCGCCGCGTCGTAATTCATAATGACACATGACAAGGAATAAACCGTAGTATGGATGGTCTGTCATAGAGTAAAATGCTTTAAAAATGCTATAATGCTCTCCAGTATAGGCAACAAGTTTAAGGAGGAAAGATTATGGATTATAAAGAAATAAAGCTT
>CAUVBP010000007.1:0-52340 GCA_963550135.1 uncultured Candidatus Saccharibacteria bacterium
GCAAGATGAGTAAATCCCTGGGTAACTTCACCGACCCGAACGAGCTGATGGATAAATTCAGTGCCGATAGTTTGCGTTTTTTGCTGCTGAGCAGCCCGCTACTGAACGGTGAAGACTTTGCCTTGCACGACAAGGACGTTGGTGACGTGGCGCGCAAGCTCAACATGATCTGGAATATGTATGATTTCTTTACTATGTACGCGGAGGTTGATGGCTGGGAATTTGATGGTGAATTGAAAGATCCACTCAGTGATCTGACCAACCCGCTGGATATCTGGATTATAAGCCGCTTGCATCAGCTGGTGGCGGAAGTTGAGCGTCACATGGATACCTACAATATTCCTGATGCGCTGAGTCCAATCTTGCCATTCCTCGACGACGCGTCCAACTGGTACGTGCGTCGCAGCCGCCGCCGCTTCTGGAAGTCGGAGGATGATGGCGACAAGAATGATGCTTATCGCACGCTACATTATGTGCTGGTGCGCTTGAGTTACATCTTGGCACCATTTACGCCGTTCTTGGCGGAGGAATTGCATCATAATCTGACGGGTGATGATGAATCGATTCATTTGAAGGATTGGTTGCCAGCGGGTGCGGTGAATAAGCAGGCGCTAGCTGACATGGCTCGGACACGCGAATTGATCAACAACGGCCTGAGTCTGCGGATGAAGCAGGATGAGCACCAAGTATCGATCAAGGTTCGCCAACCGCTGCAACGTGCGGCATATGCGGGCGTAAAACTGACTGACTACTATGAACAAATCATGGCCGAAGAGTTAAATGTCAAGGAAATTCGCTGGATTGAGAGTCTAGACGAGCATCTGGCGGACTATGATGTGACTGAGGGCGTGATCAAGCCAGAGAGCTGGGTGGAAATTAGTAAGCACTTAACGTCCGAACTCAAGCGCGAGGGTCTGATGCGTGAAGTCATTCGCCACGTCCAGAGTGCGCGTAAGAAGGCTGGCTTGCAGGTTGACGACCGGATTGAGCTTGGCGTCACTAGTAGCGACTCGGAAATCACCCAAGCTGTCGATATGTTTGCTGATACCATCAAAGCTGAGACGCTGGCTGTAGAAATAGGTTTTGCGACGGATGATATGGAAAAATACGACGTTAAAGTTGACGGTAAACCGGTAGAAATCTATCTGAAAAAAGCTAATTAAGCTGCGAAATTGTAAACAGAAGTGTATCCTTGTAATTCTCCAGGGTTTCTTGGTTATATTTTCGCATAGGTTAATTAAGTGTTACGATAGAACTATGAATACTATCACTAAAGCTATCATTCCAGTTGCTGGTTGGGGCACGCGGATGCTGCCGATTACCAAATCAATCGAAAAGTGTATGTTGCCGGTGGGGACGCGTCCGGTGGTTGATTATATCGTGCAGGATATAATTCGGGCGGGTGTCAAGGATATTTATTTCGTGGTTGGCGAGCAAAGCACTCAGGTGCAAAGCTACTATCGGTCAAATATCCAGTTGAACGATTATTTGCGGCGTGCTGGCAGGCAAGATAAATTACCTCTAGTAGCGCCGCTGCGAGATGTGCGAATACATTTTTTAACCCAGCCAGGTACGGGCGGTTACGGCACGAGCATCCCAGTGGGGTTGGCTAGCGAATTTATTGCGCCAGGCGAGTCGGCGTTTGTGGTGATGGGCGATCAATTTTTCTGGCGTAGCGATGACGGTTCAAATGCGGCTGATCTGGCAGAGTTGGTGGAGGCGCGCGGCCTGTCAGCTGGGCTATTGGGTAATCCTGTCGAGGAAGAATTCATCCCGCAGACGGGTATCATCGAAACTGACCAGCAGGGCAATTTCGTACAAATTATCGAAAAACCGAAGCTGGAAGACGCGCCGAGCAATCTCAGCAATTCAAGCTTTTACGTTCTCAATAAAGAGATTTTCGAACTGGCACGGACATTGCCCGCCAATCCGCAGCGCGGCGAATTTGAGCTGACTGACGCCATCAACGCGTACATCGCGAGTGGTGGCGTCATTGCGGTTGGTGAGGCTAAGGGTGACTATATGGAGTGCGGCTCGCCGAGTGGCTGGCTGCGGGCAAATAACGCCATGGCTGAGTTACAGAAAAACTAGTTGCATGTATTGTTCGTCTCTGTTATAATTGGTCACTGATAGTAAATATATTTTAAGGAACGAAATGAAAGCAGTCGTAAAAATCTCTGGCAAGCAATACATTGTCAGCGAAAAAGAGTCCCTCTTGGTGGATCTCCTCCCTGAAGGTACAAAAGAACTCACTCTCGACGCACTTTTAGTGATTGATGGTGATAAAACAAAGGTTGGTACGCCGACCGTGAAAGGCGCGGTGGTAAAAGCGAAAGTCGTTGAGGCGGAAGTCAAAGGCGATAAAATCCGCGTCATTCGCTACAAAGCTAAAAAACGCGTTCACAAAGAAAACGGCCATCGTCAAAAATATAGCCGTATTGAGATCACGTCGATTAAATAGTAGATACAAACTTGATAAATTGCCCTGTTCTTTGAAGCAGGGCAATTTCATATTTACTAGATGTTTGTGGTATAATTAAACGTAAGCAGAGAGGGCAGATAAACAGTGGCATCTATCATAACGGTTACCAATCAGAAAGGCGGCGTTGGCAAGACAACAACGTCAATCAATCTGGCTTACTATCTGGCAAAGATGGGCAAGCGGACTCTATTGATTGATTTCGATCCGCAGGGCAATGCAACTAGCGGCTTAGGTATTGATAAGCAGAGCTTAGAAGTAACTATTGCTGATGCTATTCTCGGCCGTAAAAAATTAGTAGAAGTAACGGTTCCAACCGAGTTTGATAACCTATCGTTGGTGCCTGCTGTGCCAACCTTAGCTAATACCGAAGTAGAGCTGGCTCAGACTGATTATCGTTTTAGCCGCCTGAAATATGCTATCAAGGCTTGCACCATAGAGTACGATTACATTATCATTGATTGTCCGCCGAGTTTGAGCTTGTTGACGGTTAATGCATTGATTGCCGCTCAGTATGTTTTGCTGCCAGTACAAGCAGAATTCTATGCGTTAGAGGGCCTAGGCCAGTTACTGGAAACGATGAAACTAGTGCGCAAAAATCTCAATCCAACGCTTGATTTGGTAGGTGTGTTGCCGACAATGGTTGATAACCGCACATCACTGTCGACGCAAGTATTAGACGAGATTTCTAAGCATTTTCCAGCTAAAGTGTTCAAAACGAAGATTCCGCGCAATGTCCGCTTGGCTGAGGCACCGAGCCACGGCTTGCCAATTGGCGCGTATGATAGGTTTAGTAAAGGCGCTCGCGCTTATAAAGCGCTAGCCAAGGAGGTAATTGAGCGTGCCGGCTAAGAAGGGCCTAGGGCGAGGTTTTGACTCGCTTATTCCGACAGAGCTACTAGACGAATCGTTCGATCCGACGGCCGAGCAAGATGAACGCGTTAGCGATTTGCGCTATATTAAATTAGCGTCGATTATGCCCGATCCAGATCAGCCGCGCCGCGAATTTGACGACGATGCGTTGGTTGAATTGAGTAAATCAATCAAGGAACATGGCGTATTGCAGCCAGTAGTGGTGCGGCCGCATGGCGACGGCTATATGATTGTGGCTGGCGAACGCCGTTTCCGGGCTTCTAAGCTGGCGAAGCTTGATCGGATTCCAGCGCTGGTACGGACGCTATCGGGCCAGCATCGGTTAGAACTGTCGCTGATTGAGAATATCCAGCGCCGCGACCTTAATCCGCTAGAAGCAGCGACGGCGTATTTAAAGCTGCGCGATCAATTTAATCTGACTTTAGATGATATTGGCAAGCGTGTTGGTAAGACATCGGCGGCAATTGCTAACACAATGCGCCTGTTGCGCTTGCCGGGGGCGGTGCGCGATATAGTAGCGCGCGGCGAACTAAGCGAAGGCCAGGCGCGGTCGCTGACGAGCTTGCCAGAAGAGGAAATTTTGCGGGTTGTTCCGATAATCATAAAAGAGCAATGGAGCGCGCGGACGATTGAGCGCTATGTCTCGAATTATAAAAAGTTGCATGGCACAGTATCGACTAAAGGCAGAAAAGCTGTTCGCAGTTCGAGATTTATTCGCGAAGAGGAGTCTTTTGCTAAGCGTTTCGGAACGCCAGTTACTGTCAAGGAGACTCGGAAAGGCGCTGGACGGATTATTATTTCATTCAAAGATCAAGCAGATTTCGAACGAATTGCTAAGCTGTTAGGTGAATAACAGCCGAATTGCACTAATCTAACGTTGTAAAAATTACATATTGAATTTTTAGGCTGCTAGCTTGTAATCTTAATTTTAAACTCAAAACGAGTCTATATTGCCTAGTGGAAAGATTCTCAGAGCTACTGGTCCGACAATATCATAAGTCGGAATGGAGCCCAGTCCGCTACGCGAGTCGAATGAGTTGTCGCCGACTCGATTATCGCCCGCTACGAAAATAGAGCCTTCTGGTACTGTCCATTCGCCGCTGTGGCTAGTTGGCGATTTTGGACCGACGTTGTTTTTGCGCGTGCTGTCGTCTGGATGAAAGCCTTCGGGATATTTATTATTGTAAACTGTTAGCACGCCGTCCTTGACAACGACGCGTTCGCCGGGGAAGGCAATTACGCGTTTGATGATGTAGCGATCGGGTGCTCCAGGCCTATAGACTGGATTGACAAAAACAACAATCTTTCCACGTTCTGGCAAATACGGTTTATTTTGTATCTGTGCCATGGTTACAGGTATTCGGTTAATGATTAACCGGTCGCCGTCGGCGAGAGTATTATCCATGCTGTGTCCAGAGACGGAAAAACTGCGAAAAACGTAAGCATTTAATAGCAAAGTGCCAATTAGCACTGCAATAACAAATCCGCTAAAACTTAGAAAATCTCGAAGACGCGGATGGCGGGTGAGATAGCTGGCTTCCATTACACGTATTATACGCTGTAAAAACCAACGAAACAATAAGCGCGATATTTATTTTTTAGCTAAAATCCTTTATAGTACATAGATATGGTGAAGCGAGCGATAGACGGTTTTGTACCACGAAATACTCCTGCGCGCAGAGCGCCTGTTGATAGCCAGAAAAAACCAGCGGTTAATTTCGGCGATATGGGGCATACTGTGCCTGTACGGCGCCAGCAGCAATTGCCGCCGCGGCCGATTACTTCGGCGCCAAATAGAGGTGTTCGCAGCGATATTGATGAGTCTTTGCGCGAGATTAGTAATAATCTTGATCTATCTCCATCCAAACATTCTGGCAAAGGCTCGCCAAAAAATGGCCAAAAAAAGCGCGATTGGAAAAAAATCGCCAAGCGTGCGGCAATCGCAATAACTGTTATTGTACTTGGTATTGGTATTTTTCTGGGGGTACGGGCTTTGATGGCGGGCAATGCTGTTTTTAAGGGCGATATATTCGGTTTCGTACAGAAGAAACCGCTCAAGCAAGATGCTCATGGCCGCAGCAATATTTTGATACTTGGCACCTCAGAAGACGACGCTGGCCACGAAGCGGGATATCTAACCGACTCGATGATGATCCTTAGCGTTGACCAGAACAAAAAGAATGCTTATATGATTAGCGTGCCTCGAGACTTATACGTCAAATATGGCAAGAGCTGCCAAGCGGGTTATTCTGGCAAGATTAACGCATATTTTAACTGCGTCAACGATAATTGGTCGAGCGACAGCGCCGAGGAAGAACGTCAGACGGCAACTAGAGCTTTTGTTGGTAATATATTTGGTATTGATGTGCAATATTCGGCTCACCTGAATTATAGCGTGATGCGTGATTTGGTGGGGGCACTTGGCGGTATCAAGATTACCATTGACAGCCGCAATCCGAATGGTGTGATGGATAGTAATTTTGACTGGAAGTGCGGTACGACGTCTGCCGAGAAGTCTCAGCGCTGTCCGCGCGGCCACTATATTAGCTATCCAAACGGTGAAGTAGAATTAGATGCCGAGCATGCGCTGTATTTGGCGATGGCGCGCGGCGACCGAGCGCCAACGTACGGTTTCGAACAGTCTAATTTCGACCGCGAAAAAAATCAGCAAAAGATTATGGTTGCTATTCGCGACAAGGCCTTAAGTGCCGGCACGCTGGCAGATTTTACTAAAATTTCTGGTATTATCGACGCGATTGGCAAGAATTTACGAACTAATTTCGAAAAGAGCGAAGTACGCACGCTGGTCGAGCTAGTACACGACATCAAAAGCGATAATATCAAAAGCATCAGCTTAATTGATGCCGAGCCGGCTATCTTGACAACTGGCACGTACGGCGGCGCTAGTTCGGTGGTGCCGACAGCCGGAACGTATGACTACAGCCAGCTGCGAGCTTTCGTCAAGAAAAACCTCTATGCGACAGATATCACTAAAGAAAATGCTAACGTCGTTGTACTTAATGCTACTGGCGTATCAGGTGTGGCGCAAAAACAAGCCGATAAATTAACTGAGCTTGGCATGACGGTTAGTACTGTCGGTAATGCGCCGCAAAACGGCTCGTATTCTAGCAACAAGATATATAAAGTCTCGACGCGCGCCAAGACAGCTACGTCTGTAAAACTGCAGTCGCTTTACGGCGCTGCCCCAGAAGCGGTACAGAGCGTGCCAGGCGTCAAATATAATGCAGAGGTAGACTACGTTATTATCATAGCAGTCAAGCCGAATGCCGGCGAGTAGGCGGGTTATAGAAACAATACTAAGGTGGTATAATTAAGCGGTATGAGTTCAACAAAAAAGCATAAGTATAGCTCTAAGGCAAGCTCGCTGGCTTATGCATCGCTTAATATTTTGCTGGCGCTGGCGGTGTTTGGAACTATTTATGTAACTAATTCGCCAATTTTTGCTTTGCTGCTGGTGGCGCTTGGCAAATGGCGGATTTTGTCGGTAAGGCCGCGTTTTTGGGCGGCTAATGTTTTGTCTAATTTGGTGGATATTATAGTTGGCGTTAGTTTTGCGCTGTTAATTTGGCTGTCGGGCGGGTACATGATACTTCAGCTGGGGCTAACAGCGTTGCATATTGTCTGGCTGCTATTTATCAAGCAGCGCTCAAAATACACGTACGCGGTTATTCAGGCTGGTACTGCGCTGTTCTTGGGGCTAGTGACACTGTCGTTGACAGCTTATTCATGGGATTCGTTTTATTTCGTAGCAGTTGTTTGGGTGATTACTTATGCGTCAGCGCGGCATGTAGCTAGCCGTTACGAGGGAATCAGTACTAATCTTTACGCGATAGCAGCAGCAACAGTGTGCGCTGAACTCGGCTGGATTTCGTATTATTGGATGATTGCTTATACTATTCCGGGTTTAGCTGCTATCAAGGTATCGCAATTCGCTATATTTGCAGTATTGATGGGTTTCGTGGCCGAGCGGACAGCGCGCAGCTATCATAAACACGGCGAAGTTCGCTTCGCTGATATTGCAATGCCGATATTATTAACGGCAATGACAATGGTTGTGGCGTATATCTTTGCGGTTTTGAGCGGCAGCGATGCTTTGTAGGACGTTAAGCAGATTTTTAAGGATTCTTTAAGACTATATGCGCATAGTAAGTATAATGGATATGATCAAATTATCGAATAGAGGAGGTCTCTGATGAATAATAAGCAGGAAAATGCTACGCCGCGATCGTCAGACTCGCAGCCGCTGCCGCCTCGGGTTGTTGCGGCTGCTAAACCTTGCCAGAAGAAGACGGTTTGGCTAGCGATCTCTATCGTGATTGCGGTGATTATTTTGGCGGCTGGCGGCATAACTTGTACGCTGCTAATGCGAGGAGGCCGCAATTCTCTGAATACTTTCGTTGACGGTAATCTGGCGGCTGATAGTAAGGAGGCTTCTGTTTCTGATATTATTGACAAAGTTTCGCCAAGCGTGGTGTCGATAGTCACCAATACTAAGTCGCAATCGCTATTTGGCGGTTCCCGCCAGGTGCAGGCGGCTGGTACGGGTATTATTATCAGTAAAGACGGCTTCGTTCTGACTAATAAGCATGTTGTAGAAGGCGCGCAGTCGGTTACGATTGTGGCCTCGGACGGGTCGACTTACGACGCGGTATCGCTAGTTGGTACCGATCCGTTGAATGATTTGGCTTACTTAAAGATTAAAGACGTTAATAATTTAACACCAGCAGCTCTAGGCGACTCGTCGACAGCCCGAGTCGGGCAGAACGTTATTGCTATCGGTAATGCGCTAGGACAGTATCAGAACACCGTTTCTAAAGGTATTATTTCTGGTAAGGGCCGGGCGGTCTCGGCGAGCGATAGCAGCGGTAACTCGCGGGAATCTCTGACTGATATGCTGCAAACCGATACGGCTATTAATTCTGGCAATTCTGGCGGGCCGTTAATTAACTACAGCGGGCAGGTTATCGGTATTAATACAGCGGTAGCTTCGAATGCTGAAGGAATTGGCTTTTCGATCCCGATTAACGCAGCAAAAGGTACAATCCAGCAAGTTTTGGCTGGCAAAGGCGTGCAGCGAGCGTATCTGGGCGTCAATTACACGGATATCACGCCGGAAATAGCCAAGCATTATAGTTTGCCATCAAAATATGGCGCGTACGTGACTGGCGGTCGCAGCGAGGACGTTGGTGTTACCGCTAACAGCCCGGCCGCTAAAGCCGGTATTCAAGACAAGGATATAATTACCAAGGTCAATGGTACTGAATTGGGCGCGCGAGGTAATTTATCAAGCGTTCTCGGGCAGTATCAGCCGGGCGATACTATTGATCTGACGGTGATGCGCAGCGGTAAAACGATGAATATCAAAGCGACGCTAGCGGCCTATCAAGAATAGTAAATTATGCTTGCAGTACGACGATAAAGCCGCGTGTTAGTTTATGCTGCAGCTGGCGCGAACCAGCGTAGGCTATTATTGCGCCGTGCTGCCGCGGGTCGGCTTCTAAAAAGATTAGGGCGCTAGGACTTAAGTGTGCTGGTAGCTGGTCTATCAGTTGGTAGATTAGCGCCAAGCCCTCGTCTTTGGCGAAGAGCGCTAATGCTGGCTCATGATTAGTCTCGGGCGAACGCTGCCACGAACGGTCGACATATGGCAAATTAGCGATAATTATATCGAATTTGCCAGGTACGGCGCGCAACAAATTACTTTTTATCAGAGCGACGTCGGCTTGAAATTTTTCAGCATTTTGATGGGCAACGCGTAAAGCTGGTTGGCTAATATCAGATAAAATTACGTTAAGTTTCGGGATCTCTAATTTTGCGGTGATGCCCAAGCAGCCGCTACCGGTGCCGATATCTAGCAGCTTGCCAGAAACGCCAAGTTCTTTTAGCAGTTCTATGATGGCTTCTGATTCTGGACGAGGTACTAAAACCTGCGGTGACACTGTAAATCTTCGGCCGTAAAAATCGCGGTAACCTAAAATATAAGCAAGCGGTACGCGTTCTAATCGCAGACGCAGCCGAGCATTAGCAATATCAACACGCCGCGGGTCGATGTCGTTTTCGGGATGAGTGTGTAGGTAGGTACGATTTTTCCGCAGCGTATTAGCCAAGATAAGTTCTGCATCCAACCTGGTAGAATCAACGCCAATTTCTCGTAATTGTTTGATTGCGTGATCGAGCCATGCCGATATATTCATACGAATAGTATAAAATGCAAGTTTGTAGCGGTCAAACTAAATTAATATGATCAGGGGTGAGACGGGCGATAGGTTATTGCTGGTTGGCGTTTTGCGCTTTTAACTCTCGTTCGTAGGCTTGCAGCTGTTCAATCAAATCGTTGATGTCTCCGTTCATGACGGCAGGGATATTGCTGCGGCTATAACGGATACGGTGGTCGGTGATGCGGTCTTGTGGGAAGTTATAGGTGCGGATTTTTTCAGAGCGGTCGCCAGTGCCGACTAGCGAACGCCGTTCAGCGCTTAATTTGGCGTTTTCTTCGTCAATTTTCATCTGCAGCAGCCGCGAACGCAGCACACTCATGGCTTTTTCGCGGTTCTTGATCTGCGACTTCTCGTCTTGGTTGGTAACCATTATGCCAGTTGGCAGGTGAGTGATGCGCACTGCCGAGTCGGTGGTGTTGACGCTCTGGCCGCCGTGGCCGCTGGAGCGGTAAATATCGACGCGCAGGTCATTCGGGTTGATATCAATATCAGTTTCTTCGGCTTCAGGCAGGACAGCGACAGTGGCAGTGCTAGTATGAATACGGCCTTGGCTTTCAGTGACCGGGACGCGTTGGACGCGGTGAACGCCGCCTTCAAATTTCAATTTGGCATATGGTGCGTCGCCCTTAACCATGAAAATGACTTCTTTGTAGCCGCCAGAATCGTTAGCGGACTCGCTAATTAGTTCGGTTTTATAACCGTTGGCTTCGCACCAGCGCAAGTACATGCGGTATAACTCCGCTGCGAACAATGATGCTTCGTCGCCGCCAGCACCAGCACGGATTTCTATGATGATATTTTTCTCGTCGTTCGGGTCTTTGGGTGTTAGTAATATGAATAACTTATCGTCGAGTTCGGCGATTTTAGCTTCATCCTCGGGAATCTCTGCTTTGGCTAGTTCGGCTAATTCATCGTTGCCCTGGGCTAGATTTTTTGCTTCCGCTAGCTGTTTTTCTACAGTATCACGTTCACTAGTGGTAGCGATAATGGTTTCTAGCTCGGCAAAACGTTTGTTCTTGGCAGTAAAATCTGGCGAGCTGTAAGCGTCGGGACTTGCTAAAAAATCGCCGAGGCGAGCGCGTTCGGCTTTCAAGGCGTCTAAATCGAGAGAAATTCTTGCCATAACTTATAAAATTATAGCATATATTGACGAAATAAGCGTTTTAATGTATAATAGAAAGATGAGTAGGTCGATTGATAACCCGTCGGAGCCTGCTGCGAGCGAGTTGTTATGCACAACTTTATTGCCAGTAGCTGCTCCTGTTAAAACTTACAAAATACCGGAAGGTCTGCCGCCGCCGCTAAAGTCATGGCAAGTTGTGGATGTTGGCAGGGGACACATTAGGGCTAAAGGTGAGGTAGATAGGCTAGATGTAACGGTATTTTTGGCGGATGATAATAGACTAACTAATTGCCAACATCCAGCCCTGGAGAGTTATTTAAGAAAAATGGTCCTCGGAGAAGGTGATGGGAACGAAGAAGGGCAAGGTGATATAGATTTTGTACGATCGCTATATTACGGTGCAGTTGCCCGCGATATGGGTTAACCATACCAGATGTGAGTAGTATGACAGCTGATAGTAAAAGATTGTTGAAATCGGCTGGTTTTTCTGAGGTGCTAGCTTCGGGATCGCTTGCAAATGTAGGACTAGTACTGTCTGGAGGCGATGAATTGAGTGATCCTGCTGATATTGAAAGACGAGCGCGTGGAATAGGTTTATACACTAAAGAGACCATAGTTTTTCCCGGATCAGGCGAGGATTCTAAAGATAATCAGTTTATTGTGCTAACTGACGCCGCTGGGAATCGAATTATCATGCCGTATAGTGGAATTAGGGAGCGTATTCTGATAGACGCATTTGGGTATGAGGAAGCTGGCGGGCAAGAAAAATAAAATACCGCCGACAGATATCAGCGATATTTTATTATGTGACTGATGGCGTCTAGTTTTTCTTGTCGACCTGTTTCTTGGCCTTTTTGGAGGTTTTGGCTGGTTTGGCGTTGTTGTCGCTGGTTTTGTCATCGGCAACTTGCTGAGCTTTGGCGGCAGCGGCGGCGTTAGCCTTTTTTGCTTTGTTGACGAGAGCCTCGCGACGGGCTTTAGCGGCGGCTTGGCGGGCCTTGAAGCGGTCGACGCGGCCTTCGGTGTCGATGATCTTTTCTTCGCCAGTGAAGAATGGATGCGATTTACTCGAAATGTGGACTTTGACTAACGGGTAAGTCTGGCCGTCTTTCCATTTGATTGTTTCAGTAGATTGCGCCGTTGAGCGAGTCAAAAACGCGAAGCCTGCTTGTTCGTCGCTAAATACGACCAGGCGATAGTCCTGTGGGTGAATACTGCTTTTCATAACTGTAGTATTTTAACAAAAATCTATCTGTCTGTCAAAAATGAGTTTTGCGGCGCTTTTCGTTGCTACGGCGTTCCTTCTCGCTGCTGATTTTGTCGTGAAGTTTGCGCAGCGCGCGCTGCGAGGCCGGCAGCTGGGTAATAGCGCGAATTTCTTCCTCGATGTCAGCTAAATCTTCGTCGCTGAAGTCTTCTAATCCAACATAGCGCATGCGGGCGCCCTTGGTGGAGCGGATTAGTTCATCAAGCTTAAGCTGAATAGCGCGACTATCACGGTTTTGAGTATTTTGGATCAAGAACACCATCAAAAAAGTGACAATCGTCGTACCAGTGTTGATAACTAACTGCCAGGTATCAGAGAAGTTGAAAATTGGCCCGGTGATAAACCAAACAGCTATTGAAGCGGCCGCTAGGATAAACACGCCAGCCGACCCAGCCAGCGTTGAGGCGCGCGAAGAAATCTTGCGAAAGCGTTCTTTCATAATCATAAGTATAACAGAAATAAGCAGTAGTAGCAAAGTCAGCCTAATACAAATTGTAACTTTACAATAACCTTATTTAGTGTTACACTGTTATGGTAATAATTTTAACGACACAGCCCGTTGCAGCTCCAAAAGCAGCGGGCGAGGAAAAGGAGTAAACTGATGTCTGTAGAAGTAGACATGAAAGCTTTGTTTGAGGCTGGTGTTCATTTTGGACACAAAACTAGCCGCTGGCACCCGAAGATGGCGCCGTATATTCACTCAAAACGCCAGGATAGCCATATTATTGATTTAGCGAAGACAGTTGAGGCGCTAGACAAAGCTTTGCCGTTTATCACCAAGACGGTCGCTAGCGGCAAAAAAGTTTTGTTTGTTGGCACCAAAAAGCAGGCCAAAGATATTGTCAAAGCAGCTGCCGAGTCGGCTGGCCAGCCATTTGTGGTGAATCGCTGGATCGGCGGTATGCTAACCAATGTCACCACTACCAACGCGCAAATCAAAAAGCTGCGCGACCTCGAGCGCCGCATGGACAACGGCGATCTCGAGAAGCGCTACAATAAGCTAGAAGTTCAGCGCTACCAAGAAGAAATCGATAGTTTGAACTTCAAATACGGCGGTATCAAAGAATTGAATGGCAAGCCTGGCGCTTTAATCGTGCTCGATATGCTGGTTGATAAAAATGCAATCGCTGAAGCAGAAAACCTCGGTATCCCAGTAGTGGCGATCGCTGATACTAATGCCGACCCGAGCAAAGTTGAGTACCCGATTCCGGGCAACGATGACGCGATTAAGGGTTTGCAATTGCTACTTGATTACTTTGTAGCAGCGGTGAATGAAGGCAAGACTAAAAAAGAGGAGAAATAGGATGGGCGTATCAATCGAAGACATTAAAAAGCTGAAAGAATTAAGCGGTATTGGCCTGACCGATGCCAAAAAAGCGCTAGTTGAAGCCGAGGGCGACTTCGATAAAGCTCTCGAAGCGCTGCGCAAGAAAGGCTTGACTAAGGCCGAGAAAAAAGGCGACCGCGAGACGCGCGAAGGTCTGATTGAGAGTTACGTGCATTCGGGCCGTATCGGCGTGGTTGTCGAGGTCAACTGTGAAACTGATTTCGTGGCGCGCTTGCCAGAATTCAAGGAGTTTGCGCACCAAATTGCTATGCAGATCGCAGCGATGGCACCAAAATATGCAACGGTCGAGGATATTCCGAGCGACGTTTACGAAGCGAAAAAGCAGGAGTTTTTGGCAAGCGACAGTTTGCAAGATAAGCCAGAGAATATGCGCGAGCAAATTGTCGAAGGACAACTCAAAAAATATTTTGCCGAACAAGTCCTATCCGAGCAAACCTTCGTACTTGATGACAACAAAACCGTCGGCGAGCTGATCAAAGAGCAAGTAGCACTGCGCGGCGAGAATGTACGCGTTAGCCAATTCAAGCGTATCGAGCTTGGCGGCGAATAAACCTACGTCTTATACAGCCAATATAACCGCTGAAATATGGCGGTTATTTTGGTATGATAAAAGCATGAGCAATCAATGGCGGAATGTAGATGCGCAATTTTGAATCTGGTAGTTTTGACTCTTATAGCAACCGCGAGAAACCAAGCGGCGGCGAGCGGGAGCGTGCGAGCGAGCTGGATAATATTGATTTGCGGCCAGAAAGTGAAGTTTTTCAAGACCACGAGCGGATTGATAATGGCAAAGATCTTGATGACCAGTTGAATACCTTGCGAGATCAACTGAGCGAGGATACGGACGGAATTATTCATATTGATATTCCAGCTTATAGATATGATTTTGCCGACAATCCTTTCGTTGGCATGGGGCCGAATCGCACCAAGACTTACGAGATTTCGCGCTATGTGGATATAGTGTTTTTGCATCGTTTCATGTATCAAGATATTATCGTTTGCGGGCTGCAATCGCGCAAATTTACTAACGAGGCAGGGCGGGCGGCGTTTATTAAACGGATTCGCGAGACTGGCGGCTTGCCGCTAAACCGGGATGGCAGCGAGCCGGAGGTTTTGGGACGAGCATTCGTGCCATATATGCCATATCACACGACTGATGCGTTTTTCCGCTTGTATCATACAGTGATGCCACGGGTAGCCGAACGGCCGCACTATCCGCTAGATGTGTGGCTGATTTTCGATGAGAATGCCTATCAAGAAGTCGATGGCTCGCCGGATTTTCGCCAGGCGTATCGCTTGCGCCGAGGATTTGACCGGCGGGCTAGTTTGCTAGGAGTAGCGCAGATAAATTAGCGTTTGATGTTACAATAGAGTAAAGGAGAGTATATGTTTAGTACAGATGAATATGAAGCAAAAATGACAGGTGCATTTGAGCACTTTGGCGAGGAGCTGCGCAAGATTCGCACAGGCCGGGCGCATCCAGGTATGCTAGCGGGCGTGATGGTTGAAGCTTACGGTGCTAATATGCCACTCAATCAGGTGGCCAACGTAACAGCTCCCGAGGCGCAAATGTTGCTGGTGACACCTTTTGACCCGAGTAATTTGCAAAACATCGCGGCGGCGATTCGCAATGATCAGAGCCTTGGCTTTAATCCGAGCGACGATGGCCGGGTAGTGCGCGTGCCAGTGCCAGCCTTGACCGAGGAGCGCCGTAAGCAGCTGGTTCGTCAAGCGTCGGAGAAATTAGAAGAAGCGCGAATCGCTTTGCGTAACATTCGCCAAGACGGTATCAAGGATGCCAAAAAAATGAAGGAAGCTAAAGAGCTGAGCGAGGACGATCTCAAAATGATCGAGAAAGAATTTGATCGCTTGATGAATGAATTCCAAGACAAGCTAGAGGCCGCTTTCAAGGACAAAGAAAAGGATATTCTAACCATCTAATGAGCGAGAAAATATTGCCAGTACACGTCGGCTTCATTGTCGACGGCAATCGCCGCTGGGCAAAAGCTCAGGGTTTATCAGCGCAAGAAGGGCATAGCGCTGGTTATGAAAAGCTGCGCGAAATTATCATCGATACTATCGATCGCGGCGTGCCATATGTTAGCGCGTATATTTTTAGTACCGAGAACTGGCATCGCAGCGGTCCGGAGATTAAGCATCTGATGGATTTGGTGGTACAAATGTTGACGCGCGATTTACATATTTTCGTTGAACACGGTATACGGTTAAGGGTGGCGGGGACGCGCGTGCGCCTCAGCCGCCGAGTCAAAAAAGCGATTGACGAGGCCGAAGCGGCCACCAAAGATTTGACGCACGGCACGGCAATTTTGTCGTTTAATTATGGCGGGCACCAAGAGATTATCGATGCAGTCAATACCTTGCGCAAAACGCTTTCTGCACACAAAAAAGTAACGGCGCAAATCTTTGAGCAATTTTTGTATACGCCAGATGTGCCGCCATGCGACTTGATAGTGCGCACCAGCGGCGAACAGCGGCTAAGCAATTTTATGCTGTGGCGCAGTGCTTATAGCGAGCTAATTTTTGTTAAAAAATCGTGGCCAGATATGACAAAACGCGACATAACCGCTATACTAAATGAGTACGCGAAACGTTCGCGGCGGTTTGGAGGGTGAAATGAGTTTAGTTTTTGGTATCATTGTCGGTATAATTGTGTTGACTATTTTGGTGGTGACGCACGAGTTGGGCCATGCTTTGGTGGCGCGGCGTTACGGCGTGCGCGTTGAAGAGTTTGGTATTGGCTTCCCGCCGGCAGCTTACAAGAAGAAGATCAAAAAAAGCTTTTTGGGTAAAAATGTCGATTACAGTATTAACTGGCTGCCGCTAGGCGGTTTCGTTAAGTTACAAGGCGAGCACGACGATGATAAGCAGCCTGGCGACTACGGCGCAGCGACATTTTGGCAAAAAACACAGATCTTGCTGGCTGGCGTAGCAGTGAATTGGCTGAGTGCGGTGTTGATATTTACGATTTTGGCGTGGTGGGGTATGCCGCCGCTTGTCGCTAATCAATTCACCGTGGCTAGCGACACGACAACTTCAGGCAAAGAAGTCAAGATAGCTGGTGTCGAGAACGACTTGCCAGCGCAAAAAAGCGGATTAAAAACTGGCGACAATATTCTATCGGTTGACGGCGATAAGATTAAAACTCCAGATGAGCTGACCAAGAGATTAGCTCGTGACAAAGGTAAAACAGTCAAGATTCGCTACTCGCGAAACGGCCGAGAGGCAGTGCTGCCTGTAACATTGCGGTCTAGCAATGATGACAAGCGCGGCTATCTGGGCGCCAGTTTATCTCAAGAGGTCTTGATGCGTTCGACTTGGTCGGCGCCAATTGTCGGCGTAGGACTAACTACTCAATTGACTGGGATAACTATTCAAGGGCTTGGGCAAGTTGTTTATGACGGCTTGACAGGGCTGGCTATGAAAATCGTGCCGAACGACCAGGCGCAGCAGCAGGCTAATCAAAAATTAGCAACAGTTGGCAATAGTGTTGGCGGTCCAGTGACGATATTTGGCATGTTGTTTCCGGCGGCTGGCGAGGCTGGCGGCCGCTATGTCTTAATGATTGCTGGACTAATCGCTTTGTCACTGGCAGTGATGAATATCTTGCCAATTCCGGCGCTTGATGGCGGGCGGTGGTTTGTGACGGCTTTGTTCCGCTTAATAAAGAAACCGCTCCGCAAAGATACCGAGGAAAAAATTCATGGTACTGGCTTCTTGGTTTTGATAGTATTGATAATATTAGTAACGATTTCTGACGTCGGGAAGCTATTCAAATGAAACGCTGGCGGGTGGGTAATTTAAAGAAGCTTCGTTTTTCCCGGCGGCAGGTACTGTCATGGATTGGCTGGACGCTGCTGGTGGCGATATCGATGGTAGCGGCTGCTTATGCGGTAGCTGGCGTTGGGCGATTGCTATGGCGGACGGGTTGGTTGGCACAAGCTAATGTGTCAGTGATTAATCTAATTTTGCAATGTTTTGTTCATGTCTTGACAATTGCCGCCGTTTGCACGGTAGCTTGGCGTATCAAAAAAGCAATATCAGCCAAACAGGCTGGCGTGCAGCGGTTGATTGAGTGGCGCGATATCGGTATGGCAATCGTTGGCGCGGTGGCTTACATTGCTTTGACAGTGAGCTTATCATTTGTTGCGCAAGCCATTATACCAGGGTTTAACCCAAACCAAGCTCAGGATGTTGGGGTATCAGACAGGCTATTTTCGCTAGATTTAGCGATAGCTTTTGTGGTGCTGGTGATAGTGGTGCCGTTATGCGAGGAGTTAATTTTTCGCGGTATACTGTATGGCAAGCTGCGTTCGGCGAAGCTGCCAGTAGCAGCTAACGTATTTTTTGTTAGCTTGCTTTTTGGGGTAGCGCATGGGCAGTGGAATGTTGGTATTGATACGTTTGCGCTGAGTTTGGTGCTTTGTACGCTGCGCGAATATACTGGATCGATTTGGTCTGGCTTTTTGCTGCACGCAATCAAAAATAGCGTGGCTTTTTATGCAGTTTATGTTGCGGTGGCGTTTTGGTAATTTGTTGATATGCGTGATTCACGGTAAAATGAGGATATTATGAGACTAAGTAAGAATTTTACTCGAACTATCAAGCAGGCGCCAGCTGACGAAGTGGCGCGTAACGCCCAGTTACTGATTCGTGCTGGTTACGTGCATAAAACGATGGCAGGTGTTTATTCATACTTGCCACTGGGACTAAAAGTGGTTGAGAATATTAAGCAAATTGTCCGCGAAGAGATGAATAAAATTGACAGTCAAGAGCTAGTCATGAGCACACTGCAGCGTAAAGAAACATGGCAGGAGACTGGGCGCTGGAGCGACGAGTTGGTCGATGTTTGGTTTAAGTCTCATCTGCAAGACGGCACTGAGGTCGGTTTCGGCTGGACGCACGAAGAGCCGATTGTTGATTTACTGCGTAATTATTTGAAGAGCTATAAGGATTTGCCAATTAGCGTTTACCAATTCCAGAACAAGCTGCGCAACGAGCTGCGCGCCAAAAGCGGTATTATGCGCGGCCGCGAGTTCGTTATGAAAGATATGTACTCGGTGCATGCCAGCAAAGAAGACTTGGATAAGTATTATAACGCCGCGATTGAGGCTTATAAGCGCTGCTATGACCGCTTTGGTATCGGTGATGAAACATATGTAACGTTTGCCTCGGGCGGAGCTTTCACTAAATTTAGCCACGAATTTCAGACGATTTGTGATGCTGGCGAGGATTACATTTATCTGCACCGCGGCAAAAATATTGCCGTGAACGAGGAAGTTTTGGATGACGCTGTTAAGGAGCTGGGTATTGACCGCAGCGAACTAGAAAGAGTTAAAACTGCCGAGGTTGGCAACATCTTTAACTTCGGTACGCAAAAGTCCGAGGAAATGCGCCTGGTCTTTACTGATGCTGACGGGGTGGAGCAGTACGCTTATATGGGCAGCTACGGTATCGGTATCACCCGGGTGATGGGCGTGATTGTTGAGAAATTTGCTGATGATAAGGGTTTGATTTGGCCGGAAAATATTGCACCTGCTAAAGTGTATCTAGTGCAAATTGGCAGCCAGTCGCGCGCTACAGCTGACGAACTCTACCAGAAACTGCAATCTGCCGGAATCGAAACTATCTATGACGATCGCGACGAGCGTCCAGGGGTTAAATTTGCTGACGCCGAGCTGCTGGGTATTCCGTATCGGGTGACGGTCAGCGATCGCTTGCTTGATGATGGTAAATGGGAGGTGTCAACGCGCCAGACTGGCGAGCAACGGCTCTTGACGGCAGATGAGTTGCTTGCTACACTGAACTAATCTGAGTATTTTGTATTGGAGGGCTGGGGTTTCTCTAGACAGAGAAAATTTCGGGCGGTATAACGAAAGGAGTAAAACTCATGAAAAAAGCATATCAGATCACCGAGGATGGAAGAAAAGAGCTTGAAGAAGAGCTAGCTGCCTTGAAGGGTCGCCGCGGCGAGATTGCCGAGAAAATCGCTGAAGCGCGCGGTTATGGCGATCTGAGCGAGAATGCCGAGTATGATCAGGCGCGCGAAGAGCAAGGCCTAGTCGAGACGCGTATTGCCGAGATTGAGGATATTTTGCAGAACGCCGAGGATATTAAGGGCGGCACCACTCACAAAGTTAGTTTGGGCAGTAGAGTGACGCTTGAATCTGGCGGTAAAATATTTGAATATACGGTTGTTGGCCCGGTTGAAGCCGATCCGCTGAATGGCAAGATTAGTGATGAATCGCCGCTGGGCGTGGCGCTAATTGATAAGGTAGTGGGCGATACCGCCGCTATTAACACGCCCAAAGGCGAAACCGTCTACGTGATTAAAGCAATTTCGTAGCTACTAACAGGGGTGTGCTATAATAAATAATTATGGCTACACTGCAAGATTATCGAAACGAACGTTTGCGAAAATTAGAAACCCTGCGAGAACTAGGCGTTGATCCGTATCCGGCGCGGTCGGAGCGGACGCATGGCTGCGGTGAGGTTTTAGCGCGCTATGATGAGCTGGCGGGCCAGGAAGTGGTTGTGGCGGGACGTATCGTTTCAATCCGCAGTTTTGGTAAGCTGGCGTTCATCAAACTGCGCGACGGGAGCGGTGAGGTGCAGCTATATTTGCAGCGCGATGATGTGGCAGAATTGGACGCTAGTCGCGGCGTGTTGGGCATGAAACAGCTGAAGCTTCTAGATACGGGTGATTTTGTCGAGGCGCGCGGAATGATGACGACGACGCAGACTGGCGAACGGTCGGTTGGCGTGCATGAGCTAAGGCTACTAACCAAGTCGCTACGGCCGATGCCCGAAAAACTAGAGAACAAAGAAGAGCGATTTCGCCGCCGTTATGTTGATATGAACGTCAATCCAGAGGTGCGTCAGCGGTTTATTCGTCGCAGCAAGTTCTGGCAGGCGACGCGCGATTATCTAAACAGCCACGGCTTTACTGAGGTGAATGTGCCAGTGTTGGAGCACACCACCGGCGGTGCTGACGCTAACCCATTTGTGACGCACATGGACGCGCTGGACGACCAGCAGTTTTACCTACGCATTTCTCACGAGTTGCCACTGAAACGATTGGTTGGCGCTGGGTTCGAGAAGGTGTACGATCTCGGGCCGCGTTTTCGCAATGAGAATTATTCCGACGAGCATTTGCCAGAACACATCGCTATGGAGTGGTACGCTGCGTACTGGGACTGGAAGCAGGGCATGCGCTTTATGGAGGCAATGTATAAAGATGTGCTTCAAAAGACGTTTGGCACGCTGCAATTTCAGCTGGGTAAATTTAATGTTGATATGAGCGGCGAGTGGGAAGTCTGGGATTATGCCGAGGTGATCGACAAGCATTATGGAATTGATGTGTATAATACAACGATTAAAGAGGTAGCTGCCAAGTTGAAAGAACATGGCTTGGAAGTGGAGAAGACCGATTCCATTCCGCGCAGTATCGATAAATTATGGAAGAATATTCGTAAAGATGTGGCTGGGCCGGTGTGGTTGGTGAATACGCCGAAGTTCGTCAGTCCGCTGTCCAAGACCAACCCCGACAATCCGCAAACGGTGGAGCGTTTCCAGCCGATTATTGCCGGGTCGGAGCTGGGGAATGGTTTTTCCGAGCTGAATGACCCGATTGATCAGTTGAATCGCTTTGTTGAGCAGCAACAGATGCGCGATGCAGGCGATGACGAGGCGATGATGCTGGATATTGACTTCGTGGAAATGTTGGAATACGGTATGCCGCCAGCTTGCGGTTGGGGTTACTCTGAGCGGGTATTTTGGATTTTTGAAGGTGTAACTGCCCGCGAGGGCGTGCCGTTCCCGCAGCTGCGTCATGAGATTGATGAAACGACGCGGGCGATATATCCAGAAGTGAAGTTATAGTTTTTGAAGTTGTCGATACTTCGGTACTGGCTTTTAGGCGGCCATTTTCTCGCTATCCTCAGCTAGCTCGCCGAGCAAGATATCGATTTCATCAGACACAATATCTGCAAAGTCTGGTACATTGGCGCGTACCCAATCGACGATTTGGTCGTCGCTGGCTTCTTGCATGTGTGATAGTTCTTCGGCTTGCTCTGGTGATAGCTCGAGGACGATTTCGTTGATGACACGTTCCTCTAGCGTCGATTCAAAATGGTCGGCCAGCGATTGGTAATCTTCGTCTGATAGATGGATTCCTAAATCTGCGAGGAGACTGCGGCTTAAAATTGGCATGATGTTATCCTTTCTTTTTCTGTTTTAACTTTAGACAAAGGTATTTTCGACGCTACGGTCTCTGGCTTGCTGGGTTGCTTCGGCTTTATTCTTTGCAGCGGCTTCTGCTCGCGCTCTGTTCTCAAGCTCTTTACCGGTGTTTTCGACGTCTTTTTGAGCTTGAATCAGCGACTGCGCAAGTTGCGTCTCCTGTCGCTGCAGTTCGGCTAAACGTTTATGGTAATCGGCGATTGCTTTCTCCATATTTTCTTGTTGTTGCTGAGCCTTGACGGCTTCGTACATTGCTGCAAATTTGTTGGCGCTATCATCGGATAGCGAGTCGGCTTTTTCTTGAAGCTTAGCCGCATTCTCTCTGACTGAAACCAGGTCTGACTCCATGTTGGCGATTTCTCCAGCTTGCTGGCGCATACTATTTAGCTCGGTTCTGGTCTGCTGAAGCTGCCCGCCAATTGATTCAACTCGATTTTGCGCGTCAGCAGAAGCTCGCTCAGCGTATCGTGCTTGCCAGCTGGCCTCTTGTGAGTTTTTGCTAGCTTCGGCAGCATTCATGACGGCGCTAGCGATGCGGCGGAGTTGATCTTCTGGTATAGAATTGATGTGTTCTTTGGTTGCTCTTGCAGCTTCTAAATGGCTAGCACCTTGCTGGCGAAACTCACGACGAAGAGCTCTGCGGGTGAGGGCCTCACTTCGGCGCTTGGTTAATTTGGCAATAGCTTCTTTACGGCGTGATTCCATATTGTTTTTGACGTCATCCAGACGTCCAACCATCTGTTTTCTGTGACTCTCGTATCTAGTTTTGCTTCTATTAAATCGGCGCTCAGCTTTATATAATCTTTTCTCGCGTAACCTCCTAAGCGGGTTTTTGGGACTAAGATGAGCAACCGCTTCAGCCTTCTTCTTGCGGCGGTTATACGAGCTTTCAGCAAATCTGCATGCTAGATGTCTTGCTAAGAGTCTTGGTGTATCTTTCATGTTCGCCACGCTCGCTTGCGCGTACTCAACAATCCCCTTGCGTGCATTACTAGCTTTTTCGACTAATTGCCGAACTGGATAGTGTCTACCTAGAAGCTCTTGATCGGTGCGCAGCGTCTCGTTAGCTTGCACTTCGGCGGCGTTTTCAGCGCTTTCTTGGCAAGGCTCGACGTCTCCGTATTCGGCACCGCTTTCTTGACCAGATTCAGGGGTTGTCTCATCGCCTTCAGGCGGCACTTCTATGTAATCTGGTATACCATTCTCATCAGTATGTACGACAGATCCGTTATCTAATGTAAAATCCTTACTTTGTTCTCCTACTGGCGGTGGTGGACTTCCAGTTCTCTCGAATGATCCCGCGGGCATTTTGTTATTCCTTTTTATTTTTGTCTGACTTTCTATACAACTTATAGCAAAAAATCACGCTTATGTCAATAGTTTTAGCGTAAAATAGGCAAAAATAGCTGAGATTTTTGCCGAGGCGGCTGCAGATGCTATACTATTAAATATTATGGAATGGTGGCAGGCTATTATATTGGGTATCGTCGAGGGGGTGACGGAATTTTTGCCAGTGTCGTCGACCGGACATTTGACGATTGTCGAGAAGTTGATGGGTATGCGGATCAACGACCCGAGTTTGACGGCTTTTACGGCTATTATTCAAATTGGCGCTATCGCTGCAGCGATAATTTATTTCCGAGATGATATTTGGCGGGTGTTGAGTGCCTGGTGGCGCGGCTTGTGGTGGAAACGGGCGCGGCGGCAGTTTGATTACAAATATGGCTGGGCAATTATTATTGGATCGCTGCCGATTGCGGCTATCGGTTATGCTCTCAAAAATGAGGTTGAGACAGTACTACGCAGTCTATGGTTTGTGGCCTTTGCGTTGATTGGCTGGAGCCTGGTGATGTGGCTAGCCGACAAATGCAGCGCTGTGCGGCGCGGCGAGCGGCAGACGACTTGGCGGGATACGCTGGCGATTGGCTTGGGCCAGTGCTTGGCGCTGATTCCAGGCGTGTCGCGTTCAGGAGCAACGATTTCAGTGGGGCTGTTTCGCGGTTTTGATCGGGTAACGGTGACGAAATTAAGCTTCTTCCTGGGTATTCCAGCCTTGGTGGCGGCAGGTTTGTTAGAGGCGATGACTGCTTACAAATATATTGGCGGCGGCGTCGGCTGGGTGCCAACAATTTTGGCGACAGCGGTGGCTTTTGCGGTTGGCTATTGGTCAATTGCTTGGCTGTTGAAATTTGTCGCCGGCAATGACTTTTCGTTGTTTATCCAGTACCGCATCGGGCTGGGCGTGATAATTATGTTATTGCTAATGACTGGCGCGATAACGGCAATATAAGCAGGAGGGCTGAATGATTGAAGTCAAAAATATTACTAAAATATACGGTAAAAAGAAAAATGCTTTTACGGCGCTGGATAGAGTCAGTCTGAATATTGAAGAAGGTTCGAGCGTGGCAATTCTGGGTAAATCTGGCAGCGGTAAATCGACGCTGATGCATGCGATTTCTGGGCTAGACAAGCCGCAAAAGGGCAGAGTGCTAATTGACGGCGAGGATATTTTGCGGTTGAGGCCGCGGGCTACTGATAGGTTTCGGGCGCAGAAGATGGGTTTTATCTTCCAGAGTTTCTTCGTTGAGGGCGGCGAGAGCTGTTATGATAATGTCAGTTTGGCGTTAGAGACGGCGGGCGTGGCGAGAATCGGCCGCAAGAAACGGATTATTGAAGCTTTAGAGGCGGTCGATTTGGGTGACAAGATCAAGTCGCGCGCAAAAGACCTTTCAGGCGGGCAAAAGCAGCGTTTGGCAATCGCGCGAGCGATTGTCGGCCGTCCGCAGATTTTGTTTGCTGACGAGCCGACGGGCAACCTAGATTCGGCAACCTCAAAGGTAATCGAGGATTTGTTATTTAATTATTGTAAAGAAAACAACGCTACGCTAATTATCGTGACCCACGATGAAGATTTAGCGCAAAAATGCCAGCGGGTGATTCATATCAAAGATGGCAAGATTGAATCGGATTCTGCTGCCGAGAAATCGACTGCTAAAACTCGTAGCAAGAAAGTAGAGAAACCCGCTGCTAAAAATAAGTCGACCGGCAAATTTACAGAGGAGGAAAAATAATGAAAACTACCGATATCGTGGCTAGAGCCGGCCGTAATTTGCGCCGCGCCAAAATGCGGACAATTTTGACAAGCGTAGCTATTGCTGTCGGCGGCTTCGCGATTATGGCTAGCCTGATGGTTGGTGAGGGTGCTAGGCAGTACGTTGATCGGATAATCAGCAGTAATATTGATCCGAACGGCCTAATTATTTCTAAGGACAAGCGGGTTACTACTGCTGGATCAGCGGTAGGCGGTAGAAGCGAATTAACTGAATATAATCCTAATGCGGCGTCGTATTATGGCCAAGAGTATGACACGCTTACTCAGAGTGATATTGAAAAATTGCGCCAGCGCAAAGATCTTAAAAATGTTGAGCCTAACTATCAGCTGCGGCCAAAATATGTAGTATTTAGCGTGAAGAGCGATAAGAAATACGTGGCCCAAGTTATGATGCGCGATAATACTTTGCAGTTGGAGCCTGCGGCTGGACGCGAGATTAAGTCGGGAACAAAGCTAGCGCCGGGCGAGGCGATTATACCAGAGAGCTACACTGAGAAACTGGGCAAAACGGCGTCAGAAATGGTTGGTTCGATGTTAACAATTACAGTTAACCAGCAGCCGCAGCAGGCTGATACTGAGACAATTCAAAAGGTGTATATTGAGAAGGGCGAAGAGGGCGTCAAGGAGCTTCTTGGCGGTAAGACGTTAAATAAGCAATTCAAAATTGTAGCGGT
This sequence comes from uncultured Candidatus Saccharibacteria bacterium, assembly GCA_963550135.1. GTDB lineage: Bacteria > Patescibacteriota > Saccharimonadia > Saccharimonadales > Saccharimonadaceae > Saccharimonas. Next base: position 25,375 of record CAUVBP010000007.1, read on the forward strand.
TGTCAAGAAATCGCCAGACCAGATGGCTAGCCGGCCAAATCTGTATATCGATTCGAGCGATGCTAAGGAATTAACGGACTTCAGTACTGCCGGAACTGATGCTTATCAAAAGTATATTTTTGCCAATGCGACAGCCACGGGCGGTAAAACTCCCGAGGAAGTTCGCGACAGTTTGAAGGACGCTGGCTATTCGTCGATGACTTCGAAAGATGTACAGAGCATGATTTTTACTTTCGTAAATATTTTGCAAACTATTGTGATGGGTTTTGGTATTTTGGCTTTGGTGGTGAGTGTATTCGGGATTATTAACACTATGTATATTTCGGTGCTCGAGCGGACGCAGCAGATTGGTCTGATGAAAGCTTTGGGTGCATCGAAGCGTGATATCGGGCGGTTGTTCCGCTACGAAGCAGCTTGGGTTGGCTTTTTGGGCGGTATGATCGGCGTGCTAGGTGCTTGGGGTGTCGGTACGCTAGCGAACCCAGCGATTTCTAAAGCATTGGGTCTAGGCAAGCACGATTTGCTGATTTTCCAGCCGCTAGACGCTGTCGTTGTAGTGTTGTCTCTGATGTTGGTGGCAATTGTAGCTGGCTGGCTGCCGAGCCGCAAGGCAGCGAAACTTGACCCGATTGAGGCGCTGCGAACGGAGTAACTTACAGCGAAATAAGTTGTTTGATATGATTAATAGATTCGTTGGCGTACGGTATCGCGAGATGATATACTAATGCTATGCTAGATATTCGCTACATTCGAGAAAACGCCGATCGCGTGCAAGAATCGGCAAAAAATAAAGGTTACGATATATCAATTGCCAGCTTGCTAGAAACGGATAAGCGCCGTCGCGAATTGCAGCAGCAGGTTGATGAATTGCGCACGCAGCGCAACGAAATTGCTGGCCAGATGAAGGGCGGCAAGCCAGCGCCAGAATTAGTCGAAAAAGGCCGGTCGCTGAAGGGAAAGCTAGCAGAATTAGAAAGCGAATTGCATGATGTTGACGCTGATTTCCAAGCGCAGATGGACGCCGTGCCGAATGTAACGCTCGAGGACGTACCGCTGGGCGGCGAGGAAGATAGTGTCGAAGTTAAGGCGTGGGGAGACAAACGCCAATCGGCAGGAGATCACCTTGAGTTTGCGACGCAGCGCGGCTGGCTCGATTTTGAGCGCGGCGCCAAGGTGGCTGGCACCAAATTCTACTACATCAAGGGCGATTTGATGCTGCTGGAGAATGCGATTTATCAATATGCGCTGAATTTGTTGATTTCTAAAGGATTTACGCCGATGACAGTACCGCATATGGTGTCGGGCCGGGTAGCTCGTGGTTCGGGATTTGCTCCTAAAAGCCACAAAGAAAGTAACGAGTACTTTATAGATGGCGAAGACACGATGCTAATTGGTACGGCCGAGGCGCCGCTGACTGGCTTTCATGCTGATGAAATCATCGACGAGAAAGATTTGCCGCTACTCTATGCTGGCTACAGCCCGTGCTACCGCAAAGAGGCAGGGGCGGCTGGCAAGTTTAGCCGCGGACTGTTCCGCGTGCACCAGTTCAATAAGCTGGAAATGTATATCTTTTGTGCGCCAGAACAATCAGTCCAAATGCACGAAAAAATTCTGTCGATCGAGGAGGAAATTTGGCAAAACTTAGGTGTGCCGTACCATGTGGTGAATATTGCGGCGGGCGACCTTGGTGCGCCAGCAGCCAAAAAGTATGATGTCGAGTACTGGTCGCCAGTTGATAATCAGTATCGTGAATTAACTAGCTGCTCGAACTGTACTGATTTTCAAGCGCGTAATCTCAATATTCGCGTGCGCTGCAGCGACGGCTCGCTGCAGGTACTGCACACGCTTAACGGTACAGCGGTGAGCTTGGCGCGCTCGCTAGTAGCAATCATCGAGAATTACCAGACCGATGACGGTAAGCTGCGCGTACCAGAGGTACTGCGGCCGTACATGGGTAATCGCGAGGAATTGTGATGAAGCGAGTGGTGTGCCAAGTTTCGCGCAGCGGTTACCAGAAACTTGCTAAACCGTTGCTTTTTCGACAACACCCAGACAAAGCGCATGAGGGTATGATCAAAGCGGCGCGAATGTTGCACCGAGTGCGTGGCGAGAATATTTTGCGGGTGTGGAATTATCGAAATTTGCGGCTTGAGCAGGAGATCTTAGGTCTAAAATTCAAAAATCCGCTAGGGATGTCAGCTGGACTGGACAAGAACTTCGACTTGCCGCCAATAGCTAAACGGATTGGCTTAGGTTTCGAAATTGGCGGCTCGACCACTGCACAGGTTTGTGCCGGTAATCCGCGGCCGTGGTTTCGCCGCTTACCAAGCGAGAAATCGATTGTAGTTAACGTCGGCTTGGCAAATAACGGAGTCACTCGCAATATACAGCGAATTAAGCGGTATCCGCGGCGGCTGTGGCGCGATTTCCCGTTGAGCGTGTCAGTTGCTAAAACCAATAATCCCGAAAATGTTAGCGATAGCGAAGCGATTGCCGACTATTGCCAAAGTTTGCGCCAGCTAGAGGCAGCTGGTTGCGCGCCGTTGTACGAAATCAATATTAGCTGCCCGAATACTTATGGCGGCGAGCCGTTTACGACGCCAGCGCGACTGGATAAATTATTGACGGCGGTAGATAGCCTGCGTTTAACGCGGCCAATTTTCGTTAAGATGCCGACAGACAAAAAGTGGCCGGAATTTATGAAGCTGCTAGCAGTAATTGATCGGCATGAGGTTGCTGGCTTAACGATTGGCAATCTAGTCAAGGACCGCTCGGCGCTGCGTAATTCAAAATTGCTGGATAACGAGATCAGGGGAAATCTCAGCGGCCAGCCGGCGCGGGAGCTTACTACTGGCTTAATTTTCAAAACTTATGCCAAATACCGCGATCGTTTTGTGATTATCGGTGTCGGCGGCGTGTTTACTGCCGAGGATGCTTACAAGAAGATTTGTGCTGGTGCGAGCCTGGTGGCTATGGTGACGGCGCTAATGTTTGAGGGGCCGCAGGTTGTCGGCGAAATTAACGAAGGCCTGGTTAAGTTACTCGATCGCGATGGCTTTCAGAATATTACCGAGGCGATTGGTAGCGCTCACCATGGCTAAATGCTATAATTAAAATACATTATCGGTTTAACGAAAGGGGTCAAAGTGATTGCAGATATTGATATAACTGGCGTAGGCGGCTACGTTTTGGATGAACCGACGAGAAAGTATATTAGCAAGAAAATCGGCAGATTAGATCGCTTAGTGACGCGGCATGCTCGCAAAACTATGAGTGCTTCGGTGAAGATCGAGGAAGTCAATCGCGATAACGGCAACAAATATGAAGTCGAAGTGATTATTAACGTGCCGGATCAGGTTATCAAAGCCAAAGATTCGACAATGAATGTTATGGCAGCAACTGATATCGTCGAGCGCAAGCTAGCCGGGCAGCTTCGCAAGTACAAGCAAAATTTGTTAGCTCACGTCGGCCGGCGCGATATACTAGCGCGGTTCAAACGCGGTTTTGACCGCGAAACACAGTAGCGATTTAGTAGCAGCCTCTTCCAAAACTCCCCGAAAACAGTTATAATTAGGGGAGTTTTTGGAAAATACCTGAAAGTGAGGGAAATTTGACGTTATGGCGATAACACAACAGAAGGTGCTGACGAAGGTTTTCGGTGACCCGCAGAAGCGGATTTTGCGGCGTTTACAAAAGAAAGTCGACGAAATTAATGCGCTTGGCCCGAAATACAAGAAATTATCTGACGAAGAATTGGCTGGCCAAACCGACGTTTTGCGCAAGCGTCTGCAGAAGAAATCTGTGACGCTTGATACGATTTTGCCAGACGCTTTCGCGGTGGTGCGCGAGATGGCCGATCGAACAATCGGCGAGCGTCATTACGATGTGCAGCTGATTGGTTCAATGGTGCTGCATGAGGGCAGTGTGGCCGAGCTGAAAACTGGCGAGGGCAAGACCTTGATGTCGACGTTGGCGGCCTATCTGAATGCCCTCGAAGGCAAAGGCGTGCATGTTGTAACTGTCAATGATTATCTGGCGCAGCGCGATGCTGGCTGGATGGGGCAAATTTATAATGCGTTAGGTTTATCGACTGGGGTGATTATCAATGAGGCTTCATTCTTGTATGACGAAAATTATGACAATGAGGCGCATACTGATCCGCGCATGAAGAAGCTTCGTCCTTGTACGCGTAAAGAAGCTTACCAGGCAGATATTACCTATGGTACTAATAATGAATTCGGCTTTGATTATTTGCGCGACAACATGGTTAACGATATCGAGCTGGTGCGCCAGCGCGATTTGAATTTTGCGATTGTCGACGAGGTGGACTCGATTCTGATCGACGAAGCGCGGACGCCGCTGATTATTAGTGCGCCGGCCGCTGAAAACCCGGACAGTTATTATCAATTTGCTAAGATTGCAGCGAAGTTAACGCCAGATGATTATACCTTAGAAGAGAAGCGCAAGCAGGTCGCGCTGACCGACGAGGGCGTCGAGAAAGTGCAAAAAATGCTGGGTATAAAAAACTTATACACTCCAGAATATGTGCGCAGCGTTTATCACATGGATCAAGCTTTGCGGGCGCAAACGCTGTTTCATCGTGACAAAGACTATGTGGTGACGAACGACGGCGAAGTGATAATCGTTGACGAGCACACTGGTCGGCTCAAACAAGGCAATCGTTATAGCGAAGGTTTGCACCAAGCGATTGAAGCCAAAGAAGGCGTACCGGTGCTGCAGGAAAGCATGACGCTGGCGACAATTTCTTTCCAGAATTACTTCCGTTTGTACAAAAAACTTAGCGGCATGACTGGTACTGCTTTCACTGAGGCTGAAGAGTTTCAACAAATTTATTCGCTTGACGTAGTGGTGGTGCCGCCGAACAAGCCAATTACTCGCCAGGACCATCAGGACTTGATCTACAAGACCGAGAAAGGCAAACTGAAAGCAGTAGCTCAAGCGATCAAAGAGTATCACGATGAAGGCCGTCCGGTGTTGGTTGGCTCCGGTTCAATCGCCAAAAACGAAATGATCGCCAAATATTTGGATAGCGAAGGTATTAAGTACGAAATTCTAAATGCCAAGAACAACGAGCGCGAAGCAGAGATTATCTCGCATGCCGGCGAGAAAGGTGCGATCACTTTAGCGACTAACATTGCTGGGCGCGGTACCGATATTAAACTTGGGCCGGGCGTCAGAGAACTGGGTGGTCTAGTGGTCATTGGTTCAGAGCGCCACGAATCGCGCCGGATCGACAATCAGCTGCGCGGCCGCGGCGGCCGGCAGGGAGACCCGGGCGATACGCAGTTTTATGTTTCGACCGAGGACGATTTGATGCGTATCTTTCAGGGCGAGCGGATTGCTAACGTGCTGGAACGCTTAGGTGTCGATGAGGAAACGGCAATCCAGAATCGTGCCGTCAGCAAGACATTGGAGGCAGCGCAGAAGCGAGTCGAAGGCTATAACTTTGATACGCGCAAAAATGTTGTTCAGTACGATAATGTTATTAATCGCCATCGCAAAGTTGTCTACACGGTGCGCCGCAAAATCCTCGAAGGCGATAATATCAAACCAGAAATTCAGCGTTTGCTGCGAGCGATGGTTAATAAATTAACAGAGGTGCCGGCCAAGAATAATCCAAAATTTGTCGAAGAATTTGCAGAGATTATCCCGCTAGAGACCGACGAAATTGAAAAAATTGGCGCGATCAAAAAAGATAGTCAGCGCCGCGATAAAGCGTTAGCTGCTGCACAAAAAATGTATACAGCCAAAGAAAGAGAGCTCGGCGACGATCTAATCCGCGGGGTTGAGCGCGAAGTTTATCTGCAAGTACTTGATACGCTGTGGATGCAGCACCTCGAAAATATGCAGCATTTGCGCGAAGGTATTCACTGGCGCAGCGTCGGCCAGCGCGACCCGCTGGTTGAATACCGCAGTGAGTCGCAGAAGCTGTTTGATAGCTTGCAAGCGACACTGCGCGAGGAAGTTTTGCGTGCTATTTATCATGTGCGCGCCACTGACGCTATTAGCCGCGAATCAATTGACGATGACCACCAAACGGAATTGACGAAGCTTGCCGAGACTTCGGTCGAGCATGGAGTCAACGAAATCACTGGCGGCGAAGAGAATCGCGATCACGATTTCGGCGGTTCAATAAAAAGAGCCGCCTCGATCGCCGAAACTAATCATAGGCGCAACGTTGCCCGCAAAAAGAAAAAGGCCAAGCGCCAGAATCGAAAAAAGAGCCGCTAGATGAAACACACAGTAACAGAAGTACGGCTCGACAATGGTTCGCGTGGGCTGCTTATTGACGTGCCTGGCGCAACAGTGATGAGCTTCCAATTTCAATTTCGCGCTGGCAACCGCTATGTTGGACGCAAAAATATTTATGAAACCGCTCATGTGATGGAACACATGTCATTTGGTGCAAACGCTAAGTTCTCGAGCGAGCATGCCTACGAAGCAGAATTCACCAAAAACGGTGCGTATCATAATGCTTGGACAAGCGACTTATCAATGGTGTATGTGGCTGACTGCGCTGATTTCGAATGGGATAGAATTCTTGAATTGCAGCAAGTGGCGATTTGTCAGCCGCACTTTCAGCAAGAATCGCTAGAGGCCGAAAAGGGCAATGTCCGCAGCGAACTAACGGGATATTTGAACAATCACGGCCGCGTGCTTTGGCCGAAAGTTCAGCAATTGCTAGGCGAGGACGTTTATACGTTTTGGCAGCGTTTGCGGACGATTAACAATATCACGCTTGAGGATATTCAGCGCCACCATCGAAAAACACACACTTCAGATAATATGCGCTTTGTGATTGCGGGCAAGCTCGACGGTCGGCGCGAGCGTATTAAGAGTATGCTCGAGGGTTGGGAACTGCCGCGCGGCGAACGTTTCGTGGTACCGCGCGATGTTTTGAAAAAGGCCGCTCCGACCCTTATCAAGCGTAAAGAAGCGACTAATTTGACCTTTGGTTGGAGCATGTCGCTGCCGCGCGAAATTAATGATGCTGAGTTAGAGGCGATGTCGTGCTTGAATCATATCTTGACCGGAACGATGCACTCGCGTATCTTCGGTGCGGCCCGCAAAAAGGGTTTGGCTTATGGCATGTTTAGCGAAGCTAGCGCCGGTTTTTATGATAGTAGCTGGGATTTTGGCGGGCAGGTCAATGTCGAAACGGCGGATCGGCTATTTGATATTATTGCCCGCGAAGTGCGAGCGGTGCTTGATGGGAAAATTAGCGAAGAAGAACTGTCGGCAGCGCAGTCCTACGCGCTAGGCCGTCACCAGATGGGGGCGCAGACAGTCGCGCAGATTAGCAATTTCTATAGCGGGCGCTATTTCGGCGACGGTTTTGTCAAAGATTACGAGCGCGTGCCCGAGGCAATACGCAACATTACTCGCGAACGCATGATTGCGACGGCGCGCGAATTTATCGGCGCGGACACTTGGGTGCTGGCTGGCGTCAGCGCTAGCGACCAGAAATCGCTGACGCGGCTAAATGATAAGCTAGAAAAGCTATTTTAGAATAATAATTTCAATCAAAAGTAAAATGCTCCGCCGCCGACCCAGCGGAGCATTTTACTTGCTCAATTCTGGGCGGGCGACGGAGATGGCGTCTCCGTTTGGATCTCGGTACTGCTAGCGGAGCCGAGGATCTGTCGATACTTGGCTTCGGTCACTCTCATAGTAACCTTACCGTTGGAAGAGCTTGAGAAAGCTCTTTTCAGCAAACTCGCAAGCCCTTCGTTGGCCAATGGGCTGACCGAAAAACTTTGCACACTCGTCGTGCAGTTCGCTGTCCACCACCCGAAACGGATTGACGGACGGCAACTATCGTCAAACGTTTCGTGTACCTCATAGCCGGTAGCGGACTGCGTTACGGCGCTAAGATCGATTGACATTGTTGACATTTCGTCATCTGGTATGATGACGAAATTAATGCTAGTTAGTGGAATCTCAAGGATTTCCCGGATTCCATCACTGTGCTGAAATCCGACCAGAAGGGTGGTGCCTCCTTGGAATGTCGCTTGTCCACTAATGTAAAACGCATTACCAGTGACTGTCATCTCTCCCGAAAGAGAGACGGACTTGTCACCTAATGACAACGGATAGGAATCTCCACTGTTGATACCATAAATGGCAGCGGCCTCTGCGAAGGTTGCTAGCCTCTCTCTCGGTCTATATGGCATCGTGCTTACATATGTAATAGAGTTTGCTATTATGTAGGAGACTATTATCGTTACAGCAAATGTAACGATAAATTTCAGTTTCTCCCCCTCGTCGCAAGTGGATAGGGAAATAAAGCTAGCAAACATGATTCCTATGCAAGTGCACACGATTGCTGCCGTGAGCCATCCCACAATGGACTCCTTCCTCTCTTATGATAGACGGAAACGTTCTACCTCTCGCTGGTCGGAGCGAAAGATTACTATAATTATATCAATAAACAATCTTGTTACCAAGCTAAAGCATAAAGTATTGATATTATAGCGATGAAGGCGCGTGCTATAATAGTCGTTATGAAGATTATCATCGCGGGTTACGGTGTGGAAGGTATATCAAATCTGGTATATTTCCAGCAGAAATTTCCTGACGCGGAGTTTGTGGTGGCTGATGAACGTCCGGCGGATAAACTGCCGGCTATTCCGAGTGGCTTTAGGTTGATTTCTGGCAAAAACGTCTTCAGCGAACAGCTGGGCGACACTGATTTGGTGGTGCGGACAGCTAGTTTGCCGCCGCGCAATATCAAAACCAGCGGCAAGATTTGGTCGGCGACTAACGAGTTTTTTGACAAGTGTCCAGCGCCGATTATCGGCGTGACCGGCACCAAAGGCAAGGGGACGACGTGCAGTTTGATTGCCTCGATATTGCAGCAAGCCGGACAAACGGTGCATTTGGTCGGCAACATCGGCGTGCCAGCGCTGGATGTCTTGCCGAAGATTAAAAAAACCGACATCGTCGTTTACGAATTGTCCAGCTTTCAACTGTGGGATCTAGAAAAGTCGCCGCATATTGCGGTAGTGCTGATGATTGAGCCGGATCATCTGAATGTCCATACGGATTTCGCCGACTACCTCAATGCCAAGAAAAATATTCGTCGCCACCAGCATCTTGGCGATATTTGTTTATATCACCCGACGAATAAATATTCGCGGGAAGTGGCTGCCGCGCCGCTTGATAGGCTGCTAGATACGGGCGATAATCATGGTGATACGCTGGACTTTGCGCAGCGCTACGCTATTCCCAATGATGATCAGGTCTATGTCAAAGACGGTTATTTTTGCGTACAGAATCGGCAGATTTGCAGCACCAGCCATTTGCGGTTGCCGGGCGCGCACAACCTCGAGAATGCCTGCGCAGCAATGAGCGCGGTGACGGAACTGCCAATCACCGTGACCGACGAGCAATATGCCGCTGGACTAGAGAGTTTCACAGGATTGCCGCACCGTTTGAAATTCGTCGCTGAGAAAAACGGCGTGAAATATTACGACGATAGTATTTCGACCACGCCCGGTAGTGCTATTGCCGCGTTAAAAGCTTTCACGGAGCCAAAAATTTTGATTTTGGGCGGCTCTGACAAGGGTGCGGACTACGCGGAATTAGCGCAGGAAATCGCCAGGCAGCAAATGCGGGCGGTGATTGTCAACGGCGCTAATGCCAGTGAAATTATCGAAATTTTGCATAAAAATAAGGTATCTTGCCAGGTTGTCCAGCTGGAAATGGCGCCGATGTCGACAGTCGTCGAAGCAGCAGCCAATCAAGCACAACCTGGCGATGCGGTGATTCTCAGCCCAGCCGCCGCTAGCTTCGATATGTTTAAGAGCTACAATGACCGCGGCGAGCAGTTCGTGGCGGCGGTGGAGAAGCTTTAGCACCAATGCGGCATTGCGGAAAAGGCGTTGTAACCGCCTCTTTAATTGCTAGATAATGCGTGCAGCCTAGAACAATAACATCGCTACCGTCCGCAACACTGGCCGATCTTCATACAAAAAGTATAGCAAAACCGCCGTAACGATATCTACGACAATGCCAGAGCTCGCAGTTTTGGCAGATTTGAAACGCCGAAATTGCTGCTTATTGCTGTTAATACTGCTATAATAAGCAGGAATAGGCGCGAGTCTTGAGATAGTATCTAATCGGAGGGTTTATGGATCAACAGCCGTACCAGCAATACCAACAGTATCAGCAGCCGCCGCAGTCGCAGGCGCAAACCAAAGGCCAGCTTGCCGTAGCGCGGGCTCGCAATGCGCAAGATAATGTCGTTCTGACAATAACTATCATTATCTTTTGTTTCTTTGCGGCTAGCTATTTTATCTATACAACATTCCAGGAAATGTCAACAGACAATGCTGGACACCACGTTGAGTTATCGTTCAGCGATGGCGTGATTGCTGTATTGCTGGCGATAGTTTTTATGATTATGGGATTGGGTATGCTGCTGGGTATTGGCATGTTTATGGTGCGGATGATGCGCCAGCAAATGCTGGGCAATGCCTTGCAAGTTGAATATAGCGCTTACGCGTGGTTGCGCGATTGGGCTAACCAGGTATCGGCTGATTTAGAGATGCCGCAAGTCGAGATTTTCATCACGCAGAATCCAGTGATGAATGCTTATGCTTTTGGTTTTGCTAGGCCATATTCTATCGTGCTGCATTCTGGATCAATTCGCTATTTGACCGAAGATGAATTAAAGGTGGTTGTTGTACATGAAATGGCACATATCAAATACCGCCATGCCAACGCTAACGTGTATTTGATGCCGTTTTTGTCGATTCCAATTATCAGCGTATTGGGTAGTTGGATTTCTGGATTCTGGCACCGCCGCGCCGAGCTAACCGCCGATCGTCTAGCTTTGATGTATTTGGGCGATAGCGAATTAGTCAAGAAATCGCTGATCAAGGTGCATGTTGGGCCTGATGCGGCAGACAGTATGAACGAGGTAGCGCGCCAGTGGATGCAGTACACGGCCGAGCGTCCGATGAATCATTTTGCGCAGACCTTTAGCGATCATCCGTTTTTGGTACGTCGGTTGAGTCAAATTGACTATTGGAAGGGCGTGGTTGAGCCGCAAAATCAGCCGCAGAGCGTTGCGCCAGCTGCTGCTCAGACTAATGTTTCTGAACCTGCTGGATCAGAACCTGCTACTGAGCCGACAACCGTAGAACCAACTTCTACCAAGAAATCAACTCGCCGCAAATCAGATGACACCAGCCAAAATCAAGACGAGACTGCTGCCTAGGTTCTATGCAGCCGTTACGAAAACAAGCTGAAGATCTCCGTGCTCGCGTGGCTAGCGCTTGCCAGGCTTTGCATATTGACGCTCGCGCCGAAGAGCTGGCAGTACTTGATGAACAGCTGGCCGACTCGAACGTTTGGGCGAATGTCGAGCGGGCGCAGATGCTGACGCGGCAGGCGGCGAGCTTGCGTTCGCAAATTGAGCCATGGCAGATTTTACGTTCGCAAATCTCGGACATTGTTGAACTAATGGATTTAGGCGACGACTCGATGCTGGCAGAGTTTACCGAGCAGTTAGCAGCTCTCGAGTCGGAATATCAGGATCGGCGCAAAGATTTGTTGTTCTCAGGTGAATACGATAATCGGGCGGCGATTCTCAAATTGAGCGCTGGCGCTGGCGGTACCGATGCGCAGGATTGGGCAGAGATGTTAGAGCGAATGTATCTGCACTGGGCTGAAAAGCATGATATGCAGACCGAGCTAGTCGAGCGTTCGACAGGCGAAGAAGCCGGTATCAAGAATGCGACATACATTATTCGCGGCGCCTTTGCCTACGGTAAATTGCGCAGTGAGCATGGGGTGCACCGGCTGGTGCGTCTCAGTCCGTTTAACGCTGATAATCTGCGGCAGACTAGCTTTGCGTTAGTTGAAATAATGCCGGAAATGGACGCTCCAGGCGAGGTCGAGATCGACGACAAAGATTTGCGAATTGATATTTATCGTAGCGGCGGCAACGGCGGGCAAGGGGTTAATACGACTGATTCCGCAGTGCGCATCACTCACTTGCCGACAGGCACGGTGGTGGCGATCCAAAATGAGCGCAGCCAGCTCCAAAACAAAGAAACCGCGCTGAAAATCCTCAAAAGCCGCTTAGCGCAAATGCAGCTAGAACAACGCGCCGAAACGCTAGCTGATCTGCGGGCAGGCGAGTCGGCTAGTTGGGGTGCGCAGATCCGTAATTATGTGCTTCACCCTTACACATTAGTCAAGGATACGCGTACTAAGTTCGAGACGCATAACGCCCGCGGCGTGCTAGATGGCGACATTGACGGTTTTATCGAAGCATATCTCGAGCAGCAAGCGGCGACCGAGTAGCTGGCTATCGCTATAAACTAGCTTATGCTACAATAGGTAGTGATGATTCTGTTAGATAGAGTGACTAAGGTGTACGGTAAGGGCAGCAAGCCAGCGCTTGACCGCGTTAATCTGCACGTTGAACCGAACGAGTTTGTAATTATCGTCGGGACTAGCGGTGCCGGCAAATCGACCCTGCTCAAATTATTGACGCGCGAAGAAAAGCCGACTAGCGGCAAGATTGTCGTTGGCGGTATTGATTACGACCAACTCAAGGACAAGCATATCCCGTTGCTGCGCCGCAAAATTGGCGTAGTTTTTCAGGATTTTAAGTTACTACCGAACCGGACAGTGTTCGAAAATGTGGCTTTTGCGCTAGAAATTGCCGGCATGACTAACCGCGAAATTAAAAATACTGTACCAAAAGTGATTGACCTGGTGGGTCTAAAGGGTAAGGAAAAGCAGTTCCCGCATCAGCTATCGGGCGGCGAACGCCAACGAGTAGCGATTGCCCGAGCGGTAGTGCGCCAGCCAAAGATTCTAATCGCCGACGAGCCAACGGGTAATCTCGACCCGAAGCACAGTTGGGATATTGTCCGCCTACTCGAGAAGATTAACCGGTATGGCACGACTGTTATACTTACAACACATAATGTCGAGATTGTCAATAGGTTGAAGCGCCGCGTTATCACTGTTGACCACGGCAAGATTACTAGCGACCAAGCGCAGGGGAGTTATCGGCAATGAGACGAGACAAAGTCAAGACAGCGGCTGCCAAAAAGAAAAGCCGCCGCGAGGACAAAAAAAATACCGGTGCGCGCGCCTTGACCAGACAAAGGCGCAGCCGCCAGCGCAAATGGCTGACTTTCGTGCGAATGTGCCGCTACGGCGTCAATAACTTCACTCGTAATGCTTGGCTAACCATTGCGGCTACCGCGGTGATGACGATTACACTGTTGATTATCTTTACTACAGTGGTGGCGCGTAATATTTTGGCAGACTCGGTAACAGAGCTGAGCAAAAAAGTCGATATGTCAATTTATCTCAAAACGGGTACCACTGAAGAGCAGGCCAAACCGATTATTGCCGATTTGCGCAAACTGCATAATGTCGAGCGCGTTGAATTCGTTTCCTCGGAAAAGGCGCGCCAACAAAGCGCCGAAGACAACAAAGCAGACCAAGATATACTAGATGCCCTCAATCAAGCTGCCAATAAAATGCCAGCAGTGATTCGCGTTAATCTAGAGAATATCAATGACACCGACAGTCTTAGTGATTTTGTCAAAACTAATAAGCCGCTCAAAAAAATTATCGATGATAAGCGCGAACCGTCGTTTGCTGGCGACCGGCGCGACGCTATCGAAAATATCGGCCGCTGGACAGATTTTGCGCAGCGGGCCGGTTTGGCAGCGAGCGTACTCTTCGTCGTAATATCTTCGTTGATTGTTTTTAATACCATTAGAATGGCAATATTCAACCGTAAAAGCGAGATCGAGATGATGAAGCTCATCGGTGCTGATAAAAGCTTTATCCGCGGTCCGTTTTTGGTAGAAGCGATGGTATATGGTTGTATTGCTGCCATTGTAGCGACCGCTATAGGGGTAGGGGTTTTCGCGACGATTTCTGGCAAATTACAGGCTTATGGAATTGCTGCTGTAGCTACATCGCACTTTCTGATAAATAATTTGCTGCTGGTCTTGCTAAGTATGATGTTGCTAGGCTCGTTGATTGGGATTATTTCCTCGACACTGGCTACTCGCCGTTATCTCAAATTGTAGAGTAATTTACGAAAGGGGGTGCTTATTCGACATAGCTTTATTGACAAAGCGGTAATGCTTTGTTACGCTAGAGGTATGAAACATAGGTCCACCACACCAGTTTCGTCAAGGCGGCACGTTGCGAAGTCGTCAATCGTCGCAGCAGCTGTTTTGATGAGCGCAAGTATACCGGTTGCCTTCGCGCAAAACGTGTTGGCCGACCAGTACGACGAACAGGTCAAAAAACTTCAATCAGAAGCTGATTCATATCAGCAGCAGGCGGCGACGCTTGGCGCGCTGGCGTCAACGCTGCAAGCGCAGCTTGATGTATTAACCAAGCAAAAAAATGAAATCCAAGCGCAAATTAATACTAGCCAAGCTAAGCGCGATAAGCTTGAGAAAGATATCGCTGCTACTGAAAAGAAAATCGAGATTAACAAAGAAGCTCTTGGCGAAATTGTTGCCGATATGTATGTCGATAGCTCAATCTCGCCGCTCGAGATGCTGGCTAGCAGCAAAAACATCGGCGATTACGTTGACAAGCAAGAATACCGCTCGTCAATGCAGGATAATCTGAGTACCAAGATCAAGCAGATTAAATCGCTCAAAGCGCAGCTCGAAAAGCAGAAAAAGCAAGTCGAGAACGTACTGCGCGACCAGAAGTCGCAAAAAGCCGCGCTAGCTGCCAAAGAGGCTGAACAGGCTAAATTAGTTTCGGACACGCGTGGCGAGGAATCGGCTTACAATAACCTGGTCGCCAAGCGTAACAGCGAAATCAGCAGTGTCCGCGCTCAGCAGGCCGCCGCTATGGCTGCAGCTGCCCGTGCTTCAGGCTCTACTAATATTGGTACGGGCTCGGCTAGCGGCGGCGGATATCCGTCGGTTTGGGCTAATGCCGAGCAGGATACGATAGTCGATAACTGGGGTCTATATAACCGCGAATGCGTCAGCTATACCGCCTGGAAGGTAGCTAGTACTGGCCGCTATGTGCCGCATTTTGGCGGAGCAGGTAACGCTAACGAGTGGCCAAGCACTACGGCACGCTACGGTATCGCTAATGGCTCTACGCCAAAGGCTGGTTCAGTGGCTATATGGTACGTTGGTACGTACGGGCACGCTATGTATGTTGAGGCAGTTAACGGCGATGGTACGATCACCGTTAGCGATTATAACAACAACATGGATGGTTTAGGCTGGGGTCGCTATCACTACTACACGCGTTCAAGTGCTGGGCTAACTTATATATATTTCTAGCGAGATCAATATAATAATCAGTAAATTATAGCGTACTCAGCCAGAGTGCGCTATAATTATGATTATGGCAAACGAACAGGGAGTTGAAAATAAGGGGCGGAAGCCTCGGCAGCGGAAGGTTTCACAGGGTGTTTTCTTGGCGTCGTTGGTCTTGGCGATAATCGTATCATTTGCAGCCGGTACGCGCAGCGAAGAAATCTATCAGATAGCAGCACCGATTTTTGGCATCAAGGTGGCTAAGCAGCCGCTCGACACCGAGGTGATGAAAGAAGCTTATCGTCAACTAGCGGCGAATTATGACGGTGATTTGGATGCTAATAAGCTGTCGGACGGGGCGGCTCGCGGCATGGTTAAAGCGGTCGGCGACGACTACACGACATTTCTAGATAAGGAAGAAGCGGCAGAATTTAACAAAAGTCTAAACGGCGAAGTTTCTGGCATTGGTGCCGAAATCGGCGTGCGTAATTTGCAGCCGACGGTACTGCGAGTTCTCGATGACTCTCCAGCCAAGAAAGCCGGCCTTAAAACGGGCGATATCTTTGTGGCTGTGAACGGTACATCAGTAGCAGGCGAGACGGCTAGCGGCGTGGCTGATAAGGTTACTGGCGAAGCGGGCACGACCGTCAAGCTAACTATGCGCCGCGGTAGCGAATCGCTAGATTTTTCGATTACGCGGGCCCAAATTAGCGATCCTAGCGTCCGTTGGTCGGTTAGCGACGACGTTGGTGTCTTGACGATCTCGCGCTTTGACGACAACACCGGTTCGCTAGCCCGCAAAGCCGCTAAAGAGTTCATTGACAGAGGTGTTAAAGGTGTGATTATTGATTTGCGTAACAACGGTGGCGGCTATTTGACAGCAGCGCAAGAAGTGGCGAGCTTGTGGCTAGACAGCGGCAAAACGGTCGTTACCGAAAAAAGCCGTGGCCAGGTGACCGAGACAGTCAAAGCTTCGGGAAATCCGACACTTAAAGGCAAGAAAACCATTGTCCTCGTCAACGGTAGCTCGGCCAGTGCTAGCGAGATTGTGGCTGGCGCGTTGAAAGATTATCAAGCGGCCACCTTGGTCGGTGAAAAAACCTTCGGTAAGGGAACGGTACAAAAGGTGATTAACCTATCCGACGATCGTATCCTCAAGGTGACAGTAGCCCGCTGGTACACGCCGCAAGACAGAAACATCACCAAAGAAGGCATCCAGCCGAACCAGACAGTCAAGATGAGCTCGGATGATAATAACGCTGGGCGCGACCCACAAATGGTGCGCGCTAAAGAATTAGCGTCATAGCCCTTGTGCTTATTGCCAGGCTGGTATACTATATAAACTATGGATACACGCAAACGCAAGATTTTGCTAGTAGAAGATGACACTGCGCTAGCATCAGTATATCGGTCGCGTCTTGAGCTAGAGGGTTTTGACGTCTGTGAAGCGAATAATGGCGAGGATGCGCTGTCGTTGGCAGTGTCTGAACATCCTGACTTGATTTTGTTGGACGTGATGATGCCGAAAATTAGCGGTTTTGACGTTTTGGACATTTTGCGCAATACGCCAGAGACTACTAACATCCGGGTGATTATGCTAACAGCGCTTAGCCAGCCCAAAGACAAAGAACGCGCCGAGCAGCTCGGTGTTGACGATTATTTAGTAAAATCGCAAGTAGTTATCGGCGATGTCGTCGAGCGGGTGCGCTACCACCTAGGCATGAGCAAGTAGCCGTTTGTAGAATTGCTTAATCTGTTTATTTGTGGCGTTGTAGTTGACATTTCGCTTATGTTTTGATATAATAGTAGTATATGCCAGGAACACATACATCAAAAAGTACAGCACCAAGCGGCGAATCGCCTAAAAAACCTATAATAATTGGCTATCCAGTGCCGAGTAGCGAGCTCCCAAGCGCTGAGAGACTAGGCACTTCTGAAGAAAAGGCTAGGTTGGAGCTATTGAGTAAAGTAAGCGTTGGATTGGGTAGATTAGCTATTGGTAGACGGTCTGATGAATCTGGAGATAGCGATAGAGCAATTGATAGAGCTAGAATAGCTTTTCTAAGGTCCCGATTATATCCAGATACTCCTGCCTACTTACTTATTAATACAGAGGACGGTAGTGATGATGACAATGGTGATGACAATGGTGATGACAATGGTGATGGTAGTAGGCGCGCTACCTGGATGCGCGTTGATCAAGGTGATTTCAGTACAACGATAAATCCTGATAGCGAGGAAAATCATGGTTTGCCGCCGGCTGAAGACGCCCTCGATGCTTGGGAGGCGCAATTACCGCAGAGCAATAATCAGCCGACAGAGCAGCCAAAGCCGCCAGCTGATGAGGGTGAAAGGTTGCGTGCTGTGCTAAGAGCGGCTGGCAAGCTGAACCCGACGAAAGCAGAGCCGAAGCCACCAACCCGCGAGGATGTATTAGCTGCATTAAGAGGCGCAACAACCGGAGCTAGCAAACCAGTCCCAAGGTCGCAAGCCCGCGAAGAAGTGCTGGCCGCGCTTAGAGGTGAGCATTCTTCGCCAGCTACTGAAAAGGCTAGCTTAGACGGTGATCCGTCTATTGTCGATACTGAAAGCGAACCTCCCGCACCAGAAGATCAAGAAGAATCGGGAAGTTCAAATGAGCAAGATGACAGCCCAGATGAGTTATCGGCCGATAAACAGTCTCTTAGCGCTTCTGAGGCGTTAAAAGCGTTGGCGGAAGCAGACGATACGCGCATTTGTATAAGGAATATGTCAGATGCCGCAGAAAGAATAGTTAGAACTTTAGAGAGATCAGAGATACCGCTATCCTCTAATAATAATTTGCAAGAATTTGCGTCGGGCGTCTCAACGATGCTTAATAGGTTGGACGGTGTTGTTGAGAAATCTAGAAGCGGTTTGCCGCGAGACGAAGCGTCTCGCCTGGGCGATAGGATAGACGAGATTAAGCGTGCTCTGACAGTACTGAATAACGCCGTCGCCAAGCAAGGCCGTTATGGACATAGTAACGAAAATTACTTACCGTATGCGATGAAACTAGAAGATAGTATCACAGAACTGCAAAGATTTATGAACGTATCAGTAGGTCGCCAAAAAAACGAAAAGCAAAACCAGTAGCGGTATCTCGCTAGCCAGGGTAGCACACCTAGTGTGAATCTAGCTTATTCAACGCAAACTTGAGTTCGCGGGTGAGTATTGCCAGTGAACGATGGCTTCTTGATATGTTTGAAAACTACGGTGCCGCTCTTGGCTGCGTGAATTGTGTAGTTGCGGCTAATATAAGTACCCGGGCCAGCAACTTTGGTACTGCCAGTCTGGCGAACCAGCACCTCGCCCTGGTTGACTTTTTGCCCGCCGAAACGCTTGACGCCATTGCGCCTACCAGCACTTTTGTGGGTATTATCGCTCGAACCGCCAGCTTTAACGTGTGACATAAAACTCCTTTAATTTAATATAAGACAATCTATGCTATTGTACGCGAAGCTATCGGAAATGTCAAGCTTTACGAAAGTAATTACCGTAGCAGGCGCGTGCTTGGCGGGCGGGATGCTCTTAATTTTCATCGAGAGGTTTAAGCAGTAAAATCTCTCGTGCTACCACCTGGTTTTGGCGGTAGTAGAGCAGCTGGTCGTCGCT
Source organism: uncultured Candidatus Saccharibacteria bacterium (assembly GCA_963550135.1). GTDB lineage: Bacteria > Patescibacteriota > Saccharimonadia > Saccharimonadales > Saccharimonadaceae > Saccharimonas. The sequence goes on from CAUVBP010000007.1 coordinate 44,310, forward strand.
GACTAAGTTTAGATGTAGGCGTTGGTAGCCTAAATCTGCTAACTGATCAATAAGCGGTAAATGTGTAAATTTACCGCTATGGTCGCGCCAGGCGGGCATGGCGACAACTAGCGTCGTATTCAGCTTAATTTGCGGGCGGATGTTTGCTAAAAATTGGCTGATGATATGATTGCAATTACCGCGGACTGCGGTGAGCTTGGTGGACTTTGGTGGGGCCGAGAAGGGCTGGCCGAGGTAGGCTTCGCAGACGATGCGGGTGATTTCGGATTTTTGGGCGGCGTTGAGTTTGACAGCGGTAGCGTCAGCTTGGAATATCTGCCACTGGGGGTTGATTCGGTATTTATTATCGAGCCACTGCATGTTTTCTGTGGCATAATCAACCATTTTTTGGCTCAGGTCGCTGCCGTAGACGTCTATTCCTTTGAGCCGCGCTTCTTGGAGAACGGTGCCAGTACCACAAAAAGGGTCCCAGAGGCGGCCGGGTTTCATCTCGCCAGATAGATTTATTATCATCCGCGCTAATTTCGGCGGTAGCATACCGACGAAAGCATCGGTACGCGGGCGAGCTTGGTCGCGGGCGGCCAGCGCAGTGATGTTCTGAGCGCCGACACTTTCAGCGATGATGAGGCGATTATTCGGCGCTCGGACGACTAGCAGCTCAACTTTCGTCGGCGATAGCCCAAGCTTGTTGTGATGGCTAGTAGCGGTGTTAAGGGCGATTTCTGGGTTCGGGATAAGGCGTAAGCTAGTGCCGCTGTCGCGTAATTTTTTCTTGATGAGCAAGCCAGTTTTTTGGACATCGCGCGGCGAGATTTTGAAGCCGTAAGCGCTGATGCCAAGAGTTATTTTATGCTCGCTGGCGCGCCATTTGGCGGCGTAGTGCTGAACGATTTGGCGGCTGGCGGTTAGCCAATTGCCGCGGTCGAGTTCGAGAACGACTCGGCCGGCTTTTTGGCTGCCGCCGAGGGTCTCGAAGTCAAAATCAGGTGAATCTACAAGCGCTGTTTGCTCCGAAAACCACCGGACATTGTCAGCACCGTAGAGCTGTTCTAGCTCGGCTACTCCAAGTGCTGGCTGGCGGCCAAGTATTGTGATATGCATAAATATAGTATACTAGATTGTATGAAAAGGAGACTGTCTTTTCGATTGTGGTTGAGTATTGCCACGTTGCTGTTGATTGCTTTGATACTTTTTCTAGCTAGAAGCGAACTGGTATATGCTTGGGGTTTGCTAGGTAAAATTGACCTTGGCAAGCTTGTGTGGATGCTGCCAATTATTGCGGCCGGATATTTGGCGACTGGCGAGATGATTTTTTCGTATTTGCGTCAGAAAGGCTTCGTAAAGAATATTAATCCGGCAACTCTGGCACGCATATCGCTAGAGTTAAATTTTGTTAATCATGCTTTTCCTAGCGGCGGTGTCAGTGGTATTTCGTATGCTAACTGGCGTTTAGGTAAATACGGTGTGCCAATTGGGCGAGCGACGATGGCGCAATTCGTGCGTTATGTGGTGGGTTTTATGGCGATTGTGGTCTTTTTGGTAGTTTCTGTTTTGATGGTGACGATTGACGGCCGTGTTAACCGCTGGATAATTTTGATGAGCTCAACGCTGGTATTTTTGCTGGTGATGGCGACGCTGCTGGGCGCGTACTTTTTGAATAGCGTCCACCGGATGAAAAAATTAGCCAAGAGAATTACGATGATAACTAACGGTACGGCGTCATTTTTTGCGCGGCGGCCGCAGGTGGTGTTGAAGCGGGAGTCGATAGAGAAGTTTTTCTATGATATGCATGACGATTTTAACGAGCTAAAGAGTGACAAGCGCGTGCTGCTGAAGCCATTTTTGTGGGCGATGTTATTTACCGCTACCGAGATCGCGCCGATCTGGATTACTTTTCAGGCGCTGGGAATGAGTGTCAACCCGGCGTCGATTTTAATTGCTTATGGCATAGCGACAATTGCTGGATTCATTGTGGTAACGCCGGGCGGAACGGGCGCCTACGAGGCAATCATGGTTAGTGTCTTGGCTTTATCAGGTATAGGCAGTGGCCAGTCGATTGCAGCGATTGTACTTTACCGGGTAATTGTACTGCTGACGGCGCTGCTGCTAGGCTATGTATTTTACCAGCTAACAATAGTGAAATATGGACGAAAATCTGATTCCAAGGTTCGGCGTTAGCGGTTTTGTCGAGCTGATTAATCAAGTGCTGGAGTTTTCGTGCAGCGCTGTTGAGATTGAGGGCGAGGTTGCCAGTTTCAAGGTAAATCAAGGCAAATGGGTGTTTTTTGATTTGAAAGACGAGGAAGCGAGCGTCGGTTGTTTTATGCCAGTTTATCAACTGCGAACGCCGATTGAAGACGGCATGAAGCTAGTGGTGCGGGCGCAGTCCAAAGTGACGAAGTGGGGTAAATTTAGTGTGACCGTGCAAAATTATCGTCCGCTAGGCGAGGGCAGCTTGCGCAAAAGTTTCCAGCTGTTACACGCTAAACTCGAGAAGGAAGGAATATTTGCCGCGGAGCGCAAGCGTTGTTTGCCACAAATTCCAGCGCGTATCGGCGTGATAAGCAGCACTCAGGCGGCAGGCTACGCGGACTTTATCAAAATCGTAAATGAGCGCTGGGGTGGTTTGCAAATTGACGTAGCGCATGTTCAAGTGCAGGGCGAGGCAGCGGCTGATCAGATTGTTGCGGCAATTAATCGTTTTAACGAGAGCCAAACGCCGCCCGAGGTACTAGTGATTATTCGCGGCGGCGGCAGTGCTGACGATTTGAATACATTTAACGATGAATTGTTGGTTAGAGCGATTGCTGCCAGCCGCGTGCCGACATTGGTCGGCATTGGGCACGAAGTCGATATGACACTGGCGGACTTGGCTGCCGATGTACGGGCTTCGACACCTAGTAATGCAGCGCAAATTATTGTGCCAGACCGGCGAGAGCTGGTGCGAGAAATAAAAGCGCTGGTTGACGGCATGTCCTACCGGACGGAGTCAGCGATTGGCAATTTAAGTAGTGAGGTTGACAGCTTGCAGCAGCGCGCACTGCTACATCTAGATAGCAGAACTGACGTCTTAACAAGTGAAATTACGCAATTCCAGCGGATTTTGGCGGCGTACAATCCGCAGTTGGCGCTGGCGCGCGGTTACGCGATTGTGCGCGGTTCGACCGAAATAGGCGAAGTTATTAGTATCGAGGAAGAAAAAATAATTATCAAAGCGGAGGTTAAAAATGTCAAGCAAAAATGAGAAAACTATCAACCAAAAAATTGAAGAGCTGCGCCAGATGGTGGCGTGGTTTGAAAGCGATGACTTCGATATTGAACAGGCGATAGAGCGCTACCAAGCAGCCGAGAAACTAGCTAGCGATATCGAAAAAGATTTGAACGGCTTGCGCAATAAAATTACCGTCCTCAAGGAAAAATTCGCGTGATTTTCGCCGCCATTGCGGCCGTGGTGCTGCTGTTTGGCTTTGTCGCTTTCACGGGCGCGCCGTATGTGCCGTCGCGGCGCCGCGACTTGCAAAAAGCTTTTGATGAGCTATATCGGCTCAAAAAAACCGATGTGTTGGTGGATATTGGCTCGGGCGACGGCATAGTGCTGCGCGAAGCGAGCCGCCGCGGCGCGCGGGCGATTGGTTACGAACTACAACCGCTGCTAGTACTAATTTCACGTTGGTTATCGCGGCACGACGAGAAAGTGTCGGTGCGGTTAGCTAATTTTTGGCGTACGCCGCTGCCAGACGAGACGACAGTCGTTTATCTTTTTGGCGACGGTCGTGATATCGCTAAGATGGCGCAGTATTTACAGCGCGAGACTAACCGTCTTGGGCGTGATATTTGGCTGTTGAGCTATGGTTTCGAGGCGGCTGGGCTTACTCTGCACAAGACCGCGGGCGCGTACAATCTCTATTTGCTGCAGCCGCAAAGTTAAACCTTTGCATATTTAGCCTCGACAAAGTATAATCGTAAGCATGAAGAGTAGGCATCATACAGAAAAAGGCGCTATCACTGGCAGTATTGTCGCTATTGCGGTATTGGTAGTGTTGGTGCTGGGGTTTGGCGGTTTTAGTATTTGGTCGTATATGCAATATCTCGACCAGAAAGAAAACGTCGATGAGAAAATCGAGACGGCTAAAGCTCAGGCTGTCAAAGAGAATAGCGAGAAGTTAGAGAGCGACTTCGAAAAGCGCGAGAAAGAGCCGAATCGACAGTTTAACGGGCCGTCGGATTACGGCGCCTTGACGTTTGAATATCCCAAGACTTGGAGTGCTTATCAGGCAACCGATATCAGCAAAGGCGGCGGCGTGACTTATGAAGCCTATTTGAACCCAGTGACAATCCCGCCGATTACCAGAGAGTCGAAGATTGCCCTGAGGATAACAATTGAGCAAAAAACTTATGACAAATCTGTGTCTACTTACGATCCGTTAATAAAAAGAGGCGACCTGAAGTCGAGTGTTTACAACGATGGCAAGCATACGGGCACCAAGCTGGTTGGTAATTTCGACAAGGACACTTACGGTACGGCAGTACTGTTGAAGATGCGCGATCGTACACTGACGATGCGTACTGACGGCGACGTTTTCACTGCTGACTACGAGAAGCTGCTGAAGACTCTCAAATTCAACGAATAAGCGTTTTGCTTGTGCTAGAACAGCCTGCTGCAGCATGCTAAACTAGGTGTATGCAGGAGGGTAAGGCGCAGGCTGGTTTGTGGGCAGATTCACCGTCGTTTACAGTGGCGGCGCACGAACTAAAAGCGCCGCTTGCTCTGATTCGCCAGTTGGCGATTGAGTTAGAAGCAGGGGAGTATACGGCGCTTGAGCGGGCTGTCTTGGCGCAGCGGATCACGCTGACGGCCGAAAGGGCGCTGCGCTTGACGACAGATTTAACCAAAGCCCGCCGCCTAGAAAACGCCTTATTCACGTTAGAAGCGATTGATGCGGCTGGCCTTTGCAACGAAGTGATGAGCGAACTTCAACCGCTGTACCATGCTCATAATAAATCTCTAAAAACCCAGGTAAAATCTCGTCAGCGACTAATGGTGGCAAATCGTGATTTATTGCGGCGAATCGTTGCTAACTTTGCTGATAACGCACTACACTATAGCGCTGATGATTCGTCGGTAGCGATCTCGGTGCGGGCTACCGACAGTAATCAGCGGGTACGAATTGGGGTGCGCGATTTTGGGCCGGCAATTCCAGCGCGAGCTTGGCGGGCGTTGCGCCAGGGGCTGCGCGAGCCGCTGCCGCTGCATAATCGTCCAGGTAGCAGCGGGCTGGGCATGTTTATTGCTAATGAGTTTGCCTTAGCGATTGGCGCGCAAATTGGCGTTATCCGTCACCGCGATGGCGCAACTTTTTATGTTGATGTACCAGCGTCGACACAGCTGAGGCTATTATGACGCGCGTGCTAGTAATTGATGATGACGAGTGGCTAACGAAGCTGTTTACGCGGCGTCTCGAACACAACGATATGGTAGTACAGAGCGCTCCAAATGCCATAGAAGCGCTTGATTTGATAGATAGTTTTCGACCCGCGGTGATTATTCTTGATTTATTCATGCCGGGCCCAAATGGTTTAGTGCTGCTGCACGAGTTGCAATCGTATGACGACCTAGGCCGCATTCCTGTTGTCGTGTGTACAACAAGTGCAAATGACATCACTCTCGAGCAACTGCGGCCGTACGGTGTGCGATTATTATTAGATAAAGTATCAATGTGTCCAGATGACATCACTAAAGCGGTGCGAGAGGTGGCAGCATGACTGCTATTGAACGTACTAAAGCGATAGTGCTGCGCCGGACGAATTACGGCGAGACAGATCGCATTTTGACGCTATTAACACCGCTTGGGCAACGTAGTGCTATAGCGCGCGGCGTACGGCGCGAGAAAAGCCGCTTGGCGGGCGGTATTGAGCTGTTTGCGGTTAGCGATGTAGTGTTGCGCCGCGGTAAAGGTAGCCTGTATACGATTACGCAGGCGCGGCTTGATTATTTTTACCGCCAGATTTTGCAAGATTATGATCGCTTGCAATTTGGTTATGAATGTATCAAACTGGTTGAACGCGCTAGTCGCGACGTCGATATCCCAGAATGGTTTGAAGTGCTGAGCGAGACGCTGGCAGGCTTGGGCGATGCAATTTCTTTGCAGTTGGTGCAAGTATGGTTTTACTTGCGATACGCCGAGCTAACGGGTTATGAGTTGAGCTTAGTGAACGATGTTGCTGGCCAACCGCTTGATCGCCAAAAGTGCTACATGTACGATTCGATTGAGCGAGGCTTGCGACTGAGCGAACAAGGAGAGCTTACCGCTGATCATATTAAGTTTTTGCGCTTAGCAGCGAATAAATCGTTGCGTCTGGTGGCGCAAATTGGCGGGGTTGAGCAGATACTGCCAGGCTGCTGGTTATTGACTCGCCAACATGCTGGAGTTTAGCCGTTGAATTGGTCGCTTTATAGCGAAACTACTGAAAACCAAAGCGTGTTATACTAAAACGTAAAGAGTTAAATACTCGCGCTCACCAACGCAGAGAGGAGAAAGGAGACTTCTTGTGAGTCAAGCAAAAATGGAAGATATTATCAGCCTGTGCAAGCGCCGCGGCTTTATTTATCAGGGGTCAGATGTATACGGCGGGTTGAGCGGTACGTGGGATTATGGTCCGCTGGGCGTGCAACTGAAGCGTAATATCATGAATTTATGGTGGCGCCGGTTTGTTGACGAGCGCGACGATATGTATGGCGTGGATGCGTCGATTTTGATGAACCAGAAGGTCTGGCGGGCGAGTGGGCATGTTGATACCTTCGTCGATCCGCTGTGCGAAGACACGGTCAATCACCGCCGTTTTCGCACCGATCATATCCTCAAGGACAATGGCGTTGATGTAGATGGCATGACCATGGAGCAGATGGATGCGGTGATTGCTGAGAAAGGCATCAAAAGCCCCGATGGCAATCCGCTGAGCAAATCGCGCACCTTTAATATGATGTTCAAAACGCACGTTGGCGCGACCGAGAGTGATGACAGTATTTCTTATCTCCGCCCAGAAACCGCCCAAGGTATCTTCACCAATTTCAAAAACGTCGTCGATAGTTTCTACCCTAATTTGCCGTTTGGTATCGCTCAGCAGGGTAAGGCGTTTCGTAATGAAATTGCGCCGCGCGATTTTGTCTTCCGTTCCCGTGAATTTGAGCAGATGGAGATTGAGTATTTTGTCGATCCTGAGCATTGGCAGGAGGCATTTGATGAGCTGCTGGCGGCGACGCATGCGTTTTTGGCAGAACTGGGTCTTAAACAAGAGCACATCCACGAGCTGGACGTGCCGGCGGAGGATCGAGCGCACTACAGCAAAAAGACGATTGACATCGAATACGACTATCCGATTGGCCGCGAGGAACTGATGGGCATCGCCTACCGGACTGATTTTGACCTGATGAACATCCAGCGGGTCAGTGGTAAGAGCATGGAATACACCGTCAAGGGAACGAACACAAAATTTGTTCCGCACGTCATCGAGCCGTCGTTTGGTGTCGAGCGGGCGCTGATGGCGGTGCTGTCGGGCGCGTACCGCGAGGACGAGCAAAACGGTGAAAAGCGTGTGTATTTGGCGCTGCCAGAGCATTTGGCGCCGGTCAAATTTGCCGTGTCGCCGCTACTGAAGAATAAACCAGAACTAGTGGAAAAAGCCCGCGAAGTCTACGCCCAGCTCGCCAAAGCCAACCCCGGCCGGGTGATGTGGGACGACAACGGCAATATCGGCAAACGCTATCGCCGCCAAGACGAAATCGGCACCCCGCACTGCGTGGTCATCGACTTCCAGACGCTGGAGGATGGCACGGTGACCGTGCGTGAGCGGGATACGACGGAGCAGAGGCGGGTGAAGGTCGGGGAATTGCAGATACTAGACATGAAAAAGTAAATTGGTTTTGAGGAGCTAAAATATTGATGGAAAGTAGACCTGAGTTTGATAAAATAACATCATTTGATGAGTTTAATAAATACTATTGGTATCGTGAAGAACTTTCGCAGATATGCA
>CAUVBP010000008.1:0-48579 GCA_963550135.1 uncultured Candidatus Saccharibacteria bacterium
GCCTCAATTACATTTTAACAGTCAAACAGCTTTCGCGATATAATTATTACATGAAACACCAGCAGGCGGCGGCGCCCAAATTTTTCTCAAAGAAACGCTGCATTATTTTAAGCGTAATTACGCTGCTGCTTATCGTACCAATCGCAGTCATTACTCAGCCGAAAATTGCCGATAAGCTGTCGTCTCTTATTAATTCCGTACACCTCGACAGGTCGCCTGGCGAAGCGGCTTTTCCAGATATTGATACGGCAAATTTAAGCCCAACTCGCCAAAAAATTATCAGCCTGGCAAAGACTGAATTCAAGGCGCAATCCGCTGGCGCCAAGTTCAGCCAGGGCGCCGAGGAGGCGTGGTGTGCTAACTTTGTGAGCTGGATCATGTATCAAGCGGGCGCGCCGCTGAAGAATCCGCATACTGGCGGCTGGCGCATCCCGGGGACGTTTACCTTGCGTGAATATTACGAGGCGAATGGTCGCTTCAAGCCTGCTAATTCCGGCTATCAACCGCTTCCTGGCGACGCGGCAATTTACCGCAATTCGCCAGTGTTCGGCGACCATGCTAACATCGTCTTGAAAAATGATAACGGCGTGCTAACCACTGTCGGCGGCAACGAAGCAAACCGCATCCGCGTGTTCGTCAATCATGACAAGCAATATGACGGACTGTTGGGATACGGCGTACCAAGTTAGATTACAACCCCTCTAAGCCAACATTTGCCTTTAGCCAAGATATTTATCGCTTGCGCAAGAAAAATCCGCCCAGCGCGCAAGCCGCCACGATGCTAACCACAGTGATTTTCCAAAACATCAGCGGATCATTATCACCAGGCACCGGCACGTTCATGCCAAACAACCCAGCAATCATCGTTGGGATAGTCAGCGCCACGGTTATAACTGTCAGCAAGCGAATCGTCTCGTTCAGGCGGGTATCCATCACCGCCCGGTAGCTGTCGCGCACGTTGGTGATAGTTCGCAGCAAACTCTTACAACGGGCAATTACTTGCTCCAAATCGATCGACAAATCCTCGACATCCTCTTTATCATCCGCCCGCAGGCGCAAGCCGCTAGTCGCCAGCAATTTCTCGACCGCCCAGTTCATCGGGATGAGCGCGTCCAGATAGTCGTTCAATTTGCGCTCGTATTCCGCCAGCGTAGCAATGTCTTTGACCCGCAGCGTATGAATATTATCAGTAGCCGCTCGCATTTGGCGGTTAATCGCTGCCACCCGCCGCTGATACTGCCTAGATATTGCGTCAATCATATCAACCAACAACTCAACTGGCCGGTCGGTACGCGAACGCGCTTGGTCGATGAACGGCTGCCACAACCTGCCCAAGCTGTCGCGCGACAATGTCACAGCATAGTCCTTATTCAAGCAAAACAAAATCGGCGTAGTAAAATCATTAAAATCATCATCGGTATCTGGCAACCGGGCGATTAGATATGTCCAATCGTCGTCAATCTCCAGGCGCGGCACTTCATGCGGATCAAGCGCGTCGCTCAGCAAATCATTATCAAGCCCCAGCGACAACAGCTCGGCCAGCTCATCCTCGTTCGGACGTTCGCAGCGCACCCACGAACCCGCCCGCAGGCGTTCCAGCGGCTTGATTTGCTGATTCTTGGCACTTGAATGAAGATATTGCAGCATTCCCTTTTTATACTATAATTTGCTGATATTTTCAATGATTTTGATATCCAGACAGATAAAAAATCTGCTAGTAGCAGAAAAACTCAGCAGCAGCCCAGCACCCCTAGTACATTGAAAATGCTATAATATATCTATGCCTGCCAAAAAATCACCAAGGAAGACGCCAGCAAAACCACCAGCGAGCAAAGCCGATAAGCCTAAATCAGCTAGCAACAAAGTAGCCAAAACCAAACATGCCCGCCGCATAGCTAAAACAAAAACCAAGCCCGCCAAATGGCGAAACGCGCTGATAGCGATATTATTATTGACGGCAATGGCAGCGGTTTTATCGGGGCTGGTTTACGTATATTTTAACCAGCTGTCGCCGCGCCGCCCGACTGCTTTATCTGACGAGCAATACTATTTCACTGATTCGCGATACTCCGGCATTCGTTCTAAATTCGTAACGCGCCAAACTAACCGCGAGAAAGTTTCGATTGAATATCCGCTGACGAAAAATAATAAGATTAACAAGACCGTCGCGCAGGCAATTGACCGCGCTGACAGCGATTTCCGCTATGCCGCTACTAATATTCTGACGTTCGACCAGCCGCTGACCGAGACAATCAGCTACCAAGTCACCCATAATAATTCAGTAGCTTTATCGATCATTGTCAATATTAAGCAAGATATGCACGGCGCGCATCCGGTGTCGTTGACGCATTTTTGGACGTTTGATAAAAAATCTGGCGAGGTGATTAGTTTGAATGATTTAACCGAGCAATCAGAGAAAGCGGTCGGGGAAATCGTGGCGGCTGCCCGAAATAATATTAAGGAAACCATCAAGCAACGTCAGCAAGCAGAGCTGGATCTTAATGAAACGATTACCCAGGAAACGTTGTCGAATTTCGTTATTATTGATGGCGGCAATAGTTTAGCTTGGCCAATTGGGCAGGCGTCACTGCTGCCGTCAGCCTACGGCGAAATGACGATCAAAGTGCCGATTGCTGCCGTTGCCAAATATCTGCAAAATCCGACAGCCCGAAAACTAGCTAATATCCCCAAGCCGCCCGAGCCAAAACCAACACCAAAACCAGCGCCCGCCGCGCCGCCAGCCGCGAATTCTGGCGGTAAAGTGATTGCCTTAACGTTTGACGACGGGCCGGGACCGTACACCGCGCAGCTATTAGATATTTTGGATCAGCATGGCGCTAAGGCCACCTTTTTCTTGATCGGCAGCAAAGTCTCCAGCCAAGCCAACGTCGTACGCAGCATCCATGCACGCGGCCACCAACTAGGCAATCACTCGTGGTCGCACCCAGAACTGCCTAAATTGCCAGTTGGCCAAATTGCTGGCGAAATCGACCGTACCAATGACGCCATCAAGCAAGCCACCGGTGTCAAACCGAGCATCTTGCGCCCGCCTTACGGCGCGGTCAACGGCGTTGTCTTGGAGCAGCTTCGCCTGCGGGGCATGTCGTCAATCTTGTGGTCGGTCGACACCCGTGACTGGGCCGATCGCAATAGCGATATCGTCTGCTCACGCGCTGTCGCTGGCGCCCACCCCGGAGCCATCATCTTGATGCACGACATTCACCAAACGTCAGTCGGTGCCGTGCCGTGTATCCTTAGCGCGCTGAAACAGCAGGGTTATTCGTTTGTGACCGTGCAAGGATTGATCGGTAATATGGCAGCGGGAGCTGGGTATCCGTGACCCTAGCCGGATATTAAGTCTACTCGTTACAGCAGCTATCCTGCCTTATCCACCTCAAAAACCTTATATTTCGAAGTTGCGCCGCGCACTAATTTTACCTTTGATGAGGATACACCAAAATGTTTCGCCAGTAACTTCGCCGCCGCCAAATTCGCCCGACCTTCAATGGCTGGTGCCTTGGTATATACTGTCAACGAACCATCATCATTCGCCACCACTTCTTCGCGGTGGCGGGAGTTGGGTTTAATTAGGACAGAGATTTTCATACAATTTGATTATTTCTAAAGCAAAGATTTGTCGGCATATACAAATTAGCCGTCTTAATACTTATCCAGGATCTTCAAAATAGCGTCTGAAAGCTCGTCAAACTCTTGTCGAGCCTTCGCAATATTTTCGCGAGAGCCAGGCTGCGTTGCCTCTGCCTTATTAGGATCAATGTTGAAAATCGCAACACCTGATTCGTGCGTAATTGCCGGCAATCGACCGTAATCCTGAATATCGTGCAGCGACGCCCGGCTACTAGACGCAACCAGCCCGTTCCGACAATGGCGTTCGCTTAAGAATTTTTGAACTCTTTCTGGAATTTGATCAATCCACTTGCGGTGGTCTTTGATCGGTTTTTGGCCATACACATTGTACGAATTCAAGATATAGCCAATGAACAACCCTTCGCCGCTCAGTACAAATTGACTTTCAATACCGCTACTTAACGCTTTACCAGTATTACGCCAGTTGATTTTCCACTTTTCAAACATGATACCAAGGTTCTCAATGCCCTGCAGACTAAGCGCATCAGGCATTAGCGGTACGACAAAATAATCGCTGCCAAGCAAGATTACTCGATTCAGCAGCCCTAACGTCGGCGAAGTATCAATCACGAAGATATCGACTTGATCGCTCAAGCCTTTTTCGCGCAGGAAACGATCTATCGCGCTCGTTTGGAAATAGCCAAGCTGCTCGCCAGCCGCAGCTGAGTTGTAGCCAGTCGATAAAACATTCTCATAATCGCTTAGCCGCATATCGCCACGTAGTAAATACAGATTATCGGGCGCGCCCTTAGCTTGCTCGAATTGTGCCGCCAAATCAATATCCGACCCTCCCTCAATCACTCCGCGCAGCACATCATAAATAGTCTTACTTATCTCTGAGAAAATCGTATTCTCGTAATATTCTTCGCCAAGCGCCAACCGCGTCAAATTACACTGCGGATCAAGATCAACCAGCATCGTCTTATAACCCTTGTTAGCAAACTGCACCGCAGTGTTATACGCCAGCGTTGTTTTACCAACGCCGCCCTTATTATTAAAGAAAACCAGTTTTTTAGAGCGAGGGAACTTCATGTAATAATTTTAGCATAGGGAAGAATTTTCTACGCATTAACACTACTTTTATATTTTAGATTCAAAAAGAATGGGGTTTGTACTTAAGAATCTTCGTCGTTACCTTTGAAAAATCCCCTAAGTCTATAGATCATTTTCTCAAAATTTCCTTTCAAAATCTGCTCTACTTGATTACGGGCTTTCTCATTGTAGTCAATCTTACCAACTTTATCGCCAGCACTATTTGATAAATAAATGAGACCGCTGGCAGCTTCAATGACGTCTTTTCTCGATGGTAGCGCAAATAATAAACGAACGAACCTTAATCTTATTAGTATAAAAATAGTAAAATATTTCTCTTCTAAATCACAGCTCAGCTGTCGAAACTCTGATCGCGCTTCCTGCACGAGATGTTCATTTAAATCAGAGTTATAGATAACATTTGCATAATACTTTAAACGATTCCGAATTTTTCCTTTTACCTTTTGATATTCCAATATTTGGTCAAATACAAAATTCTTTAAGAGATATGCCGCCGATGCAACAATAACGCCCCAATAAAACTCATACCCTACAAAACTCATACCCTAACTCCGTGAACTTTAATCCCTAAAACGATATCACCCCCAATTCCCGCGGCAAAATCTCCTGCACTTCTACTGAACCTGCCACTAAGTGGTAACCATGCAAGTTTGACGGCAAATCACGCTCGACCGAACGCCAATTAACCAGCCGATTTTCATCAAAGTAATCCAGCAATTCCGCATTCAAAAAATGGTCGCGCGGCAAATCCACCGAACCGTCCCGATTGACGACCAGCGCGATTGACAAGCCAGCCGTCGTACCATCTTCGTTTTTAGCGTAGGCCGCCGTTACCAGATGAACCAGCGGCTCAAATTTCAGCACTGACTGATCGCTCGCCTCCACCTGCGCCTGGCCGCGACGCGCTAACTGCTGATTGATTTTTGCTGTCAATTCGTCAACACTTGGCTTACCGCCGCCTGCTCGGCAATAGTCGCAACCATCTGCTGCCTCGACATATTCCAATAGCAAATCCATATCGACGTCAGTATCCTTAACGCCGTTTTGCGACAATTGCTCCACCATTTCATGCAGCGCGCCCAGCAAACTATAATCATTAGTACTCCTGGCAGCATCACCAATGCGGATGATGGCGCGAGCGATGGTGATGGTTTTATTTGGCGTGTTCATACATTCTCCCGAAGCTATTTCACAGCTCTTTATCAACATATTTACACCCGCCAATCATCAGGTGTTGATTTAGCGTAATCACGCATACCAATTGTCTCAAAATGTTTCTTAGCACAAGCAATTTTATGCAACTCGTCTTCGCGTTCACCGCCATTCTTCGTCTCACGCACCATATATATTTTTTCTACACCATTGACTTCTTTGACAATTGCCCAGTCTGGATTGTAGTCACCAACTGGCGTCGGTATAGTAAATTTCGACGGTAACTTGAGGAATAATTTAATATCTTCACGACTATCCAAATATTCAGCAAACTTTTGTTCAGTCGCTGAATCCAACACCAATCTATCTGTCACCGTTTTTTGTTGATTTTTAACTTGATATAGTCGATCAATAAATCGTTCGACTTCTTCATCGCTATCTTTTTGGAAATTGCGAAGTTCATAATTACGCTCACCCATCTTTTCATACTCAACGCCGTCCACCACGACCTGCGCCAGTACCGACTTAATTGCACTCTTCACCATCTGCACATAGTCATATGGGTTTTTCAAGAATTCATGCAGCCGACCACTACCGATCAAAATGTCAACAATTGTTCGTCGAGTGAGACCAGTGCTATCCTGTAATTCAGAGATGATATCCGGCAGTTCAAACGTTCCCGCCAAGTCATGCGTTACTTCGCCAACCATACCATCATTATGAACACCGCCACGCCTCAAAAGCACCCTATGTCTTTGCACTTCAATTCTCAATGGTTTAAGCTCAGGCTTGGCTTTAATGGCATTGATGGCCGCCATAATAATCTGACCGTTATCAAATACCACATGGTACGTCGTTTTATGTGAAATTCGCTTCCACAATTCCTCAAGCAGTGGACTATACAAAACTTCTTTATTGGGACAAATCTTCTCTTTTTTACGTGCATCCTTAACAAATTTATCAATCTTACAGCCCTCAATAATATCGACCACCTCAGCATGATATTTTTGCAGATCGCCAGGCAGATCAAGTGTAAAGCCAATATTATTTGGTGCGAAATTTGCCAACACCCGACCCTCGTCATCAATCATACTGCGACGCCGCAAACACTCCCAGACCTCATTTGATTTCTGATGTCCCAATGTACTGTTTGGATCGTCATGTAGTGGTATCCGCGCAAATTCACTACGCCGCACAAAACCAATCTGAATACCAGCCTTCTTATATTCCTTTTGTAAATTATTCGCAAAATCACGATACGATTCATTGGCGACCACCATCAACTGATTGATCTGCTCGTCAAACACTCGTGTACCATCCTGTCGTACTGGCAAACGCAGACCCCGCCCAATCGTCTGTCGGCGATCATTTTCACTACCGCTCTCGCGCATCATACAAATTTGAAACACATTCGGGTTGTCCCAACCCTCTTTCAGTGCCGAGTGACTAAAAATAAACCGTACTGGATTTGCCTGGTCAAGCAGTTTTTCTTTACCTTTCATGATTAGGTCATAAGCCGACTCATCTTGTGTATTGCCCTTGCTTTCTTTACTATCGACGAAGCTCATTTTACCGCCCTTACGCATCTCAGCAAAGTATGCTTTCCGAACTTCACTTGGGTCTTCAGGCATGATATCTTCGTAAAAACGGCTCTTTCTTCGCTCTTCCTGGTATAATTCATCAAACCAACGCGCAAATTTTCCGTCAACCATATTCCCGTCAGCATCATATTCCAAATAGCTCGCCACCTTATCAACAAAAAATAGACTCAATACCTTAATTCCTTGATCGCGCAGTAAATATTCACGCTTAATATGCTCGGCGATGGTCACACGAATCATCTCACGCATAACCTGGTCTTCATTGCCGCCCCAATCTTCACCAAGCATTAGGACCCCTTGCGACCCAACCTCCACACTCGCTGGAACCGTCGAAATTTCATTGATAGTATAACCTTCGTAAATACTATTACCAGTGCGAATATCCAGTTTGTCATGATGATTAACCCATAGCGGTTTTCTCCTGACATTACCGTTTTTGTCGCGGACCAACACTTCAACATAAGCCTGAAGTTTCGGTGTATTACGCACATCAATGAGTTTAATATACGGCTTAGCATCGCTGCCCTCTTGCTGCGCGTTCGCCACCACGATGCTTTTCACCAACTTCTCTCGGTGAGCATCAACTGGATCAAGCCGATACATCATGTTGTAGTCGTGAGTATGCGTGGCGCTATAGCGCAATGTACACATTGGGTTCAAATCATTAATCGCACTCGTCGACAGTTCACTCTCCATATTTTGCGGCTCGTCCATGATAACAATCGGATTGACGGCGGCCAGATATTCAATTGGCGCAATACCATTTAGCTTATCGCGCTCTTGATGAATCACTCGCGTATTCTTATTGCCGCGAATTGCATCAATTGTCATAACCATAAACTGTGTCATAGTGCTGGTAGCATAACTCTGTACCACCTCTGGATTTTTACCGTCATACACTGACGCTTCGTACGGGCTATACCCCATCTCACGCGTGAAGTGCTCACGCATGCCATCGAGGCTAGTTTTCACGCCCTCTTTGATGGCAATGCTCGGCACGATGATAATAAACTTCGAAAAACCATACAATTTCGCCATTTCCAGCGCTGTGCGTAGATATACATAGGTTTTGCCAGTACCTGTTTCCATCTCAACGCTAAAGTTCATGCCATTCAGCTTTTCAACCGGAGCGATACCGTTGTCGTTTTGTATTGACTTCACATTTTCTAATATCGCATCATCATCAAGCAGTAAATTATTACCAATTGCACCAATTTCATTAAAAAACCCAATCTGATCGCCGTACACTGATCTAGACCGCAAAACTGCATCAAACGCATCGGCGTCGTCAGGCTGACCATCGAAAACACTTGTAATAGCACTAATAGCCTGTAACTGAAACGGCTGACTGGAATCGTATTTAATTTTCATGATTCAGCCTCTTTATCTCATCGTTCATGAATATATTATGTTGCTCTTCTGCCTTTAAGATTGAATCATAGTGCCTTCTTGCATGTTCAGCTAATTTTATAATTCGTTCCTGCTGTGGCATTTTTTGATCTATCAAAAAAGCATTAAGACTCTGTAGGTTTGCTATTAATACAAGTTGTTGTTCTGTCGCATAATCTCGCTGATTACGACCAGCCTTAGCTAAAGCTGGATTTTGTCTACGCCATTCTCTAGCAGTCTGGCCAAAAGCCAACCGATTAAGCATATCTGCTTCGTCCGTATATACGTACTTATCTATAACACTATGGCTCAAGGATGGGATTAAACTATCCCTGATAGAATCAGTGTGTAATTTATAATTTACACTGGCAAGAATTCTTCTTGAATCCCAGTTAAGCTTCTTCTGTTCAATAGCCTTCAGTCTCTGATACTCAGTAATAATTAGTAATCGAAATTCTGGACTCAACCAAGTACCAAATTCAAATGCGATATCACGATGCGCATAAGTACCGCCATATCTGCCAGCTCGCGCCACAATACCTTTCGCATTTACACGCTCAACCCAGTGTTTTGCGGACATTGTAAATCTGTTTAAGCCTGCGATATTTTTAATTTCCTCGAATTCGAGGAAATTAAAATCTGGATTATTATATCTCTCCCAAACACCTAAAAAATCTATAGTATTCTTGTTACGCAACCAATTATCTATGACTTTGTCTGCTCCGTAAGCCTTTGCCATATCAGTTAGACAGATATAATCTTCACCGTCAATTTTTGTAACTTTGACTCCTTGATTATTAATATCAAGTGAGTTGTTTTTAGTTGTCTTATATACTGGAGTCATCTTACACCGTCCACAATTCTACATCATAGCTTTTACAAGTTTGGACCAGATTGGTTTTAAGCTGGTTGTCACCCTGGAAGGCGTCGTCGAGAATGACAATCTTGCTCGGAGTCAGGTCGGTGATAATGGCGCGTAATTGTTCTAATGTCGGCTTGGCGTGTTCGTTGAGATACAGCACTGGCTGACCTTCCGTCGAATCGCCCTCGGCGACGACTTGATATACACTCGAACCATCGACGTCGACGGTTCGAGTGTGTGTAGTCAGCGGCAAACCCATTTTCAAAAGCACTTCCACCAGCAAATCTTCCTCGCTAGCATTATCGTTACTGCTTTCGCGCATCAGATCAAGTCGTGCCTGCAATTCGGTCAAATCGCCCGTCGGCGCGCTTTGCCATTTGGTAAAATTGGTGTCAGCTAGTTTGTAGGTGCGATATCCAACATCCAGCGGAGTCTCACGCTCAGCCAGCTTGTCAGCAAAGTCAGCCTTAATCTTTTCGCCCGCCCGATTGATCCGCTCGCGGGCAATATCACTAATCTTTTTGTATCCAGCCTTAAACGCCTCGCTCTTTTCGTCGGTCGGCTCAGGCAACTGCACCATTATATGTTTGCGATTACCGCCATCTTCGGCGTTGAGTTGCATAACGGCATGAGCAGTGGTGGCGGAACCAGCGAAGAAGTCGAGGATAACACTATTTTCTTCCGATCCTATTTTAATAACATCTGAGATAAATATTGGTGATTTGGGGTTATCAAAATAACTTGCTTCATTAAATAGCTGCTTAATAGACCTCCCTCCGTTACCGGTGTCGTATTTAGGGTCTATCCATGTTGTTTTTGGTTTTAATTTTCGAGGCTTACCATTCACCAAGTTCCGCATCTTAACATAAATTCTCCAATTTTCTCCAACCTTACGCGCTGTCAGTTCGGTATCTTTGTTTTTATTAAAAGTTTCTTTGCCCCATCGCCAACGCCCATCAACGCCATTGATGGGTGTTGGAAGTATCGCCAACGCCCCGCTTTCAAAATCCAGAGAAAATCTTTTCGTCAAAGGATTATAGTAAATCTCATAATACATATTTGGACGATCTATGCGTCGTGAGTTTTTGCCAGTTTTTTGTAATGAAACTTCTTTATACTTACTGATGTCATCAAACAATTTATATTCATCAAGCATTGATTGCGGTAAGTCAAAGCCGCCAATTTTTGAATACAACACATTGCGTGCATAGCACAATAAATATTCATTGGAAGTTGCAAAAAATTCATCATCAGAACGACCTTTCAGGTTATTTACAATTGAAAGATTACCCAAAAAATTTCCCTCACCAAATATTTCATCGCATAATTTCTTAAGCTGTGCCTGCTCATTATCATCAACCGAAATAAATATCACCCCGTCATCAGTCAACAAATTGCGCGCCAGCTTCAAACGCGGATACATCATATTCAGCCAGTTGCTGTGATAACGGCCGGCAGTTTCGGTGTTGGTACTGATCTTTTTGTTACCTTCGTCCACTTGCTGACTAAACTCCAGGTAGTTTTGCAGACCTTCCTTGAAATTATCCGGATAAACAAAATCTTTACCGGTGTTATACGGCGGATCGATGTAAATCATCTTGATGCTGTTGTGATACTGCTTTTGCAATACTTTCAGCACCTCGAGGTTATCGCCCTCAATGAAAATGTTGTTGGTCGTATCCCAATCTTTGCTCTCGTCCTTGGCGGGTCGGAGTGTCGCAGTTGTCGGGTCCTGGGCTGCCCGCAACGCCTGCTTCTTACCTGGCCAAAACAACCCGAACCGTTCATTCGGCTCGCCAGCATCCTCCGCCAGCAACTCCTTCAACTTAACTACATCCACCTTACCATCCGCAATCGCCTCCGGCACTAACTCCTTCAGCTTTTTCGCTAGGTCGGTGCGGAAGTTGGGAGAAGTGCCGATTAGTTGGTAGTTGTCTGTATTTTGCTGTTCGTTATACTCATTTAATTCACTCATTATTCATCCTCATTCAATTTTGAATTGTACCAATAAGGCAACTAATTCTGTTATTACTATTATAACCCCAAAAATTGCTGATGCATTATACAATGAGAGTATAAATAGCCCCATATTGCCTTCGCTGTAAATTTTTGAGGCGATACAACAGATAGTATTTAATATAAATATAGTCACCATCTGAGATACCAGTACATTTCTCCATGGCTGTCGCAAAAAATAGTCAAACTTATCTTTATCCTTTTTCCTAGCAAACAGCACTCCAAAAATCGAGATGGCTGATGCCAACAAAAAGATAATGAGGATTTGATCTGGATACTCAAATTTAGAAATTAAGTTGTTCTTTACCCCACAATAAAGCAATAGAGAAATTCCCGCTACTACAAATAAAATACCTGCAATTTGTATGATCACAGAATTAAAACAGATCTTAATCAGCTTCACTACTAACCGCCTTTGTCAGCAGCTCTCTGTTTGTTTGATAATTATGGTACATTTCTTCCTGAACACTTTCATGAGTACCTGGGTCGTTGTAATCTTTAGTCTGAATGCTTGATTCATACTTCTCCTGAAGTATATTAACTAGCTCTTCGCCAAATTTAGCCGACACTTTCTCGTACATACATCGTAATTCCTCAATGTTATCAGAACCCAATAAGTTAAATATGGATTGATTGCGCAAAATATCATCATTACTTCGCGAGCGAGGTCGCTTCTTAACAGTTATTTCTATAACTGATTCATCAGAAACATATGATCTTAACTGAGTAAAGGCAGAAAACAGAGAGGATTTATCTTGTGTATTTGGTATTTTATCCCTACTAATTGATACTGTTGCGAGGCTCAGAGATTTGTCGGATAGCAATTGCTGTACATCCGGATATAGTATCAGTTTAGGCTTCAGATACACAATCGGATCATAACCCAGTCTAAACTGCATAAAATTCAAATAATTCATGATTGCGGAATATCTAGCACCATGATGGTTGTATAAAACGGAGAATATTTTTGTAGACGGAAAATACAGGAATAAAGTAACCTGCACAATCTTCTTTCCCTTAGGGAGCTCAAACTTCTCGAGTGACGAAGACTCCTTTTCTCCTGTAGTCATGGATCCATCTGTATATAACACAAGAGATCCGGCATAATAATCACCTATCTTTCGCCACGAATGCAGACGCATCGTAACGTTATCTTTTTTAGGCAATTCATAGTCTCTGTTTTCCATAGGTAGCTCTGCTATCTTGTCAAACATTTCCTCAATTGTATGCTGAAGCTCGTCATTCTTCTTATTATGAGTATAGCTAATGTAGATAATCTTTTTAGATTGACTCATTACACCCTCCTATCATCCAAACTCCACCGACCCTAAACGCCGGTATGGTTTGTCGAGCAGCTTTATTAGCGGCTATATTTCCAGCAACGCCGTTTTGTTTCGCCCATTCGGAGAGCTTAATAATTTTTGATGAAGATAGTAGTGTTATTCGTTTGTGAAGCGATTCTATAAGCAGTAGCGCAAATAGCTCAGTAAACCCATCATATCGATTGGTCTTTGTGTATTCATCAAACAATGGATAGTAGTCGGTGTTTTTACTCTTGCTCTGAATGATGATTGGCGGATAACCAGACAGTGCCAGCTGTTGGTTGATCAACACTCGACCCATCCTGCCATTCCCGTCCGTGAACGGATGGATAGACTCAAACTCTGCGTGAAAATATGCAATTTTATCAAGAAAGTAATCCGTTTCATTTTGGTAATAACTGTCGACTAATTCAGACATAAGTCCTGTCACGAATACTGGGTTCGCACCCAGATGACTACCAACGCGTACCCACTCCTTACCTGATCGAAATCTACCGGCTATATCGTCTCTGATACCAGACATTAACAGTGAATGAATTGACAATATTAGACCAGTTGATAGACGCTCCTTGGGGTTTTTCAATAACTCAGTCGTTACTCTCGCTAGGTTTTTTACCTCATATATCTCTCTTATCTCGTGATCTTTGATAATTTTATCGTGGACAATAATAGCCTCCGTATCCTGCAGGGTCAACGTGGAGTTTTCAATAGCGTTGGAGTTGTAAACCATCTCAGATAGCTCGCTCATAGATATTTCATAGAGAGCTTCTTCTTTACCTTTTGACAACTTATCGTATTGCTTACGCAATGATGCAATTTTATCTTTTGTCGTTTGGTTAATCATATGGTTTATTATAGCATACTTATCGTGAAAATTACCAACTTTCTGCCATTTTTCACGGTAAGTTGCTTATTGTATGGCAAATTCTATGGTAAATAGTCTCTCGGTAATCACCCCGCCCTCAGACGCTTGCTGTGCTAGGGCTATTTTATTTGAGATTTGCTCATCCATGCTGTCTTCAAGGTCATACTTCTCGCGGTTGAGGGCGCGGACTTTTTTGCGCAAAACTTGGACTTCGCTGGCAATTTTTAGACGAGAGGCGGCGTCGCCCGCTTGGCGCTCTTGTTTTTGCAAGTCTCTGATTTTAGCGTCAAGCTTATCGACTTTCATTTCGTATTCAACAATCTTGTCTTTGTATTGACGCTCCAGCAGGTCTTTTTTATCAAGGTAAGCGTCAGTGTTGCGACCCTTGACTTCCTCTTGGCGTTCAGTAATCTGCTGAGTAAGATGATTTTGCAACACCTCATCTGGGATAACTTCTCTATATTCGACGCCAACAACACATAAATCAAGTATCTTACGGCAAGTTTCCGTGTCAAGCAACACACTGTCGTATGTCTGGGCTGATGCCAAAATGTAACTCTCACTCATGTCCGACGAGTCTATTTTCATCGGAAAGGTTACCTTCTCGACAATCATTATACCTCGTGCGCCAACTAGATTTTTAACCTCAGAGGCAATTCGATCAGATTGACTAATATCAAAGATGAGTTCTGCTGGGGGCGTTTGTGCAGTCTTTGCACTGTGACGTACATATTCAGCCAAATCATCAGCATATTTATACTGCCGGGCATGCGGCAAACGTTCGGTTTTATAGAAATATGTTCCAGATTCGATATATTTTTCTGGTGCAGTTTTTAGATGAAAAACATGTTCGTTTTCAAATGACGCCTTATCACGTAATATATACCGTGTTAAGCCCATGAATAATCGTTCGAATCGTGTAAAAGCTTCTTCAGCTTGTTCGTCATATCGACGAAAACGATCTTGTACATGAGGATCAAGCCCCTCAAAAATCCGGGTACGCGCCGCTTGTTGCTCAGTATCAATTTCTGACTTAAATTCTTCTTGCAGCTTTTCAAACCGTTGGCTAATCTCATCATCGGTTCGGCACGTATTCAAGATGTCGCTAATTTTCTTCTCAAAGTCGAGTCCACTTTCAATCGCACCAAGCACATCATTACTAACACCAAACGTGCTTTTAAATAAGCTAAATTTATCAGTCAATAGTTCAAGAATTCGCTGCTCGGCAATATTGCCTTGATTGCTAAAATTCACCACCACGACGTCGTATTTTTGTCCCATACGATGGACGCGTCCGATGCGCTGCTCAACGCGTTGCGGATTCCATGGTAGATCGTAGTTGATCAGCATGGAGCAAAACTGCAAGTTAATACCCTCGCTAGCTGCTTCGGTTGCAATCATAATTTGCATTTCAGGTTCTTTAAATTTATCAATTAACGCTTTACGTCGATCAGCCGATTCTATACCAGTAACAACATCAGAATCTTTATTATCTATCAACCACTGACGATAAATTGCAGTACTTTCCGGCGAGTTATTTTGTCCATTGAATAGGATAATCTTGCCATCATAGCCCTGCTTCTTTAGCGTTTTAGCGATGTAGTTTTGCGTCAAGGCTGATTCGGTAAAGATAATTGCTTTACGAGCAGCTTTTGACTCCAATGCATTAAAGCCAATGTTAATCGCTTCGACCAATTTTTCAGCCTTGACGTTTTCTTTGATAGAATCAGCAAAATCCGCGTATGATTTTAGTTCGTCAATTTCAGCTTGAAACTCGGCGCGCTCTTTGGCTGATTTGATTATATAGTCATCGTAAGCACCAGTCTCCTCAAATGCCTCAATCTCTTCATCGTTCAAGTCACCCAGTTCATCAATCAAGCCACCGCGGTTATCGCGAACCTTACCCGCAGCGTACTCTTCCTCCATGCGCCGTACAATATTCCGGAGCGTACTGGCAACTGCGAACGTAGATGAACCGAGGCGTTTGCGAAGAATCAAAGCCGACAAATGACGCTGAGACGACGCAAAAGCATACAGCTTGTCACGATGCAGGTAATTGTCCACTAGCTCATATAACTTCCGTTCATCGCCTGACGGTTCAAAACAAACAGTCTTGGCGATGCGATCAGTGTATTTAATATATTTCTTAACCTCTGAGCGTAAGGTACGCTTGGCGATTTTACTCATGCGCGAACGAAGCTCATCAAGTGCAAACGGATGATTTGACTTAATATAGCGTTGGCGAAAAACATCAAGCTTATAAAAATACTTAGGATCGACGACTGAAACTAGTCCATATAATTCTTCGAGTCTATTCTGTAGAGGTGTGGCTGTGAGGAGCAGCGATTTTTCAGAACCTTTAGCGATATCAGAGACCGCGCTAGCGATACCCTTTTGGTTGTTATAAAAATTCCTTAGCTTGTGCGCTTCATCAAGAACTAGCAAATTCCAGCCATTTGAAAGTTTTAATGAATGGCGATTCGCAAATTCGTAAGAGCAAATATAAATACAGTCTTTCTCGATGGTTCTTTTTGACTTAATCCATTTAGCGTCGACAACGGTTGCCGGTAAATTAAACTTTTCCTGCAGTTCCTGTGCCCACTGCTGACGCAAACTTGATGGCGTAATGATCAGAATCTTTCGTTTGCGTTCCGAGTAGTATTGCATGATGACAATGCCTGCCTCAATGGTCTTACCGAGACCGACTTCATCCGCCAAGATAATACCGCGAGCCGTTGGCGAGTTTAATGCAAACAGTGCCGCATCGATTTGGTGCGGTGTCGGAATAATCTGAGCATCAAACATTAGACCCGACAACTTAGCAACGTCATCGTTAGCATAGACACGCTCAAGCTCATGAGCAATATACTTTGCCTGATAATCAGAGGTAATCATCAAGGTTATTATACCATTTTCTAGTCGATAATCTGGAAAGATTGCTTGGTGATTAACAAATGAGACATAAGAGGTATGCCAAGCAACTCGCCGGCGCGTTTGAGCCGATTGGTCGTTTCTATGTCGGCCTGGCTTGGTCTCATACTCCCGCTCGGATGATTATGCGCCACGATGATCGAGGCCGCACGGTCGGCGATGGCGTCGGCGAAGACCTCGCGCGGGTGTACCAGGCTGGCGGTCAGCGTGCCGACGGTCACCACTCGCTTGGCAATCAAACGATTCGCACCGTCCAGCGTCAGGCAGACGAAATATTCTTGCTTTTTATCACGAATATCGGCCAGTAGCTCAACCGCTTTTTCCGGGCTATCGATAATTGGTTGGTCGCTATCCAGCAAATACCGCCGCGCCAGCTCCAAACTCGCTAGAATTACCGGAATTTTCGCTTCGCCCAAGCCAACCACGCTGCGTAGATCATCATACGAAACATCACCGCCTTTTTGACGCAAAATTTTCAGTACTTCGCGCGCAATTTTACCGACATCCGCCTGTTTATTACCGCTGCCAATAATCGCCATCAACAGCTCTAAGTCGCTCAGCCGCGCCGTACCGTAACGCGCTAGTTTCTCGCGGGGACGGTCGTTGGGATGACGGTCAGACAGCTTCATATATAAAATTATACTATGCTAATGAAATTATTATTGCTCTACACATACTTAACTTTTAACGATATACCAAACCATCCAATAAAATGACCAGCCGCCAAACGTTACCTTTTGGTAACGGCAGGCTATCGTAAATAAACCTACTCTAATTTTATAAGGACATGGCCGAGAGGTTGGCCCTTCAGGGTTAGGTGCAGGCATCTCATTATCAACTTGTACGGTCGCAGACTTGCCGACGTAACCGTCAGCTTTAACGCCTGTCACCGTGACTTTTCTGCTCGTCGATACGTCTACATCGGTAATATCAAGCTGCCGTTGTTCGCCAACCGTGTAACCAAGGTTAGTATCATCTAGGTTAACTAACCAGCGCGAAGACAGCTCATCAACTGGCTGCCAATTTAGCCGAATTGTCGCCTTATTGCCATTTCGCTCAATAATTTTTGCCGAAACCTGAGGCGCTCCAGGGCCAACAGGCCGATTAGGCTTTATGCCAACTTTAACAGGTGCCGATATGTTTGACACTGTGTCGTTGCTAGCACTCATTCGCACTTGCATGATGCCATCAAACTTTTCATTATAGACATGGCTGGCAACCGGACTTGTTGTCGTTTGATCGATCTTACCATCACCATCAAAATCCCACTCGTACTTTGTGATACTACCATCAACTACGTACGAATCACCGGCATCAAAGGTAATCTTCTGTCCAACCTCCGCATAATATTCGCCAATTTTCAGTTTGGCGTTCGGACGATTCTTAATTTTAGTTAAGGCTTTACTTAGCGCAGCAATGGTGTCATTTTCACCACCGCTAACAATTACTTGGCCAGTGGTCTGGCTGGCCATATCCTCATACGAACCTTCCAGGTGTTTTTCTACAACTGGATAAATATTGACTGGATCTATCTCCAACGAACGCTTAGCCACAGCCGCCACGGTCGAACCATCAACCTTATCTGGCTCGTGATAGCCAGCATCAGTCAACAAAATTATCGCTTTCGTCGCCTCCTTCTGCCATTTCATCTCATTCATCGCTACCATACTAGCGTGCAGTGCCGCCTCCGGATCATCGTCACCACCTTCAATAGAGATATCTTCAAGCTTACCAAGCATGTCGGTAGTATCTGACTGCAAATCTGATAATTTCTTGGCAGTATATTCATCACCAGCATCACGATACACCACCAGCCCAACTCGTCCGTTCATTTCTTTGATTTTTGAACTATAATTTCTAATAAATGTTTTCATCTGGTCAATATATGGCGACATTGACCCAGTAGTATCCAAAACAAATACCACGTCAGTTCCAGTTGTGCCCATATTATTGTTTATAGGTTTGTCATTGATCTTTGTATCGCTTTGTGGAGTAGGAGCAGTCTTTATAACCTTTTTTAACCGGCTGGCCGCCTCGCGAACACCGTCGTCAATCGGCCCATTGGAATTGGCGTACTTACCATGACCCTCAACGTCCCAAACAAACTTTGAACTGCCACAAACATAATCGTTAGCTAGACACCATAATCCGGTTTTTGAGTTATCTTCGTTCGGCAAAAACGGTTTTCGGGCACCAAGCGCGCCGTTGTCAACGTGGCAATTAGCAATTTCGCGCCGATAAGCTGATAATTTCTCGTTACGACAAGCTGGCGGAAATATCCCTTCGCCCTCTGGTAAATATAATTTAGGATCACCGAATAACATATTAAAGACTATTTTATTCTTGACGCCAGACGAGATATTTGGCAATGCTTGGCCAACTACCTGCGCACCCTGTGAAATACCGCCCAGAATGAAAAATTCGTTAGGACATTTTCGGTGTCGAGCATCTAGATAAGCGCGCAATTCTGCGACACCTTCTTTCACGCTTTTGCCGTAAGTGTTTCCCATACCACCACTAATCTTGGCGCCAATAGCATTGCCATTCCAGACATTACTGACGTCAACCGCTGGATATTGATTGCCGCCATAGCTTTCACTACCAAGCTCGTAGAAGTTTAACTGTTTTTTATCTACTCTACTTTCTAGCTGTGTGCGGAAAGTTAAAGATTCTTTAGCATTAAATCCTTGCCCAGAACCACGAGCGAATATAGCTGTAACTAGTGTACATTTATCATCGACCTTCTTCGCCATAACTCTAGCATCAAAGACGAACACACTAGCAATTATAGTTACTAAAGATACCACATAAATTAATGCTTTTTGCTTAATCATAAATTTGGCCCTTTCTTCTTATAAATAAATATACTTCAGTACTATTGGTTGAATTGTTGTAATCAATCATTATGCTAAACTGATAATCCCCTCTCTCTCCGACGTATTCGCACGAGTCTAAAACTTTACTATCATCATAATCCACGCACCTGCTATGGTTTCTATTAATATCTGAAGAATTTTCGATAAACCTCTTAACGCTATTTTGCGTAATTTTATCCTTTATAGTCCAAGATTTAGACGCCTCTGGACAAGCTCCTGAGAAACATAAAAATCTTGGCGGGACTACTCTAGAGTCGGTTTGTTGCCAACCATCTAACGGCTTAAAACTATCCGCCACCGCCTCAATGTCCTTCGTATCACCCTGCCAAGACAACACATAAACCAACACTCCTGCTAAAGTCAGCAGAATAATAGCTGCAGATAATATCACTTTTTTGAGGTTAACCTTTTTATTGCTACTCATACTATACCTCCTCGCAATTAAAAAGCGCCCAAAGGGGCGCTAAAATTCAAAATAGTTGGTGTATTCACTGGTGGCGTACCATCACAGGACATATATTTATTATAACTTAAGGCTTTTACAATGTCTAATTAGAAACACCAAGCGTACTTTCTCGCCTACTGCAAGCCACATAAACTGCTACTGCACCAACCAATTTTGTCAGCCACGAAGTAACACTGGTACTGCTACCATTTGAGATTTTATTATTTTCAGGATTTAGCCGGCTATCATCAGTCCATAACGCCGCTAAGGGATGAGCAAAAGCAACCTTATGTAGTTTTTCCGCCTGGCTGCCGCTATTATCATTTAGTTGGCAATCCAGGTCATTGTCATTATTCATTTCTATTTGATTCGTATAGTCCGCAGTTGGTTGACTATGCAGACTGTCTACCTCGCTGTTAGTATGCTCATCCCTCAAATCAACGTATATTGTGTCGTTTTCGTTTGGTTGTGTCATTCTTGTTTGCTGAGCTTTTTGACGAACTGGTTTGTCGTATTCAAAGTCCGCTTGATCAATCAATCGATTTGACGCCTCATCCGGATTAGGCCATAGTTCAGAGGTTTGTCTCTCGTCATGCTCTTGCAAGCCGCTTGACGTCTTATCCAGTTTAGATAATAGTTCAGATTTTAAAGACCCGCTCGGCGGCAAGGCTGGATTTACCATCTCATCCAATTTTGGCCATCGCTCAGAGGACCAGTCAGAACGCAATTGAAGATTTATCTCAGTAGTATTTTTCGGCTCCAGGTCTTGCTCAAAATCAGCTTTTGGCGCTCGTTCGTTCTGTGGTAAAGTCGGCAAGTCGTTATCGCCATCTATTAATACTGTCTCACGCTGCATAGACTCGTCTCTATGGTTATTAGCAAAACTTTCTTTCCGGTCAACTACAAAGATTTCATTTTCGCTAGCCCAACCAGCAGTTTCTGCGGGCAATTTTACAGCAGGAGTATTCGCAACCGTTTCTACCTGCTTTGTCTGATTAAACGCACTATCGCTGTAATGTATATTATGATTTTTAACAACTGCTTTTTTTGACGGCGCACTTTCCTTCTCGGCAGACTCTACGGCTGAATCCTCTCCATCTGATGTATTTCGTACAGCGTTTACCAGTCGAGTTTCTGGCAGAGTTTTTTTGAAATAATCAATAGATTCAACCGCGGAAGGAGAGCTAATATTATACTTTTTATCATCAGCTAACGGGTTTTGCTTATCTATCGACGGATTTTTTTGAGATTCTAAAGACATCTCGGCTGAGACTTCAAAATCTGTTGATGAATCACTATTAGGCTTAGTTGTAATATTTTTGGGAGTAGTTTTTTTAAGTAGATTGTTCTTTGTGCTAATAGGTTTTGGCTTTGGAGATGGCGGCTCTTGCGTACCGTCTTCTCTGTCGACCGCAGTAGAAGTCTCATTATCGGCTAGAGTATTATTCGCGTCCATTGGCATGATTAACACTTTTTCTATAGCTGGCTCTTTCTGAGAGTGAGCTGTTGCAACAGTACTGCCAGTATCTTCTGGCTTAGGTATTTCAATCGCCTGATGAGTGTTGGCTGACGAGATTTGTTCAGTTGTATTAACAGCTGACGACACCTCCTGGTCGGCATGTTTGTTTGAACGCTGAGCTGTTTGGGTAGCACGACGTACTGTTACTGTTTGCTGATTAATAAGCTTATCCGAGTCATCCGCTGCGCGGTCTACTGCTCGCGGTAATTCATCTTGCTTGATGCGCTCATTGGTATTATCGCTGTCGATTTGTGCATGAGGTTCTTTCGATGCTTTAGCAGTCGAATTAGAATTGGCCTCAAGATTAGCACTGCCGTCATCGCTACTCGTTGTTTTTTTCACTACATTAGCTATATGAGCTGTAGTTGATTTTTCTTCGTCATCGCCATGGCTTTCGTCGACTTCATGGTTCAAAGATTCTGAGCTTCTTGACTCTGCAGCCTGAGATAGCGCCGCTTCAGATGGCTCCCTTTGTTTGTTAGACGGCCAGAGAGGTGATTGAGTATCTGCTAGCGGTTGCTCTTCGGGTTTAAATTCAGGCCTAGGTTCTGGTTCTGACTCAGGTTCAGGCGTACTTGAGCTGTCTTCTTCAGCAGCTGGCGGCTGTTCTCTACTAGTGTCATCAGGCGTCGGCTGTGCCCAGACAATCTCGCCCGGTGCTTTATCTTCTTGGAGTAATTTCTCTAGGGTGCTGAGTTGCTCCGTTGGTTGACTCTCGTTATTCTTTGCCACCATCGCCGCCTGACGCTCGGCGCACAATAGCGCAAAATCACAACCAACGCAGGCGATCGTTCCAAATTTTTCACACAAATCGGGGCCAACTGGTGTCGATATTTCTGAGCTATTGTTACTGTTTGTATCGCTCATCGTGGTGTCGAGCTTTTCTTTGCCGCCAGCCACCGCTACTAGATCAAGGCCGCTTACCGCTTCATCTGTATCAGCACCACCTGCTTCGCCAGCACCAGACGAAAAATTGTCACTCTCAACACCGCCCCTCAGCGACGCAAACACATCAAAACCATCACCGTCAACTCCTGCCGGTGATGATTCTAATGTAGTCGCCTCCCCAATCATTGCTCAAAAAATGTCTCCGTTGAAATATGTGATTCATCAACACCAGCGGCGGTTAGTTTTTGCCAAACATCGCGCACAAACGGCAAGCTGCCGCAGACCAGAAAGTGCGCATCGTCCGGCGTTTCAGTGACGATTTTCGCCACCTCAAACCGCCCGTTATGCCAGCCATCTTTTTCCTCAACCTGCTGGCGGGTACTAAACTTGTTGACCTTGATAGGCGAGGCCGCTAACTCCTCTGAGAACACCATATATTCCGGCGATTTTTGGCTCAAATAGAGAAAGGTTGGCTGCTTGGCGTCCGCCAAAATACTCCAAATCGGACTCAGCCCGCACCCCGCCGCGATGCCAACCAGCGGCCGCTCGGTCTGCGGGTTAAAATCACCGTACGCCCGGCTAATGTGCAGCGTGTCGCCAACCTGGCGCGAACACAAATAGCTCGAAAATTCACCACCCACATTTTTGACGGTAATTGACATCAGTTCCTCATGCGGGCGCGAAGAAATACTATAAGCCTTGCCTTCGCGCACCTGGCTGCCCTCGATAAACACCGTGATGTATTGCCCCGCCATAAAGTCAAACGGCCGCGCAAAATACAGAGTCATCACCTCGGGATTTTCCTGGCGCACCCGCACAATTTCGACGGTTAGTGAATCACGCATTCGTCAACATACCTTTCCATTATTTTTTGAGCAGCTCTAAATTCCTCATCGGTAAACGTGTGGTAATTGGCAAATTTCGGGCTGATAGTAGTGCCAGTGCGAAAATGCTGCAAAGCAAAGCGCTTGGCGCCCTTGACCAACTGACCAATCTTTTCAAAATCCGCGACTTCCAGCTGCTCGCGAACGATCGTCGTCCGAAACTCATGGCCAATCCCTGAGTCAATCATCAGCCGCACGTTTTCCCTAATTGCCTCCAGGTCAATCGGCCGCGCCGCAATCTCCACATACTTTTCCAGCGGACCCTTGACATCCATGGCGATGAAATCAATCGTCCCTTCTTCAACCATGCCGCGCACCATATCCGGGTGCGTACCATTAGTATCCAGTTTGACGTCAAAGCCCAGCTTTTTAATCATCCGGCAAAGCACGGGCAGATCTTCGTTGACCGTCGGCTCACCGCCAGAAATCACCACGCCGTCTAGCTTGCCGATGCGCGATTTTAGGAATATCATCGCCTCCTCGACCGGGATGCTCGGCGCCAAACGCTCGGGCAGTACCAACTCCGGATTATGACAATAGCCGCAGCGCATGTTACAGCCAGAGAGGAACAGCGCTGCCGCCACGTGCCCCGGATAGTCCACCAGCGACAGCTTCTGAATCCCGCCAATCGCTACCTTAAGCTGGGACAGCGACGGCGTTGACTCGCTGATGTTCGGCGGCATCGTCATAATGCTCCCTCATGTCAAATTCAGCTTGCTTGCCGTTATTCCACTGAGAAACTGGACGCAAGAAACCAACCACCCGCGAGTAGACCTCAGTACTTTCGCCGCAATTCGGGCAAGCCGGGTGTTCGCCGACGATATAGCCGTG
The DNA here is from genome assembly GCA_963550135.1 of uncultured Candidatus Saccharibacteria bacterium. Lineage (GTDB taxonomy): Bacteria > Patescibacteriota > Saccharimonadia > Saccharimonadales > Saccharimonadaceae > Saccharimonas. The sequence goes on from CAUVBP010000008.1 coordinate 24,283, forward strand.
GTTAGCACAAATTGAAAAGCTTGGCGTAAAGGTAAAGTACGGCAATTTGTAATTTTCGCAAATAGTCTTAACTAATTTTTTCAGCGTCTGCGGATCGTCCATGCGCTCGCCCAGGAAGAAGTGAATCACCGTACCGCCAGTATATTTGGTTTGCAGATTATCCTGCAAATCCATCAGCTCGAACAAGTCGTCGGTGTAATTGACCGGCAAGTGGCTGGAGTTGGTGTAAAACGGATGCTTAACCGCCGCGCCCAAGCCATTGGCAAAGTGTGCTCGGTCGGGGAAGCTGGCCTTGTCGAGCCGCGCCAAGCGGTAGGTCGTACCCTCAGCCGGCGTCGCCTCCAGGTTGTAATTATTGCCCGTTTCTTTCTGGTATTCCACCAAGCGGTCGCGCATAAAGTCAAGCGTTTTCTCGGCAAACGCCTTACCCTTTTCCGTGCCAATGTCGACGCCCAGCAAGTTCAACGCTGCCTCGTTAGTACCGATCAGCCCGATAGTCGAGAAGTGATTTTTCCAGTATTCATTGAAGCGCTTTTTAATATCGCGCAGATAAAACTTAGTGTACGGATACAGGCTGATATCCGAATCGGTCAGCTGCTCCAGCACCTTGCGTTTGGTCTCCAGACTGTCGCGTGCCATATCCATCAGCTCGCCCAGGCCCTTGAAAAACTCTTTCTCGTTCTTCGATTTCAGCGCCAAGCGCGGCAGGTTAATCGTCACCACACCAATTGAACCGGTCATCGGGTTGGAGCCAAACAGACCGCCGCCGCGATACTCCAGCTGGCGATTATCGATCCGCAAGCGGCAGCACATCGAGCGCGCATCCTCTGGATCCATGTCGGAATTGATGAAGTTCGAGAAATACGGAATGCCATACTTGGCGCTGGCTTCCCAAAGATTTTCAATGACCGGATTATCCCAGTTGAAATCTTTAGTAATATTGACCGTCGGAATCGGGAAGGTAAAGACCCGGCCGTTGGCGTCGCCCTCAGACAATACCTCCAGCAGCGCCTTATTAAGCATATTCATCTCTTCCTGATAATCGCCGTAGTTAGTATCCTGCATCTCGCCGCCGATGATCACCGGGTTGCCAGCCATGTGCTTCGGACATTCTAGATCAAGCGTAATGTTGGTAAACGGCGTCTGGAAGCCAACCCGCGTTGGCACATTGACGTTAAAGACAAATTCTTGCAGCGCTTGCTTAACCTCGTCATAACTCAGCTTATCAGCGCGAATAAACGGCGCTAGTAGCGTGTCAAAATCCGAGAACGCCTGAGCGCCAGCCGCCTCGCCCTGCAGGGTGTAGAAGAAATTGACCACCTGTCCAAGAGCTGAACGGAAATGCTTAGCCGGTTTGGAGGCAACTTTGTTTTTAACGCCAGTGAAGCCTTGGCGCAGTAAATCCATCAGATCCCAGCCAACACAGTAAACACTCAGCAAATTGAGGTCGTGAATATGCAAATCGCCCTCTTTATGCGCCCGGCCGATTTTCGGCGAATAAATCTTATCCAGCCAGTAGGTCTTGGTAATTTCCGCCGAAACGTAGTTATTCAGGCCCTGCAAACTATAGCCCATGTTGGAATTTTCTTTGACCTTCCAGTCCAAGTTGTTGACGTATTTATCGATCAAATCGACATGTGCGTTGGATGTAATTTCACGCAGTTTTTTATGCTGGTCGCGGTAGATGATGTAAGCCTTGGCAGTTTTCTTGAACTTGGAATCAATCAGCGTGTCCTCGACGATGTCTTGGATTTCCTCAACACCTGGCACTAGACGCGTCTGGCGAGCTTCTAGCTGTTTAAGTACTTTATCGGTAAGCTTAGCAGCAGCTTTTTCGTCGAATTCGCCAGTTTCGGCGCCAGCTCGAGCAATCGCTTTAGTAATCTTGGAAGCGTCAAACTTCACTTTACGGCCGTCGCGCTTTTTGATTGTTTGATACATATTACCCTCCTGAATGCATCATTAAAACGCTCCGGATCTACCCCTGCGGAGCGACACTTAATCGTGTATTTGTTTTACGAAAACACCATATGTAGTGCTTACATACAAATGTACACCCAATATATAGTGCTAGTCAAGGTTTTTACATTGTATTATTTACATTTACACAGTCAACTAGTTTAATCATATTCGCTTGGTAAATATCATCGCCCGGTGATCGCGAGTTTGCGAGTTTTTTATCCACTCCCCAGCGCAAGTCATCAGATTCAAGCCTTCAGACACACCATCAGCTGGACGCATAAAACTATTCATATCAACATCAGATAGCTTTATTATTTGTTTTTTAACCACTTGGTAGCGCAACATTTGGCCGTTGCCGCGTTCAACACTGACTGTATCACCGACATTTAGCGACTCTAGCTTATTAAAAATTCCCCCCAAAGTCATACCAGATGCGTGACCAATAATAATAGATGCTCCCGGCTGCCCCGGCTTGACGCTGCCAGTATACCATCCTGTATCAAAGATATTGACAGGTGATTGCATTGAGCCGTCAGCATTAACGCTCATCGGCAATACTCGAGCTTTAACCCCTAACTTCTCAATAGTAATCACTCTCGGTAAATCTGCAGCTACCTTGTATTTAGCGATGGCGTCGCCAGAAACTTTTGTTTCGTCTTTACCTTCATTGCTCCGTCGATCATTCGGGTTATCGCTGCGTGCAGCCACCGTCGCTGTATTTACAGTATCTTTTATCCGATTGTTTAACAGCCAAGAGTCAACCAATGAATATACCGAAACCAGCAAGAGAATCGACGCTGCAACACCAGATAATTTCTTGCGAAAATTACCGCTCATGATTTCTTTTAAGCGCCGCTTGGTGGAGCGTTTTTCGCCGCCCATCTGGCTAGCAGCTGTTAGTTTTTCATAAATAATAAGCAAGCGAGCTGTCCGAGCCAGCTTTCTATTAATTCTCGTATAATCTCTAGGTTTTTTGTTTTGGAGAGACTGCTCTTTTGGACTTGGCGAGGCAGGCTGCACTGCGATATCCATAATTCGCTTCATACTCGGCTGGCTAGCAGCGTCCGCTACAACATCATTCGCCAATCTGCGCCGCGGTACGACTACCCGGCCTCGTGCTTTTGGCAGTACCTCCAGACTACGAGCAACTCGTTCTCTTTGCGTCATTGCTTGCTTCATTATAGCTAACAGGCACGCCTCGCGTCAAACCGCTTACGGCGTGCCTGCCTCCAATCTTAATCGTTATAAGTCTTGGTTATTTCTTGCCAAAACTCTTTCGTTTTGCCATAAATAGCAGGATTGCTGCCGAAGCCACACCAACGATAGTTCCAGCCAAATTAACTGCTACATTTTCGCCGCCCGTATTTGGAGCCTTCGGACCCGTCGAATCATTCTGCGCCGTTAGTACAACATCGTTGCCATCGCCGCCGACATAGCTAATCTTGAAGGTTGCGCCATCCACAGCGAACTCTGCACCTTCGGGCAAACCATTGAATGTCCCTTGAACTGGAGCGCTACCGTTATTGTTGATAATCGTAAAGGTATCACCCTTCTTGATGGTACCGCCAGGCAGATATACCAGCTCTAATTTCGAAGAATTACCACCGTTGCTAAGCTGGACGCTCTGCGCAACAATCTGATCATAATGATCTTTGTCTAGAATTTCTGCCTTGTATACGCCAGTACCGTTCATATAGAAGTCATTCAGTACAGTAATCTTGCCCGGCGAATTACCTGGAGCAACGACACCTGCCACGCTAAGACTCTTTACCGTAGCATTGCCGCCGAATACACCGCCCTCATCGACATAAACGTCAGAACGACTGCCGTTTAGCAAGACTGTCTCACCCTTTCTAACGCTTACCGACTCATTAGGCTTATCACCGTCCAATTTTATCAGCTTAGCTTCGTGGGCATTACCGTGCTGGCCATTCGGCGTACCGCTAGTGTTGTCCGAAGACTCGACCAGCAGAGTTCCTTCATTGTCCTTGTGAGCAACCAATTTACCAGGGCCACTGAGCTTGCCGGTAATCTTCACTATCACATTTGAAGCTAACCTATATTCAACATTGCCATTGAGTACAATGTCGCCAGATAGAACTGTTGTCACGTTTGAAGAACCGCCGCCAGAGCCCAAACAACTTATTCCATGGGAAATCATCGCGCCGTTTTCGAAGGTAATTTTACTGGAACTTGTTTCGTTATCAACGAAGCTAATATCTATTTGACCGCCACTCTTGACTGTGATATTATTAGCGCCTTCTAGCGGTACGCTAGCGTTTTCGCCAACAATTTTCTCTGAAGCTTTTATATAGCCGCTTATATTGTTACACCCACTATTAGCAACCTCAAAACGGTTAATCGTCGGCCTGCTAGTGAACTTGCCGTCAAATCCGTTAGATTTCAGGTTTGATAAGCCAGTTATAGCACCTGAAACGTAAATATGAGGAATTTTATCTTCATCTTTATCGCCAGCGCTAGTGTGTCCGCCGCTAAACTCAGCATCCGATGTAAATTTCAGCGTATCAATCGTATAGCTAGCACATGTCGGAGCAGCAGTAACATTGTTCATTTTTTGAGCGTCCAAGCCAGACAAAGCAACGTTCAAATCATTCTGAATCTTCTCGCTAGCTCCGTTGGCACATGTAAATACCAGTTTAGCGCCCTCTGTTGGTACTTGGCCGTCTTTCCAGTTGCCAGCAGTTGACATTTTGTGGTCGCCAGCAGCGCCCGTCCACGTGAATGCAGTCGGCGCAGCATTGGCTGGCGCGTTAAATACCACTGCGCCAACAACAGCTGCCACTGACACAGCACTAGCCAATTTGACATAGGGAACACCCATATTGTTTTTCTCCTGTACACATTTGTGTTTTAATTTAGTTTACGCTTTTATGCTAGCATTACTTAACAATTTTTTCAAGTATTATAGTATAAAATACAACGAAAATTACACGCTTACCCTAATGTTTGCTGCAATAGTAAAACTATTTATAAAATCTATTTAAAAAGGCCTTGACTTAACCTGTCGAGGCCGTTTGCCCGGTATACCAGGCAATTTATCTATCAATTTGGCTCCGGCAGCTGGGCTCGAACCAGCGACCTAATGGTTAACAGCCATCCGCTCTACCACTGAGCTATGCCGGAATACATTCTGCTATCGCCGCAGATACCAGTATTGTAACTTATTATATAAAAGGTGTAAAGTCTACTGCGCTCGCAGCGCATCAAGTTGTTTTGCCAAATCAGCAATCGCTTCCCAACTAGCGCCATCTGTCATAATTGACAGTACGTACGTACCGTGCGAACCATAAACAATCGCCGAGTCATGCAATAATCCATTCATAAAGCCAACCTTATCGGCAACCGTCCCCGATACACCTGCTGGAATACCTTTACGAAACACGTTTTTCTTCATAGCTTCTAGCAAGCGCTGCTGATTGGCGCTCGAAAAGTTTTGACCGGTTGCAATCATACCTAGCAGCAGGACTTGATCATTTGCTGTCGTATACGGTCCGCCTCCTTTCATAAATGTCGAGTTCTTAAGGCCAATGGCGTTAGCTTCGCTAGTCAAAGTACTAACTCCAATTGCGTTCAAGAAACTTTCCGCGCAAGCATTATCGCTCAAACTAATCATTTTATTAAAGCATGCTTGATCACTATCCCAACTGCGCGCACCGCTATCGATACGTTTTAGCAAACTATAGGCTACTAGCAATTTGTAGGTGCTAGCTGTTACAAATTGCTTATCGCCATTGTATTCGGCGCGGCGTTTTTTGCCGTCAAGCTCTATCATCGACACGCCATAAGTTCCCGGATGGTCTTTGGCGAAATTTTCCATCAAAGCCGACAAGCCAGCATCGCTCGAGCTATATGTCCGCGTATATTCCTCGCGCGGCGGCACAGCCTTGGTAACAGCATCAAGCTGCAAACTACCGCCGTCGATTGTACTTTGTAATTTCTGCAGCATTACCGCCACATCGAGTGCTTGCCCTGAACTACCTGTCTGCTTGCTAACAATAGTGAAGTCATGCGTAGTAATTTTCGACACCCCAGGCGCCACAGTAACAATTTTCGCTACCCCATCATTCAGCCATTTGCCAGTACATTCAGCATTCAGCGTAGCCACCAATTCTTTATCTTTAGCGGTAAAATCAAGCCAAGCGTAAACTGTCTGCGCATCGACCGCGACGGTTTTATCTCTAGCTTTAATTTGAATACCTCCCGCTAGATGTTTGGTTAGCTTTCGCGCCAATTGCTTAGCTTTTTCATCGCTCACCGCTGGTTTGATATCTATTTTATTGACATTAATAGTTGTAGGCTGATGTAATTTTGGTTTGATATCGCGAACAGATTGCTTGATTTTAGCCTCATCGCATTTACCGCCAAGCCTAGACCTCTGCAACTCAAGCTGCGCCCCTTTGGCTTTAAGCGTAGCATTGGTCGGGCTAACTTGGCAGCGAGCAACTATTTTGTCGTTAACAGCTACATCCGTTTGGTTGGCAAATTTAGGGGCTGGCGGCGAACCATAATTCAAACCATACCAAAACAATGAAGTTGGCACTAATCGCACATACCAAGGATAATCGTAGTGCTTGATCCGCTGCGAATTATCAACCGAGACAGCGATATCACGCAGCTTGATACTAACCGCCGGCTTGTCTGAATTATTCATCATGACATTAAGAGTATGGTCGCTATACGCTTGATTAGCTTTTTTAGCCGCCGCATCTTTAGCTATACCGCCAATTGCTAACCCATCGACGTGCGCAAACGGCAAGGTCTTGTCGCTTGGATAAGCCAACTGTACAATTACTAGAAGAAAAGTCAAACTTGCTGCCGCACCGACTGCATATTTACGGAAATGCTTGTGGCGTAACAAACGTTGTAATTTTATCTGCAATGAAGCAGCTTGGTAATTGACCTGCCGATATGCGCCATAAACTAGACGCCGCAATTTCAATCGCCAAGCGCTAGATTTAGTAGATTTAGCGGCATGGACCGCCGCTTTAGTACCAGTATAACGCCGGCGGTACGATGGTTTACGCGCTATCCGTCTCACGCGGCCCCTCATAACCAAGAATTTGTAATGCCGATTGCAGCGTTTGAATATCCTGGCGTGCCTTATCGTCGTCTTGCTTCTGCAAATCGGCTATTTTAGCGCGAATACGGCGTTCAGTTATCGCGTCTTTTGAATCCAAAACTTCTGGCGTGGTTTTTGGCGCCGCAACCACGTCGATCACCTCTAGCGACCGCGCTGAATTATCACGCTTACGCAAGTGGCCGCGGGAGATCAAATTATCAATATGCGCTGCCACTGTCGAAACGCTTTTGTAATTAAGCGCCCGCATTATCTCGCGATAGCTCGGCCCGTAGCCGTTATCTTTTATAAAGTTATCAATAAATAGTAAAAGCTCGTACTGCTTCTTGGTCGGATTAATTGCCGCCGATTGAGCTTGTGCTGCCATACCTTCACTATAACGAATCAACCAGCTCCTGGTCAAACGGTCGTACCACTATCAGCGCCGACAAGCCCCACCAAACTAGCGCTATTACATCATCAGCAAATACTGGCAAGAACAAACTAGCGATGCTCAGGCCAACTCCATACAAAAACATGCCAAGCGCTAACCAATCGTTCCGCTGCCGCCATAACCGCTGCAAAACGATAATCACAATCATCAAATAAATCACTAAACCCAGCCAACCAGCTTCGTGAACGATGAATAAATATTGGTTCTCGATAATCACCCCTGAATCACCTAATAACGATGCCGACCCGGTACTGCCAATACCAGCGCCAAACGGCTGTTGCGCTGCCTTGATAACGCCATCGCGTAACGACGAAAGGTGGTCATCATTTGAGGTTCTAGCAGCACCAGTAGTAGGATTATCGTGCAAAATCACATTATGCATAAAGCTGGTATCGCGCAGCAAATAAGCTCCGCCCGCAGCTGCAATTAAAACTCCCGCAGCAATCGATATCCAAGCTTTTTTAGGTAATTTCCGGCCATATTGATGAGCAAAAAGCCCGCCTAACGCTGCTAGAACCCCCAGAATCGCCGCCCGCGAATAACTAATATAAAGAGCGGCACTAGAGCTAGCGGCCGCCAAAATGCCGTAGACGCGCAACTTAGCACTATCCCGCCATTTTGCCGCCAAAAATACTGACGCCAACACCAACCCGCCAAGCGCATACGCCCCTAGCGGATTCGGCCCCCGCAGCGTGCTGCCAAAGCGCACATAAGCCTCATTTGAATCAACCGTCAAATACGGTGCAACCGTCGCCTGACTGTAACCGAATACTGTCAAGAAATCCCGCGGTAAAACCAACTGTAAACAAGCAAACCCAATAATCATCGCCGCTGCCGCCAGCATACATTTCAACAAAATTTGCTGATAGCGCGGATATAGATAAATAAAACCATACATCGTCGCCGTCATTAGACCCCAGCGCAAATCAATTACCAGGCCAGCTACCACAGTCGCCGCTGAATTACCCGCAGCTAGCGATATTCCTGCTAAAACCAAATGCCACAACGCAAAACCAGCAATCAACCATAGCAACTTATCGCGCAGCCAAAATCGCCAAGCATGGCGCCGCCAACCCAGGATAATCACCAGAACAAAAGCTACCATTAACAGTACTTCTTTCCATGCTTTGGCATACAGTGCAACCAGCGGCCAATGCGTACTCGCCAAAACCGTCAACGGCGTATGAATTGCCAAACCTAGCATAATCGCAGCCAACAGCGCTAGCGTTACCGAAGCTAGCCGACGCTCCAAATTATCGGTATTGAGATTGCTCATGCTATCTATTATAACGAAAGTTGTTATAATGAAGACAAATGCCATCTCATAACACCAAGTCTTACAGCCTAATCCTGATGGCGGCCGACGCGATTGTGCTGGCAATTGTTTTTGCCGCAGCCTATTACATTCGCACTCAAGTCGACCAGCGCGTACTCTTGCACATTGTTTACGCCTACGAATATATTATCGGCTTTGCCGTGATTACCCCGGTGTGGATACTGATTTTCGCTTCGCTCGGATTGTATAGTCCGAGTATTTATAACCGCCGCCTCGTCGAATGGAGCCGCATAGCACTCGGCACTTTCATTGGTATACTGCTGGTGATTGGCTGGGAATACTTCACTAGTATGCATATTTTTCCGGCCAGGCTAGTCGCCCTTTACGTTTTAATTGGCTCAACGATTGCCATTATTTTGGTACGCGAAATAATTCGCACTATTCGCAACGAGTTATACCGTTACGGACACGGCGTCAGTCGAGTGCTGGTAATCGGTAATTCTGATGCGACGACCGATATTGCGATGTCCCTCGGCTCCACCCACAAATCTGGTTATCAAATTGTAGCCTTCGCCGGGCCGGCAAAATTGTTGCCGCCGCATCTCGGTATCGTTCATTACGGCCGCGTCGAGACAGCACTCAAAGATATCAAAAAGCTTAACATTAGCACTATTATTCAAACCGACCTTTATGCCAGCGAAGACCGCAATCACCAAATTTTAAGCGCCGCGCAAATTGCTCACATTCAATATAATTTCATCCCTGGCGAACCGGAATTTTATACTGGCAAAAACACCGTCGATGTCTTTCTCGGCTATCCGATGATTACCGTCAGCCAAACACCACTCATTGGCTGGGGAGCAATTGCTAAGCGGTTGTTCGACTTGATAGCCGTTATTATTACTTTGCCGCTCTGGGGATCAATTATAATAATAATTGCGCTGCTGCAAAAAATCTGTAATCCCGGGCCGATTTTTTACCGTTCTAAGCGCTTGAGCCGTTTTTCGAAACCGATTCGTCTGTATAAATTTCGCACCATGGGCGCTCAGTACGGCAAAAAGGACGCCAGTATCGAGTTTGAGGAAATGAACCGGCCTGATTTGGCCGACGAATATCGGCGCAATCACAAAGTCGCTGATGATCCGCGAATTACTTGGTTCGGTAAGTTCTTGCGTAATACTTCGCTTGATGAATTCCCGCAATTTATCAACGTGCTGCTCGGCGACTTGAGCTTAGTCGGGCCGCGGCCGATTCTGCCGCAAGAAGTTAAATTCAGCAAAAATCGTACGGCGTTATTGCATAGTGTTAAGTCTGGAGTAACTGGATTGTGGCAAGTCTCGGGCCGCAGCAACCTGAGCTTCGACGAACGGATTGAGCTTGAGCTTTATTACGCGCAAAACTGGAGTTTTTGGCTAGACTTGCGGATACTTTTCAAAACAATCGGTGTTGTATTACATAAAACAGGAGCGAGATAATGAAGCGTCCGCGCATTGCAATTGTTTGCGACTTCTTGACAGCGATGGGCGGTGCCGAGAATGTCGTGCTGGCCATGCACGAAGCTTTCCCTGACGCGCCAATTTATACAGCCATATATAATCCCGACAAGGTTCCAGCCTTTACTAAACTTGATATTCGCACCTCGAAACTACAAAAAATACCGCCGCGGCTGCGTAATTATTACAAACTTTTTCCGACGCTAGCAGTTAAAGCAATGCGCCAGCTTGATCTTAGCAAATTTGACATTATTCTGACTAGTTCATATCTGCACGGACATCAGGTTACCAAATCGCGCCCCGATCAAGTTATTATCAACTATTGCCATACGCCGCCGCGCTACTACTGGAGCCACTACGACGAATACCGCCGCGATCCAGGCTACGGAAAGCTTAATCCATTTATTCGCCTGCTGATGCCGCTGCTGGTACCGCATCAGCGCCAGCTTGATCTGGAGGCTGCTAAACAAGTTGATGTCTTCATCGCTAACTCTACCGAGACGCAAAAACGCATAAAAAAATACTACGGCCGCAGCAGTACCGTAATTCATCCGCCAGTCGAAACTAGCCGCTTTACGCCTGCTCGCAAACGGGGCGACCACTACGTAACTATCGGCCGCCAGTTGCCGTATAAGCGCTACGATCTAGCCGTCGAAGCCGCTACCAAACTCAACAAAAAACTGATCGTTTTTGGCAACGGGCCAGCTCACGACCAGCTAGTCAAGCTTGCCGGCCCAACCGTCGAATTCCGCACCGACCGCTTCGGCGATGCTAGCGATGCCGAATACGAGAAAGCTATCACCACTGCGCGCGGCTTTATTTATCCTGCCGAGGAGGATTTCGGTATTGTCAGCGTCGAAGCATTGGCAGCCGGTGCGCCGGTTATCGGTCTGGCGCGCGGCGGCACCACTGATATAGTTACTTCGCCCGATATTGGCACGCTATTTCAACATCAAACCGTCGACGACATTGCAAAAGCCATCAAAATCACCGAACAAACCCGCTTTTATCCGAGCAAACTCGCCCGCACCGCTAAACGCTTCGACAAAGGCCTTTTCTTGACTAAGATTAGGAAAGTTGTACGAGATAATACGCCTTAAGCAATTGTTTATTTTTTCGGGTATACTAGAGTTATGAAAACAACTTTAGTCACTGGCGGCGCGGGTTATATTGGCAGCCACACGCTGATCGAGCTTATCAATAACAATTTTGAAGTGGTGGTAATCGATAACTTAGCCAATTCTAGTCGCGAGAGTTTGCGACGTGTCGAACAGATCACTGGGCACGAAATCCCTTTTATTGAAGCGGACGTACGCGACCAATCAGTACTTGATGATATTTTTACAACATACAGTATAGATTCAGTAATTCATTTTGCTGGACTAAAGGCTGTCGGTGAATCAGTCGCCAAACCGCTAGAATATTACGATAATAACCTCGTCTCGACTCTAGCACTGCTTGAAGCGATGCGAAAATATAGCGTTAAGCAATTGGTCTTTTCAAGTTCAGCGACCGTTTACGGCAGTCCTAGCGAGCTGCCGCTGCGCGAAACTTCGACAGTCGGCGTAGGCTTAACCAATCCTTATGGCAAGACTAAATACATGATCGAGCAAATCATACAAGACTACTGCGCGGCCGATCCAGCGTTTGAAGCAACAATCTTGCGCTATTTCAACCCGATCGGCGCTCACGAATCAGGCCAAATCGGCGAAGATCCAAACGGCATTCCAAACAATTTATTGCCTTATGTCGCTCAAGTTGCTGTCGGCAAACTTCAAAGCGTCGGTGTTTTCGGAGACGATTACGACACGCCAGACGGCACAGGTGTGCGCGATTATATTCACGTCGTTGATCTAGCGCGCGGCCACGTCGCCGCTCTACAGCACATGAAAGCCGGGGCTAATGTCTATAATCTCGGCACCGGAAGCGGCACATCGGTGTTAGAAATCATCAAAGCATTTAGCAAAGCTTGCGGACGCGACTTGCCATATGAAATCAAACCGCGGCGAACTGGCGATATCGCCGCCTGTTATGCTGACTGCAGCAAAGCTGAGCGCGAACTAGGCTGGCGAGCCGAATTAAGTATTGAACAGGCTTGCGCTGATAGCTGGCGCTGGCAATCGCAGAATCCAAACGGTTTTTCTGAATAGTGGCTGTGGCGCTTTATTTAACGACAAGCCAATAACAAATTGTTTCTTCTAATTCGCGTTTGTCTATTCTTTGCCTGTCGCTTGGTTGATTCGCGTCGACGAATCTGGCTTACCTTTACCAGCATCAAACCGCATCTGTATGTTGTACTTTTTACAAACATCTGCTTCGGGGATAGCCTTTTCGGTATCACGGTCGCCGCCGTTAGCGAAAATTAGCTCATCGCCTGGGTATTGGCCGGCAACCATCTCCAACGACTTAATTTGCGTTGGATCTTCGTCGATTGATAGAATAACCTGATCGACACCCTTTAGCGCCCGCATTAACCGCAATCGATTACTTTCATCCAGGATAATCTTGCCTTTTTTGAGTAGCTGCTGTTTATCATTATTAACAATTACAATCAGCTTGTCGCCCATAGCCGCTGCCGCCTCAATCATATCCAGATGTCCGCCGTGTAGCGGATTGAAATAGCCGCTAACAATTACTATTTTCATAATCCTCCTCTGTCGATTACTTATTATACCTGATATACTATAGTTATGACAAAGATGCTAGTCACGGGAGGCGCGGGATTCATTGGCTCGAATTTTGTGCATTATACCGTCAAACACAAGCCAGAATACGACATCACTGTTATCGACAAGCTTACTTATGCGGGCAATCGCGCCAACTTGGAGCCAGTAGCTAGCCAAATTAATTTTGTCGAAGGCGACATTTGCGATGCCGAGTTGATGGATAAATTGGTGGCTGAAACTGACATTGTAGTGCATTTTGCCGCTGAAAGCCACAACGACAATTCTCTGCGCAATCCCTGGCCGTTTGTCGAGACCAACGTGGTCGGCACCTACACCATTCTTGAGGCTATCCGCAAGCACAACAAACGCTTACATCACATCTCGACTGATGAAGTGTTTGGCGATCTAGAACTCGACGATCCAAACCGCTTCACCGAAGACACGCCGTACAATCCATCCAGTCCCTATTCCAGCACCAAAGCTTCCAGCGACATGTTAGTACGCGCCTGGATTCGCAGCTTCGGCATTAAAGCGACAATTTCCAATTGCTCCAATAATTACGGCCCATACCAGCACATCGAAAAGTTTATTCCACGCCAAATCACCAATATTTTGAGCGATATCAAACCAAAACTGTATGGTACTGGCGAGCAAGTCCGCGACTGGATTCACGTTGATGACCACAACTCGGCAGTTCACCTCATCTTGGAAAAAGGTAAGCTGGGTGAAACCTACATCATCGGCGCCGACAACGACCACGTCAATAACAAGATGGTGATTGAGCTGATTTGCGAGCTGATGGGCAAAGGCAAAGATTGGTATGAACATGTCAATGACCGCCCTGGCCACGACATGCGCTACGCCATGGACTCCAGTAAATTGCGCCGCGAGCTGGGCTGGCAGCCTGAATACACCGACAATCAAACGGGTATGCGCGACGGGCTGCTACAAACCATTGAATGGTACCGCGAACACGAAGACTGGTGGAAAGCCCAAAAAGAAGCGGTTGAAGCAGCCTACGCAAAACAGGGACAATAATCGTGAACGAAGCGCCGTCAAAAACTCAGGTTAGCAGCAAGATTGTGTACCAAAACCCATGGATTACCGTCCGCGAAGACCAAACACGCGACCTCGCGGGCAATTTGGGAGTATATAGTTACATGGAATCGCGCGACTCGTGCATGGTTGTGGCAGTTGACGACAAAGAGCGAATCTATTTTGTCAGAGGATTTCGTTATCCATCGCAGAGTTTTGGCTGGGAATTACCTGGCGGTGGAGGCGATAATGAAGATCTGCTAGAAGCCTCAAAGCGCGAACTCGAGGAGGAAACCGGCATCATCGCTCAATCTTGGCAAAAACTAGGTGAAGCGTATGTCTGCAATGGCCTACTGACGGAGAAAATGGCTGTTTGCCTGGCCCGAAAACTAAGCTTCACTGGTCAGCGCGAACAAAGTGATGAAGTGTTTAGTGATATGCGATTTTTCACACTTAATGAAATAGACGATTTGATTCGAAACGGCGAAATTAATGATTGCCAAACCCTGGCAGGACTACACTATTATCAACTATGGCGAAAGGACAATCTATGAGCTTCGATCCAAACGACTACAATGAACTAACCGTCACCGAATCCCCAATACCTGGGTTATTTGTAGTAAAACTACCCGTCCACGGCGACAACCGCGGTTGGTTCAAAGAAAATTACCAAAAGGAAAAAATGGAAACACTAGGTTTACCGTCATTTACCATCGTGCAAAACAACATCAGCTTCAACGACAAAGCCGGTGCCACTCGGGGCTTACACGCCGAGCCGTGGAATAAGTTCATCTCCACCGCCAACGGCCGCGTATTTGGTGCATGGTGTGATTTGCGTAAAGGCGACAGCTTCGGTCGAGTTTTCACACACGAAATCAATCCTGGCACGGCAATCTTCGCACCCAAAGGTGTCGCTAATGGCTATCAGGCGCTTGATGACAACATTGCCTACACCTACCTGGTTGACGCTCATTGGTCGCCAGACGCCAAATACACCTTTGTCAATCTGTTTGATCCAGCACTCGGCATCGACTGGCCAATTAGCAAAGAGCAAGCGATTATTTCCGAAAAAGACGCCGCTCACCCGCTGCTTGCAAACGTAATCCCGATGGAGGTTTAATGGACGACAAGACAGTAGTTATCACTGGCGCTAACGGGCAAGTCGGCCGAGCACTACAAAAAGTTTACCCTCAGGCACTAGCCCTGGATCGCGAACAACTCGATATCACTAACCAAAAGGCAATCAATGAGTTTAACTGGGATAATGTCAAAGTAATTATTAACGCTGCCGCCTGGACCGACGTTGATGGTGCAGAGAATCCCAGCAATTATGACCTAGTTAAAACAGTTAACGTCGACGCGACCCGCTACTTGGCAACAGCCGCTAGCCAGCACGACTTGACTTTTGTAACGTTCTCGTCTGACTACGTTTTCGACGGTTCCCAGCCAATCCACAACGAAGACGAAACTTTTTCACCGCTCAACATTTATGGCAAAACTAAAGCTGGTGGCGACCTAGCGGCCGCCACCACAATCAAACATTACATCATTCGCACATCCTGGGTAATCGGCGACGGCAGAAACTTTGTTAACATCATGCAAGATCTAGCAGCACGAGGCGTCAGACCCTCAGTCGTCAACGACCAGATTGGGCGCCTAACTTTTACCGATACTTTGGCGCGTGGTATTAAACATTTATTAGAAATAGGCGCACCATACGGCACGTATAATCTGACCAATGAAGGTCAACCGGCTAGCTGGGCAGACATTGCCAAAATCGTCTTTGAAAAATCAGGCAAATCACCTTCAGACGTACAGCCAGTTTCTACTGCTGAATATTTCACTGATAAACCAAACACTGCCAAGCGGCCACTGCAAAGCACCCTAGATCTAACGAAAATTGAAAAAACTGGATTCATACCAGAAGATTGGCGCGATAAATTAGACAAGCTGCTTGATTAAATTATCTACTTTGCTTGTTGAATGCTAGCGTTAATTTCTTTATTACTTATGCTATCTTTGCCCCAGTAAGCTTTGTCTGCTAGTTCACCGACTTTAGCTGGATTCCTAGTGCCCATCTGGTTCGGCAACCAATTTCTAGTGAGCTTAAGCGACCGCTCTTCACGTTCCATTGATCTTCGTAGGGTTTCCTCATCCAAATCCGTCCTACTCTCAACAAATACCAGCTTAAAGTTGTCTGGCATCAGATAATCAGCCAGCCACATCACCCGCGGCATGTGTGCAATGTCAGCTACAATAACTACTGTCATTTCAGTGCCTGCCAACAGTTCCATTTTCTGCTCTGTACTCATTAGACCGACTTCATCAGCGTCATAGCCCTCTTTAATCAACTGTTTAGATAAAATTATCGGGATGCTATTAGTAAAGTTCGTAACCGTATCAACCGAGTCGGGTTCCTCATCTGTGAACTCATCCAGTTTTCCAACTACTTCATTAATTTCTTTTTCACTCTTACCTTCACTTCGTAACTTTTCAGCGACGTTCTGCAACATCTGCTCTTTCATTAGCGTTGAAGTACTAATGCGCGGATATTTCTCGTATTCATCCAGTAGTGCGTTGGTCAACTCAGATGAGCTGGCGGTGTCTGGATCAATATTACGAGCCTCGTATATTCGCCGAAGCGCCCGCACACAAACCTGCATATCCTGCATTGTTGGGTCAGCGTCAACTTCATGCATCAAATCTTTCAGGTCACCTTGTCTCTTATCTACCAATTGGCGTATTTTGGTATAGGGTGTATGAATCACATCCTCATAGTTAAGCCCGGCGCTCTCAGCCAAAATTGGCATCGCTGTCGCCATAGCAATCGTCTTATTATTCATCCTACCAGTGTGAACAACTTGTACATCTGTATTGCCCGTTTCAATCGCCTGCAAATATAAATCACCAACCATCTCAGTGTTTGCCAACGACTCTGGCGGTAGTTTGACATTCCTGTCTGGGTGTCCAATCTCTGCTTCAACAACCTCTTCACCGCGAGCAATATTAACAATAACATCAGCCGCAGACACAGCTCCAGCAACCTCTGGACTATTATAATCTGTAAAGGTAATTCCAGGGCAGTCCCGCTGTAGCTGTTCGGAAAAACCGCGATACGGTACATAAACAATTGAGCGGCCCCTCGGCTCTCTTTCAGGATGATCCGGGTCGGTAAATAAATTGCCCGATACTCTGGTTAGATAGCTTTCATAAGCATCTTGTGTATCCTGAGTTTTAACCTCAGGTTTAGAAATTTTCTCTATATTTGCTATTCTATTGTTTTAACTTACTTTTGTACTTTTGTCAATTAGCTAATCTGTTTGCTATACTTATATCATAAAAGCAGGAGGTTTATGAAAGGAATAATTCTAGCGGGTGGATCGGGGACGCGGCTGTGGCCGATTACCAAGGCTATTAGCAAGCAGCTAATGCCAATTTATGATAAGCCGATGATTTATTATCCGCTGACCACGCTGATGCAGGCAGGAATTCGCGATATTTTGATAATCACCACACCAGACGACCAAGCTGGATTTCAACGACTCCTTGGTGACGGTTCACAGTGGGGTATCAACCTAGAATATGCTGTTCAGCCTAAACCAGAAGGCCTAGCCCAGGCTTTTATCATTGGTGAAGAATTTATTGGCGACGACAAAGTAGCGTTAGTACTCGGTGATAACATTTTTTATGGTGCAGCTCTTGATGATTCGCTACGCGCCTGCACCGACCCAGATGGCGGCATTGTTTTCGCTTATAAAGTATCTGACCCAGAGCGTTACGGCGTTGTCGAATTCGATGATCAAAATCAAGCAGTCTCGATTGAAGAAAAACCCGTCCAGCCAAAATCTAATTTCGCAGTTGTCGGCATATATTTCTATGACAATGATGTTATCGAGATCGCTAAAAAGGTTCAGCCAAGCGCCCGCGGCGAGCTAGAAATTACCTCAATTAACGCCGAATACTTACGCCGCAGCAAACTCAAAGTTCAGACGCTTGATAACGGCGATGTTTGGCTAGACACCGGCACCATCAACAGCTTAACTGATGCCGAAGACTTTGTTCGTGTCGTCCAAACGCGTACCGGCCAAATTGTCGGCAGTCCAGAAAAAACTGCTTTCCAAAACGGCTGGATTAACCGCCAGCAACTTGACGAGATCGCTGCCACACTCAAGAAATCAGGCTACGGAGAATACTTGAACGTATTGTAATTACCGATGAAAAAAGTTTGTGTCATCATACCTGCCTACAACGAATCTAGCGTCATTAAAGATGTTATTAAAAAAGCCAAAAAAGTTTTCTCAAAAGCCAAAAAAGACTACTCGATTGATATAGTGCTCGTCAACGACGGATCAAAAGACAATACGCTCGAACAAGCGCAAAAAGGCGGCGCAATTGTCATTGATCATATCTTGAATTCTGGAGCTGGCGGCGCCACCTTGACTGGGCTTGCCTACGCGCGGCAAAACGGCTATGATATTGCCGCCACTATGGATGCTGATGGTCAGCACGATCCAGAAGATGTCTTGGCGGGCATTCGACAGAACGACAACTCTGACGCAGATTTACTCATTGGCAGCCGACTCATTAATAGCGAAGGCATGTCTAGGACTAAGGTTTTGGGAAATAAAGGCTTAAGTTTCATCACTTATGCCCTGTTTGGTATTAATGTTACTGATTCACAATCTGGTCTGCGGGTTTACTCGCGAAGGGCAATTGATAACCTTGATTGGAAATCAACCGGCTATGAGTTTTGCTCAGAGATGATTTGGCGCGCCAAACAAGCAGGCATGGTTATTTCCGAATACCCAATTAAAGCAATTTACACCGACTATTCCCGCGCCAAAGGTCAAAACAACTGGAATGCCATCAATATCGTCAAACGACTATTTAAGCAACGCTTAACGGAGTTATTCGAATGAGATATCTTATCCTCGTACTACTCAATGTGCCGATTATTTTAGCAGCATTGATCAATATCATCACTCAGTACAAACTGCGCAAAGTTAGCGTAACGCGCTTTCGCCATCAATTAATTATCTGGATGGTTATCATGGTTGTACTGATTGGGTCATTTCCTTTGTATAATATTTCGATTGGCCATCCGCCGCTGGATTCGTCAGAACTAAGCCTATTTGATATTTTGCAAACTACAGCGATTATTTTGCTATTCTACATCGCCAACAACCAGCGCCAGCGTATCGACCAAAACGAGCGAAGACTGCGCGATTTGCATCAAGAATTATCAATCAGGCTGTCGAATGAAAAATAGTATTGATATTATCGTACCGTATTGGGGTGAGTTTTCATTGCTGAAGCAAACTGTTGATTCAGTGCTAGCACAAACCAGCAAAGCCTGGCATTTAACTATTCTTGACGATCATTATCCAGATAAAACCGCCTATAATCATTACAAAAAATTAAACGATAAACGTATCACGTATATCAGACACCGTAAAAATATCGGCATCACCGCCAATTTTAATTACGCTATTCAACACGCAAGCGCACCGTATTGTATGATCGTCGGCTGCGACGATAAACTATTACCTAGCTGCGTTGATACTGCGCTAAAAAACATTGGTGAAGCAGATTTTTATCAGCCTCGCGTACAGATAATCGACGACAAAAGTAACGTATATCTACCGCTTGTCGATAAAGTGAAAAGAATGCTGCAGCCTAAAAAATCCGGTATACTATCTGGCGAAAAACTTGCTGCGTCGCTTTGCCACGGTAATTGGCTTTACTTTCCATCCATCACTTGGAAAACCGACACCCTCAAACGATATTCATTTGATACAAAGTATAAAATCCTTGAAGACGTCATCGTCGAATTAACTATGATTATTGATGGCGCTTCGCTTTATTTTGACACAACAGAAACTTTTCAATACCGCCGTTTTGCCGAGTCGTTATCCAGCAAGGAAAAAGGTAAAAATGGTATCCGATTCAAGGAAGAGAAAGAAGTCTACGATAATTTTTCCGATAGGTTTAATGAGATTGGCTGGAAAAGAGCCGCACGAGCAGCAAAACTTCGCGTGACATCACGCATTCATAGTTTCTTGTCGCGGTTTTAATGCTTATCCTATAACTTAATTAATTTACTATTTTGTCTTTGCAAACTTACGATTAACCGCCCACGCATACAGATTGACGATTATCGATTGCGGCAATAGGTCATACAGTCGCCAGTTTATGTCCTTCTTGGCTACTGGCATTTTAGCGTTTTTCCAGGGCGTTAGTTTCAAATATTTACGCCACAAAAAACCAACTGGATTATCGTTACCCTGCTGCCACGGCCGACCGTTCACACCAAACTGCGAATGAATGATCTTCGGCGTGTAGTAACTCTCCATGATTTCATCGTAACTATAAAAACTCTCTGGCAAGAAACCATTGGCCTTAATATATTTTTTAATGTCATAGCCATAGAAAACGGTCGAGAAATTATATTCCACACCGACTTTCTTGATCTTGCCTTTGAAAAACACGTTGCATAAATCTTGGTCAGCCACCTCGTAGCGATTGTGCCGCAAATGCTCGCGCATCTTGGCATCAATCTTGTCTTTCATCCATTTTTTGTGATTGATAAGCATAACCCCACAATTAAAGTAACCGTCGGTTGGTTTCAAACCAATGACATCCTTGTGCGCGTTTACCATGGTAGCGTCGTACGACAGCGCCATCACATTACCCTCGAAATCAAGCTCCAAAAGACCATCAAGCGCACCACTAATCACCGTGTGCGGGTTAATGTACAAAATTCGGTCCGTTTTAATATCAAGCTTGGCAAACGCCAGCATCTTATACCATGTGATATATAATCCCTTCCAAGCCTTAACGCCAATCTCTTTCAATTCGTCAGGATAACTTGACACGTCAACGAAAGTAATTGTCGCGTTCTTATAATTTCCAACCATTTTGTTGAATTTGTTGATGCTATCTTTTTTGAGTTGATGTCCGAGGTAAAAAATATTAATCTGTTTTAAATGTTTATTGTTTTCCAAAAGCGACACAATGGAAATTGCACTGACTACTGCATAGTTGTCGTCACTCTGATATAAAACGTTTAAAATTCCTTTGTTCATAATAAATCCTACTTGTTCGTTGACAATTGCTTAACATATTCTTTCAGCATTTCGGTGTAATCGCTTGGTACAAAACCCGTTTGGCGTAACTTCGACAAATCCATATCGCTGTTGAGCGGCCGCGGCGCAAAGCCTGGTTTACTAGCGGCATACTCCTCGGTAGAAATCGGCTGTACGCGACTGCGATCATATCCGGCATATTCAAACACGTCAGCGGCAATTTCGTACCACGACTTCACTGGACCTTCGTTGGTTACGTTATATAGTCCATATGCAACTTTATTATCTAAGAAGAATTTAGTAGCTCGAGCAATCTCTGACGCAAAAGTCAGCCGACCAAACTGATCATTGACGACTTTTGGATTGATGCGCATATCCGCCAAGTTTTTCATGGTTTTTGGCATATTGTGACCATCGCCAACGACCCAAGATACCCGCATGATATAGTGTTTTGGCACCAAGCTAACCGCCAGATCACCAGCGGCCTTACTTTCTCCATAAACCAACAGAGGCGCAACTACTTCATCGTCTTTATGATTTTTCTGGCGACCATCCCAGACATAATCTGACGAATAGTGAACAAGGGTCTTATTTTGCTCAATGGCAACCTTAGCTAGGTTGCGCGGACCATAAGCATTAGCTAGCCAAGTCTTGGCGCGCAATTCTGGAGTTTCAGAACCATCAGCATTAACCAAAGCTGCTGCATTGATGATAACGTCATATTTTGACCAGTCAAATACCTTTATTTGTTCCTCATCGGCTATATCCAACTCTTCTCGTGATAAAGCCTTGGCGTCTGGAAACATGGCACACAACGCCTTGCCTAATTGCCCACCTGCTCCCAAAATTACATATTTTTTACTCATAATTCCCCTTTATCTTTGTCAATTATTATAGCATCTTTTAGCGACCGCTTGTAGATGACCAACAGAAGTGCTACTTGCAAAAAGCTGATCATCATGAAAACCAGCACGCTACCCAACATCGCCAACCGCTCAATCAGACACATAGACACTACTACCGCCAAAATATCCGTGAGTAACAGTGTGTAAAATTGCCCCTTAAATCGACGCATAATTATCAGCAAATTAACATAAATCGACACAAAAGCGTTCGCCGCCGCGCCAATAACCATAATTGTCAAATCAAGGCGGAAATTATTGATATTGATACCAAAAATAATATTGAGTATCCAAACACCAATCAAATAACTCAAAATAACTGAGAGCACGCCTATCCCAAAGGTTATTTGAGTAATCTTACCGACGATTCGCGCGAACTCCTTCAGTCTTCCTTTTGCTAATAATTCAGACAAATTGACGACATTCGGCTGAATAATAAACGATATGAAGAGTCCAAGGAGCGTAATTGGCATTGCCATAATTCCAAAATAACCAATTTGATCAGGATGGGACTTGTCCAAAAAATACCGCGGGATATTGAGTGAAAACATCGTCAAAAACACCACAACAAATACCGCTGAAGTACGTTTCATGATTACGACAGCCTGACCGGCGTATTCTTTGATGAACTTTTTATTCATAGCAATAGTCTCAACACGTCGCACCCATAACACATCATACAGAAAGATAATGAGCGCATTGACTAGCAATATCGCCAATGTGCCATACATGACATTTTTAGTTACAATATCAACCACTATAAATACCCCAAAACCAAGAATCGCTTTCATGGTTAGTGAGATGCCAGCGATGTACAATTTACGATGGATTTGCAAAACACCATACAACGAATCGGCAATTGATTCTAAAATTTTAAAGGCTACCAAAATCATAATCAAGCCCGTTTTAGTAGCGTTATATCCATTCAATACACAAAACACCACTGCAGAAACTGCCACAATAAGCGATGCAGCGAAACGCACAGCGACATAGCCGCCGCTGCAAAATTCCCGCTTGACATCAGATGCCTGATAAGTCCGTCCGCCCCATAAAGATATCGCCCAAAACACCACCGAAAGCGACAACGCAAACGAAAATAACCCAGAATCCTCGATGCCATTCAACCGTGTAATAACAATCAATAATACTGGTGAAATTGCACTCTGCAACAGTGAACCTAACGAGTTCCAGATGTAGTCCTTTTTCTGCGATTGCATATCATTAGTATAGCAAGTTTGCTCAATAAACTACTCTACTTTATAATTTGCTTAGTATATGAAAAAATATTGGTCTCGCTTTCTGTCGTTTATTAAAAAGCCTGAAAACGTCTTTATATCTTTATCATTGTTTTTTGGGGTGTTGTCGGCAGCCACCGTACCTCTGCTGTCAGTCAATGACGAAGGCGTGCATTATATGCGGGCCTATGGATTGTCCCAAGGAAAAATTGAATCAGGAGTTTCCTGTACCTTACCTAAAGAAGTGGTATTAAAAGCAAAAGAAGCAGATGTAAATAATTTCGTAACTAACTATAAGAAAACTATAAATCGCAGCGATACAGAGACAGGGAAATGCAGCAGCGCAACTGGCTATCCTCCAATTATGCATCTACCGCAGACAATCGGTATCATTTTGGCAAATCTCATACACGGTTCACTTGGGATAACTATTATATTCGGAAGATTGTCCAACCTAATATTTTATTCATTTGCTCTTTATTTCATCATAAAATGGGTACGCGTTGGCAAATGGGCATTCGTAGCAACCGGCCTATTTCCGCTAATGATACATTTGGCAGCGTCGCTTTCCGGAGACAGTATGACAAATATCGCAATTTTTACCGCTATTGCTGCTACGCTAAATCTCTTTAGTCAAAAAAGCTCATTAACTCGACAGCAGCAGTTGCTTATTATTGCTGTAGCCTGCTTGTTAATTCTCACAAAGTCGGTAACAATACTCTTATTATCACCAGTTATTTTCTTGCCAAAGCGCCTCTTCGTTTCAGATAAAAAATCAAAAATATCTTTTATTCCGCAAAAATGGTTGGTTCTCTCAGTAGCAGCAATATTATCAGGTCTTTGTTTAACAGCGTGGCTTCATGTATACACACAACCCCTACTCACCACTGGCGCACCGCATAATCCGCTTCATAGTAATCCGCTAAAATTTATCCAGATATTATTTAATACTTACCTAAACCCAAACCTGCCCGTATCCGACGATATCCTGAGGGGCGTGATTGGCGCATTTTCTGCTTTTAAATATGGACTGCCGCTTTTTATATTACTACCATCATTTTCCCTCCTCTTCCTCTCTCTCCTTCATTACAACAAGAAAGACCAGGAATTGT
>CAUVBP010000009.1:0-47963 GCA_963550135.1 uncultured Candidatus Saccharibacteria bacterium
GCTTATCAGCGTTATATATTATTTTACTGTTGCTCTCGTCGAGAAATCAAAGGATATGCGCACGTATGAACTAACGACGGCGCGCGTGTTGTTGATGGCGATGACTGCTAGTTTTGCGCTGTACTTATCGAATAGTGACAGGCTGGTTATGGGTGTAGCACTTGGGGCAGCGGCGCTTGGTAATATGATTTGGTCTATTGGCTCGATGTATGCTCAAAAGCAGCCCGATAAGCAGCACGAAATAGTATTGTGGGTTAGTTTTGTTGTGTCGCTGGCCGCTTTCTTGGTTATAGCTGGCGTCGAAAGTCCGCTAAGAGATATGGTCATATTTATCCTGCTGAGTACGATGTCGGCAGTAAGTTTTATGGCGCTTTCATTGCTGCGCCGCGCCCGTTTTGGCGGTATGGTAGTAATGTCTGGAATTTTGTTGGTGCCGGCTGGCGTTAGGCTATTTGGCCTTGACCCCATAACAGCTCTGCATGCACACTACTCTATCTTTATGCTTATGACCTTGCTGCCGGTTGTCTGCCGATTATTAGTTTTGAAACGTTCAAATATTACTAAAAGTCAAGCAATATTAGTGTATGGCGCTGCGGCCGCTTGGTGGTTAATGACGGTGTTTATAGCCTTAGCTTTTTTGACTGCTTATCCAGCAGGAGAAGGTATGCTATATCTGTCAGATTCGGTGGCGGTTGCCGCTATCATCATGGGTATTACTGCGTGGCGTGAGAAAGTCTATGGTTTAATGATTGGTATTCATGCCTCTTTTCTGGCGATAGCGTTGCTGCTGGCTTCGTATTTCAAGCTGACTGGCGAAAATCTTGCTATTTTGATGGCGTGGCTGAACGGTTTGTCGTTACTGTTATTGGTAGAGTGGCTGTACAATTACCGTAGCGAGGCAGCGGTTAAGTGTCGCGAATTGTTGCTATATTCTGCCATTGGCGCGGCTATCTTGATCGTCTTTTCATCTATTCATCCGGCAGTTTGGCTGCCGTTAGCAGCGCTACTGTATTATGCGTTTTATCGGCGGCGTGAAGATGGCTATCTGGGCGGAGCATACTTGGCGACGATTGCTTTGGTGCTGTTGTTCTTGCATTGGTTGAATGTGCCGCTAAGCGACAATTTCACTATTACTGCTTGGGTGACGTTTGTCGGCTTTGGGGTAGCGTATTGGTCGTTGGCGATGAATAAGCGAGCGTCAATCACTAGCGATATGACTCTACTAGCTGCCACGGTACCGGCAGTGATATTACCGATGATAAATCTGTCAACGACATATGAATTGCCGTTCAAAATCTTGGGCTGGCTGGCAGCTGTCGCGGCACTTTATATGGTAGTGTATGCCAAGCAGGATTGGCGGCCGATGGCGATATTGGCGCATCCAAGTTTGGTATTGTTATTCTACTTAACTGCACAATGGCTCGGCGTTAAGCTTGAGCTTATGTCGATCGTTTCGCTGATTATCTTTGCGGTGTTTTATGGCGCCGCCGTGACTGCGCGAACCAAGAAATTATCAGTTTATTGGTATTATGCGTCATTTTGGAGCGCTATCGGTTGGTCGATGACTTTACTGCTGATGGCCATGCCAGCCAGCGTCGCGACGGAGGCGGTGCTGCTAGCAACACTGATGTGGGCGGTCAATGGCAGCGCCCTGATAGCTGAGGGGTTGCCGAAGAAGAATATTCCGTATTCCGATTCGGGCATCCTTTTGGTACTGTGCGGTATTTTATTTGCTATCCATATGCTAATTGCGCCTGTTCATGACATAGTGGTGCCATATCTGTGTTCAGCAGCAATTCTTTCAGGGGCGGTGATGTCGTGGCGCTGGCTAGGGTATGCTCATATATACACCATTGCGCATTTGGTGCTGGCGCTCGCTGTGTTCAGCTTATCGACCCTTGTTCTGGCGCTGGCGGGTGATAATGCTATGGAAATATTGTTCCTGGCCGAGCATTCGCTGATGGTTATCATCGGCTTGGTGCTTGGCAGGCGGCTGATTACTATCTGGGGCGCTGTCGGCGTGACGTTGGCTTTAATTTATCTGCTGTCAGGCTATGCTTATGCGCTGGCTATTTTGGCTGGACTATCGATTATCACGGCAGTGGTGGTTGTGGTAGCTAGAGGACAGAGAAATAAGCAGAAAAAAGTTGCAAAGAAATAGAGCCCGACTCTGACAGCGAGGTAATAATCTATACACAGAGACGTTGTTGGTCAGGTTTGACGAGGAAATATAAAGTCCGAAAAGATAGCGTCTTTCTTTTAGATTAAAGTATATTTTCTAGCTTCAACAATTTAATTTTCTTTTCGATTCCGCTAGCATACCCCGTCAGTTTACCATTACTGCCGACAACCCGATGGCACGGTACGAAAATTGAAATTGGATTGCGCCCGACTGCTCCGCCGACGGCTCGTGCTGACATTTTGGCGATACCGCGTTTCTTGGCGATATTTTTAGCAATTTCTCCGTAGGTAGTGCGCTCGCCGTACGGTATGGTTTGCAAGATACGCCAGACTTCCAACTGAAAAGGCGTTCCATCAAGCTGTATTGGCGGGATTTCTCCAGGATTTTCGCCAGCGAAATACACGTCAAGCCAGCGTATTGCCTTAGTGAAAATCGGTAAATCAGAATTTGCGTTATTCTCGCCTAGCTCAGCGTCAAAATGTTTTTGCCTAGCGAACCACAGTCCAGTGATAGCGCTGCCGTTGCTTGCTATGGTAATTTCGTCCAGTGGCGATTGGTATTTACAAAATAAATTACTCATAATAAACGTATTTTAACACAGTAACCCTGTCCGATATTGTATAATAAATATATGATATTAGAGGTGAGCTTGCAGACGGCGGATGATTTGATACAGTTTGGCGCGAAGCTTGGCGGCTTATTGTATGGCAGCGAGACGCTCGAACTTGTCGGCGATATTGGCGCTGGCAAAACTACACTGACCAAGGGATTGGCGCGCGGCTTGCAGATTGACGACGAGGTTCAGAGTCCGACGTTTACGATTAGCCGCAATTACGAGGCTGCGGATGGCTTACGGTTGGCTCATTATGATTTTTATCGCTTACCAGATGCTGGTATTATGAAAATGGAACTTGATGAAGCGATTCACGATTCGCATACAATTACTGTGATTGAGTGGAGCGATGTAGTAAATAACGTACTGCCAACGGACGTATTACAGATCGTCATCCAGGTCCAGCCTGATGATAGTCGTAAGCTAACTTTGAAGAGTAGCGGTGAAAAATCGCATCGAATTGTGGAGAAATTACGATGATTGTATTGTGGAATAGCGCTGAAATGACGGTGCAATTAACGCTAGTTGACGGTGACAAACGAACCGACTACGAATGGGCGGCTGAACGTAATCTCGCGCGCGACATGCTAGCTTATTTGCGCAACTGCTTAGCAGAGAATGGGGCTAGTTTTGCTGATATTTCGGGCATTGGTGTATTTCGCGGTCCGGGGAGTTTCACTGGTTTGAGGATTGGTCTGGCAGTGTTGAATACGATAGCGCACGAACAACGTATTCCGATCGTTGGAGTTACCGGCGATGCTTGGCGTGAAGAGTGCTTGGAGCGGTTACAGAACGGCCGCAATGATGAAATAGTTCTGCCTGAATATGGCGCTGAGGCTCGCATCACCAAACCGCGTAAATAGTTGCTTATTTTGTTATAAACGCGGTACAATGGTAATGTCTACGAATGTGACATTGATAAGTTTAAATTTTGATAATTTTGCGGTTTTTTGACTTGACGTGTTGACTAATTACCGCGAAAGAAAGGAAAAATATGGTTGAGGGAATTATTGCCGCGATTGTTGGTATTATTGCTGGCGTGGGCGGTAAGGTGGTATATGATCGCCAACAAGAGACCAAGAGCAAAAATACGGCTGAACAGGTCATAGCGCAAGCTGAGCGCAAAGCTAGCGATATCGTACTTAAAGCTAAAGATGAAGCGCTGCGAATCGAGAAAGAGCGCCGCAAAGAGCTTCAAAAAACCGAGAATCGTCTGGCGGACCGCGAGGAGTCGCTTGACAAAAAGCTTGATCAGCTTGATAAACGCAGTGAAAAATTACGCAAGCAAGAAGACGAAGTTGAAGAATTGAAGAATGAGATCCGCGATATTCGTACGCGTCAGCAGGAAAAGCTTGAGAAAATTGCTGGCCTCAAGAAGAAAGATGCCGCTGATAAGTTGATGAAGATGACTGAACGCGACATTAAGGGTGATCTACTAAATCTGGTTGCCAAAATGCAGCAAGACGTTGAAGCTGACGCCGAGGAGCGGGCGCAAACTATCCTCGTCGAAACAATGGAACGCATGGCTAGCGAGGTAACTGCTGAGCGCACGGTCACTGCGGTTAAACTGCCAGACGACGACATGAAGGGTCGGATTATCGGCAAAGAAGGCCGTAATATTCAAGCGATGCAGCGCGTTACTGGCGTAGACTTCTTGGTTGATGACACGCCAGGCATGGTAGTCCTATCGAGCTTTGACCCAATTCGCCGCCAGGTAGCGCGTCTCGGTCTCGAGATGTTAATGAAAGACGGCCGTATTCACCCAGGGCGTATCGAAGAAGTATTTGCGAAAGCTGAAAAGCAAATCGACAAGGAAACCCAGCGTGCTGGCGAAGATGCGGCGCGCGAAGTTGGCGTTACCGGTATCCCGCGCGATTTGTTAAAGCTACTTGGCGAGCTAAAGTTTCGGACTAGCTATGGTCAAAATGTTCTTAAGCATTCGACCGAAATGGCGCATATGGCTGGTATGATTGCTAGCGAGATTGGCGCTGATGTCCGCACCTCCAAAATAGCGACGCTGCTGCACGATATGGGCAAGGCAGTTACCCACAAAATTGAAGGCAAGCATCACCATATCGGTGCTGAGCTGGCCCGCAAAGCTGGCCTGAGCGAGGGTATTTGTCATGCGATTGAGGCTCATCACGACGACATTGAAGCGACTACGCCAGAAGCAATAGTCGTTCGTATTTGCGATGCGATCAGTGCCGCTCGGCCGGGTGCGCGTAATATCTCTGCTGAGAATTTCGCTGAGCGCATGCGTGATCTCGAAAATGTTGCGACTAGTTTCCAAGGAATCGAGAAAGCGTACGCCATAAGCGCCGGCCGCGAGATTCGCGTGATTGTCACGCCAGAGAAAATCGACGACCTTAGCGCTATCAAGCTAGCGCGTGATATTGCGACTAAGATTGAGTCAACTATGCAGTATCCTGGAACTATCAAGGTAAATGTTATCCGTGAAACGCGCGCGGTTGAGTTCGCCAAATAACTACATCTTTATTGCCTGCAATTTATAATCAAAATACTCTACTGTACGACAATGTATGACAACTGGTAGAGTATTTTATTGTTCGACTTGACCGAGCAGTTTGCCTGTGATGACGATGCGGCCAGCATCAGAGCCACCAAGTTCACAACTGTATAGAGTCAGCTTTGCTTCTTGGGATGGAGCTTCGATTTCAGTCTGGTCTGGTTTGACATCAAATATTTTAGTGATTTCGTAAGCATAGCGAGCACCTTCGTAATCGACTACAATGTTATCGCCTAGTTTCATCTTATCAATGTTATAAAAAGGCGATTTTTCAACAGTACCCTGCGGTGTTGGCTGGATACTGAAGCGGTGGGCAGCAATAATGAAATTACCGCCATCTTTGGGATTGCCATGGTTTGGCTGTCGCCATTCAGCACCGCGATCGAGTGCGGTGCGGCCTTTGTCATAGTGAATATTGACGCCGATACGCGGTATAACAATACGGTTCTCGCCGATTTTGGCTTTTGGCAGCGATTTAGCATCAATCGGCTTGGTAAAAATCAGAGGCGCTACCGATGGCGATAAGGTCAGCATCATAAAATACACGCCAGTGCTAATCAGGCATATCGCCGCTGCAAAAATAGCATATGGACGGCGGTGCTTTTTTTGTTTGATCGAGAGCAACTAACCTCCTAAAACGATTATTCGTTAGTAGTATAACATAATTAGTTTGATATGAAAAACACCTCTTGACAAAGAAAAGGCGTTTTTCGCTTTGTTAGAAGTAAAACCTACAGTTTTATTTATTCGCTAAATGGCTGCGCTAGCGTCAATGATTGGTCAGCTTCGGCGATACGTAATAACTCGTTATATTTAGCGACGCGATCGGTTCGCGATAGCGATCCAGTTTTAATCTGGCCGCAAGCTAGGCCAACGGCCAAGTGGCTGATTGTCGTGTCTTCGGTTTCGCCAGAGCGATGGCTCATGACGGTGCGCCAGCCAGCATTTTGCGCCATTTTAACAGCTTGAATAGTCTCGGTCAGCGAGCCAATTTGATTTGGTTTAACTAGCAGCGCGTTGGCAGTTTGTTCAGCGATAGCCCGTTCAATCAGCGAGGTTTTCGTGACAAGCAAATCGTCGCCGACTAGCTGGATGCGGTCGCCGAGCCGTTCGCGCAGCAGCTTCCAGCCATCCCAATCATTTTCGGCTAGACCATCCTCGATTGAGACAATTGGAAATTCATTTGTCAAGGCTTCTAGCCAATCAACCATTTCGCTGCTTGCTAGCGACTTGCCTTCGCATTTAAGCTCGTAGCGTCCTTCTTGATAGAATTCGCTTGACGCAGCATCCATTGCAAAGACAACGTCGCGGCCGAGTTCGTAGCCGGCGTTTTGAATGGCTTCGGACAATAAGGCCAGCGCTTCGCGGTTGCCGTTGCGGACGCGTGGTGCGTAGCCGCCTTCATCGCCGACAGTGGTTGGGTAATCATAATTTTTTAGTACTTTGGCTAGCGCATGAAAGATCTCGGTGCCCATTTTGAGTGTGTCTGCAAAAGTCTGCGCACCTTTACAAATGATCATAAACTCTTGAATATCGGTAGCGAAAGCTGCGTGAGCGCCGCCATTGAGCACGTTCATCATCGGTAATGGCAGGACAGGTGTGCTGTCGGTCATCTCTGCGACGTAGCGCCACAGCGGCTGATTCTTAGCGCTGGCGGCAGCTTTAGCGGCGGCTAGGCTGACGCTGAGAATGGCGTTAGCGCCGAGTTTGGATTTATTATCGGTGCCGTCTAAATCGAGCATTATTTGGTCGAGAGCAGCTTGGTCGCTGGCATCATGTCCAGCTAGTGCTGGCGCGATTATCTCGTTAACATTGCGGACTGCTTGGTAAACAGCCTTACCCGACCAGTCAATGCCGCCATCGCGCAATTCAAGCGCTTCAGCCGAGCCAGTGCTAGCACCGCTCGGTACGGCAGCACGGCCAAGCGTGCCGTTACTTAAAATAACGTCTGCTTCAACGGTTGGGTTGCCGCGGCTGTCGAGGATTTGTCTTGCTTTGATTGATTGAATTGTGAAATCGTTCATAGTTATATTATAGCATTTAATGCAGAAGACTAGACTGTTTGAAGTCTCGCAGATAAAATATTCCAGACAACTCGATTTTCGCGGTATAATGAATTTATGGAAGTGCAAAAACAGGGAATTTTAGTTATTAGCCGCCACGCAGAAAGCGAGTGGAATTTATTAGGTAAGTGGACTGGCTGGACAGATGTCAATTTGACAGAAAAAGGCATGCGCGAAGCCGAGCAGCTTGGTGAAATTATTCGCGACATTCACTTTGATGCCGCTTATACTAGCGAGCTCAAACGTACGCAGCAGACTTGCGATGGAATACTGCACGGCAAGGGCGACCAGGCGGATCTCGAACGGATTATCGCCAAGCCGCTTAACGAGCGCGATTACGGCGACTTAACCGGCAAAAACAAATGGGAAGTTAAAGACGAGATTGGCAGTGAGGCATTTCAGGGAATTCGCCGCGGCTGGGATTATCCAGTACCAGGTGGCGAGACACTCAAAGATGTTTATGCGCGGGCAATTCCGTACTTTCAAAACGAAATCTTGCCGCGTCTGCAAAGAGGCGAAAATATACTGCTCGTTTCGCACGGTAACACTATTCGCGCGCTGATGAAGTATCTCGACCAGATTCCTGATGAAGAGATTGGTAAAGTGGAAATGCCGTTTGGCACACTGCTCGTCTATAAATTTGATGCTGGTCATCAATTGCCGTTAGATAAGCAAACGCGCACCATAGACATCATCCCGCCGAAAGCTTGAATTATTACCAGATTTCTTTATGCGGTACGCGTAAGATTTTGGCTAACGTATATTGGATAAGCCAATAAACAGCTGATACCACTAAGCAGAAATTACCGACAATAGTCATAACTTGGTGCGGTAGTTTAGGAATTGTCGGGGCAAAGAGCAGCAGAATGACCGGCAGAACCGTCAATATTAATTTAATGCAAATTATCAGTTTGTACGACAAGTTTAATTTCCATTTTTTTGCTGGTTGTTGTTTTGGCGGGCGGGTATTGGCGGCTATCACGTTGGCTGCCGAATGCGTGATTTTAGCGCCAGTCTTGCCGATTTTCTTTGGCAATCCTATCAGCGTGATTATTGACATAACAATAATTGCAGCTGTAATGGCAATAGAGACGATGGCAATGAAAGGGGCGGCGTCGCTATAGCACCCAGAGTGGCTCACGACGGGGCGAGGCGCTTGGCGTTCTGGTAGAAAAATCTTTTGTACAGCTTCTGATTGGAATAACGGATATAGTAATATAATTGCCGTCCACGTCCACTGCAAAAATACTGACAAATACCCTAATGTGCCAAAAATATTAACGACTATGCGGCGGCGCGAGTGTTGTTTGCTTTTCATATAGTTATGATAGCATGAGGAGTATGGGAGGGCAAAATAGGACAATAGCAAAACCTGCCGCTTGTTGGCAGGTTCATGATTCAAATGGTCGGGGTGAAAGGACTCAAACCTTCGACCTCACGGTCCCAAACCGCGCGCGCTATCAACTGCGCCACACCCCGATAGATGTACAAAGCTATTATATATTATTTTGCGAGTTTTTCCTAGTCGTAATATAATCAAAGCATGAAAATATTATTTTGGAAGCATAGTAATGACTATGACAAGGTCTATAGGTGGCTGATAATTGCTGTGCCAATAGTAGCGGCAGCTCTTAGTTTATGGATTGGCTTGCGGCAGAGCGTTTGGTTTGATGAAGCATATTCGATAATGGTAGCCAAGCGGTCTGTCGGCGAGATTATTCGGCTGTCGGCACTTGATACTCATCCGCCGCTGTATTATCTCGTTCTGAAAATTTGGGCGAATGTTTTTGGCTGGAGCGAACTGGCATTGCGCTCGCTAAGCGTGATCTTTTATGGAGCCTCAATTGCGGTAGCTGGTTGTTTTATTAAAAAGCATTTTAATGCGCGAGCAGCCATTTATGTATTAACGATGTTGCTTCTGGCGCCATTATTAATGCGCTACGGTTTCGAAATTCGCATGTACGCTATGGCGTCGTTAATCGGCGTAGCGGCGACGGTGATGTTGGTACGGGCACACTCTAGCAAGCGGTGGACTGACTGGCTTATTTATGGAGTGCTAGTGGCGCTCGGCATGTACACGCTATACTACTTGGCGCTTTTGTGGCTGGCTCATCTAGCCTGGCTAGTCGCGATGGATGCTGGTAGGTTGCGTAAGTCTTTATGGAAAGAGTGCCGCTGGATAGGGGCTTATGCGTTTAGTTTGTTGCTGTTTCTCCCGTGGCTGTCGTCATTTTTGAAGCAGGTTGGCAATGACGCACTCGCACCAATTGGACAGCCAATGAATCTCGAGCAGTTAGTTGGTATTGTTTCGTTTAATACAATATACCAGCCGCTTTGGCAACTGGGTGTGATTGCCTCAATATTGGTGATGGCAATAATTTTTGTGTCTGTCCGCTCGATTGTTATTACTTTTCATATTAAGAAAAAAAACGATATTTTGTGGCTATTAGTTAGTTATATCAGCGTGCCGATAATGCTATTGATGGTGATTTCTCTGTATAAACCGATGTATGTCGAGCGTTATTTGGCGCACGTTGCGATTGGCTTAGTTATGCTCGTGGGAGCTAGTCTCGCACTATCGACCGAACGTGAGACTCGTGAAGTTTGGCGAATAGCTTCACCGTTAGTTCTGCTGGTAATTCTGGCGGTCGGGGCAACTAACCTCAGCCAGGTTGGCAATTATAACTTTCAGCGTATGCAAAAGCCAAACGTCAACTCTGTTGCTTCTATAGTTAAATGTAGCGAAAACGATGTGGTGTTAGCGGCCGATCCGTATGTGGCGATTGAGCTAGATTATTATCTACCGAATTGCCAGATATACTTTGCTAGCAGTGACCAACATCTTGGCGGCGGTTATGCTCCGCTAGATGGCAATAGCCGCCAAGTTGTCGACACGAAAAAAACATTTACCCGCGCAAAGAATATCTATAATGTCTACTATAGCGATATGAAAGCTAGTCTGCCAGGCAACTATCGCGAGGTTGAAACGATCGATTTATCACCGCTGAAAATCACTAAGTTTAGCGCGGAATAATCTTCATCAAAAATTTGGTTCGTACTGCTAGGTAAATAATGGCAATTACCAAAATCGATAGCGCGAGGTTTTGAGGAACCTCGGCTAGACGGTCAAAAGAATTAAAATAACTAGCCGGCGCGCCATATTGCGGATTGACTATCAGATGCGCTCCCATGACTACGAAGGCATGAATTGAATAAACGTAAAGTGAATTAGTCCCAAACGGAATAAGTAGCCATCCGAGGTAGCGTTTAATTTGTTTTTCAAAACGCTGGAAAATCATAAAAAACCCAATAAACCAGAGCAGCGACATAGCTACGCGCGCTGGCGTTAGAGCTAGCTTATCGAAGCTGGCCGCTAGGATGGGGCGAAAATTATTAATAGCTGTCGAAAGATTATCATTTAAGGCTGGCGCGAAAAACTCGGCAAAAACATTGGCGATGAAAGTGATGATAAACATGGTAAAGATGACAGTTTTAGTACGGCGCCGCGTTTTGGCGGACAAACTATTCCACCATGATTTAATTTGCGGCGAGTAAAATCCTAGTGTGAAGGCGATGAAAAAAATAAATTGCCAAGTAAATGGCTGAGTGAATTCGTTAACCGGCTTTGGTGTTAGCAGCCAAACTAGAGTACTGACGGTTAGAACGATGTACCATTTGCCGCGGCGCAGTAGCCAAAGCGCAGCTGGTGTTAGCGCCAAAAATATCGCATATAGACGCAAGTAATCGGCCCAGCCGTAGAATTCTTGCAAAGTAACTATTCTCCAAAATAGACTAAAGATATTGCTATCTAGCGGAGGCAAAGGCGACTTGACGCCGTCGTTACCAACAAAATGCCAGCCGATCGCAATCGATAATATTGTAATGATGATACTGGTCAGATATAGCATGAAGCTTCGCCGCCAGATTAATTTAGCAGCGTATCTAAACGAACGCTCTGTTAATTTAGCACCGCGGACAATACCTAATACTAATCCAGAAATAATAAAAAATCCTTCGGCGGCAGTGACGTATAATCTGCTGTCGCCGCTTATGAACACGAGGCCGTTTGGAAAATAACTCAAATGATCAAGTATGATTATCACCAAAAACCAGCCTCTCATTAAATCTAGGCTGACAATACGATTAATTTTTGGTTTTTTTACAGCGCTCATTTTGGTCACTTCTACCAGTATAGCAGGTCCAATCTGAGGATAGTGTTAAAAGTAGTGGCTAGCGCGGGCGTTTTTTGGCGATATCACGAGCTTGTTCAGTGTATTTGTCTTCAAGCGGATCTAAAACAACGGCGCCGTATTTACGGATTATAGCTTGCGAAATCATCCAATCGGCAATGTGCGGATTCTTTGGCAAGAGCGGACCGTGCAAATAGGTACCGATAACGTTACGATAACGGGCGCCTTCACGGCCATTAATATTATTGTTGCCTACGCCTTTGATGACGTCGCCGAGTGCTGAGGTATTTTGGCCAAGCGTAGTTAGTCCAGAATGATTCTCATAACCGATAATTTCACCGAATTCTGGACTTTTGACGATAATATTACCAACAATGCGCTCGTCACCGCCAATTGTCTCTAGGTCAAGAATACCGATACCAGGAATCATGTCGCCGTCTTTAGTAGTAAACGAGCGGCCGAATAGTTGGTATAAACCGCAGATAACTAACATTGGTAAATCATCGTCAGCTAATCGTTTGAGCTGAGGGGCAATCTTTTGCAGGTCGCCACTAATTCGTAATTGTCCGGAGTCTTGTCCACCACCACCGACGATTAAATCAACATCATCTGGAAAAGCGTCGCCAACATTGTACTCAATTAACTTGGTAGTAAAACCACGCCATTCTAGCCGCCGCTTGAGAGTCAGGACATTGCCCCAATCACCGTAAATGTTCATATCGCGCGGATAAAGTTGCAAGATAGTGATAGATTGCGGTTGCTTTTTCATCGGATTTCCTCCACGTCGGTATAACGGGCTAGTAGTCGTCGTAATGCTAACATCGCGGTGTAGCTACAATAAATGCGCTTTGGCTGGCGAGTGTGTTTAGTGATAAGATGGCGCAGTGCAACCGTCAGGTCGGTATCGACAAAATCGATAGGTACTTCGTCGTATTCTA
The DNA here is from genome assembly GCA_963550135.1 of uncultured Candidatus Saccharibacteria bacterium. GTDB lineage: Bacteria > Patescibacteriota > Saccharimonadia > Saccharimonadales > Saccharimonadaceae > Saccharimonas. Next base: position 12,514 of record CAUVBP010000009.1, read on the forward strand.
GTCGCAGCGCCATATCATAGGCGCGGACACCAGATACAGCAGTGACACCTTGTTCTTGTAAGCTATCGAAATCGACATCCCAGAGCCAGCTCATGTCGCGGCCATCAGCGTAAGCATCGTTAATAGCTATCATAGTGGCGTAGTTTGCTGGGTCGAACGAAGCTAGGGCCAAACGGAAGCCAGCCGGATTTTTGACCAATACTAGCTCGCAGGGTTGTCCGTCTATTATTAATTGCTCGCCGCGGCCAAAAGCTGGCTTAATGTTTGATAGCGCTTCGAGCATAGAATCAACATTTAGATTATTACCGAGAATTGTGCGCACTAAAGCAACAGCACCGGTGGCATTTTGAAGATTGTAGATGCCACGCAGATTTAGATTCACCGAGTGATCGCTGCCGTTGAAGCCGATAACGGCGTGCTGGTCTTTAAACTCTTCAAGACTGGTGTCGTCAGCGTACAATTTAGCCGCATTTTGCTCGCTACTACGTAGAGAATCATCAGAAGGGAAAGTCTGCGAATATTTTGGGTTAACGCCAAAACTTCGCAGCGGTGATTTAATATTGTTTACAAAATCAGGACTACTTAATCGCGGGTCGTCGCGGTTAAGGACTACGCACTTTGTTGTGTTTATTGCAACAGTATGGAGGAGTTTGGCGGTATTGTCAATTTCGCCGAAGCGGTCGAGCTGGTCGCGCATGACATTTAGCAGTAAACAGTAGTCTGGTTTAATTGCTTTTACAAAGTGAACGGCATAAGCCTCGTCGAGTTCAAGCACGGCAATATCAGCGTCCATTCGTCCGTGCAAATCAACTTCGCCTAATAGCGCTGCTGCCACGCCGCGCGTGAAGTTGCTGCCAGTACGGTTGGTGAATACTTTCAGGCCTTGGCTTTCTAGTAATTCGACAACAATTTTGGTGGTAGTGGTTTTGCCATTAGTGCCGCTGATGAGTGCTACACCCATTGGTAGTTGCTGTAATGTGCGGCTAACAAAATCTGAGTCGATTTTTTCAATTACCAAGCCTGGTAAGGCTGAGCCGCTACCGCCGCGAATCTGTGCAGCTTTCTTAACAGTCTTCCCAAGCATAGTCGTGAGAGTTTGACGCATAAAATTCATTATACCTGTTTTTGGCGCATTATAGTAGCGTCCAAACGCTTTTTGAATTATAATAAAAAGCATATGTTTATTGTGGGCATGATTTCGTGGTGGTATAGCGTTGGTTGGAAGCGGGCAGCAGTAGATGTTTGGGAGTCTATCGAGCGATTATACGATACGTTTTCGCTGGGGCTATTACTGAAGACGCTGTTTGCGCCGTGGCGGCAAATTTCAGCCGGGAAAGTACGCGGACCAATCGGGGTGCAGTTGCGGGCATTTTTTGATCGCTTGGTATCGCGGATTATTGGCGGCTTTATAAGGATAATAACGCTGCTGATAGGTGTAGCAGCCTTGTGCTTGATGCTGTTGATTGGTTTGTTGCGTTTAGCGATTTGGCCGTTGGTGCCAGTGATGCCGGCAGCAATGGTTATTGCGGCAATATCGGGGTGGATACCATGGCATCTTTAGGCGCCTTTAGATATGGGTCTCAGCGAGCCAGCGAAGCGCGCTTTGGGCGGCTACTGTCGCCGATGATTGCAAAAAGCCTTTCATGGTTAGCATTATTACTGGTGGTATCGGGTACTATGCTAGTAACTATGGAGCGTCTGTCGTTAGGCTGGTTGTGTGGTGCTCTGGCGGCAGTATTATATATGGCGGTGAAATTTTATAATTGGCACGTTCACGATCTGCCAGCTGGTAAGGGTGGTTCGGTTGATGATTTGCTAGCCGGCGACGTGTTAGGTCGGTTGTCGCGAGAACCGGATGTGCGAGAGATTGCTAAAGTAATTGGTGAGGTGCCAAGCGGCCAATTCATGGGGGTACGGCTTGGTATGACGCCGTCATTTTTAGCCACTATCGCTGAGAGTTCGACGATTTCCGTTGACGAACTGTGGAGCGTAGCTGACGACATTCGCCAAGCCAATCAACTAGACCGTATCAGCGGTGCGGTATTGGCTGTTGCGCTAGTGCGCAGCTTTCCGAATTATCAATCGATAATAGCACAAACTCATCTAGGTGATGAAGACTTGGATGCTGGTATTTTGTGGCAAGAGCATTTGATGGAGATTGTTCGGCATTTTGGCCAGCGCCGGCGCACTGGCGGTTTGGCGCGCGATTGGTCGTTTGGCTGGATTCCGCATCTTGAGCGATTCGGGCAAAATATCAGCGAACAAATTGGCGCTAGCCGTAATACTTTGTCAATCGACATACCATCGCATGTTCAGGTGATTGATCAGCTAGTGGAAGCTTTTGGTACGGGCGGGCGGCAAAACGCGGTTCTTATCGGTCAAGCTGGCGTCGGCAAAACATCAGTAATTCATGCTTTCGCGGAACGAATTTTGGACGCTGATGCGAATGTACCCGAAAATCTTCGCTTCCGCCAGATCTTCATTCTTGACTCGGCGTCGTTGATTGCGGCAGCACCAGGACGCGGCGAACTTGAAAACTTAATCATGCAGGTTTTAGGTGAAGCTTACAATGCCAAGAATATCATTGTTTGCCTCGATGACGCGCAGTTGTTTTTTGAAGAGGGCGTGGGGTCAGTAGATTTGACAAATGTCTTGCAGCCGATTTTAGATGCTGGCAGGCTACGCTTAATTTTAAGCATGGATGAACAGCGCTATCTCGAAATTAGCCGCCGCAACCCATCGTTAGCTAACTCGCTTAACCGTATTAATGTTGCCGAAACCAACGAAGCAGAGACTAAAAAAGTTCTACAAGAACAGCTAATTTCAATTGAATTCAACCGCAAAGTTACTTATATGATACAAGCGATTAACGAAGCTTATCGCTTGAGCCAGCGTTACATTCACGATATAGCTATGCCTGGTCGGGCGCTTAAATTGCTTGAATCGGCGGCTAGTTTTAGCGAGTCGGGCATCGTGACCATGAACTCTGTGCAGCAAGCGATTGAGCGGACAATGGACGTTAAAGTTAGCGTGGCTAATACGACCGAAGATCGCGAGCGGCTGCTGCATATGGAGGATTTAATTCATCAAAGAATGGTCAACCAAGTTCGCGCCGTTAATGTTGTTAGCGATGCCTTGCGCCGGGCACGTGCTGGCGTGCGCAATGAGAATCGGCCGATTGGTACTTTTCTATTTTTGGGGCCGACTGGTGTCGGCAAGACGGAGCTGTCAAAAGCGTTAGCTGACGTATATTTTGGCGGCGAAGGCAAAATGATTCGCTTGGACTTAAACGAATTTGTTCGCGCCGAGGACGTGGCGCGGCTGATTGCCGATGGCGCTGACGACCCGATGAGCTTGACTGCGCAAGTAATGAAGCAGCCTTTCAGCGTGGTGTTGCTCGACGAGATTGAGAAGGCCGCGCCGGAAGTACTAACCACGCTGCTACAGTTGCTAGACGAAGGCATACTGCGCGACGCCAAAAACCGCGAAATTAGTTTTCGCGACGCCATTGTAATTGCCACTAGCAATGCCGGGGCCGACAGAATTCGCGAATATATCGAGCGCGGCTATCGGCTTGAGCAGTTTGAACAGCAGTTTATTAACGAATTGATTAGTTCGAACCAGTTTCGGCCAGAATTTCTCAATCGCTTCGACGAAATTGTGCTCTTTCGTCCGTTTACGCCGGCCGAGTTGGTGCAAGTGCTCGATCTGATTTTGGCTGGCGTTAACAAAACTCTATTGCCGCAAAAAGTGTCAGTGACTGTTGATGACGACGCGAAACAGCTTCTCGTTCAGCAAGGCTACGACCCGCGGCTAGGCGCTCGGCCGATGCGCCGTGTTGTTCAGAAGGCGGTGGAAAATACTATCGCTAAGCTCATGCTATCGGGGGCAGTCAATCCGGGTGATTCGGTGAACATTGATGCCGAGCAAGTACGGCGAATTTTTGAAGAATCTGAATCGCAATTAGTTCCATTGCAAGGCGATGTGCCTAACCAGCAGAACCAAGCTTAAGAAAGTTTTCTAACAAGAGTTTTGGCGGCGCGGCGGTTGACTGGTGCAACAATACCAACGGCTAGTGCGCCAATACCGCGCACGAGCGCCCGTACTTTGGTTTTGTAGCGTTCTTTTTTGCTGAGGGATGTATTAGTAGTATCAAGCCGCGGCGACTCGGACCAGAATGCTAGCCGCACCGCTCTGACGCCGAGTGCCAAGCCTCGCTTTTTATTACCGGCAAGCGTCTCGGCGTAGCTGGCTCGAGCGGTAAAATTAATATCATATTAATCAATTTCACGATTTAGTCCGTCGGCATGTTCGTGCGAATCCTCGAGTTTTTCTAGTCCGTAACGAAAAGTTTCAACAGTCTTGGTATTATTTTCTGGAGTATCAAAAGTTTCATCGCTTGCTATGCGTGACAATTGCATGGTTGCCAGCATGGCTGCGCTAGCTCCCAGTTCGCGCAGCGTGCTGCGATTTGGCTCCTGTTCAGCTAAAGTTTCATGTTGATTAACTGTCTCAGTAAGCCATTTTTCAGCTTTTTCGTAGTTACCTAAAGACTATAGGCGTTACCTACGTCGCGCGCCATCCGAGCCTTTTCGGATGGATCTGACGTTGTATTGTACGTCATTGTCGCTAGCGTTGCGGCAAGAGAATAAAATCCATCGCGAATTGCTTGTACAGCCGATCTTGAATAGTCGTTAAAACCCAGTTCGCCGCCGTTAGTCTCCATGCCTATATTATAACATAAACAATTATCTAATGCAAGGCACGCGTTTCGTATTTTTACCGGCAATTACCCTGCTAGTCGCCAAGGCTTATTTTGATAGTGACGTAGCTAGTTTGATCATGGTCGAATTCACTAGTGGTCATCTTCGTGTACGGCTTGGCTATCTCGGAGGTGCCGTATGTATAATCTTTATGCAGCGCCTGTGGTATAACGCTCAGGTATAAAATATGGCCGTTAGTATCCTTGAACGTATCGCTTTGAACGATAGTATCTTTATCTTTCGTACTGATAAGCGAGAAGCCAGCCTCTTTAATTTTTTTGGTTAAATCCATACGAGTTTTATTTACGGAAGCATTATGCCCATACTCTGTAGTGATGGATTTATCATTTGAAATATTACTTTTATAAACCGCCAGTCTATACGATTCATCTAGCTTCAAATTGCTATATATACTATGAATTTGGTTATAGCGGGCAGTGTTGGTGTATTCTACGACCATTCTGTCGACTAGATATACGCTCATAGCTGTTAGCCAAAAAAGCACAAAAACCAATATCGCATACACCAGTAAGCTTCGGCGCACCATGAAGTGAGTGTCTGTTTTTGTAATGTGTTTGACACGCTGCTTGCGAGTCTTCTTGGGAGATTTATTTGCCTTGGTAACCATAAACATAGTGTAGCATACCGATGCGATTATTGGCTAAGTATAGTTGTGGTAACAGATAATCCGCTGATTATCGCGCCGGATAGCAAAGGTTGTTCCGTGGCTCTATTTGGATCAAGTGGTTGGCGGCCTAAATTGTTGACGCTATCAACGAGGCTAGGGAAATTCTTTGCCAAATCATTGTATGGCCTACCATCGGGTATCGTGCTATCGGTAGTGATGAATACCCAGCCGGCATTGCGTTGGCGCGATAAATTGATTATTTTTTGGTAATCGCTAGCCTTTGCGGTATAAATCGTATGGAAAATGCGATGGGAATTAGCTGGGTCTTTTTCAAAGGCAGAGTAAGCGGTCTTATAGTTATTAATATATTCGTCAGCAGTGCCTTCGTTAGTCATGAAAATATCAGCGTATGGCGCAATTGCGTCGGTGATGTGCGTGCCAGGATTGGCGACGACTAACTTGTTGCCGTAGGTGCTTTTCGTGTAGTTGTATAATTCTGCCATGTAAGCCGTTGCCCCGTTATTTCTGGATGATATCTCGTCGAAGTAGAATCCGTGAATTTTGTCCGCTCCGTAAAGTTCAATGAACTTAGCCATGGCGGCTTTAACTTCGGCAATTGGGCGAGTTTGATGAATAGTGCGGATGTAAGCGACAGTTTTGAAACCAAGCTCGGCGTTCTTTTTTAGCAGCCGCACATAGCCTGGGTCGAGCTTGGCGTCAGGACTGCCGTCTGCCATGATGAGCGTGTACGGGATTTTATTGCTGCCTGCTGCATGAATAGCTTTCCAGTAGTCAGAGAACTCGCTGCCGCCAGCTTTGGCAAGTGGATAAACGTAAGACAGCATAAAGACCGACTGAGCATTGACTGCAGTAGAAGGGTTGGTATTTGTTTTATTGACCATACCAGCGACAGCGTTGCCAAGAGAAACGGTGTAAGTTTTACCTTTACCGCCAGTGCCGGCATTGGTATCAACGTAGAATTTGGCGCTGGTTTCTCCGGCTTTAATAACCACTCGCTGGCTATCCCAACGGATGTTGATATTGTTCGGACTACTAGTATTGTGCGTGATTTTGATATCCGCGCTAACATCGGTACTGGCTGCTTTGTCTAAAGTTGCCGTGTAAACAGCGGTTTCGCCTTCCTTGACGCTGGCTGGTCCATGAAGAGTAATTTTTGGCGCAGTCGCAGCAGGACTGATTATCCCCGCGCCAGTGCCGCCGCCTGAATTATCGACGACTGACCCGCTAAATCCGCTGGTGACGCTCTCTTTATGTCCTTTTTTGTCGGTGTAACTGGCTTGGACGATGACTTGCATACCGAGGTGGTCTTTGGTTTGCGCGAGAGTTTTGCCAGTTCCCAGGAATTTGCCGTAAAATTCGTACCATCGGTAAGTAATGCCGCTCTCTGGCACGCCATCGGAATCGGTAATGCGAGCAGTAAACGCCTGTCCGACTCGGTTTATTCCTTCGATGGTGATATTGCCGGGAATATTATTTGATGCGGCGTTACTGACAGCTGTTGTGGCTGGGCTAATTAAATTTTTCATTACGTTTTTGTTGTTAGCATGAGTTGTTTTGACAGTGATTTTTTTACCCACTTCGGCTGGTGTCAACTTGTACGAGAAATAGCTGGCGCCAGGAATAGCCGTGCCGTCGGCAAACCATTGATAATATCGTATACCGCCGTCTTTCAATCCGTCGGGATCGTCTATCTGCGCAATCAGCGTCGAACCGACTTCTGCGGCGCCGACGATTTTTACGGCTGCTTGCGCTGGCTCGGGTGTTGGCTTAGGCGGCTTGGACGGATTGGGCGGTGTAGTCGGTTTGTTATTGCTGGGCTTAGTGGACGGAGTATTCGCGGGTTTATGGTTAGCAGCATTGTGAACCGACGGCCTGCCCGGCGACGCTATTTGGCGGTAATGATAAGCATTGTGATTTCCAACAACCGAGACGCCATTTCCAGCCGTCTTGGTAGAATCACTAGGCGAACTGTTCGTGGACTCGTCAGTCTTGGTCTGGCTAGTCTCGTTCTTGCCGTCCGGGTTTGAGCTTGGTTCTGAATCCGAATCTGGTCGCTGCGGCTTGCTATTTTCGTCGTCTACTTGAGAAGTAGTACTACGGCTAGGTCCTTGATTTGTCTGATTATGCTGATTCATGCTAATCAAACTGGTAAACAGCCAGTACAACAAAACTACTGCTAGTATAGCGGCCAATATCCCGATAACAACTTTTATTTTTCTATGGTTCGCTTGTTGGTTTTCCATATTCCTCTCCTCAGAATACAATACTTCAATTTAAGCATAGGCGATATGGAAAGTCAAATAACGAATTGATTGATCAAATTAAAAAATAGGCAGCTGTCATTACTGCTATCTTTGGTACCCCGCACAGGAATCGAACCTGCAACCTTTGGTACCGGAAACCAACGCTCTATCCAGTTGAGCTAACGGGGCACGTTTGGTACGCCCGGCAGGATTCGAACCTGCGACCCCTTGGTTCGAAGCCAAGTACTCTAATCCGCTGAGCTACGGGCGCCTATCGCAATTATATCACATATTGTATAATCAAACTATGAACATACAGCAGGACATCTCTCTCAAAAAGCTTACAACTATGCAGCTCGGCGGCGTGGCTCGGCAAGTTGTCGAGGCTAGAACTCGCGCCGATATCGCCGAAGCAGTACGCTATGCTCATGAGCACAATCTGGATATCTACGTTCTCGGCGGCGGCAGTAATGCGTTAGCGCACGACGAGGGTTTCGACGGACTTATTATACTCAATCGCATCCCAGGTTTTGAAGTTGTTGACGAAACTGACGATTTGGTGACGATTGTAGCTGGTGCTGGCGAGGTTTGGGATGACTTCGTACGGCGGACGGTCGAGATGAATCTCAGCGGCGTGGAATGCTTGTCGGCGATCCCCGGTACGGTCGGTGCGGCGCCTGTACAGAATATTGGTGCTTACGGCCAAGAGGCTGCTTCAACGATTGTCTCGGTCAATGCCTACGATACGCGAGATAACCAATTTGTAACTATTAGCAATGCTGAGTGTGACTTTGCGTATCGTCATAGTATTTTTCGCTGTCGTTGGGCGGGGCGCTATATCATAACGTCAGTGACGTTTAACTTGTCGCGGCATCAATCTCGACCGCCGTTTTATGCAGCGATTCAGCGTTATTTAGACGAGCACGATATTCACGATTATTCACCGCAAACATTACGCGAAGTTGTGATGAAGATTCGCTTTGATAAGTTGCCAGACCCGAAAGTCCGCCCAAACACTGGTTCGTTCTTCAAGAACGCTATTGTTTCGGCTGATAAATTATCTAAATTGCAGCAGAAGTATCCTGATGTCCCGCATTATGATATGTCGCATGATACATACAAAATTCCAACTGGCTGGCTAATTGATCAATGCGGGCTCAAAGGTACGCTTCATTATGGTATGCGTATCCACGATAAAAACGCGCTAGTTCTTATCAATGAGTCGGCACAGAGCTATAATGATCTAGCACAAGCCCGCCAAAAAATTATTGACACCGTTTACCAAAAATTTGGTATCACCATTGAGCAAGAGCCGTTAGAGATACCTGGCAAAAACTCAGAAAAAGCATAGCCATTTTATAAATTGTGCGCTACAATTAAGTCATGAAGCGTAAAGAGGGCGGGTTTACTATAGTTGAAGTGGTTATTGCAGTTACCGTCATCAGTGTGCTGCTGATAATTGCTATGACTACGTTCAACGGCTTGACGGCGAAAGGTCGCGATGCAACCCGTAGAGCTCGCGCTGAAGCCATGGCTCTAGATCTTGAACGTTATTATAAATACAACACCACTTCGCGAGGTCATGAATATCCAACTGGCAACGCGCTGTTAGCTGATATAGGCAAATATTTTAGTGACACTACAGTTGTGCAAGATCCCTCTCGTTCTGGCAATAGGCTAGTCAAGGGCTGCCCGGCGGCTGGCCCGATACCAGCCAGCTGGGGCTGGACGGATGAGCAGAAAATGCTCTACAGGTATTGCGCTCAAGACAGAGAGAGATCCGATTGTGATAAAGTTTACGGTGCCTCGGGCAGGGATGTTTGCGTCGGTTTCAGAATATATTACTATAGCGAATCAGATAATGCGCTTTATCAGGTGAATAGCATATGGTCAAGATGAGAACGGATGAAGGTTTTACAATCGTTGAGGTAGTAGTTACACTGTTATTTATTTCGATAATATCGCTTGGTATATTAACGATGCATACCCAGGTTAGTATACTCTCGATTATCAACCGCCAGGATCAAAAGGCTAGTTATTTAGCGTATGATAATATGCGTAAGTATGTTAACGGAGCTCCGCCAACTTGGTTTTTGTGTACCAGTCAGCTGCCAGGCGCTGTGCAGCAGGTATTGCTTGACTCAGAAGGGCATATTAGTGAGTTGCCCGGAACTATCAAGCAAAAAGTTGTGGCATCGGCGCCGTATGGTTGCGGCGACACTGTCAGCAGTTTGGGTATGCCGATTCGTGTTGAATCTGTAGTAACATATGGTAATGGTAAGAGGGTAACCCATGTTGCATATGCGGCATTCTAATCAATCTGGATTCACTATCGTGGAGCTAATAGTGACGACGGCCGTTATGTTTATAGTGGTTGTAATATTTGGCGGTATTATATCAGCATCTTACCGCCAGGCTATAGCAGCAGATGCGCTTGCTTCAATGACGCGTGACATGCACGTGACGATGGACGCTATCGAAATGGATGTTTTGGCTTCAGTCGAGATTGCCTCTACTTCTAGAAGGGGTGATATGAATATGATCGATCGGTATGGATATGGCGCGGTGAGTACTCCTGCGCCTACTCTGCAAACTTGGAAATATTTTGGCGGAGGTGGTAATAGGCGGGCCTTACTCCTGATACAATATGCGACTAATTTGCGGCGCGGGGCAGGCTCTCGCGAGGTAGTTTATGCTGCAACAAAAAGGTTTAATTGCAGTACAGAAAGACGTCTCCAGCCAAAATACAGACAGATGGTGGTCTATTTCATGCGGGACAATACATTGTATCGAAGGGTTATATTTGATGATATAAAAAGCGAAAGATACAAAGCCCTTGGTGTTAATGCTTCTGCTATATGTGGTACCGGCGATGAAAATAACGAATTTTGGCGCAAGATAGCAGTACAATCCATACCTCCGCAGTCATCCGAATTTACTGGCAGTGCAACGCCAGGGCGATCGCTTTATCGCGACGAAACAATTGCTCGCAACGTTTCGGCATTTGATGTTCAATATTTTAAGGATGATACGCCAATAGCCAACCAGTACGATGCTGCTCACAGTTCCGACCATATGTTTGAAAATGCTAACAAGGTTAAAATTGATATAACAATTAGTCCTCCTGTGGGGGGAGTGTCTAAAATATCTCAGTCATTAACTGTTCGGAAAGGAAATGAAGAATGATTCGCTTTGATAAGGGCTATTCTCTAGCAGTAATGATTATAATGACAACATTTATATTGGCGGTGCTAGCAGCTGCATATCGCGTTACTACGCGTTCGTATATTTATTCTCGCGAGGAGTATTATTATAAGCTGGCTCAAGAAGCTGGCGAATCGGGGACGGCGGCAGCTAATGCGTGTCTAGATATAAACAACTGGAAACAAACATGGGGCCATGTTGCTGGAGCTGCTGGCTTGTATCTAACGCCAAGCAGCGACTGCAAAGGTCAAGACGGCAAGATTCCGACCAATAAATACGTTATGAGCGAAGGTTCGATTCGTACAATTTTCACCGTTGGCGACCTTAATTTTCATGATGATCATCATTCGGATGTCTCAGCTATTGGCAAAACACAGCTTGTGGACTCTGGCGGTATGGTTTTGCGGGAGTACACTGTTTCGGTTAAAAAGCTTATCACTCGTCCCGGTCTGGTTGCTACGAAGTCTTCTAGCGGTACTTATCGAACGTGCGGTATTCTATCCAATAGTATTTGGTGCTGGGGCAGGAATCGTTATGGCCAGTTGGGCAATGGGAGGTCTGTTGGTCATAATCCAGGCAATCCAGCAAAAGCTGCGCTTAGCGTCGATTCCGATATACCAGTCAAAGTAGTTAAACAAACAGGAGTTCTCTACGGTAAGAGAATTGATGACTTATTTACCGCCCAGTATCATAGTTGCGCTCTGGCTGAAGGTAAAGTTTATTGCTGGGGCTACAATGGTACTGGTCAGCTTGGTAATGGACGATCCGGCGACGAAGAACATTCAAATGTTCCTATTGAGGTTAAGGGGGCGCTGTCTGGTAAAACAGTAACTAGCATCGGCGGTTCATATAATACTTCGTGCGCCATTGCTGGCGGCAAAATATATTGCTGGGGCGAGGGTTATCACGGTGTGACTGGTGCTGGTGACAAAACAAAGGTGCGCCCATGGCCGACTTTAGTTAGAGCAGGTGTTTCTGGCGGTCTGCCGAATAATTATACGGCAACTGCGCTAGCGACCAGTGGTACGCGGTCGATGAATATGTGCGCTATCGCCAATGGCTTTGCTTATTGCTGGGGCCAGAATAATGTTGGTCAGATTGGCAATAATACATCTGCTAGCCCTGCCACTCAGCCAGTCTATAGTCCTATGAGAGTTTCTGGTTTGACCAATGTAACGAATATATCGCAGGACGGATATTTGGCTCAAAGCGGCGAGCCAGACAGATTTACTCATGTATGCGCTGCCGCTAACGGCGAGGCGTACTGCTGGGGTAACGGCCGTGCTGGGCAACTAGGTATGGCACACATTGGCTATATTGATAAGAAGAGTACCCCAGTTAAGGTTGACCGGCCGGCAGGCTTGTCTCCGTCAGATAGAGTGAAAAAGGTCGAAGTGGGTATTTGGCATTCGTGTATGTTGATGACCAGCGGCAGGGTATTTTGCTGGGGGACGAATGCCTACGGTCATTTAGGGGCGAACCTTGCTCCTGGCGCGCTTCCCAACAACCGATCGGTAAAACCGATAGAGATATTGGTTGGCCCAGGCGGAATTCCGGCGGGGCAGCGGATAATTGATCTGGCTGCTGGCGCTAACCGTGGATGCGCGGTGGTAGAAAACGGACACTCGTATTGCTGGGGTCTGAATGACGCCGGGCAGATTGGTGACGGTACCCATATTGATGCCCGCGCACCAACCGAATCATTATTCTTGCGCCCGACGCAGAACCGCTACATCTATTAAAAAACCACTTGCGCTTTCGTTATCGGTGTAGTATTATCAAATTACAATTAACTAACATAATAAATAGGGGGCACATTACTGTGACAACAAAACAACTTAAAAACCGAGGTTTCACCCTTGTTGAGCTCTTGATTGTGATCGTCATCATCGCGATTTTGACGGTGATTTCATTGATTGCTTATAATGGTATTCAGAACCAGGCACGTACAACAACCGCAGAATCAAGCGCGAAGACGCTGGCTGATAAGGTTCAGATTTATTTCACAAATGAGAGCGACTATCCAAAACCTGCCGACCTAGATTCTTCGACGACTACTCCAGGTAAAATGGTTGACCCGGCTAATGCTAGTAAACCTTGGCACGTGGATACCAATGCATTGACAGTAAGCAGTACTGCTATTACTGATGCGAATAAGCCAAGCAAAGAGAACGTCTTGAACTATGCGACTTGTGGTAGTCCCGCCACTGGCGCAAAAATCACTTACTATGACTACACAGCGAGCAAGGCAAAAGAGCGAAAGATTGGTTCTGGCTGCTAAATAACTATAGAAGATTAAGTTGAAAATAGAAACGTCCTGGCGTGTGCTAGGACGTTTCTGCTGTAATAGACTTAAAGTTATACTGATGATAATTGTAATGCCCGACAAAACTCCCTCACTTCCTCGCGCAAAACTCCTAATCTCTTCTCGTTCTCGCGGGCGTCAATCGCTTGCTTGATCCACTCAGCGATTTGCGCCATGTCGTCGGGCTGGCAGCCGCGGGTGGTGATGGCGGGTGTGCCTAGGCGAATGCCGCTAGGACGGAACATCGGCAGTGGGTCGTCGGGTACGGCGTTGGCGTTTAGTGTCAGACCGATCTTATCGATAGCGATCTCGGCAGTTTTGCCATCGATACCAAAACTCTTGTTGATGTCGGCCAATATCAAGTGATTGCTAGTGCCGCCAGTTACTAGCTGGAAGCCGCGTTTTTGCAACTCCTCGGCTAGCCGTGCGGCGTTAGCGACGATATTTTTCGCGTAGTCGCAGAACTCGGGCTGCAGCGCCTCGCCGAAAGCTACCGCTTTGGCGGCAATGGTGTTCATATGCGGGCCGCCTTGCATACCTGGGAAGACTGCCCGATCAATTAGTGTCGGGATGTTTTCGAGTGTTTTGGCAGGTTTTTTGAGCGGACTAGTCACCTTGCCCATACTGAGTATTAAACCGCCGCGAGGACCGCGTAGCGTCTTGTGGGTGGTAGTAGTCATGACATGAAAGCCGTAGTCAAGCGGATTCTTGGCTACGCCGCCAGCGATCAGTCCGGCAATATGCGCTACGTCAGCCATCAGTAGGCAGCCGTCGATTTCGCGGCCGATTTCGACGAATTTCGCCCAGTCCATTTCGCGCGGGTAAGCGCTAAAACCAGCCAAAATAATCCGCGGCTGATGCTCATGTGCTAAGCGGCGAATCTCTTCATAATCAATTTCGCCAGTTTCGATATTTTTCATTTTGTACGGGACGAAGTTGTATAAGTTAGCGCTGCGGGTGACAGGCGAGCCGTGCGTCAGGTGCCCGCCATGGCTCAAGTCCATCGCCAAGATAGTATCGCCCGGCTGGCACCAAGCACTGTAGACTGCTTCATTAGCTGGCGCACCGCTGTGCGGCTGGACGTTGGCGTGGTCAGCGCGGAATAATTTCTTGGCGCGGTCAATAGCTAATTGCTCGACGCGGTCGGTGAATTCTTGGCCGCCGTAATAGCGTCGGCCAGGGTAACCTTCGCTGTATTTATTGGTAAAAACGCTGCCAAGCGCTTCGCGAACGTTTTTGCTAACGTAATTTTCACTTGGTATCAGTTCCAAACCGTCGCGTTGGCGTTCTTCTTCGCCAGCGATGCAAGCGGCAACTTCGGTGTCTGTCATGATTATCCTCCTTTTTCTTATCTATATTTTAGCACTTATAATCATTTACTGTAACGTTTTGAAATAGAGTTGGTTGCGATTGAATTTCTTGACAATATATCATATCAGGTATATTATGGTGACATGAAAACGGCGAAGTATCTCAAAAATATTGGCGCGCTCATCCAAGAAACGCGCCAAGCACGCAATATGACTCAAAACGAACTGGCAGAGGAGCTTGGCACTAGCCAGTCGGCAATTAATCGAATCGAGAACGGCAAGCAGAATATCAGTCTCGAAATGATTGCGCGTATCGGCGAGGTGTTGTCAAGCGAAATAGTACGGATTAATAGCTCGGGCAAAACTAACTTTCGCATCAACGGCGGCCGGGAGCTGCATGGTGAAATTGAAATCAAAACTAGTAAGAATGCTGCTGTTGGATTGCTGTGTGCTAGTCTACTCAACAAAGGCAAAACGACGCTGCGCCGGGTAGCACGGATTGAGGAAGTTAATCGAATTATTGAGGTTCTGGAAAGCATAGGCGTGCGATGCCGCTGGATTAGCGAGCACGACCTCGAGATTGATCCGCCGAAAGTGTTGCAACTTGATAGTATGGATGTCGAGGCTGCTAAGCGAACGCGCAGTATCATTATGTTTTTGGGTCCGCTATTGCACCAATACGAGACGTTCAAGATACCGTTTGCTGGCGGCTGCAGCCTGGGCACGCGGACGGTTGAACCGCATATGGCGGGTCTAGCACCATTTGGTTTGAGTGTTGAGACGGCCAACGACAACTATATTGCCACGGCTAAACCGCAGCGTGTCGACCGGGCGATTATTTTAACTGAACGCGGCGATACGGTCACCGAGAATGTCGTTATGGCGGCGGCGCTTTATGATGGTACGACTATTATTCGCAATGCTAGCCCGAACTATATGGTGCAAGATGTTTGTTTCTTTCTAGAAAAGCTAGGTGTCAAAATAGAGGGCATCGGTACCACTGTTCTCAAGATTACTGGTAAAAAATCAATTGACTGTGACGTCGAGTACTTCCCAAGCGAAGACCCAATTGAAGCGATGAGTTTCGTGGCGGCTGGTGTCGTGACTGGTTCAGAAATTACTATCAGGCGCGTGCCGATTGAATTTATGGAGCTAGAGCTAGCGACTTTGGCGGGTATGGGTCTGCAGTACGATATTTCCGAAGAGTACATGGCGCGCAATGGTTGCACTCGTCTAGTTGATATCGTGCTCAAAAAATCCGAATTGCATGCTCCAAAAGATAAAATTCATGCTCTGCCGTTTCCGGGTATCAACATGGATAATCTACCGTTCTTAGGATTATGCGCCACGGTAGCCAAGGGTCGCACGCTGATTCACGACTGGAGCTACGAAAATCGAGCAATCTACTTTACTGAACTGACTAAGATGAATGCCCAAGTAAATATGGTTGACCCGCACCGGGTTTATATCTCTGGTCCGACGCGCTGGAAGCCGGCTGATATCACAGCGCCAGCCGCACTGCGTCCGAGCGTGGTGATTTTGCTAGCGATGCTGGCGGCGCCTGGCAAATCGGTACTGCGCGATGTTTACAATATCAATCGCGGCTACGAAGATATTGCTAACCGCCTGAACTCGCTAGGTGCAGATATCGAAACCGTTTGGGAATAGTGACAATCAAGCGCCTGTCTGCTATAGTAATAAATACCCCGAGAAGGGGGTAATGCGGCGGAAGTAGCTCAGTTGGACAGCCGTGAGCATCAAAGATAGCGCTCGCTCTAACCAACTGACAAGATTCTGCTAGTACATTTCGTAGTATTCATTATGGCGGAAGTAGCTCAGTTGGACAGCCGTGAGCGTAGAAAATAGCGCTCGCTCTAACCAACTGACAAGTTTTCGCTAGTACATTTCGGATTAGCTATATGGCGGAAGTAGCTCAGTTGGTTAGAGCGCTGGATTGTGGCTCCGGAGGCCGTGGGTTCGAATCCCATCTTTCGCCCCAAATAAAACACCCGGTTTTCTTCATTAGTCTCGGGTGTTTTATTTGACTCTAAATCATAAATACTATCGGTTGAACGGGTCGCGCGACGGCTTGATCGGCTCGGTGAAAGTACGCGACGGAACAGTCGGTTCGGTCGTAGGTGTAATGAGCGACGATTTATTTGTTTGCGTGGTTCCTGCGCTTCGCGAGTTTACATCAGAGACCCGCGAGCTTTGCGGCTGGTTACTATTAGTCGCTTGCGTTCCGTTGGTGCTGGCTGCGGCGATTTGCTGGTTTTGCCAGGCTTTGCGATAATCTTGTCTGACTCCAGAATCTTTGTATGCGCCGATATATTGCCGGTTGGTGTTTTGGCGCCGTTGAAAGCTATTCTTGGCAATCCTGCCGCCAACCTGCGGTTTGTTATTGGTTAATCCGCTTGAATGCATAGCATCGCTCTGTGTGCTATTAGTTGAGAAGCGGTCAAATAAACGTCCCATGCTTTTATTATACACTAACGTAATGATATAATGTATAGCGCGCGGGTGTAGTACAGCGGTTAGTATGCGAGTTTTCCAAACTCGAGATCGGAGTTCGATTCTCCGCACCCGCACCAAAATATTTGCCCCGATAGCTCAGCTGGTGAGCCCTCAGCGACAAAAATCGCATAGCTCTATCTAGCTTTTGTCTAAGCGAATCGGGCGACTAAATACATTCTCAGAGTGCCCCGATAGCTCAGCTGGATAGAGCAGGAGACTTCTAAGCTCAAGGCCGCAGGTTCGAACCCTGCTCGGGGTACCATTATTTAACTAGGCGATAATAAAAACTCATCGCAATGATGAGTTTTTTACATGGAGTTTCGTGGAGGGCCAGGAGGGGCTCGAACCCTCGACACCCTGCTTAAGAGGCAGGTGCTCTAACCAGCTGAGCTACTGGCCCTTATCTTTTCATTATAGCATAGATAGAGGTAAAAGTAAATATGAACGCTAGGAGTTTTCGGTCTGTTGGGTAGTCAAATGATGACGCTTACTCTTGCTAATTCTGTGAAAATCGACGATAATATACGAATAATGCCAGAGTTGAATCAAATTGGCGCCCACTTGCGGGCAGGTGTTATATGTGCACAGCGGCAGTCTGATGAGCGGCAGCAAATACTTAGTCAGGCTGATAAAATTAATGTCGTTGGTGCTGGCGGCATGCTGACGGCGGCTTACGAGCAGCTGCGCAACGCCGCTGAAAATACCGAGGAGCACTTGCTGCTACAAAATGCTATCCGGCGGTTTTTCAAACAATCGTTTATTGTTCGCGATGAGGCGTTGGTCCGCAAAAGCGGCGAAGAATTGGTGGTTGAATTGACTTTTGCGGGATATTTGCCCAACGATAGCGTGTCGCGCAGCCAAATCAAAGAGATTTCAAAACTAGCAACAGCGCATTATAAAGCGTATGAAAAGCTGATTGCTGATCGTTCAATCAATTTGGATCGTTCTTCGGCATGGCTGTTAGAAACTCTGTCGGTACTGGCGGCGAATGTATTGGTTGATCATGCTGGCGATCATGCATTTATTGATTTTGCGTATGAATATTTCGAGACAGCAATTCCGCGGGATGCGCTGCAATCGACTTCGGCTGATGAATATGGAGCTGCGCTTTATGTGGCTATTCAGCAGGCGCTGATGAAGAGCGACGTAGCCACGGTGCGCGCAGGGCTATTGGTGCGTTATGGAACGAGCGTTGAGTCGCTTGAGGCTTTTGTTGAATTTAATCGTAAAATTGATAAGATGCTGCGCAGTACGTCGGTTGAAGAGTTGCGCCGCGTGGTTGATCGGCAGGGGGCGCCGCTGCGTGTTATTCGCCATATGATGGAGACGCAAGACGACTTCCCAGCGTTGTTGCAAAAATGCGAGGCATTTCTCGACGAATTTGAGCGGCAAGTGAACCGTGAATATTCTAGCATGATGGCGCGAATTAACCGGGCTATTATGCGCAGCGTGGTCTTCTTGGTAATTACTAAGTTTTTGATTGGCATCGCTATTGAAGTGCCGTATGACCTGTGGGCGCACGGACAAATTGAGTGGTTAGTACTGATGATCAATTTGTTCTTCCCGCCGATATACATGGTGTTGCTGCGCTTAACGCTGAATGTGCCGGGATACGCAAATACCGAAGCGCTGATTAAACGGGTCGATCAGATGCTCTACGGCGGTGATAATACTGTACTGATGCGGCGGCAATTAGCGGGACGGACGTATAGCTCGATGTTTTCGATTATGTACGGCGTAATGAGTCTGGCGGTGTTCGCGCTGGCGACTTGGCTGCTGACGTTGATTGGTTTTTCACCAGTGCATATTATTATTTTCTTTGTATTTTTCTCGGCGGCGAGCTTCCTAGGCTTTCGCTTGAGCCGGTTGATTCGCGATCTCGAGATTGTGCGCAGTGCTAGCAACGGCTTTACCTTTGTACGCGATACGCTGTATTTGCCGTTTGTAGTCGCTGGCCGGTGGATGAGTGATAAATACGCGCAGGTTAATATTGTGTCGATGGTGTTGGATATGTTAATCGAATTACCGCTCAAAACCATTTTGCGCAAGATCCGGCAATGGGCAGCTTTTATTGATGATAGAAAGGACAGTATATCATGAAAGAGTTAAATGGCAAGGAACTGCAAGGTTTTATTAAGCAGCGCCAAGCGCGTCAAGTACGAAATCTACGCCAAGAATATGGTGTGGTACCAAAACTAGTTATTATAATGAGCAAAAACGCTAGCCAAGTGATTCAAACGTATGTTCGGATGAAAACACGTTACGCAGCAGATATTCTGATTGATGTTGACGTACAAGCAGTCGCGCAAGCTGATATGATGGCGGCTATTGATCAAGCTAACAACGATCCAGTAGTGCAGGGGATAATTTTGCAATTGCCGATTGATGACGTGTCGCAGACCGAAAAGCTGTGCCAATTAATCGCGCCAGAGAAAGATGTTGATGGTTTAGGGTCTAGTAGTATCTATCCGAGCGCTACCGCCCAGGCAATTGATTGGCTATTGGCTGGGTATAATATCGAGCTATCGGATAAGCAAATTGCTATCGTGGGCCGCGGTAAGCTTGTCGGAGCACCGCTCGAAAAAATGTGGCAGCAGCGCGGTCTAAACGTGCAGGTCTACGACAAGACGAATCCAGCTACCGCAGACAGTTTGCAAAAATGTAACGTAATTGTAACGGCGACCGGCGTGCCGCACTTGATCACCTCCGAAATGATTGCGCCAGAGACGGTAGTGGTGGATGCTGGTACGGCGAGCGAAGGCGGCGTGTTGGTCGGCGATGTTGACGATGCAGTTCGCCAGCGCAGCGATATTACGATTACACCGCAAAAGGGCGGTGTCGGTCCGTTGACATATGCAGTATTATTTGATCATCTGATTGAGGCGTGCTTGCGGCAAGTCGGTAAGTTATAGTAATTCTATCGCTTATCGTTCAGTGCTTCTTTGGCGTGGATGACAACTTGGCTAGGTGTTAGATTAGCTTTGACGATATAACTATGAATACCTAGGTTACGCAGCTCGGCAGGTGCCTCTTCTTCGCCTAGGTTGGTTAGAATGATAACTGGCGTATTAGCATTAGCGGGTTGTTGGCGGATTTTTCGTAGTGCTTCGGTGCCGTTCATATTCGGCATTTGCAGATCAAGCAAAATAATGTCAGGATTAGCGTGCTGAACCACTTTGACGCCAGTCTCGCCGTCGCTGGCAGTAACCACATCGAATCCAGCCGCCTCGAACTTCATCCGGTACATTTGGTTGATTACTTGATCGTCCTCGATAATAGCGATAGTTGTCATGCTTTTATAATAGCATATCCCGGTTACTTTTCGAGTAAGCTCTAGCGTTATCGTCGAGAAAAGTGTACTATAAAAGCAATGAAGCGGTTTTTTGGTAGAGTTCGCCGTCCATCGTATCGTTCGCAGCAAGTTGTGGACGTTCTGACGCGCAAAATGGTTGATGCCAAAGACATTGATACATTGCTAAATAGCTATTTAGAAACTTTTGTTAGTGTACTGCAAGTGCGTTTTGCTGGCGTGGCTTTTTGCGATCAATATCACCAGCCGTATATTGCTGGCAAGCGTAATGTGCCGGCATGGTTGGACTCGCAGACGCTTGGTTCTGGCGACATTGGTGATTATGCTCGATATGGTATTGCAGCAATCTTACCGCTATGCGTTGCCGATCAGAAAATTGGTTGCCTGGTAATTGGCGAGCGGCGTGACGGCTGCGAGATTCGCGGCAAGGAATTTGAGCTGTTTGATGTTTTGGCGCGTAATCTATCAGTGGCGCTTTTGAATATGTTTCGCCTAGAGGAGATTCGCCGCTTAGCTGGAAATTTAGAGAAGGAAGTCGATGAGGCGACCAGTCAGCTGCGCCAGTCCAACAAAAGATTGCAGGCCCTGGATGCCACTAAAGATGAGTTTGTCAGTATGGCCAGCCACCAGCTGCGGACGCCGCTGACCAGCGTAAAAGGCTACCTGAGTATGGTTCTCGAGGGCGACGCTGGCGAGATTACACCGCCGCAGCGGCAGCTGCTAGAAGAGGCTTTTAGCAGCAGCGAGCGGATGGTGCGATTGGTTAGTGATTTTTTGAACGTGAGCCGTTTGCAGACTGGTAAGTTTATTATCAATCGTACAGCGGTCAATTTGTCGCAGCTGGTTGCCGAAGAGGTTGCGAACGTAGATCAGGTGGCAAATACGCATAAGGTCAAGGTCACGTATCGCCAGCCAGCGCGCTTTCCGCTGCTGTATCTAGACGACACCAAGATTCGCCAAGTTATTATGAATTTCATTGATAACGCTATTTATTATTCACCAGACGCTAATACGGTAAAGGTCCGATTGTCAATTGAAGATGGCCAGGCAGTTTTGCGGGTAATCGATAAGGGAATGGGTGTATCGCCATCTGCCAAGAAAAAGCTCGGCACTAAGTTCTTTCGCGGTGACAACGCTCGGCGGCAGCGGCCAGACGGCACGGGGATCGGCTTGTTCTTGGCGAAGAAAGTAGTCGAAGGACATGGCGGTACGATGATTTTCGAATCGGAGCTCGGCAAGGGTAGTACTTTTGGCTTTCGGCTACCGATTGCGGAGTTAAAGTCGCCGCCAGCTCTAGACGGCAGCAAAGCATAAATGGTATACTTTTATTTATGAAGAGGAAGATGGGATTTATCATAGGCGGCGGCCTGGCGGTTATAGCAGCTGTTGTCGCTGCGGCAGCACTGGGATATCTTTACGGCGGCGTAAAAACGCCAGAACAGCGCGCGCTGGTTTACTATAATGTGTGCGGAAATGATATCATTGATAAGTTTAATGGTAGTATATCTTCCCCTGATAATCTGAAGAAGATTACTGGCGAAATAGAGAAAAAGAATCACTATGCTGATGACGCCACGTGTGTTGTTGCTTTGTATTTTTATCATACGACCGCAGATGCGAACGGTCATAGCCAGAAGACGGATGAGTTATATAACAAAATAAAAAACCTGTCAGATAAAGGAATATACGCCAGCGGCAGGCTGAAGGTGCCAGTTAATGTTGAGCAGTTAAATTTGCTGCGCAGCAAGCAATCAGTTCCGGAGAATAAACAATAATGCACAAGGGGCTGCTGCGTGGCTTGAAGTGGTGGCTTAGCTGTTTTGTTATTGTGGCAGCCGCAGGTGTTGTTTGTTTGCTGAGAAGCGATACGTCGTATGCAGTTTATGGTTGGAATTCTGGACGTAACGATATGGAGAAGCAAGCTTGGGGCGGCGATCCTTGCGGCGATTATATTAATCACCCGTGCGCTGTCTGGTGGGCGTCTTATCATAATACGAACTATTTCAGTATGGTGGGGTCTTCGCCGACCAACCCGATCGAGATGGACTGGAATGCAACGACACTATACTTTACCATACGAGGCTCGTGGAATACCCAACGATTTCGTAATCCAATTAGAATTTACTCTCTTTTCACTTTCAACGGGCAGGGTAGGTCTGTTTGGGTAACTAATCCAGCAGGTCATATAGACGGTAACGGCAATTATTTCTTTAATAGGGGCTACTATGGCGGCGGCGGTCCTGAATATCAATGGATAAACGGTGAAAGCGAATGGGATCAGTTAAATCTAGGAGCTGACGTTAACGGTGTCGCTCAACCTGGCGGCCCGTCAGAGCTGGTTACGTTTGGTGCGAAAAGCTGTTTGGCAGTTATGAGAGGTAATAAAGTGTACACTTATAGCGGTTCTCATGTTAACTGCGGTACCGACAATATCTCACTGTGGGTACGCCGTAAGCCGCGACCTAGCGGCTGGAAAGTCCAAGGCGAAAGCTATATCTATAATCGTTCCGACAACAAGACTTATGCAAATTATAATAACTCTAATGCTTTTGGTAGCTCTCGTCCGTATGCTGAGCGTCATCTGGATGGTAAGCCTGATGTTTTTCCTGGAAAACAGGCCGAGTTCATAGCGACTCTTCGGAATACTCCATATTCAAATTATCAGCATACAAATTCTAGCGTACAAGTAGTTATAGAATCGGCATATTTTAATAATCTGCACGATGTTGCTAGCTGTGCCGGTAAGGATTGGCGCCATTGCGGTGGTAGCAATAATGGACATAGAGTTCTCATTGCACGCGGAGCGGTCAGTAATATTTATAACAATAAATGCCGGTCGGCGCTTAATAACTTAGTGCAAAGTCCTAATAATACAAATACTTGGAGTGGTCGAGACGGCGACGACTGTATGAAGATTCGCGTACCTGGCGATGGTAGCAGGGCGGGATCTTATATATGCACGCAGATATGGTGGACGTGGCCTGATTCGGTAGTACGTAGGGACTGGGCCTCTAGCGAGCCTGCCTGCGCAAGGGTGGCTTCGGACTTTAATTTGGTGCCAGGAGTTGGTTCGGCGGGCGGGTCAACGGCTATTGGCGTACTAGAACAAGGTAATGCGACAACGCTAGATAGCACCATATACAATACCGGCGGGCGTCGCGAAGCTGGCGGCAGTAGTGATGCCGATGTCTTTACATTTGCCTTCACTGGATCGGCTGCGGAAATGTCGGATGGTCAACTGGGCAGTATACTAAATGGCATATTCAATAAGAATGACGGAGACAGGCACTATGCCGATACGACCTATGGCGCAGGCGTGAACACATGCTCTTGGCTCAACTCTCAGCCGCAATTGTCTGGTAAAATTAGCGATTGTACGCCAACAAATAACAAGCAGAGTGCTTTTGACAGGACTGAAGTTATTGATACATCGGCGCTTGATACGGCGCGATACAAGATTGGCGACGTAATTTGCCGGGTAGCTACTGTTAATAAGTATAACTGGGATACAACGGGAGATTCTTCAAAACGCCGCGTATCGTATCCGCGTTGCTACCGTATTTCCAAGAGGCCAATGGTACAAATTTGGGGTGGCGATGTGCGTGTCGGGTCGAGCAATATCGTGAATGCTTTAATCACCCAACAGTATAAGTCGGGTATCTATACTGGCGGTGCGCGTACGCTGACTATGAGTGGCAATACTCATTCGATCGGCAGCTGGGGTGAATATGGCATGTTTGCGCCAGAAATTTCCTCGTATAGCCGGTCAAATGTTGTGTCGGCATCAGGAGGTGCTCTTTCTGGCATGGGTACGACATCGCGGTTGGGCATAGCGGCAGATAGCGAGTTAAATGGTCTAACATTTGCCAATAATAAGGCTAGATATGGGCAATGGGGAACTATCGGCGCGCAAAATACTGTCAAATCTAGTTATTTTGGCGCTCAGCGTCCGTTGGCGGGCGAGAATATCTCGCTTAACGGATTAGATGGCTCGTACAAATTGTCATCGTCGCGAGCAATCGTGAATTTGTCGGGCGGCACTATTGGAATGGGTAGGTCGGTTATTATTGATGCTGGCGACAAGACGGTAGTTATAGATGGTGATATACGTTATGATACTGGTAGCTTCTCTAGCGCTAGCCAACTACCGCAGGCTGTGATATACGCGCGCAACATTATTGTTAAGGATAGTGTAACTAATATTGACGCTTGGTTGATTGCTTCGGGTACTAATGCCGGCGTGGGCGGTGTAATCTCTACCTGCGAAGTTGACGAGAGTGGTGTTCGATCAGCATTGATCCGATCTGATTATACTAGCGGATTGAAATCGACGGTTTGTGACAAGCCATTACAGATTAATGGAATAGTGTCGGCGCGTGTTTTGCAGCTGCGCCGTACTCACGGGGCTGACGGTTCGGCTGGCAATGAGAATGGTTATACTACGCCAGCGGAGATTATCAACGCGCGGATGGATACGTACTTGTGGGCCTATAATAAAGCTAACGCAAACAGTTCTATTTCAACCGACACCACAACCGAGCTGCCACCGCGGTATTAGCAGTTGTTTATTGCGCAAATAAGGCCAATCTGTTAAGATATCTGTAAGTGCGGCCTTATCGTCTAACGGTTAGGACACCAGGTTTTCATCCTGGCAATCCGGGTTCGATTCCCGGTAAGGTCACCATATAATATAAATTTGCACTTGTCAAGTACGTCCTAGTCTGGGCGTACTATTTTTGTGGAACACATTAGAGTATAATAACTATCTATGAGTAATACATTTAAAAGGACTAAGATACTGGCGACTCTGGGGCCAGCCACAAATTCACCAGAGAAAATCAAACAATTAATTGAAGCTGGCGCAAATGGCTTTCGTTTGAACTTTAGCCATGGATCGTACGAAGAACGGCTCGATCAGATCAAGTGGATTCGTGATGCTAGCGCCGAAGTTGGCCGAACGGTAGCAATCTTGCAAGATTTACAAGGACCAAAAATTCGTCTCGGCGTTCTAAAGAACAACCACTTAGATGTTAAAGCTGGCGACGAGATCGTTCTCGATCATGCAATTCAAGAACACGATGGCAGTATGAATTTGCCGATTCAATACAATCTAGCTAACAAAGTTAAGGTTGGCGAGCCAGTTTACTTGTTCGACGGCAAGATTCGCGGCGAGATGATTGAGAGGGTTAGCGATACAGCAATCAAGATTCGTATTCTGAACGATGGATTCTTGATGAGCCGTAAAGGCTTGAATCTGCCAGACACCGACTTTGGCGGCGATATTTTAACGCCAAAAGATTTGGCTGACGTAGAGTTTGGCGCCGATAAAGATATTGATTTTGTAGCCCTCAGTTTTATTCAGAGCGCAGACGATATTAATAACTTACGGCAGATTATGCTAAGCCACGGTTCAACAGCGCAAATTATCGCGAAAGTTGAGACCAAAGCAGCTATCGAGATGGAAGCGCTCAAAGAAATAGTTAAGGCTGCTGACGGCGTGATGATCGCGCGCGGCGACTTAGCGGTCGAGACTAGCCCCGAGATTGTACCGATTGTCGAACGCGAAGCAATTCGCTTGTGCCGCAAATACGGTAAGCTATCAATAGTGGCAACGCAAATGTTAGCCAGTATGGTCGATAATCCAGAGCCGACTCGCGCCGAAGTTAGCGATGTAGCAACAGCAGTAATCCTTGGTACTGATGTAGTAATGCTCTCTGATGAGACAGCTAACGGTAGCTATCCTGTCGAGGCAGTCAAAATGATGGCCAAGACGGTGCGCTACACACAGTCGCGCTGGCCGATGAATGACATGCCGATTGAATATGGCGAGAAGAACCGCCGCCGTAATGCGATTGCTAATGCTGCGGTAGTAGTAGCTAACCAAGTAGACGCCGATGTGATTATCGCCGAAACTAAATCTGGCGCGACGGCTGCGCGGATTGCTGCCTGTCGTCCAGAGCTGCCAATCGCTGCGGTAACGCCGAATAAGCGTGTGGCTCAACAGCTAGCTTTATCATACGCTACCCGCTCATATGTGCGTAAAGAGGGCGAGCATGTTGGTACAAAATTAGCCAAAGAATTGCTTGATTGGGGCACTTTCGGGCGCGACGACAAATTGACCGCGGTTGTTGTCAGCGGCCGCCAGTCGGGTGTAGCCGGCGGTACCGACACATTACGTGTGCGTGTTGTTGAGTAAAAGCAGTAAAGTTTAAGAGACACCTCGCTTTTGGCGGGGTGTTTTCACGCAAAAAACTAGACGAGCGTTAATAACTGTAGTAAACTAGACGCAAGGGTAAACATAAGCAAGTATAAAACGTGGGCAAGAAACTTATTATTGCAAACTGGAAAATGAACCTCACTGTCAATGAGGCGAGTTTGTATGTTCATAAACTCGACAAGCTGGTTGGCAAGCTCAAAAATACTGAGGTAGTGTTGGCACCGACCATGTTAGCGCTCCAGCCGCTTAATATGCAGGTGCAACACCATCACTTTAACCTGGCAGTGCAGAACTTTTATTGGCGTGACAGCGGTGCTTATACTGGTGAAGTGTCAGCCTCGCAGCTGCGCGGTATTGTGCGATATGGCATAATTGGCCATAGTGAGCGCCGACATATCTTCGCCGAGCGTAGCAAAGATATTCGCAGTAAAGTGCAGGCAGCGGTACGCAATGATATTACACCTGTACTATGCGTCGGTGAAACAGCGCAAGAACGAGCCAACAAGGAAACGTCTGATGTAATTCGCGATCAGTTGGTGGGAGGACTAGCTAATATCACGAGCGTTGAGGTTGGCCAGATTGTTATAGCTTATGAGCCAGTGTGGTCAATCGGTACTGGTAAATTCGCTTCACCGCGCGACGTTGAACGCGCCGTTAAATATATTCGTCGGCAAATTGAGCATCTTTTCGGTAAAGTTGCTGCCGAGAATGTCCGCGTACTTTACGGCGGTAGCGTTAATCTTGATAACGCTATGTCGTATTTGCAAACAGCTGGTGTAAATGGTTTGCTTATCGGTGAATCAAGCTTGGATGTCTATGCTTTTGCTGGTATTATCAAAAAATGTGAAGATATGTCATCCTTACCAGTAAAGAGAGGTAAATAGCCATGACAGAATTCGACTTCGACGAGCTAGATCGTTCAATCACCGAGGCTATGTCCAAGAGCGGATTATTAAAAGAAGACGGCCAACATACTGAGGCGCCAACACCGCCGGCTGTCTCTACGCCTTCAAGTCCTTCCTCTAATGCTGCGTCGGTTTCAGTTGAGCCTAATAAATTAGCTCCTGGTCCTGGTCCAGTTGCGAATATGACGGCTTCACCCTCGCCGGCCGCAACGGTTGGCGTCGCTAAGCAACCAAGCTCGTCTGTGCCAGTAACTAGCGTACCGGTTTCGGCTGCAGTTCCAGCACAGCCAGCTGTTGGGGTGTCTACCGCTCAGGTTCAGACTTTGCCAACAAAAGGTGCTTCAACTTCGGCTGGTGCGTCGGTCGCTTCTCAGGCTTCTACTGTTGTTCAAAATTCAGCTCTAAATAGTTCAATACCATCGCCAGCTCCCCAGCCGTTGCCGCAAGCCGCAACACCGCCGCAGGTAGCGGCAATTGGCGGAGCTGTGCCAGTCCGATCGGGATTACCAAAAAAAATGAAGACTAAGAGTCGCGGCCGTTTCATGGACATAGTTAGTTCGCAGCCAGGTGTCAACAAACACCCCGCCAGCAAAGTTAAGTATTCTACGATGCCAGCACAGTCGTTAAGTAATGTGTCATCTAATATTTCTGGCGGTTCGTCTCAACAATTAGGACCAACTGGCCAGCGAAGTGCTCAGCGTCTTGCTGCTAATTCTACTCAGTTTAGTTCTAACGAAAATGTAGCAGCAAATACAAATAACGTTTCTAGCGAACTGCAATCGTCTGAATCGCGAGTTTTTCACGGTAGCAGCGCATTGCCTCAAACTTCACAGTCTAATCCTGGTTTTGAAGACAAAAATGATTATGATGAAGCAGACGACAGCAAAGACGAAAAAAGATCGTATTCTATCGGCGGTACGCACGGTAGGGATATTGCACCGTCTGCCGAGCTTGTTGAGTCGCTACAGAAAGACGCGCAAGATGCTAGCAACGAGATTGGCTTTTCGCAAGCAGAATCGCGAGCTAACGACATTCAATCAATTGAGGACGCTTCAGCCGAAAACGATGAAGATGACGCTAGAACACAAGACGCGCCAGCTCCTAAAAAACATCGGTTTATGCCGATTGGCGGCAAGCCAAAGCCTGTTGAAAAAACTCCTAATCCTCCTGCTGCCGAAGCTCCTGTTACTAATGTAGAAAATACGAGCGAGCAACCCGAGCAACTAGCTGAACCTCTGACAAATCAGACGGTAGATTCGCCTGTACAGTCCGTTACTACAGAACCGGATCCGCCTCGCGAGCAAACCATCGACGAAATTGAGTCAGGCGCTATTTATGACACTTCTGAGTATTACACTGAATTCAAAGACGACAAGAAACATAAGCAGTCGCGCCATTCAGGCTTAAAGTGGTTTTTGGTGATTATAGTGTTCTTGGCTTTGGGTGCGCTGGCGGGTGCTGGCTATTTCTTCTTGACTCGCTATTAACGCGATATAATGAGTGTGATGGATATATTTGATGGTCTTAATGACGCGCAGAAAGCAGCTGTCGCTTATACGGATGGTCCGTTGTTAGTTTTGGCGGGCGCTGGCAGTGGTAAAACCAAAACTTTAACCCACCGCATAGCTTATTTATTGACACACGAAAGAGTCTGGCCGAACGAAATTCTGGCGGTGACATTTACTAATAAAGCAGCTCGCGAGATGCGCGAGCGCTTGGCGGCTTTGATCGATCAGCCTAATACGCGGCAATTCATGCCGTGGATGGGCACATTTCACGGTATTTGCGTGCGAATTTTGCGGCGCGATGGGCCAGCGATTGGCGTGCCGTCGAATTTTATTATTTATGATGAAGCCGACCGTCAAGGATTGATCAAGCAAGCGATGAAGCAGCTGTCAATTGCTCCAGATAAACTCAAGCCACGTTCTGTTAGCGCGGCAATTTCTAACGCTAAAAACGATTTACTTACGCCAGATGATTACGCGGCAGCTGCGCAATATCCGAATCAGCAGTATATCGCTAAGATTTATGATAGATACGAGCAACTACGCAGCGAGGCTGGCGCGCTAGATTTCGATGACTTGTTAATCGAGACGGTGCGGTTGCTGCGCGATGCCAGTGAAATTCGCCAAAAATATCGTCAGTATTTCAAGCATATTCTCATTGACGAGTACCAAGATACTAACGCTGCGCAGTATGCTATCGTTAAATATCTAGTCAACGATGCGCGTAATATTTGCGTGGTCGGTGATGATTGGCAGTCGATTTACAGCTGGCGCGGGGCGGATTTCAAAAATATTCTTAATTTTGAACGAGACTTTCCTGGCGCAAAGGTGATCAAGTTAGAGCAAAATTATCGTTCAACAGGTGCTATCCTAGAGGCGGCGCAAAAGGTTATTGCCAAGAATGTCGAACGGACTGACAAAAAACTCTGGACAGCGGCTGGCAATGGTGCGCCAGTGCAAGTTCAGTCAGTACGCGACGAGTCCGAGGAAGCTTACGTGGTGGCAAGCCGTATTGCGGCTCAAGCCTCGATTGGTGCTCGCCGCTACGGTGATTTTGCGATATTGTACCGCACGAATGCGCAGAGTTTTGCTTTTGAACGTGCCTTCATGCAGCAAAGAATTCCATATCAATTGGTTGGCGGCGTGCGTTTTTATGATCGCAAGGAAATCAAGGACATTATCGCCTACTTGCGTTTATTGTATCAACCAAACGACCGGATAAGCTTTAGTCGGATTGCTAATGTGCCAGCTCGCGGTATCGGCGCGACTAGTCTAGAGAAATTCTTACGATGGCAAAACGATAACAATATGGACATCATCGCTTCGCTGGTAAACGTTGAGCAAACTAGCGTTTTGACGCCGCGCGCCAAAAAATCATTATTGCGTCTGGGCGAGATTCTACGCGAATTGCAGGCGCTTGTTCTTTCTGATACTAGCCCAAGCGATATTATTGAAAAGCTAATTGAAAAGATTGCTTATCGAGATTATGTCATCGATGGAACGCCGCAGGCTGAAGAGCGTGATGATAATTTGAGCGTGCTCATAGCGGACGCTAAATCTTTCGCGACGTTGCCAGACTTTCTCGAAGAGGCAGCACTAATGAGCAGTGTCGATCAGCAAAGTGATGGTGAAAAGGTCACATTAATGACCTTGCATGCCGCTAAAGGCTTGGAGTTTCCGGTGGTTTTCATGGTCGGTATGGAGGATGGCTTGTTTCCGAGCGAGCGAGCGCTTGAAGAGGGTCCGCGCAATCTCGAGGAGGAGCGGCGCTTGTGCTATGTGGGTATGACGCGGGCGCGTGAAGAGTTATATCTGTTGTACGCGCAGAGCCGTGCGCAATTCGGCTTACGATCGTACAATCAGCCGTCGCGTTTTCTCGACGATATGGGTATGGGATTGTTCGCGGTTGAACCTAACGCTATTGATTCGAGTCCAGTTTATAATGATTTTGATGAGCCAGTGATGAACTATGATATTGGCGATCGAGTGCGCTCGCTGCAATTTGGTGATGGCGAGATCATTGACATTGATGGCTTGGCAGTTAGCGTGAAGTTCGATAACGGTGCTGTCAAAAAGCTCAACGTTGAATATGCTCGCCTCGAGAAGCTGTAGCAAAATAATCAATCTTTTGCTATAATTATAACTGCGCGCTAGTTTGCGCGCCTACGTATGAAAAATATTGCGAGAATGAAATTACGTTGGCTGATTACCGGCTCTATGCTATTAGCTTTGGCTGGATTATCTGTTTATACGGCAATTATGCCAAAAGCGCGGGCTGACGAGCGTAGCCTAGCGGCCGGCGAGCATATTATTACCGTCCATGATGACGGTCAAAGCAAAGGATTTATTACCAAAAAACAGACCTTGCGCGAAGCTCTCGCTGAGGCAGCTATCAAACTAGACCGCAACGATCGGACCGAGCCAAATATTGACGAGCGCTTGGTAGCAAATTCATATAACGTTAATATTTATCGAGCCCGAACGGTGGTTGTCAAGGATGGCTCTCAACTCACTAAAATTATTACATCGTACCGTACTGGAAAGCAGATAGTTAAACAAGCTGGCATTGCTGTACGCGATGAAGATATTCTAACCTTGTCGCAGTCTAATAGCCCAATGCGCGATAGCGCAGCAGAAGTGCTGTCCATTAAGCGAGCAACGCCATTCAATTTTGATTTCTACGGTAAAAAAACCATTTCTTATACGCAAGCCAAAACCATTAGCGAGATGTTAGCTGAAAAGCACATTAAAATGTCTGCCAATGACGTCATTGTTCCGAATAAAGATACAAAAATATCTGGAGGCATGAATATCCGCTTGTATCGTAACGGCACGCAGACAGTTACCGTTGACGAAGATATACAGTTTGAGACTGAACAGATCAAGGATGTTAATCGCGATAAAGGATACAAAGAAATTCAAACTAAAGGGGTTAACGGCAAGCGTACAGTTACGTATGAGATTAACGTCCAAAACGGTATCGAGGTATCACGTCGTGAAATCAATAGTAATGTTATCCAGCAACCAGTTAAGCAGGTAGAAGTTGTTGGTACTAAAGTTAGTCTGCCGGCGGGCTCGCATGAAGATTGGATGGCGGCGGCTGGTCTTTCGCCGAGCGACTATGGTTATGCTAACTATATTTTCTCGAATGAGTCTGGTTGGCGGATGACGGCGACTGATGGCACGCACTATGGCTTGGGGCAGACTAGCTTATCGAAATTGTCGAGTGCTTGCCCGAATTGGCAGGCTGATCCAGTTTGCCAAATTAAAGTGTTTAATGGTTACGCGGTAGGGCGCTATGGCAGCTGGGCGGGTGCCTATAATGCATGGCAAGCGAAGGGCTGGTGGTAGGGACATTATTGACATTATACATATAAATTGTTATAATATAGAGATACAGTGGGTGATTTTGAATAAAATGAGCTTAAATCGATATTATCAACGTATTTGCTGTTGTGTTTTTGGTGCGGTCTTGGTAATCTCTAGTACTGGTATATTATCGTTTTTTGCGAATACTGCGGCGGCAGATAGTCCAGCTGCGGCTAAAGCACAACCATCTAGTCATATAGTCACCATTTACGACGGTGGTCGGGAGCAATCGATAATCACTAAGGCATCGACAGTGCAGAAAGCGCTAGAAGAATTCGGCGCAAGATTGGATAAACAGCATGATATTGTCGAACCGGGTCTGGATACACCGATTACCAACAATGGCTTCAAAATAAATATTTATCGGGCGCGGACGATAACGATAGTCGAAGGTGCTCGCCGCATGCGAGTCAATACGGCAGCGCAGACGCCAACACAGATTGCGCAAGCTGCGGGGATTGTTTTGTATCGCGAGGATAAAGTTCGATTTACGCCGCCAGAGGATGTCGCTTTGGATGGATCGAGCTTGCTGATGAGGATTACGCGGGCAACTAGGCGTACTGTGACTGCCGAGGAAGAAATTGATTTCCCGGTTGAGCAAACACGCGACGACAGCCAGCCTCTTGGTTATCGCCAGGTAAAGCAGGCGGGAGCTAAAGGGTTGCGCAAATTGACTTATAAAGTTGAAGCGCGCGATGGTGCTGAAGTTAGCCGTCAGCAAATTTCTAGCGAAATTATCAAGCAGCCCAAAAAGCAAATTGAAGTGATCGGTACCAAGCCGAAAAATCCGCTAACCAAAGGCAAGGGCGCGCAGATATTTACTGATTCCAAAGGCGTGGCGCACCGCGAAACCTATTATGATTTACCGATGAATATTGTTGCTAACGCTTGCGGCGGCGGCGGCTACACAGTGCGGGCGGACGGTGCCAAGGTGGACAAGGACGGCTATATTTTAGTAGCGGCAAATTATGGTAATTATCCGCGCTGCTCGGTGGTGGAAACCAGTATGGGTCCTGGTAAGGTGTATGATACCGGCGGCTTTGCAGCCCGGCATCCGCATGGCTTTGACCTGGCGACTGATTGGACGAACGGGGACGGGCGTTAGATGGCGTCAACTCGCGGGCCGAAAAAAGAATTAGGCCAGCATTGGCTGCGCGACCCAGAAATCTTGGCGGAGATTACTGAGGCAGCGGAACTTGATGAAGATGATGTGGTTTTGGAGATTGGGCCGGGGCTCGGCACCTTGACCAGTCGGTTATTGGCGCGAGCCGGGCGCGTGGTGGCGGTGGAATTTGACAGGGATTTGGCGTGCAAATTGCCGGGGCAGTTTCCTGGCAAAAACCTGGACGTGATTAACGAAGATATTTTGCAATTTGATTTGAATCAGCTGCCGGCTGGCTACAAAGTGGTTGCCAATGTGCCATACTATATCACTAGCAAAATTGTCGAGAAGTTGATGACGGCGAAAAATAAACCAAGTTTGGCAGTACTGCTGGTGCAAAAAGAAGTTGCCGAGCGTATCGCGGCGGAGCCTGGCGAAATGAGTATTTTAGCGGTTGGTGTGCAGCTGTTTGCCGAGGCGGAACTCGATATTGAGGTACCACGGCAATTTTTCACGCCGCCGCCAAGAGTTGATTCGCAAGTGGTTGTTCTGAGGACCCGCGATGAACCACTCGTTGCTAATGAGTACCAAAAAGATTTCTTCCGCATCGTTAAGGCTGGTTTTTCGGCTAAGCGTAAAAAACTGCGTTCTAGCTTGAGCGGCGGGCTGGGCGTCAGTAAAGATAGCGCCGAACGGTTGCTGAAAAAGGCTAACATTTCGCCTGATGTCCGTGCTGAGGATTTGGCGATTGACGATTGGCAGCGACTACTGAGTGAATGGCGGGCGCGATGATTGCGGCAGATCAGCCCGTCTGCTTTCCGTCCGATCTGCTAGTTGC
Source organism: uncultured Candidatus Saccharibacteria bacterium (assembly GCA_963550135.1). Lineage (GTDB taxonomy): Bacteria > Patescibacteriota > Saccharimonadia > Saccharimonadales > Saccharimonadaceae > Saccharimonas. The sequence continues at coordinate 46,748 of CAUVBP010000009.1, forward strand.
GGTTTCGTCGAAAAATGACGGCACCATGCTCAATCGTATTCGCGGTCGCCACGTAGCTGAGGTATTGGAGAATCGGCATCGGTTTTGCGATCAAATTGGCGTTAAGTATGACGACGTTGTTTATCACGTGATTTCATACAACCAAGCACAAACTTTTGATAATATTGCCGAAGTCACTGAAGCTGACACGGTTAAACACAACAACGAGGGGATTTTTGCTGACGCGCTATATACCGAAATGGCTGGTGTAGGATTGTTTTTGCCAGTGGCAGATTGTATCGCTACAGTCATTTATGATCCAAAGCGTCGGGCACTGATGCTGGCGCATTTAGGTCGGCATTCGACGGTTGCGCAGTTGATGACAAGGGCAGTCCAGTATTTTGTCGAGCGGGGCAGCCAGGCAAAAGATTTACAAATTTGGATGTCGCCAAGCATCACCCAGAAAAATTATCGTATGGATTATTTTGATCATGCGAGTGACATAAATTGGCACAATTTCTGCCGTCAAACGGCTGACGGAATTTATCTGGATATGCAAGGATTTAATCGTTCGTTGGCTATCCGGGCGGGCATTCCTGGTGATAACATTTTCATCTCGCCAATTGATACCGCAGATGATCCGAACTATTTCTCACATTCAGCTGGTGATGCAGGGGGAAGATTCGCAGTGCTAGCAGAGATAAAATCTACTAAATAAGCTCCAAGGCGTCATGGCAATGTTGTGTGTTATCTTGATTAGCATTAGTATATTGCTAAAAAAATAAAGTATAAGTATAATGGTACCAAATGAATAGATGCTGGAAAACAAAAAGGCTGAAATTTGGATTGGCCATCAAGGCGTTAGCTGTGGCAGTAGGTGTGTTGGCAGCATTTTCTGGTCCGATGTTTTACCCGCCAAAAGCTGCCGCCGACGCTATCAATGACACAGATTTTGTGTTTACTGTGGACACGCGCAAATCTGGGTCGCCAGATACTCAGTTCGTCATTCCGATAAGAGGAGGCGGATATAATTATACTATTGATTGCAATAATGATGGTACGGTCGAAGCAACCGCTCAGACCGGATCTTATACTTGCAGCTACGCTACGCCTGGCGTATATACAATTCGTATCGGAGGTGTATTCCCAGAGTTTTACCTTAATAATAGCGGCGATAAATTAAAGATGATTTCTATTGATCAGTGGGGGAAGAATAAATGGAGATCGTTGGTGGCTT
>CAUVBP010000010.1:0-47434 GCA_963550135.1 uncultured Candidatus Saccharibacteria bacterium
TAAGGCATTTACAGATTTGGTTATAGTTCCCTAACAATTTAGATATTGGTATAATACTTCCTCAAATCCCCCTCTGTTACGAGGGGGATTTTTGGTTAGAAAAATGCCAACTGGCCGACCGGAACAGTCTTTTCCTGGACAGTTTTCTCGCCGACAATAACGTACATGTGCGTGAATTGATGTTCGGTTAAGTACAGTAATCGCACTGATCCGCTATCTGGTGCATGGCGTTTAACGCGCATCATGTGTTTTTCGGCAACATCACGGTTTGGGCATAATCTTGTGTATACGCTATATTGCAGCATATCAAAACCGTCATCCAGCAAGAACTTGCGAAATTGCGTAGCGGCTTTGCGCTCAGCTTTAGTGTTGGTCGGCAAATCGAAAAATACCGCGACCCTCATGATTCTATATGACATCCCTTCCCTGTTAGGAGGCGATTTTTGGTAAAAGAAGCTTACGCGCCTCCTTTACCTCAATACATTCGATAAAGCTTTCAACTGTTCGCTCGATCGCATGCTTTACAGTAAACTTCTTACCGTCAATTATAACACAATAATTTAATATGTCAATGATGAGTTGACGGTCATGCTTAGTGAGGCTAGCGTCGCGGTCGCCGACGTGAAGCGGGGCGACTTTTTCTAGTACATATAAATCAACGGCGGCACGGTAAGGTTCTATCAAGTCGTCAGCTAAATTAAAACTATTGAGCTCATTGTGATGAAAGATTCCTTGCGAAGCGACTAGCCCGCGGGCAGCAATGTGCCGAGCGATATGACTGCGGACCATTGCGTAGCCATAGTTAAGCGCGGCATTATGCCAAATTGGCTTACGGCGCGTGGCATCATCAAGCAGCTGGTCAAAATATATGCGAGCAGCTAGCGACTCGCGATTGCTAGTGTCGCCTGATTTGACATCGCTAATATGGGTACGCAAGGCGGTGTTATCTAACCCGATAGATTGTAAGACATCGGCTTGGTTGGTGATTTTGCTGATGATAATTTGTTGCCACAATTGCTTTTTGAGCGGTTGGCTCATGGCAAGTTGTTGGCGTGAAACTTTGGCCTGCCGTGAGTGCTGTGAATACGGCAGAAGTACGCTAGTTGGTAGATGCTTTTCGTCACAAATAACAGTTGTGGTGCCTTTGGTCGCCAGCGCTGTGAGTAGATTTGTGGTCGCAGTCATGCCATAGCCGTCCAGAATGAGCGCATCAATATCCTCAATTGGCAAAGTCGCCTCAGTTTCTTGCGCGATTACTAGCTGGTTGTCGCGCAAACTTAGCCTGGCGGGATTTTCGATAGCTACGACACGCCAGGCCATTTATAACCACCTGTAATTATCGCCGAGGATAGCGATGTCGTAGCGTTCGATGAGATTCGCTGAGCGGGGTGAGATTTGGATAAGGTGATCCTTATCTTTACTAGCAGTGCTATGAGCTATCACCTGCATAGCTCCATTATTAATGCCATATTTCACATAATACCCTTCTTTAATTTCATTACCAAAATAGCATCTCACATAATCATTCGGATACAAAGAGCAGACTTTAGTGAAAGTTTCATCTACATCAGTGAACCCTTTTGGTGCTGGTAGGATCTTTGTTGGTGTGGGCTTATTTTTACCAACTTGATGGGCGTAAACTGGCACGAAAAAGTGCTCGATTTTTCCTTTCTTGTTTGGTTTTTGATATACGTCAAGCCGTATCATAGACCCATTGTTGACGAAAGCTTTACCGTTGTTGATATAAAATCCGCTTGGTTGCGTCGAATATACTTTGATATTCGAGACTGGCGACAGTTGTTTGCCGTTTTTATCGAATTTTTTGTCATTTTTGTAAACAGGTTCAGCGAAAGCCTTTTCAGGATTATTATCATGAGCATTTAACCTCTCAAGTAATTTGTCGTACAGCCATTTATCAGATTCTTTAAGTACAGAGTTTTCGATATCCTTGCGCTTAACTTTATTAAGCGGCATTCGTACGGTTCGCTTATCATTATCTTTGACCTTTGGTGAGCGGACGGTCTCCTTATGTGCTTGAGCGACAGCTTTGCGACGCGGCATGCGGGAAACGAAGATTGGCTTTACGCTCAGGCGGAATTCTTCGTCGTAATTATCAAGCCCGCACAGTTCATTTTGCAGTGTGGTGATATCGGTATTGAGAGTGCGTTTCATGATTTCTTTGCTAAAATCTGGCCATGGGCTTGGAAAGCGGTTTTTCGTCTCTTCATCGCTGCGCAGCTTGAAATATTCAGCTTGCGCGAGTTCTTTTTGTGCCCGAGTAAACGCCACTTCATCGGTAATTTCGCCAGTGTTTTCGTCGGTAGATTGTAACAAAATTTGCCGTTTTTCATCAATTGTTTTAGCATTATTTAGATACAGTTTCATCTCCTGTTCTTTTGAGAAGAGATTTGCTTGATAGACAATTTTTGGGTCAATTGCCGCTACGACTGCCGCATCTTTGGCGTGGTGCAATACATCCTCGGCACGATCCTTTGCTAGCCCCCAGCGTTTACGTAAATACGCTGTTGTCGTGCCGTTTGGCGCGATTACGCGCTGTTTTTCTTCGCCCTCGGCGAAATCAACATTCTGGCGCAAATAGTTTTGGATAAATCGTGTAATATACCGTGTATCGTTTAAGGCGCGCACATTCCAGCTGTCATTTTTGTAGTCTTGGAGCAATAGATTCTGCTTCTTTTTCATGGCATAACCATTATATTTATAGTTAGTTCCAGCATCTTTGTCACCTTTTTTAACTTCTCGCGTTTGATAAGTCGATTCTACTCGAGCTACATACTCTTTCCAGCGTTTTTCGTCTGCGCCAAAATATTCAAATGGCGTTTGATTGCCCTTCTTTTGATTTTCCTCTGTTAATACCAGAACTTTGTTGGTTATTCCATCGTTATTGGAGCGTGAAAACGGCACGATGTGATCGACTTGATAGGCGTTGTCATCGCGCAGCATAGTCTCAAAATCAATTTCTTTATCAGAATACAAACAAACACCGTTTTGTTCACGGTAGAGTTTGACCTTAATAATCTGCTGACCATTAAAATCAGCATTTTTATTCAAGCGTACGTTAAGCTCCCTGAGATGGCTGAGGAGTTGCTTACCGCCTTTGGTTTTAGGCGATGCTTCATACCCATCTGTAATTATTGATCTAATATCTTCATTATATCCTTGATTTTCTTCGTTTTCTTTTTTGATTGCATTACGATCTTTGAAGTTTTTTGCTAAGTCACGAGCAGTTTCAACTTTGATAAAATATGGTTTGCCATATTTACGCTCAATGGCGCGAACAACCTTCAGTGTCTGGGTTATGGCACGCTTGACGACAGGGTTGGTAATTTGCTCTAGGCTGGCAGATTGCTTTTTGAAGTCGTAGCCAGCGGCCTCGCAGGCTTTGTCGTAAGTCATGCCTTCGAGAATGTGTGGCGTGATTTTTTGTAGAGCTTTGATTGATAAATGTCCGAACGCCTTGAAATTGGTTGGCTTAATTTTGACAATTGCCTTTTTGGCTTTATCAGAAAGTGGTAGTACGTCTAATTCGGCGCGAATACCTTCGTCCGCCTTTTGTGTAGTGAGGATGTAGGCGATTTGATTGATCGCCGATTCATTATCAATTTTCGCCCAATCTTCTGGTAAATCTTTCAGTGCTAACCTGATGTCGTTATATGCTTTTAGACCGCCAAAAATATTGTCTTCGCCGAATTCATCACCCTCTTTCTTCTTGTCGCGTACGTCTTTTGGTACGTAGTCTTCACTAATTCCTGTGGTGCTGCGTACCTTTTTGTAGGTTAAGCTTTTTTGGTTTTTGGCTAGATCAATGACTTTGCTAATTTGTTCTGAAGACAATCTTACCTCTAGATTTTCGCGCTTGGCTTGGCGTTTGCTGGCATCACGCGGTATAAATACGAGGTGCGACAAATCGCTTGCCAAACGAAACACCTCAAAGCTGTAGCTGGCTTTTGGTGCTCGTTTCTCATCTTTTTCAAACGTACAGCTGCCGACCATCTTTTCGATTAGTTCTTTAGTCATAAACGGGCGCTGGTACATGATGGCGCTGACGTTAGTGACCTGTCCATCGTCAATGCCATAAATTAATTCGCTGATAGCTTGTTCGGGAACATTTTTCAGGGCGTAGTTTCGCTGAGTCTTGATTATCGCCTCTAATTCGCGCAAAAAGTCATCGCGCGCAAAACTGTTGGTGTAGTCGTCGCGTTTATTGCGCTTATGCAAAGCGAATTTTTCATCACGACTCAGCGCGTCGCCGACAGTTGTGTAATTGTTATCAGCGAGAAACTTTTCATTAGCTTTGAGGGCGCTAGTGACACGACCGCCTTCCTTGTCTGATTCTTCGACAACCTTGCGGTTCGACTTGAAGCCGCGCCGTTTGGCGATTTGATATAAAACTTTGAGTAATTCTTCAGGCGATAACTCCTCGGTGAGTGCTTTTGATCGCAAGGCGTATATATCTAATTTGTTGAAATCAGACTTGTAGTTCAACACCTCCTCGACTTGATTTTTAGTGAGGATGTTTTGGTCGACAAAAAATTGCTTTAGGTGATTGAGACGCTGGCGACGGCGTTTTAGACGGCGGCGAGCTGAACGGGCGTCACGGCGAGGTTTGGCGAGTGAATCACCGTTTTGAGGATCTTCTGGCCGCTCAAAAATCCTTACTCCCAAATCGTGAATACGTTCTTTATCCAAGTCTAGCACTGCCCAGCCGATTGAGCTCGTGCCGATGTCTAGCCCTAGCGAGTATTTTTTTGGTGAATATGAAGATTTTTCTGTCATAAAGAAGTCCTTTTTATAGTATCGTTAGTATAATTATACAACTAAAAAGCGATAATTGAAATTTTGCGGCGCTCAGCCGCAGTGCAAAAGATAATCCGCCCAACGAGTGAGCGGATTAGAGCTTTGCTCCAGTATTTCATATACTTTACAGCGGATTTTTACCGCCAGATTATTATAGAAACCTAGAACAATTTAGATATTGGTACAATCCTTACTTAAGGGACTGTAGCTTTATAATACGCGGTTTTTTATTTTTTTGCAATATCCTTGGTACCTTTAACCTTTTCCGATACTGCAAAAACAAAACTCCACCTTCACTCTCTTCCATGCGACTGTAATAGAAACCATTTTTTGCTAAGAAGCTCTGTAGGTCTGGCATTTTCTGGGGTGCTTGTGTTTGTAGTTGGATTGCGCCGCGCAATTTCGCTTCTTCCTCGACTATTTCCATCAGTCGCGCGCCTACTTGCCGGAGTCGATATTTTTCTCGTACGACGATTAGTTCCAAATTTGCTATTTTAGGATCGTTTGAGTCCTGGCTATAGATAATTGTGCCAACTGGTTTGATGGTATTGCTGCTTTCATCGATGTATCTGGCCAGTGCAGCGGCGTACTCACCCAAGTATAAACGCTGCGTTAGGTCGGTAGCTGCTTCCATGAAAGCATCTCGGCCTAGTATGTCTGAAATTGGACCGCAGATACTGGGCTTGCATAATAGATCAATAATCTCGCCAACTTGAGCGTCATGAGCATGCGACGTGGTGGCTATTTCTAACGGTAGAGGCATAGCAATAGTTGATTACGAATTGGAAGTAGCTGTCGCTGGAGTTTTGCGCCGGCGGCTGCGAGTGCGTTTGCGCTTTGGCTTGTCGCTAGTGGCTGTGTCTACTTTCTCTGTTTCTTCATTGGCGGCAGGTTTAGCTGCTGCATTTGTTTTCGCGGTGTCATTATCCTTTGCGGCCTTCGCGGTGTCTTTATTGTTTTGACCGTGGTCTATTTGTAGCAAACCAACAGCTCCTTTGTCAAGTTTGACCGAAGGCTGTTTGGCAATTGGCTGAGTCTGTTCTTGTGATTGCTTAGCGGCTTGGCGCGCGGCGCGATCGGCAGCTCGCTGCTCGGGTGTTTTTGGCGGCGTATAGGCGGGACCAGGTTTTTTGACGACTAGGTTTTCTGGCGGTAGGATTCGGTTGGCGATATCGGCTTCAATATCGCTGCGGTCGCGGCTATAATTATCGCGCGTCCATTGGATAATCCGGCCGGTGTTGTCGTCTTGCGCGGCTGGCAGATTAAGCGTCTTGGCACTAAAAGCTGGAGCCTTCTCGCCGTTGATGACCATGTTGATGATAAAGTTACGATTATGCATCTGCAGTAGGTCATTTGGCTCGAACTGCGGCTCGAACTGCTTGGCGAGGATCGGACTATCGTCAGCAGAAACACGGAAGCTAATTACGGTGCCAACGTTGCCGAAAACAGCATCGCGGACAGTTTCTTCCATCTGGCTAATGTACTGGTTGGCGACGGTCAGGTTGAGGCCGTATTTGCGCGCCTCGGATAGAATCGTAGCGAACGAGTCGGTGGCGAAGTTCTGGAACTCGTCAACGTACAGGTAAAACGGCCGACGATCCTTGATATCAGGGATATCGGAGCGGCTCATGGCGGCGAGCTGAATTTTGGTGACCAGGAAGGAGCCGAGAATGCCAGCGTTATCCTCGCCGATTAGACCCTTGCTCAAATTGACGACGAGAATCTTACCCTCATCCATAATTTGGCGGATGTTAAAAGTCGATTTCGGCTGACCAATAATGTTGCGGATAACTGGATTGGCGGTGAAGGCGCCGACTTTGTTGAGGACTGGCGCGATGGCTTCAGCTTGGAATTTATCAGTCCAGCTGGCGAACTCAACGTTCCAGAATTGCAGCACCACCGTGTCTTTGCAATAACTGAGCGTGTCTTTGCGAAACTTTTTGTCAGTGAGCATGCGAGTAATATCGAGCATGGTAGTCTCGGGCCGGTCTAGTAGCGCTAAAATGGTATAGCGCAAGATGTACTCGAGGCGTGGACCCCAAGAGTCGCCGAACATGCGTTTCAGCACGCCGATAACTTCTGATGAGATATTAGTTTTTTGTGACGGATTAGTGACCTCTAGCGGGTTGAAACCTAGCGGATACTGCGTGTCGGCCGGGTTAAAGTAAACAACATCCTGCAGGCGCGAGCCTGGGATGAAGCGCATGTTATTGATAGCAAAGTCGCCGTGCGGATCAATGATAGCATAGCCTTGCCCGTGGAAAATATCGCTGAGGGCAAATAACTCCAGCAAACCGCTCTTCCCTGCTCCCGTCTGGCCGATGATGTAAACATGGCGCGAGCGGTCGTAGCGCAGCATACCGAATTGATGGTTGATACCGCGAAAATTAGTCATGCCAAAGGCCGAGATATTCTCATCATGCGCTGGGTCGCCAGTTAGGACTGGCAACTTCGGCGGCGGTTCGGCGGTTTTTGTGCTAGCCCAGACAATGTTTGGCGTTTCGACATTAGTGTGCGGCAAATGGTAAACACTGGCGACTTCCTCGATATTCATCAGATAACCGCGGTCAGCAAAGAGGCGGGTCTTGTATTTGGCGAGCGCCTCTTTGGCGAAGCTATCGTTCGACATCTTGAAACCGTTGAGGTTAGTTGAATTAAACTGCTTGAAGGTGCCGATGATACCTTGCATGCGTAATTTGGCGTCGCTAGTACGCTCGCCTAGGTAAGCGACGCGGACTTTGACCTGATAGCCGAGTTTGGTTGCCTTTTTTTCAGCTTCAGATATGCGGGTTTTGTCGCGCTCTGACAGTTCTGGACCGCCGCTAGCGCCTACTTGCTCGGGCGGTTGCCACAGAGCAGAGAATAGGCCGGCAATCCACTTGCCTATACCATCGGTGCCGAATAGGTTGAAACCGCCCGCTTTGACCGATTGAATCCAGGCGTCGGCTTCTTTGTGCCAGCTGTCGGCGACTGGGCGGACTAGCATTTGTATCCAAATTTCTTCGTCGGTATCTTCGAGCTTGGCGAGTGTGCCGGTGATGCCAGCTAGCGGGTCAACTTCGAAGCTCTGAAAGGTTTTGATCGGCAAAAATTCCTTATCAGTTAAGGTAATCTCTGAAGTATAGACTACGCTGTGGTGGCGTTCGTGAGCGACGTAATCTTCTTCGGCCTTATGAATTTGTACCTGTGGATATTGGGCATAGATTTGTCCTTCGACGAAACTTTGCAGCGACTTCGGCGTCCAAACGTAGAATTGAATCCGCCCGCCCACCGAGGCAATCTCGAAGCTTAGGTGCTCCTGATAGCCATTGTTAGCTTTCAGCTCGCGGGCATCGCGCAAAATACCATGGAGGCTAGCGAACATTTGCTCGGCGGCCAGCTCAGACTTATCGTTGGTTTTTGGAATCTCGAGGGTTAACAAGACGCTCTCAACGTTCTTTATTACATCAATACTGCGATAATTGCGCCAAGTTAGATATAACAGCACAATAACCAACGGCCCCCAGACATACCATTGCAACAATAGAGCAATAACAGAAGTGATAAATGACATAGCTATACTTCCATTATATCATACCTCTGTTATTTTTGCAAGATTAAGCGGAATCCGCAGATAGATTATTGCTGTGGTTCGGCTATAGTGTAAGTCGCTTTAGCGACGCGCTTGAACATGGCTTTGCTTTGCAAATTGAGCAGAATAGTTGTTTCTTTGACTTGGCGGCTCTTGAGCACGCGCCTAACAATTTCGTCGCGGTGAAGCGGCTCGCCTGCCTTGCGCAAAATGTCGGCAATAATATCTGAAACGGTGCCTTTGCTGTAGCCCCAGCTGTCGAGGGCGTAAATGCCGCGGCCGATTAGGACGAAGCGTTTGTCTTTGATAAGTTCGTTGTGGATAGCTTGAGTGGTGACGTTTCTGCGCTTGAAGTCGCTTTCCTTGATGGCTTTAGAAATGTCGGAGAAGTGCATCGGCTTGCCATTGCCTGCCAAAATGACGTAGATTTTGTCGCGGATGTTTTTAGGATTGACGGTCGGCCACTTGGCCAGGCCCCAAACGTCTTTGAGATTGGCTAGTTTTTTGGATAAGCTGGCCAGGCCGCGGATCTGAGACGGGCTCTCAAAAGTTAGCATGCCATGCAGGCTCTCGATATCGATTGGTTGGCCGTGGTTTTTGATAGTTTTAACGATGCTGTCAATATCGCTGCGGACTTTCTTCTCATTGCCATTTTCGGCGATACTGATGCCCTGGTGATAATTGTCAGTTTCGTTGATTAAAACAAAGCGTGGCGACAGCTCGCCGATAAAGGCAACGTGAGATCGGGTGTTATTGGAAGCTTTGTCTTTCGAGAGGCGGTTGGCGACGTCTTGGACGCGGCCGACGCGGCCGTTTTCGGAAAGGTCGCGGATAATCAGGCGCTCGGCGTCGCTAATGGCGGGGATTTTGCCGTCGGCGGCGGCGCTTTTGAGGCGGGCTAAGATGGCTTTTTCAAGTTGGCGGACACGTTCGCGAGTGATGCCGAGCAGTTCGCCGATTTGCTCAAGCGTTTCCCGGCGTTCATATAGACCGAAACGGCGCGTGATGATTTCGCGTTCGCGTTCTTGGTCTATGGTCTTAAGAATATCCTCAATTGCTGTCTTGATAGTCTCCACAGCAGGTGTGCCGGTAGTTTCGGTCATGCGATCCTTATCCTTTTATCTCCACTCCCCGCCCCTCGAGAGTGATTTTAGTTTGATATCGTAATTTCGTATCTGATTATAATACATAGTAGTTAGATTGTCAAATCAAATACTAACTAGTTATATTGTATCACAATATAGACGCTTATGGTAAATACTTTTTTGCTACTTTTTTTAATAAAGAATAATGTCTAGGCTAACAATAATACCTATTTTTGTCAAAATTTAAGGTGTTGAGGCGGTATCGATGCTGGTTAATCTAACGGTTTATCACAAAATATAATTGTTTATTGGGCAAAGCTTATTCAAAACACCAATGAATAATTAGCTGATTAAACAGCTTAATCATTGTCTAATAATATCTGGACTTTTTCTGGCGTGGTTTGCGCCTGAGTCTCTGACTGGTCGTTGTTGATATGCTTGAGGGCAAATAGTGTCAGCGTACGGCGAATTTCATCGCTGGTCGGCTTGGTTTTGCGCCCACTGTCGTCGAAGCCGTGGCCGGCATTGGCAACGCGAATAAAGCGGCTGCTCGGCTGGTAGGCCAAGATACGCTGGTAGAACTTGTAAGCCTGCTCAATCGACACAATACTGTCTTTGGTGCCGTGGAAAAACAAAAACGGCGGCGGCGTTTTGGTAATCGGTTGGTATAGCGGGCTGGCGACGCGGGCAGTATCGACATTGCGGGTGCCGAGGAATTTGTAAGCATTTGGGTTGCGCTTGGTGCGCTGTAATTGGTTGACCAGGTCGGTGGTGCCATAAAAGCTAATCACGCCGCGGACAGTAATCGGGCTGTCTTGGCGAGTTAAGACGTAGTCGATAGCCAAGAGCCCGCCAGCGCTGTCGCCAAAAAGAATTACATTGTTGGTGTCGATGTCATAAGAGCTGGCGAGTTTGGCGATGGTATCGATAGCGCAGGCAACGTCGTTATTTTGTGTCGGATAATGGTATTTGGGTGCTAGGCGGTAGTTGACCGAGGCGACCGCAAAACCAGCCGCTGTCAAACTAGAGCCGTAATAGTCAAGCAGCGAATTGCGCTTATCACCCTTATGCCAGCCACCGCCGTGGATATAAATAACTAGCGGGTACGGTGTCGTATGAGTATTGAGTAGGCTGTTGATCGGCGTGTACAAATCAAACTTCTGCTTGTCTTGGCCGGCGCAATACGGGATATCAGAGTCGACATTAGCGACATTGCCCAGACGTGGATGATTATCGGTGCGGTACGACCTGTGAACATTTAGCGAGAAGACAACGATAATCATTACTACGAGCAGCAAAATCATCATCCAGCGGCGGACACGTCGGACTTGTTGGAGTTTGATTGTCATGCTTACTTCTTTCGCCGTATTTGGCGCCGTGCCGACCTTTTTTGCGGGGCGTTAGCGAGCAGTTCTACTGCTTGGTCGCGAGTGATGGTTTTGGGATCGGTGTCTTTGGGGATTTTGGCGTTTTTGCTGCCATCAGTGACGTACGGGCCGAAACGACCGTTAAGCACTTTGATGCCGTCGCCAAAGTCAGCGATATTTTTCTCAGCTTCGGCTTTGAGCTTGGCGGCGTATAGTTCGCGCGCTTGCCCTTGGGTGACCTCGCGCGGGTCGATATCTTTCAGGCTGACGTAGAGTTTACCGATTTGAATATATGGCCCGAAGCGGCCGACGTTAGCCTTGATATCTTGCCCGTCCTCGGTCTGGCCAACTAGGCGCGGCAGCTCAAATGCGTGCAGAGCTTGCTCGAGGGTGACGGTTTCGATCTTGGCGCCTTTAGGTAGCGGCGCGAATTGCGGTTTGTCGGCTTTGTCGTCGCTTGATCCTAGTTGCAGCATTGGTCCGAAGCGGCCGAAGCGAGCAATAATTGGTTTGCCAGATTTCGGATCAATACCAACTTCCCTGTTGGCGCCGACAGTTCGGCGGTCAATATTGCCAGATTGCTCAATCAGCGCGTGGAATGGCGCGTAGAATTTCTCGAGCATAGTGTTGCGCGCCAAGCGGTCACCGGCAATATCGTCGAAGTCTTTCTCGACGTCGGCGGTGAAACCATAATCAACGACGCGGTTGAAATGGTCGGTTAAAAAGCCGCTAATCAGCTCGCCGGCTGGCGTCGGCACAAGCTTGCCTTTGTTGGAGCCGGTCTTTTCTTGGATAATTTCGCGCTCGACCTTATTGTCGATAAGTTGCAATAAGATAACATCGCGCGGTACGCCTTCGGAATCGCCTTTTTCGGCGTAGCCGCGGGTTTGGATGGTGTTCATGATGGTAGCGTAAGTACTTGGGCGGCCGATACCGAGCTCTTCAAGCTTTTTGACTAGCGTACCTTCGGTATAACGGGCTGGCGGCCGGGCGAAAACTTGGCGGGCTTCGACGCTGTGGCGCTGGAGTTGGTCGCCAGATTTGACATTTGGCAAAATTGTGTCATCTTTACCGCCGCCATAAACGCGTAGGAAACCGTCGAACAGGACGACTTGACCCTTGGCCTCAAAGACGAGCTTGTCGTTGGTTTTACTTGAGTTATTTTGCTTTCCCCCGTCGTTAATACTAATTGTAATTGTCGTGTTCTCTAGCTTGGCTGGCGCCATTTGGCTGGCCAGTGTGCGGCGGCGGATGAGGTCGTAGAGGCGCTGGTCATAGTCGCTGCCGCTGACTGACTCGCGAGTGATATCGGTCGGGCGAATTGCTTCGTGAGCTTCTTGGGCGCCAGCGGATTTAGTTTTGAACTTGCGGACATGCGAATATTCGATGCCATATAAGCGCTTGATGTAATCGGCGCTGGCGGCGATGGCCTGGCTCGACAAGTTAACACTATCAGTACGCATGTAAGTAATGCGGCCCTCTTGATATAGTTTTTGGGCGCTGGCCATGGTAGCGCGCGAGCCCATACCGAGCTTGCTATTGGCCTCTTGTTGCAGAGTGCTGGTCGTGAACGGCGCGGCTGGGTTGCGGCTTGACGGGCTGGTACTGATATCGGTAACGGTGAAAGTAGCGCCAGCCAGCGATTCGAGGAAAGCTCGGGCTGCGTCCTCGCTGTCGAAACGCTGTTTTAGCTCGGCTTTTAGTTCTTGTTTGCCAGCGGCGAAAATAGCGGTTACTTTGAACTGCGAGCTGCCAGCAAAGGCGTCAATTTCGTGCTCGCGCTCGACTAGCAGTCGTACGGCTGGACTCTGGACGCGGCCGGCCGACTTGCCGCCGGGGACTTTTTGCCAGACGACCGGGCTAAGTTCGAAGCCGACAATTCGGTCGAGAATCTGCCGGGCTTGCTGAGCTTCGACTAATTTCATATCGACGGTGCGCGGATGCTTGATTGCCTCCTCGATGGCCGATTTGGTAATTTCGTGAAAAGTAATACGCTTGGTAGTTTTGGGGTCAAGCTTTAGGACCTCGCACAGATGCCAAGCAATGGCCTCGCCCTCGCGGTCTTCATCAGTGGCTAGCCAGACGTTGGCCGCGCCGACTGATTTGACGGCTTTCTTTAATTCAGCGATTACTTTTTTCTTTTCTGGGTCGATTTCGTAAGTCGTTTTGAAGCCGTGCTGGATATCAATTGGCGGCGTGCCGTCTTTGGTTTTTTTGGCGATAGCGCGAATATGCCCAACGCTTGACAAAACATGAAAATCATTGCCGAGATATTTCTCGATAGTTTTAGCTTTGGCTGGCGACTCGACGATAACCAGATTCTTCATACTTATATAATAGTAAACCGATTTGCTAAAAATACCAAATTAGTGCTGGCTGCTGAGGATAATAAACCAAAGAAAATAGCCCGCCAGAAAGGCCTTGCGCCGAGGCTTAGAGCTCTGGCGGGCTATTTTCTAGCGGGCTTGTTAAGCCCTTTCGCCGAGGATCACTCCTCCTCGGCGGTGGTGGTGTCGTTCACCTCCTCATCCTTGTCCTCGACTTCGTCTGTGCCGGCGTAGAGCTCGTCGATCTCCTCCGGGGAGAGGAGGTCAGCGAGCTGGGTCTGCTCGCCGAGAGATTCCTCTGAGAGAGGAGTCTCAATGTAGAAAGCGTCATCGACACTCCGAAAATCTGGAGTCTCGATATAGTGGGACACGACCTTCCGGTCGTGGTGTACCGTGACCAGGTGTGGCCAGCCGGCGTCCTCAACGGCCGTCACGAACGCCTTCTCAAGGCGGCGCCGTTCGCTGGCGTCGTCCTTGATCACCTCTCTCTGTATGGTCGCCCTGAGGGCCAGGGCGACCACGGAGATGGCGGCAAAGACCGCTCCAGCCCTGGTGTGGCCGGAGCTGAAAAGCTTCGTGGTCGTGAAGACCACGAGACTCACCGCGAAAATCTCGGCAAAGAACCGGAGAAAGAACTTCATGATTTCCTCCCAGAAATCACTTTCACTCAAAGTAAAAGGGCACTTCTTGCCCTCTGTTTACGAAACTTTGAGCAAAAAGCTGATATATATATATCACATATGGACGGCGGTGTCAATAGTTTCGCAATAATTTACTATTTTTTGCAACAAAATAGCCAAAAATCCTCTTCAGGCTGCAAATCGCCAGTTTTGCTTGTTTATTTATCATTTCGGTGTTTTGATTGCCGGGCGCGTTTGACGTACGAAAGCGTTGATTTAACTGCGAACGGCAGCGATACAGCGAACGCTAAATTGCCGATACCGCGAGCAACTCTGGCGAGCTGGCTCTGGCCGGTGGTTTCGAGACGGCTACCGACTAGGTGGGCTAGCAATGAGCTGGTTTCGAGCGCTAGCGCCAATTTGCCAGAGATTTCTGGACGCACGGTTTCATCGCCAGCTTCAACTATCGTTTTGGCGCTAGCAACGGCGTTGATTCCATTAAAAGCTGTGATGGCAGCGATTATTTCCGTTGGTGCGAGTTTTTTGCTTTTTATCTCGTAAAGGATAATGGCAGTGACAGCTTTGTCTAGCCCAGCATCAAGTAAAGCGCCGAAATCGCTTGTCTGCCCTGTTTTGCGGGCGACGATGCCGTCTAGAACGTCGATGAACCGGCCAGCGGCAACCTGTGCGATACCAGCAACGGTATCGATGCGTTTGGCGCCGCGCCAGGCTAGAACCGCGCCAGCAATACTCATAGCGTTGGGGATGGTGGGGATATCAGTCCGAGGGTTGAATCTCAGTGTCTTTTCGCGGGACTTGCCAGGCATAATATCTAAGTCTACAATTATACGATAAAAATGACAAATTAGCGAAAAGCTTAAACAATATTAATTAGACAAGCGTCCACTGGTTGGCGCCGAGCGAGCGGATAGCGCCAGTTAGTTCAAGCATGGTTAGCGCAGTATTGAATTCGGTTGCTGGCAGCTGAGTAGTCTTTTGTAGCCGGTCGCCGTCGCGGATACCTTGAGCGAGCTGTTCGATGATCGCTGTTTCGGCAGGTGTTGAGCCGAGCGGCAGTTTGGTTTGGTCGGTTCGCGCGTCTGGCATGGATTCTGGCGCGACAACCGACAAAATGTCGTCGAGGCTGGTGACGGGCGTGGCGCCTTGCTTGATTAGAGCGTTGCAGCCAGCGCTCTGCGGGCTGGTGATGTTGCCAGGTACAACGAAGACATCTTTGCCTTGGGCTAGCGCGTGGGCGGCAGTATTGAGCGTGCCGCTGCGAGCACTAGCCTCGGTAATTAGTACGGCGTCAGCCAAGCCAGACACCAAGCGATTGCGTTCCAAAAAGCTCCAGCGGCCGAGGATGTACGGTTCGGTGTCATCAGTAGAATGTTCGGACAAGATTGCCCCGCTCTTTTCGACAATGCGCCGGGCAAGCGCGCTGTTGCTACGCGGATAAATATTCGGTAACTGGCTAGGTACGATGGCGATAGTGGTGCCGCCAGCGTCTAAGCAGGCGCGGTGCGCTAGCGCGTCGGTACCTAGGGCTAGCCCGCTAACAATGATAAAACCGCGGCTAGCCAGGCCGCTGGCGAACTGATTGGTTACCTCGATACCGTAGCTGGTTGGCTTGCGGGTACCGACGATAGCGATGGTTGGCTGGCGTTGTTTAGGGATTTTGCCTAAGTAATATAATGCTTGCGGCTTGTCGTCAATATTAGCTAATACCTTGAGATAATCGCTGCTATCTGGTGATACTTTATTGATTTTCATACAAATTCCTGTTAAAAAGTATTGACATGTTGTCAAAGGTGTGCTAATATTGGGATGATTGATTGACCCGAGGTGGTGAATCAAGCACCTTATACCCCCTATTCTAACTTATGTTAGGTTGCGCTAAAAGGCGCACGGCAGTAATCTACCCTCCACTTTCGTGCCTAGACAACTTTTTAGCGTATACTAACCCCTTTGTCCAGCGGATCACCGTATGTGTGAGGTGGATCACGTATACCCGATAGGGTGGGACGAAGGGCAGAATGGCGCTAGGTGATGCCCACCCTTACCTAGCGCTTTTTTGTTATCTAACAATATTGACTTTTCGTCATAAAAATAGTATAATGGAAGTATGACCGCTAACGACTTTAACTACGATCAGATGCGCCGCGAGGAGTGCCAAAAACTGATTCCGCGAGTGTTTCATGTCGAGATGCCAGTCGATGAATTTTTGTTTGACGATATCGAGACGGGACGCGATTCATACGCAGTGATCTTTCGCAGCCGCGGCAGCGTGTATGCTCTGTTGATTGCTGAAAACGGCGCAGAGCAGACGCTAGAGGATGTGCGCCGTATCGTCAAGAATATGGGTTTAACCGCCGAAAAGTTATTGCCGCCAGAAGCCGACCCGCAGTATTTTTATCGCAATGGCGTGGAGCTTTTGAAAAGGGTTTATCCGTCGCTGCGACGCTGGAACTACGATGATGTGTGGATGTATAGCCGTAAGGTACCGTACAGCCCAGCCCTGGTCAAGGTAGCATCGGTTGACGGTGAGATTCGGCGCTTTAATCAGCGTGGTGCGTCGTGGCAGAAATTATTAAATTATTCATTTAGAAAGGTTCAGGTACGCTATGAATGATATCGATAAAGTATTCCCAGCGCGGTACAATCGTTTGCTTAAGCTAGCAGAGGTGCGTCCGCTGCAGTTTCGGCAGCAAGCGGCGGCCGTCTATGCGGCTTGCCCGCGCTCGCTGCGGCGGATGGCGCGGCGCTTTGATCGCAGCGTGCCGATGGCGCTGGAATTTTTCTTGTCTTGGCGTGATGATTGCTTACCGCGGCTGCGTAAAATCGAAAGCGCGCCGCAGCAGAAGACGCTGATCAAGACGGTGAGCGACAATTTCTTGACAGATGATAAGCAAACTGCAACATTGTTGCAATACGCAGCACAGCAGAGTCAAAGTATTGAACGAGCGCGTTTTGCAATGCAACATTATGCAGAAGGCGAAAAAAAGCTGCATCGTTTGGCGCTAGAGTTTGTTAATCAGCCGGCAGAAGTTTGTTCGCAGCAGGTCGAAGTT
Organism: uncultured Candidatus Saccharibacteria bacterium; assembly: GCA_963550135.1. Lineage (GTDB taxonomy): Bacteria > Patescibacteriota > Saccharimonadia > Saccharimonadales > Saccharimonadaceae > Saccharimonas. The sequence goes on from CAUVBP010000010.1 coordinate 16,857, forward strand.
TATGTAGACTATTTACTCTACCGTGCGGTTGCCGAGGAATTCGGCATGACAATCCGCGATCCGCAGGCGCGATTGATTAAGCGTTCATTCCAGTCGAAAGTTGAGCGCCATCAGATTCGCCGGATGACGCGCCAAGCGCGGCGGCGTTTGAACGAAATCGATGGTGCTACTGCCGAGATTGAACAAGCGCAAAATGGCTTGGTGGCGCGGTTATTTGGCTTGAAAATTGATTATGTGTCGGTGTTGGCGGCGCGGCAAGAGTATGAAAAAGCGTTGGCGCGTCTCGGTAAAAAGTCAGCTAATAGTCCGGCCAAACGACTAGCTCTCTACGAGAAAAAGACCGAGGATCTTCGCGCGGAATATCTGGCTACCGTGCCGGGATTGGCTAATCTGTCGGACACGCAAAAAGCTGCCAAAGAAATTGACGGAGTGTTGTTGGCGGTATTTGACCTCAGCAATGAGCAGCGCAACGATATTATGAGCTTGCTCAAACGCTACCGCGAGCTGGTTCGCGAGCGCGAGACGCTGCTGGCGATGATTGGCGATTAGTGTCACTTTGTTGATTTTGATTCTGGTTTTGGCTTGTTTTTGCTAGCACTAATGCTTTTAGTCAGTTGCTGTTCTTGCCGGCATTTTTGGCAGACACCCTCAAGCTCAAAATGGTGGTCAATGACTAAAAAGCTGTACTTTCTGCTGAGGTAATTGATGAGCTGTTCTAATTCTGGGGTTTGGATTGGTGTAGCGTTTTGACAGCGGATGCAATATAAATGATGATGATGCGGAATGAATGGCTCGGCTAGCTCGTAGTAGTTCTTCCAGCCGACGTGAACAACGTTAATGATTTTGAGATCGTTGAACGCCACCAAGGCGCGATAAACGCTGGTGCGGTTAATACCCTTGCAGTTTTTTGCAATATCGCTGATAGTCAGCGGAACGTCTGATTTTTGCAGCGCGTCGAAGACTTGTTGCCGCGGTCTGGTTAGGCGCAGGTTGTGCTGTTTGAATAGATCGTCGAGGGTCATGATATTGCAAGTATACAACTTATTGCAACAAATTTGCAATAATTCGGAGGGTTTGGCATTATGAAAAGCTATGGATATAGCAATTAAAACAGTGATGAATTTGCATGATTTTGCGCCATCGCCAGACGTCAATGCGGCTTTTTCTGGCTTGGTGGCGGCAGTTGTGCAGGCGACAAAGTTACCGAAGTGGTGTAATGACGAGGTGTGCCGCGAGGTGCAGCGGCGTTGCTCTCTGTCGGAATCAGAAATGGAAATGTATTGGTCGCGGCGAATTGCCAGTTCAGCCCGTCCGCAGCAAGAGCTGGAAAAGTTTTGGTATATTGACAATTACCGCGAGCTGGTGCGGCGTGAAGTTGGCTTGCTGGGCGGGTCGGGTTTATCCTTGACTGACAGTAGCCGCGTTGCGATGATTGGCAGCGGACCCCTGCCTCTGACCGCTTGGTGCCTGTGGCGTCAGACAGGCGCGGCGGTTGATTTAGTGGACGTGGCGCCGGCTGCTTTGGCGCAGTCGCGCGAGCTGGCACGGGCGATTGCTTGGCCAGTTGGCGAGTGTTTGTTGGCGGACGGAGCGGCGGTGGCTTTACCGGATAATGCTTACGACGTGATTTATGTGGCTGGGCTGGCGGGCGATTCGGTTGAAGCCAAACAACAAATTATTGATAATATTTTGCCAGTGCTTCGGCCTGGCGGACGGATCATCGTGCGCGGTGCTCATGGTGCGAAAACATTGTTATACCCAGCGTTTGACCCGAACGGTTTGCAGCGCGTGCAGCTGCTGGTCGAGTATAATCCTGACGACGATATCATTAACTCAGTATATGTGTACAAGAAAGGCTAATTATGAATGATAAGATTGCATTATATTTGGTGAACGGTGCGCTGGGTGCCGGCAAAACCACGCTGGTCGATTTTTTGGTGCAGCAGCCTGAGTTTGCTGGCGCGCGAGTGATTGAGAATGAGTTTGCGTCGGAAAGTATCGACAGTTGCACATTGGCGCAACGCGTTGATGAGGTGGCAACGATTGCTGGCGAGTGTATCTGTTGCAGTAGCGGCGAGGAGTTGATTGATATTTTGCACAATTTTGCAATAAGTGGAAAAGCGCCAGTGATTATTGAATCGACTGGCGTCGCTAACACTCTGCGGGTGGTCGAGAAATTGCTGGCTGGCGATATCTTTGAGCAGTATGATTTGAAGCAGTCGTTGTATGTTGTGGATGGAGCTGAAACCAAGGCTGAGGGCCTGGCGAAGGCGTTGCTGGCGGAAGCTCAGGCGGCGGATACGGTACTAATCAGTAAACTGGATTTGCTGACTGAAAATGACAGTCAGCAGCTAATTGAAACATTGTTGCAACAAGGGCTGACGAAGGTTGTGATGATGGATCATGGTAAGTTTGACTTGGCGCAGCTTGATGGTGTATCGCGGATTTTGGATTATTTGTTGCTGCACGAGTCTACGGAAAACGCGGCTGAGAATGTCTTAAATTATAGCGTGATTGATGTGTCTGGCTTGGCTATTAGCTCTGAGAATATTGAGAAGATCTGGGCTAGTTTGCGAGATAAATACGGTTTGCGGCGCATGAAAGGTGCGGTCGCTGGCGGTAACGAAATATACCACATCGAGGCAACGCCGCAGCAAGTACGGGTTACGCGCGGTGCTGCTGACGAGACATTAAAGCTGGTTATCATTGGCGAGCGGGCGCGTGAGATTACGCGCGCAGTAATTATCAAGGAGTTGGGATGATGGAAGGTATGAATAGTGCGAGAGCGGCGGTTGATAGACTGCTTGATATGTATGATGACTATAAGACTTTGGCAGCAAAGATTACTGCTGCGGAGCGCCGTTTGGCGTTGGCGAAATTGAAGAATAGCGATGTTGAACAAGTACAAACTAAACTTGACGGTTTGCGGCGAGACCAGCAGCAACTATCTGACACCATGACGTTTGATACGCCACTAGTTTGGGTGATGTACAAGTTTGAAGCCTACCAGGACGAGGCGCAGCCGATTCGAACGATGCACGATTTTCGCTTGCACTGTTCTAAGCCGGGCTATATTTGCACCAAGCGCTTTATATTTCTTAATGCACATTTGTGCAGTAACGGGCAACGTCCCCTGACGGACAGCAAAAAATATCCCGACGAAATGCTGCTCAGTGAGATTTTTTCGCTACTAAGTGAAATCGAGCGCGATAAAAACTTCTTATCTAATTGGCGCGCGCATGAATATTACCAGGAAGATGGCGCTGCTAAAAAGTGGCAAGATTATAAACCAAATAATTCGTAAGGGTCTTCTGGTTGCGGTATCGCGGTAGCGGTAGACTCGGTGATGACGTATTCAGCTTTGCCGTTAATTATTTTTTGCATCAACTTCCCTTTGATAGTTAACCAGGTGCCATCGCGGTAGCTATTCGCAGGAGTTTTTTCTACTAAGATTTTCATAGGTATGCTATCGGCGGCGCAGCAGCTGATAACGTAGCGTGCCAGTTCGAAATAATCGTAGCCATAGTTTTGTAGTGTGCCACTCGAGACGAAACCAGTTATCGTTATGCTAGTATTGTCAAAATACGATAGTTTTTGGCAGGAGTTGAAAGCAGATCGCCAGCGGTTGATCGATACATTCGTCTCGCCTTCCTTAGGTTTAGGAATATTGCAATAGTTTGTTTGACTGGTGGTGATAGAATTTTCTCTTTGAGCGACACTGTTTGCCGATAGCGGTTTTGGCGGCAGCAGATAGCCTGCTAGTAAAATTAAGACAGATAGACACGAGGCGAGCTTGATGTGGCGGAATTTGAAACGGTGACGTATAATCGACACTCTGCTTTTTAGTTGCAAAATTATATCAATAACCAAGAAAGCGATGCCTATCGTACTTAAAATGGCAGCAAAAAGATGGTAGCGCGGATGGATGTAGAAGCCGAGCTGACCGCGGTAAGCTAGCAGCAAAACGTATCCGCAGGCAGCAATTCCGCCCAATGATTTCGCCAAATTAGCCCGCATAAAGTAAGTTTACTCCTATGCCTGCCGCGAACGACAATGCGAAAATTATTAACATCACTACAGCGATAAATCGCCAACGGAAAGTGGTTCGCATCAATACGATTAGTTTAATATCGATCATCGGACCAGCTAATAGAAATGATAGAATCGAGCCTGCTGTGAAACTGCGGGCATAGGCTAACGCAAAAAAGGCATCGATACTGGAACAGATCGAGACCACGAAACTCAAGCCAATCATGGCGATAACTGATAAGATGATGTCGTTACCGACAGTATTAATGATGGCGCGTGGTATGAAAACTTGAGTAGCGGCAGCGATGATAGCGCCGATACTTAGCATGGTTAATAGTTGCCAGAATTCGTCGCGCGAGGATCCAAGCATCTCCTTGAGCTTAGAGCTGTGTTCGTGCGCGCGGCAATACTCTTTGAAAGCTGGGCGAACGATTTTATTTTCGTCCATGAAGCTGACGATCAAAGCGGTCAGTTGGACGATTATCAATGCAAAAATAATTCGCCACCAAACCATGTATGGCTGAAAACTGAAAGCGGTCATTGTTGCAATAATGGTGATAGGATTGAGAATCGGCGCGGCGAATAGAAAACTGACGACGTCGGCGGGTTTTAATCCGCGAGCTAGTAAGCTACGAGCGACCGGTACGTTGCCGCATTCGCAGACTGGTAGCGCTAGTCCGGCTAGCGATAATACAAATCGTCGCCAAAATGGGTTGCGTGGTAAAGCTTTAGTGAGTTTGGCCGGCGGCAAAAAGCGGCGAATCAAAGATGAAATGATAATTCCGAGGATAACAAAAGGTAAAGCTTCAATGACTATGCTTAGCGTGATGGTTAGGAAGTCTTGCAACATTGTTGCAGTTTCGTTGAACCAAATGTCTGATTTGTCGCTGATTAGCCATAGTCCAAGCTGGGGGCTGTATAAGTATATTACGACAATCAATACTGGCGCAATTATCCAGCCGGTAAGTATCTTGGCTGTGTTAATTAGCTTATTTATGTTGAAGCTTTTGACACGTTTTTTTGCCATACTTATAAATTATAGCAGTAAGCTTGTGCTATACTAAATCATTATGAAACATCTCTGGCATTCGCATCACCCATTTCGAATTTTTTGGTTTTCGGCGCTGTTGACGCTGGCGTTGGGCGGGTTGATTTTCGGTCATTTCGGCGCGAGCGGCTTGTGGTTGTTCGCGATTCTGGTGGTGCTGGAAGTGACGTTTAGCTTTGATAACGCGGTGATTAATAGCAAGGTGCTGGCTGGCATGAGCCAGGTTTGGCAAAAGGTGTTCTTAACGGTTGGGATTTTCGTGGCGGTGTTCGTGGTGCGGTTTGTGCTGCCGATTGTTATCGTGATGGTGGCGAGCGGCCATGGCTTTATGGAGGTGGTTGATTTGGCGCTGCACAGGCCGGCGGAATACGGCCATATTTTGCACGAAGCATCGCCGATGATTGATGCCTTTGGCGGCGCGTTTTTGATTATGATTGGCCTCAGTTATTTTATTGATTATAACAAGCGCGTGCATTGGATGCGGCATGTCGAGCCGTGGATGGCTAAGGCCGGGCGGTTTGAGAATTTCAAGGTGTGTTTGATGCTCAGCGTGGCGGCGGTGCTGTATTTCACGGTTGAGTCGCCGCATCGGGCGCTGGTGCTGATCTCGTCGGTACTGGGAATTATACTGCACATCGGGCTGGAATTGTTCGGCTCATTCTTTCACGAGGACGACGCTAAGTCGGTCAAGATCAAGACCGGCTGGGCAGCCTTCGCTAGCCTGCTCTATCTGGAGGTGCTGGACGCTAGTTTCAGCTTCGACGGCGTCATCGGCGCGTTTGCTATCACCAGTAGCGTGCTGCTGATCGTGGCAGGTTTGGGCGCTGGAGCGATTTGGGTGCGGTCGCTGACGGTGTATTTGCTGCGGACGGGTATGCTCAGCAAATATAAATATCTGGAAAATGGCGCGCACTGGGCGATCATGGCGCTGGGTATGATGATGATCGCCAAGCTGTTTCATCTGGAACTACCAGAGTGGGCGACGGGCGGACTGGGCTTGCTGTTTGTGAGCTTGGCGGTTGGTAGCAGCATGCTGGAGGCACGAGCGATTAATTTGCAAGAAGCAGCTGCAGCGAAATTACATAATGCTGAGCGGCGGCTGAAACACGGCGCGGCGAGGATTGTGCCGCGAAAGCGGCAGTAGTTGCTGGTACTCGGGGTTTTTTGTTTCGGGCGGGAGCGTTTGCTATTGCGACATTGTTGCAATAAGCATTTTTAATTTCGCAGGCGCAATTGTGTAGTGATGTGCCGGGGGTTAGAGCTTGACGCTGAGCGGTTCGATAGTATCATCAAGAAATGTGCCGATCAGCTTGATGGATTCGGGAATTGTACAATCGCGGAGGATTTTTTGCTCGTCGGCGTTAAATTTACTGAGGACGAAATCAACGTCGCCAATTTGCCGTCGCAGTAAGTTGTCGGTACCGATACGAATATGCCAAAAGTCGGAGCCAATGTGAGTATGTAGCGATTTTAAGCCGTTGCTGCCAGCGTCGCGCCCGCCTTTACGGACACGGATTTTGCCAAAATCAAGCGCTGTATCATCGTGAATAATCAGCAGGTCATCAAGTGTCAGCTTATAAAAATCTAAGATCGCCCGAGCGGCAATGCCGACCTCGTTATAGTGAGTGGTCGGTTTGACAAGGAGGACTTTTTCTCGTGGAATAGCAATAGGTAGTTTTGTGCTAGCGGCTGAATCGACCGTAAAACTGTTTAATTCGGCGATATCCGCAAAGAATTTGGGTTTATTGCTAAAATGTGCACTTTGCCCTGCTGCCAAGTGATCGATAACCAAAAAGCCAGCATTATGCCGCGTGTGAACGTACTTTTCGCCAGGATTGCCGAGGGCCAGAATGATTTTCATAGCCTTAGTATAGCACCTTGACTGTGATGACGTATAATAGATGTATGGCGAAACGCGATGATGATTTGGAATTTAGTGTTAATGCGGCATTTGACGAAGCGCGGGCGGTTGTTGACAAGGTGCCGCTTTATTTGGTGAACGGCTCGCTGGGTGCTGGCAAGACCAGCGTGATGGAATTCTTATTGCAACAAAGTGACTATAAGGGCGCGCGAGTGATTGAAAATGAATATGCCAATGAAAATGTCGACGGTTACCGGCTGGAGGGACTAGCGGAGATGGTGACGACGCTGGCTGGCGATTGCGTCTGCTGCTCGTCGAAGCACGCACTGACACGGATGCTGCTGGACTTCTGCCGGAATTCTCCGGCGCCAGTGTTCATCGAGGTGACGGGCGTGGCGCGAACGATGAATTTGGTTGAGAAACTGATAAATGCACAAATCTTCAATAAGTATGAGTTGATGCAGAGTTTTTACGTGATTGATGCGCACGAGATTTTGCGCGGGATTGAGCCGGCGCACGAAATTGAACTGCAAGCGGCGGATGCGATTTTGGTGACTAAGGAGGATTTGCTTGGTGATGATGAATGCGCCGAGTACCAGGAAAAATTGCGCGCCCTGCCCTACGCCAAAGTGCTCAGCGCCCCGCACGGCCGGTTTGACCTCAGTAAAATCACCACGCCGTCGGGACTGCTGGCGTTTTTTGATACGTATGACGGCGAGCTGGCGGTGCCGGATAATCCGACGTACGCGGTGCTGGATGTTTCGGGTATGAAAATTACGGCAGCGACTTTGGAAAAAATATGGCCAGAATTATTTGCGGCGTATGGTCTGCGGCGAATGAAGGGCTGCTTTATCAACGATAACGGCGCGCGCCAGCACGTGGAGGCGACCGAACAGCAGATTCAGCTAACTAATGCCGGGCCTGAGGAAACGGCAAAAATTGTACTCATCGGCGAGCGGGCGGACGAAATCACGCGCGAAGCCTTGGCGGCGCAACTAGTGATGTTTGGATGAAAGTTCGCTTTCGTCGTTTCCGACTCATCAGCATAGGTACGCACCTATGGAGCGAACTGACGAGCAGGAGAATATGTGCGGTGGAGATGACCGCCAAGAATTCTCAGCGGCTTGCCAGCTCTGTGTGTCACGACAAGAAGTTTCGGTACTCCTCGTCAGTGACAGCGTAGAGTGTGAAAACAGATGCCTTCTGCTCTACGAGTGTGAACTTATCATCTGCGTCGACGCAGATGATAAGTTCGTTTGCGGGCACCTTAACGTGGGCGAGCAGGTGCTCGCCTTGGTTGAGGCACAGTCGTGCCTCCTCATAGGATCGAACGCCAAGAGGGCGTCCGACCCATCCGTTTTTGAGGTCTCTCGAGGTATACACTGCCATCATGCACTCTCTCCTCACCCAGGCGGGACGCCTGTGCTTTCCCTCAGGAAAAACACTGCTTGACGCCCGGATGGCGTGTAAGCAAGATGAGGTTTCACGACACTATTTTGCCTCCGCTAAAATAACGCCATAAAATCTCACCTTGCTCTATTCTCAACTGCTTGTCAAAATACACTTTTGGACAAAACGTCAAACATCTGTCAACAAAAGCTAATATATATATATCACTAATGGAACAAAGCGTCAAGGGTTTTTGTCAAAAATGTGGTTTTATAGCTGTTTTTCGGCGTTTTTGGCTTGTTTGTAGGCTTTGGTGACGGGCGCCAGGCCGCGGGCGACGCGTTCGCGGTTGGCTTTGAGCTGCTTCTCGTCGCGGAAAGATAGTTTGATCGGCGTACCAGTGTAATCGAAAACATCGCGAATTTGGCGCTCTAGATAACGCTTGTAGCTCCAATGGACGAACTTCAAATTGCTGCCGTAAATGACAAACCACGGCGGATTGGTATCGGTTTGTACGATGTAGCGCAGCTTTGGGTGGGTGTTTTTCAGGCCAGCTGGCGGATGCTTTTGAATTGATTGCTGTAGGAGATCATTAAGCTTGCGAGTAGTAGTTTTTTGCTGGCGGTGTTCGTTGATGCTGAGGGCTAAGTCAAATAACTTGGTAACGTTTTGGCCGGTGACCGAGCTAGTGAAAATTAACGGCGCCCACGGCGTAAAGTCGAATTGCGCTGAAATCTTTGGCGCCAGCGCGTCGCGGGTGTAGGCGTCTTTGCCGAGGGCAACGTCCCACTTGCTGACGACAATAGCTAGCCCCTTGCCTGCTTCGGCGATAATGCCAGCTAGCTTTTGGTCGAGAGCGGTGCTCAGCTCATTGACATCCATTAGCAAAAAGCAGATATCAGCCTCTTCAATGGCGGCTAGGGTACGCAGGACGCTGAACTTCTCGATGCCGATCTCTTGCTTGCCTTGGCGGCGGATACCAGCGGTGTCGAGCAGCTCAATCGCTTGCCCGTGGTATTGCAGGCGGACGCGGTTGACATCGCGGGTAGTGCCGGCGCGGCTGGCAACGATGGCTTGCTGCTTGCCAGCCAGCGTATTAAACAGGCTAGATTTACCGACGTTTGGCCGGCCGATAAGGGCGATTTTGAGAGTTTCGCTGGGTTCGGCTTGTTGTTTGGCGGGAATGTGCTGGCAAATTTCGCTAAGGATGTCGGCGATGCCAGAGTTGTGCTCGGCAGAGGTGCGAATGATTGATTTGATGCCGAGGCGTAAGAATTCGCTGTCGGGTAGGTTGCCTTTTAAGTCGACTTTGTTAGTGATGAGAATGACGGGTTTGCGGCTCTTTAGGGCGGTTTTGGCGACACGGCGGTCTTCGTCGCTGGGGTATTTGGTACTGTCGACGACCACGAGAATGACGTCGGCGGCTTCGGCGGCCTCGGTGATTTGGTCTTGGATACTGGCTTCGAATTCGTCCTCGGCGGGCTTGAGGCCGGCGGTATCAACTAGCCAAAATTCACGGCCTTGATATGACGCTTTACCGATGACATTGTCGCGAGTAGTGCCGGCTTCGCGGGCAACAATGGCTTGCTGCGAACGCATGATGCGGTTGAATAGCGAACTTTTACCAGCATTGGCGCGGCCGATAATAGCGACGGTAGGAAGTTTGGTTGCCATAATTAACTTAATTATAACAGAGGTGAGTTGATTTGGCGAGCGCTAGCAGTATAGCAGAATTTACAATAAGCCGATTGAAATGGCGTTATGCAGTGTCGATAGTAATATTGCCGTCAAGAATAGTCCGCCCGCTACTAGAAATATCCATTCGGCGAAAGCCTTCCACGACGCGGAGGACTTATCATTATTCTTATGTTTTGAACGCCGCAAATTTCGCCAGCCAACGAAACAGGCTGCGATAATTATTATCTCAAGACCAAGGGCGCAGACATCAATGCCGTATTCAGCGTGCGGTCCAAATGAGATTGTTCTCGGCGCGCTGGCTACAGAGTAAAAACTACTATTCTCGTCAAAACATAATGTGCGCTTGTGCAGCGGGTTGAACAACCAAGATATTGAGTCGTTGGCGTGGTTGGTCAGTTGGTAATGAGGAGTTGGGTCGGGGTTTGGCATACACATAGTATTTATTATAATCCAAGATAGGTATAGTAAGACAACTTAATTTGTTAACTAGCAGAAATGCTTTGCCACTCCCCTCGTTTCATGTTGCCAAGCGAATAATTGCCGAATTGTACGCGGTGCAGTCGCACGACGGTGTAGCCGAGTGCGGCAAAGGTGCGGCGGATTTGGCGGTTGCGGCCTTCGCTCATGACTACTTGCCAGTTGAGGCGGCTATCGTCGAGGCGCTCTAGAGCCAGCTGGCTACGGCCGTCCTCGAGGTTGACGCCAAAATCGCTAATCATCTGCTGGTGCAGCGGCTCAAGCGGTCGGTCGAGGCGGACTTTGTAAATTTTAGTCTTGCGAAAACTCGGGTGGGTCATGCGGTGAGCAAAATCGCCGTCGTTGGTCAGCAGAATCAAGCCAGAGCTATCCTTGTCAAGGCGGCCGACTGGCTTGAGGTGATGCAAATCGCGCGGCAATAGTGAATAAATTGTCGGCGCATGGCCCTGCTGACGTCGCGAGCAAACGTAACCGACTGGTTTGTTGAGAGCTATGTAGACTTTCTTGATAGCATGAGAGCTGATGTCGCGGCCCGCGACTTTGACGGTGTCAGTTGGCGACAGACGGGTGCCAAGCGTCGCTAGCTTACCGTTGATAGTGACGGTGTCTGTCGAGATGAGATTGTCGGCTTCGCGCCGCGAGATACCGAGTTGGAGTGCTAAGAATTTATTGAGGCGAATCGTTTTGGTGCCACTAGCTGATTTTTGGCTTACCATAAGACGATTATTTTGGTTGGTTTGAGGAAATTGCGGTTTCTTCAAACTTTAACCCGGCTTCATCGGAAGAGGCTGGTGCTGCTGATAATGCAGCTGGCTCTGGTGCGCTAGTGTTTGGTGCTGGTATAGCTGGTGCAGCTGGCGGTGTGGCATTAAGCGCAGGCTGCGCGGAAGGATTATTCAAAGTACCCCCTGCTGATGCGGCCATATTACTGATTGGCGTAGCAACTGCGGCTGGGCCTGGCATTATGTGAGGTATAGTCGACGCTGGTGCAGTAGGAGTGATTGCTGGTTCTGGCTGCGCTGGTTGAGGAGCGGTTGGAGCTGCCGCTGCTGTAGTACTGGCAGACGGTAAAGTCGGCGCTACTGATGGCGCTGGGTTTGTTGCTATATAGGCTGGCTCGGGTGCAGCTGGCGCTGGAGTTGGCGCGGCCGCAGGGGTTGCTGCTGGTGCGGCCTGAGGGAACACATTCGTAGGATTGGCCTGTGGTGCCGGGATAGTGTTAAGGTTTTGATAAGTAGCTAGCTCCTCGCTCATGCGAGCAGTGTAATCAATTGGTTCTTGATCAGTTGGGGTGATTGGTTGGATCACTCGGCCTGACGAACCTGGCCGGTTAGTTGAAAACGGCGCGATTGGTTGCGGCAAAGTGCTAGTTCTCGGCGCAGTTGCCGCGCTAGCTGGCGGCGGCAAAGTAGCTGCGGGCGCAGCTTGGCTGAGCACTGGATTAGCCGGAGTAGTGACTGGGATGTTAGTGACGGCGGCAGGCGCGCTAGCTGCTGGAGTTTCGCGCGGTGCGGCAACTAGCGGATTTGGTTGCTGCGCCGATGGAACCGCGGGAATAGCTGCTGGTTCTGGCTGCGCTGGTTGAGGAGCGGTTGGAGCTGCCGCTGCGGTAGTACTGGCAGGCACCGTTGTAGCAGCGGTTGTCGCCGTATCGGTCGGCGCTGGGTTAGCCGGTGTTGGAGCGGTCGAGTTGGTTGCTGGATTAGAACTAGAAGCTGAGCCCCCTGGAGTTTCGGGGTTTGGATTTAGTTCATTCGCTTTAATGTTATCGCTTTCAGTTTTTTCTGGAGAATTGTTAGCTGGCGCTGGCTCCGTTGCTCTAGCGCTAGGACCAGGTTCGATAGTAGCTCGTTTTGGCTCGTTGACAAGAGGCACTGGCGTGTCGGCTGGTACTGAGGCGTCGCCGAGAACTTCGTGGACGGTGCGAACGACGTCCTCGATGCCGACTTGCGATTTGACTAGGTAGCGGTCAGCGCCGAGCGCCATACCGCGTTGGCGCTGCTCATCGCTTGACAGGGCGGTCATCATGATAACGTGAATACCGCGTGTCTCGGTGGTGCTGCGTAGAATATCCAGCATGTCGAAGCCGCTGATATTCGGCATCATGACGTCGCTAATTATTAGGTCGGGTACTTCTTTGATGGCAAGCGCCAAGGCTTGTTCGCCGTCGCTGGCAGATAATATGTCGTAGCCCTCGGCGCGCAGCCGTACGCTATAAATCTCGCTGAGGCTTTTGTCGTCTTCTACTAGTAATATTTTTGTCATCTTACCCCTATTTTAACGGTTATGGTTTAAAAATGCTATACCCTATAGTTTTAATTTCGCCGCGGCGGGACGTTTAATCTGATTTCGTTGCGCAATTGTTCGGCGTATTTGTCGGGTGCGGCCTCAATATCGCTAAGCGGCGTGTTGGTAAATTGCTTGGTTGTATTGGCCGCGTTTTGGTTTAAATCGTTCGATTTGGGTGCTGGCGGCGGCGAATAGTTGAGTAAGCTGGTGTCGGTGAAGGTCTGAGTCGGAGCTGTTGGTGTTGGTGCGTCAAGCGGCGTTTGCTCAAACTCGGCAGCCGCTGGCGCAACCGCTAGAATTTCTGGCGCATTGTTGGCTAGCATATCTTCGGCCGACAATTTGTCAATGCTGGCGTTATTTTCAGTTTCGCTGTTATCATTTAGAAAAGTGGCAGCAACATGATCAACTCGTGGAATAGCCAAGAAAAATGTGCTGCCGTGCTGATATTCGCTTTCAACCCACAATCGTCCGCCGATAGTTTCGGCTAGTCGCCGGCACAAGTATAAGCCCAGCCCAGTACCGCCGATCTGGCGGGTGTCGCTGTTATCGACGCGGTAGAATTTCTGGAAGAGATGGCCAACGTCCTCTGGCGGGATGCCGATGCCAGTGTCGGCGACACTTATCGTCACCTGGTCGTTGTTGCTAGTTACGTCAACGGTGATACTGCCCGACGGCGTGTACTTGATAGCATTTTCAATCAAGTTTTGGACGATTTCGCGGAGGTGGTCGTTATCGACATTAGCATATAAAATCGGGTTGATTCGGCGGTTTTGGACCTCCTTGCTGGAAACATCGCTAGTCGATGGTACGAAATTGACACTTAAGCCTTTTTCTTCGGCCTTCGGTGTTAATCCGTCGGCGATATCTTTGATGAAGTCGATGACATTAACGATTTTTGGGTTGTTGCTGAGGCGGTGATCATCGGCTTTACTAATATCGAGCAAGTCTTGAAAAAGCCGGCCCAAGTGCTCGGCTGATTGATGCGCTTTGGTAATATAACCGCGAGCGCGCGTATCGATGGTGGCGGTCTGTGGGTTAAGCGCTAGGCCGAGGTAACCCTCAATGCTAGCAACTGGTGTACGCATCTCGTGGCTGGCGGTGCTGATGAACTCGGCGCGCTGGCGCTCGTCGCTGCGCTCGGCGGTGATATCGCGAAAGACGATCACTGCGCCGTCGTTATGCTTATTACTGATTGGCTTAACTGAAATGCTAGCCATAAAATTTTTGTCAGATTGGGTCTTGATCTTGAAATCGTCAGTTTTGAGCGGGTTGTTGGTGTTGAGGACGCGAGCAATGATGTCGCCGTTATCGTTGTCTTTGATGGTATTATTGTCCTGGTCCATCAGCCTGATGACTGATTTATATGACAAGCCGATGGCGTCTTGATTACCCCAGCCAACTAGCTGCTGGGCTGCTGGATTGATCAAGGTGATGATACCCTTCGCATCGACGGCTACTACCCCGTCGCCGATAGCGCTGATAACAATGTCAGAAGCTTGAGGGCCAGCCACGGTAGCTAAACTCTCGCAGATTGGTTCACTAGCGCCAACAGATTGGTGTCGGCGCAGCCACAGTAAACTTGCAGCTAGTAAGGGTGTAAATAGCATCATAGCCAATGCTGCTAATGATCCCAAGGGTGTCTGTTCAATAATAAAACGCTCCGCCACCGCGGCTGCAGCGGCGATGACAGCTGTCAAGAGGCCGTAAGTCCCGAGTAGTGGCCCGACAGCGATGATTGCCGCAAATAGCGCTAGATGCGGCGCTCCTTGGTTGCTGGAGGCAAAAACTAGCAGCCAGCCTGTTGCTGTCAACAAGATATAGTTAACTAGCAGCGACTGGTAAAAGTTTCGCTTAACAGCAAAATATGATATCAAAGTAACCACGAAAGCAATCGCGGCTAACGAGCCCGGTAGTATAGACACGTACAAAGGGTCTTCTGGAGATTTTCCACCGCCAATAGACCAAGCAAACAATCCAGCTACAACAGCGAGGATGAGCATAATTGCTTCGCTGGCGCGGTGATGCCAAAACCGATCAATATAGTTAGACGTGATGCCCCCTAATTTAGAGTTGCTTATGATTAGTATATATCGACAAGCCGTTTTGCTGCAACCCTCTGGTACGTTCTTTAAGATAGCTTTAAGGCAATTTGCTATAATAAGCTGCAGATATGAAGCAGATTTTCAAAACTACCCTACTTATGGCAATTCTGACAGGGCTGTTCATGATGGTTGGCTATGCGTTTGGTGGCCAGCAAGGTATGTTGATGGCGCTAGGATTAGCGGCGGTGTCTAACTTTTTCATGTATTTTTTCAGTTCGTCGCTGGTAATTAAGATGCAAGGTGCCCAACCGCTGGGCAATCGTTACCCGCAGGTCGAGCGTATCGTCCGCGAATTAACAGCCCAAGCGAATTTGCCGATGCCAAAACTTTATTACGTCGAGACGCCGATTCCTAATGCTTTCGCGACAGGCCGCTCGCCGCAGCATGCTGTCGTAGCGGTGACGACTGGTATCATGGACATTCTGAATGAGGATGAACTGCGGGCGGTTTTGGCGCACGAATTAGGCCATGTCAAACATCGCGATATGCTAATCTCGACCATCGCCGCGACGCTGGCGGGTGCGATTAGTTATCTGGCACAGCTAGCTTTCCTATTCGGCGGATCGTCGGACGATGATGACGGCGGTAATATCTTTGCGATGATTGCCTCGTTAATTTTGGCGCCGATCGCTGCGATGCTGATTCAGATGGCAGTATCGCGCAGCCGCGAGTATGCGGCTGATCAGTATAGCCACAGTATTCTCGGCACTGGCGATGATTTAGCGTCGGCGCTGATGAAGCTAGAAAACTGGAAAGCTAGCGTACCGCCGATTGCACCATCGCCAAGCCAAGAAGCTTCAGCTCATCTAATGTTTTCGAATATGTTCTCGCTGGGCGGCTTGCAAGCGCTTTTCTCGACTCACCCGTCGACCGAGGCGCGGATTGCTCGCTTGAAAGAATTAGACAAGTAGGTTTTGATGGCGGCCAAGCGTAAGTTCCGCGACCAAATCTTGCACAAGATGCTGCATATTCCCTATCGATTGCGCGTCCGTTATAAACGTTTGCGGCGGCCATTCGCGGTGACTTATGTCTTTGTTCACGGTCTGGCGGATACTGGTGAGTTGTGGCAGCCTTTTATCGAGAATGTGCCAGCTAATTGCAACTATATCGTAGTTGATTTGTTGGGCCACGGCGATTCTTATCTGGCGCGAACGCGGCGGATGTATAGTGCCCGCGAACAAGCTCGCCACCTGCTGGCTACCTGCTTGACGAATGGCTTGAGCGGTCCGGTAGTGCTGGTCGGACATTCGTTTGGCTCGCTGGTAGCGATTGAATTTGCTAGTATGTATAAGGGTATTGTTAAGCGCTGCATCTTGGTGGCGCCGCCAATTTATCGTGATAGCTCTCAGACAGGCGCGGCGCGATTTCGTCAAGACAATCTACTACGCGATATCTATCGCCAAGCGCTAAAAACACCCAAGGCGGTAGTGGCTGGCTACGATTTATACTCTAAGTTGGGGCTGGCTGGCTTCTCAGAAACGCAGCTGACCCAGGATAATTTTAGCGCCTTTCGCGATACGCTGTTAGCGGGTATTATCAGCCAAAACGCTAGCCGCAAATTGGCCGAAACACGCATCGACACCGATATTATATATGGCAAACTAGACCCGTTTATTGTCGAAAAGAATCTAAAGCACATTGCCGAAAAGAATCAGCGAGTTACACTGCATTCGCTAACTACTGCCACCCACGCCATCCGCCAGCGAACGCGCAAAGTTATCGTTAGCTGTATGAAAAAGGCTATCAAACCAGAATCTGCTGTGAAATAGCCTATTCACATTGTTACAATAAGCAGCCTACTGCAGAAAGTAAAGTGGTATTAATTATTGTTGTAAGTATGCCGAAATCTTCGCTTTGGCAGCATCAACCGATTCATTGGACGGAATCATCACGTAAAGCGGCGTACCGCTGTAGCTGTAAGTTGGCTCCATGGCGCCTGCGCCGTCGACGTTAGTCGATTCGACTTTCCATGGATGAATATCGTCAAGCTGTTTGCGGATGATCGCCTTGATCGACTGTTCGGATAAATCCGTCTCGATGGAGTTGCGGATAGTATCGACAATCTGCGGTAATTTCACGGCGTTTTCGGTACGCGACAACTTGGCGATAATCGCCTCGATAACGTGCTGTTGGTTGCGCCCGCGCTGGCGATCGCCTTCCTGGAAGCTGTAACGTTCACGCGAAAACTCCAAAGCTTGCTTGCTATCCAATGTGTTATATCCTTGATGGTAGGACTTAAAATCATAATCCGAATAAGCTTCAATTGGACCAATAGCGTCGATCAGAGTTACCAGAGAAGTAAAATTGATGCGAATATAGTGCTGAATATTAATACTATACAAATCCTCCAGCGTTTTCACTGACATATCAACGCCGTACACCCCGGCATGCGTCAGCTTATCGCGCAAGCCAGTCGTACCGTGCAGTTGCACATAATAATCGCGCGGCGTATTTACCAGCAGAATCGAATGTTTAGCTGGATTAACCACCATCAATATATTGACGTCGCTGCGCGATACGGTAGATATTTTGCCAGCCGTATCAATGCCGCTGATATAAAGAACATATGGCTTATCAACATTAATCGCCGAAGGTTGTTTCGCAGCCTCCCCTTCCACGCGAATAGTTTGCAACACCACCAAATTATCGTGGAAAGTTTTATCAGCTTCTTCGATAATCGGCATATTAGCCTTGCGAATAGTTGCTAGCTGCAAGTCGCCCGACTCGAGTTTATTCTTAAGTTCAGCCAAACTATCCAGCGCCTGTTGATTAGCAGAAGTTTCGTCCTTGACTGCCCTAGTCACTTTATCATAAAGCGGGTCGGCCGAAAGCATTCCAACCGACTGGGCATTATTAAGCGATGTATTACGGTCCTTATAGGCAGCAATCACATATTCAACATACGACGATTTCCTGCTTTGTATCGAAGATGTCAAATTATCAAAAGCTCGTGCCGTACTGATAATATAAATATTCGCAGCAGTAATCGCCAAAGCAATTATGCCAAGCGTTACCAGTACGCCAGCATGTATATTACCGAAACGTTTCTGGCTGACTAACCCCCAAATGATCGCGACGGTTATCATCCCGTAAATTGGTAAACCAATCCATAAATAACGCTCAGGCACAATCCCCGCCCGCAAAACGCTAACCACCAGTGCTATGAACGATAACAACAAAATACCAGCGACTATTCTTCGCAAGCCGACGCTTAGTTTAGTAGTTTTAGAAACTCCAGACACCATATCTTATATATTATACTCTATTTTTTACTTTTTTGCAATATTCTTACAAAAATACTTATTATAAATACTCCAACCATTGCGGCGCAGCTATCTATCATAATATCGCGAAGCTCGCCGCTTCTACCGATGATAAATAGCTGGTGGAACTCATCGCTGGCAGCGTAAAGCGCGCAAACAATGATTGACAGCATAGCTGGGCGGTTAAATCTGAACTTGCTTAAATCCACCCGCCATAAAGCGTTAAACATCAAAATACCCAGCACGAAATAAGCGAAGATATGCGCTCCTTTGCGAACCAAAAAAGTTAGTAGCTGCTGATCGACGCTCGGTGCAATATGATGCAACTGCTCGACAAACACCCCGCTCTGCCCACTAGAAACCGAAGCTGGCTGGTGCGAAAGCATGAAAATGACTACCATCCAAAGTAGCGGAAGAAGCAGGTGGATCTTACGCATGGCGCTTTACCAACTTCCTAAGTATTTTAGTAAACAATTTTTTGAAATAGATATATTCATCAGACTTACGATACACTAACCATATTATAAAAAGCGGCACTATTATGGCAACAACGCCATCATAAATTAATTGCAATAATGGATTACTCAGAACTATTGTGCGGCTAATTATAAATGATATGCCAATAGCGCAAAAAGCCAATAAAGTACCAGTTAGCATATGAATAATATATTCTTTATAACTCTTATGAAACAGTCCTTTGAACACGAACTTTGGATAGCTATAGCAATGAAGTGTCATTGAGCTTATGGCTGTACCTAAAAATACCCCCGGCAACCCAATTGCATAAACCAGCATTAACGATGCAACAATATTAACCAATGATTCTATAACAGGCACGAAGCGATCTTCGTAAAAAATACCTGCCGCTTCCTTGAAATTGCCGAATACTGATCTAACTAGCGTTATATATAAGCTGAGAGATAATGCCATCACCACCCATGCATCAAGAACGAACTTTTCACCGAGCCACATACGCACCAAACTGCGCGACGCAACAAAGAATACGCTTACCGATATAATTGATAAAACCTGGTTCGCAAATTGCAATCGCAAGAATGTCGTGAAACTCTTTTTGCCGCCAATATCTACGAGTAGATTGCCGATACTGGCACGTACCGCATTAGATATCTGGCTGAATAGAGACTGTATTGCAACTTGTATAAGCTGGTAATTGCTGTATAGTCCGAGCACTTGCAACCCGAGTGCGACAGAAATAATGATATTATCGGTCCCCATGACCACAAAAGCGCCAATTTTGTGAAAAAATAATCCTCCTATCTGCTTGAATATGTCTTTTTTGATTGTTTTATCAATTGGTTTTGGCGACACCGTTAGGGTATATTTTTTGTTAACGATTCTATTAATTAAAATATTTTCAGCTAGCGTCATAACGATAGAAATCGTTGCAAACAGATAAAAACTTTTTGTAATAATCAGTGCGATAACTTTTACTATATTAAAAATAACGATTGCCGAGAGATGAATAATATTTATAATATAATTCTTTTGATCGGCGTATAGCAGCGATCGTTTGTACGACATCAAGTATGACAATATGCAGTTTATTGCGAATAGTCCGTAGATAACGTATATATTGACAGACACACTTGGATTGCCAGCTATTTCTGGTATAAAAGGTGCCAGGATAATTGCTGCGACTGCTATAATCGCGGCAATCGAGCGATAGCTTAGTTTGTAAAAACTCATAAGCGACGACACGCTTGCTATATCGTTTTCATGCAGCGGCTTGTATAAATGAAATATAACCGCAGATCCAAATCCCAATTCGGCTACTGACAACATCGAGATGATATTAGTAAACAAACTATTGAGGCCTAGCAGTTGTACGCCTAGCGTTTGCACAAAGTAACGTTGCATGACAAAATTAGCAACAATCACAACTAGCCCTAGAATTACTGATACAAAGATATTTTTTATGGAGTTACTTGTGCGCATATTAGTTACTTTTCTTTTTTGCAGAATGATATTATCTTTGTCTACAGTGTTAGCGTCCACGGGATTGTAATAATTTTATAGCAATGTCGTAATTGATTAGCGCTATAGCAGCAATAATTCTATACTTATAGAACATATTAAAATCACGCATAACTAATCCTGCATTCTTTAGTATAACTCTCTTTATAATAGCAGATCCCTCTGCCGATTTATTTACGCTTGGATCAGAGGCTATTAGAACTGCTTCAATAAAATGACGCCCTGCGGCTGCTTTTTGGATCTTTCTGCTATTTGTTGTAGACAAAGCATCCTTCATTATGATATCAGTAGCAGTTAATCCACTTAGCCTTTTTTCATTGAATTCTTGGTTCATTGCACTCTTAGGATTTGGTCTGTAAAAATACAGTTTTTCATTCAATACTTTAACTATCTTAGAAGATTTTATTAATCTATAATTTAACTCAAGGTCTTCTGCTATTGATAAATCTATATTGAATAAGTTTTTTTTCAATAGGACTGTAGGATATAATTTAGCACAAGGGCCGTTATCAATTCCATAAGGGTACAATAATTTTATTAAAGCTTGGTCGCTGCTTATGGACTTTACGACAGGTTTTTTATGTCCTAATACACGTTCTTCAAATTCATTAATTTTTTGCGTAGGTTTGCTGACTATTATACGCTCAGGATGAGTACATGTAATTTGATTTACTAAACACTCCACTAAATATTTTCCAACTAGGTCGTCGGCATCTACAAAAGTTATATACTCCCCCTTTGCTTTGTTTATTCCCAAATTTCTTGCAGCAGATACGCCCTTGTTTCGCTGCTTGTAGTATAAAATATTGCGATATTTCTTTTTCTTGTTTTTTATAATTTTTTCAGATTCATCTTTAGAGCCATCGTTAACAACAATAATTTCAATATTATCATAAGTTTGCTCAGCAACAGAGTCTATACACTCGCCTATATACTCTGCACAGTTATAGACTGGTATGACTATGCTTACCAAGGGCCTCTTATCAGATCTTTCGTCTTCTCTACTAGGCTTTAGTATAATTTTTCTGCGAAAAAATGCCACTATTCTGGTCGGCAATATACTAGATGCAATAGATTTAATGATCACCAGGTAGGCTAGTACAGGAGCTTTAGTCAAACGGTAGTAATGCAAACGCGCCTTAATCTCGCCTCCGCGTGTTTTGAGTTTTCTCTTTGAATAATCCTCCTCATTAACCCTATAGTTCAGCAGCACTCTGTCAATCACAAAAAGGCGAAATCCTTTCATAACTAACTCAAACCAAAGAGATAAGTCTTCTGCTCGTTTGTAATTTTTGTACCCCCCAACAGATTGAACATCTTTCTTTCTCATCATTACACTTGGGTGAATGATGCTATCACCATATGCTAGCGACTTGGCTGTTTTTTCGCCAGGTTTTCCTAAAACCCCCGTAGTGCTATTTTTTGAAAATTCATTCGCAAGTGTTCCTACGACACTATACTCTTCATGATTTATCATAAAGTTATATTGTTCCTCTAAGCGATTCTCGTCGGCAACATCGTCAGTATCCATTCTTGCCAAAATATCGGCCTTAGAGGCAGTTATAGCTTTATTTAGAGACTCTACCAATCCTATATTTTTGTCATTTTTGATAACTCTTATTCTTCTATCTTTGTATTCTTTAACTATACTATCTAAATCATTTTTGCCACAATCATCAACGATAACAATCTCAATATCTTTGAATGTTTGATTTAAAATACTCTCAATTGAAGCTCTAAGATAATTTGGCGGAGTATTGTATTCCGACATGATAACGCTAATTTTTGGCTTGCTCATTAAAATCCTCCAAATATACTCTGATAAGGGAATATATCAGAGCCTTTTAATACAAAATATTGTATAAAGAACATAGCCAAACCATACAGTAATACTAGTAGTAGAATAGGTCTCTGCGCCTGTCTTGTAAATGATTCAGTAACAGAAGGGATAAGTAGTAAAGAAAATACAGAAAAGTACATTGCGAACCGGCTAATATCAACCGACGACAAACCTATTACTAGCATAGCAATCTCCAAAAACGACATTACTACAAACAGTCTCGAGTATTCTAACTTCTGGAGTTTACCCATAATTGTGAAGGCTAAAAAGACAGAAAATATAACGATTTTTAATATTAATATACTACCTGCTGCAGCGTTAGAGGTGGATGCGTACTGAGAATAGTCTGAAAGTATTGAGCTTTGCATAAATGTCGAAAATATAGTTGAACCGCCTAATAATATAGCAGCCCCTACGATAAACATTGAGAATATTTCACGAAACTTAAAAGTAGTTTTATGTATAAATAGGAGTATTATTGGTAAAAATATTGCTAAAATCAAAGAACTTTTATGCATGAGAGTTGCTACAATAAACGGTACAATCGCTGCTATATTTTTGCGCTTATATAATAAACTGACGGATAGAAACACCATAGACATAGCCGCAAGTTGCCGAACTGCGTTAAAGCTTACTGGGAAAATTACTAACAGGTACAGTAGATAGGCAGTGCTGGGATGTTTCAGATTAAAATTCTTAATACCGTAATATATCGGTAATATAGTTAGCGCGGAGAAAACAGTAAACATGAACCAGGAATCAAGATTGAGGGCAATTCCTATGTTAGATATAAAGTATATACCCAATTCTGTTGGACCGTATGTCATATAACCTTTTAGGTCTAAGTTAGGGACTATTCCGTTGTAAATATTTTCATAGTTCTTAAAGTCAGTACCAACATTATAACGAAGACCCGACGCCAGAATTGGAATCAGCAAAGATATCAGTAAAAATAGCCTATTTTTTCTTTTTTGGCCAATTCGCATAAGTACAGCAGAAGCCAAAAAGATGGATATGTAAAAAATCAGACTTTCTTGCATAGTGTTTCTTTATATATTTTATTAATTTTCACTGATATATTATCTATTGAGTAAATTCTTACTGATTTTTTTAAAATTTTATTATTCCTAGTTTTCTGTACGCCTTCTATAAATTCATCTTCATTAAATCCAACCACAAACCCATTCACGCCGTCCTCCACTAACTCCGTTGCGCCGCGGCATTTGGTGGTGACTATTGGTAGGCCAGCAAACATTGCTTCGATAAGATGGACAGGCAGACCTTCTCGGTGACTAGCTGATACAGACAGGTCGGATATTTGTAGTAATTGCGGGATGTCAGAACGGTAGCCTAAAAAGTGTACATTTTTTGCCACGCTTAGGTAATCGGCGAGTTTTTTATGATAGCCATTTAGATTATCTTTGCCAGCCAGTAGTAAATGTACTGATTTATCTTCTTTATTGATTTCGTGTAACACATGTAGTAGTAGGGTTTGATTTTTATTTTTATTTAATTCTGCCGGATAAATCATCACGAAGTCGTCTTTTTTAAGACCGAGTGATTTGCGAAGTTCTAGCTTTTGCTTGGCGGTAAGCTTCGGCTTGAAACGCTTCGGATCAACACCCACGCCTGGCATATATATAACATTTGTCTTGAATTGCTTTTTAGCGCGATAATAATCCTCTTTATTGATAGTAATAAGCGTGTCCGTATGGCGAGCCATCAGGCGCTCAACTGGATAATAAATTAGCCAATTTAACAGAGGTGCGCCTTTGAAAAAATGAAAACCGTGGGCTGTATAGATAATTTTAGTACCGTTTTTACGAGCCTTTTTGGCAGCCAGCCGCGTTACCACGCTACCCATCGGCGTGTGAGTGTGAATGATGTCGTAGTTTTCTTGGTTAATAATCTTTTTCAACTGTCTGTAAGCGGTAATATTACTCAGTCTGAACGGGCTTCGCGTGAATGGTACAACAAATGACTTATCACAATCCAGAATTTCTTCCTCGCCCATCGACGCGTAATGAACTTCCCAGCCTTTTTTGCTCATCATATGCATGAACGGACGGTTGAATTTTTGGAAACTAGCAACGTGCGATGTAAAAAGAATCTTCTTAGTTTTCTTATGGCTACTCATATTAATTTATCTATCGTTTTTTCCTTGGTTTATTCTGCTTCTTCAGCTCCTGCAGCTCTTCATGTATGCCGCTCTTGCCCAAAGTATTCGATTCTTTGTCGAAAAGCGTTTTGATAGTTACAAATATAATTTTAACATCGTTTAGCAAAGTAACGTTATCGACGTAGTCCAAATCGTGAGCGATTTTTTGTTGAATTGATATGCTATTACGACCGTAAGCTTGCGCTCTGCCTGTAATTCCCGGACGAACTTTGTTTCGGCGGCGCTGGTCGCTATTCATATTATCGTAATAATCAGTAATCCAAGGGCGCGGACCGATGAAGGACATGTCGCCTTTTATTATGTTAATAAGCTGTGGTATTTCATCCAAAGAGGTAGCGCGGATTACTTTACCTACCCTGGTTAGAGAGTCTGATTTCGAAGTGTCGTGTACATCGTTGTCGGCAGGCATGCTGCGGAATTTATATAGGGTAAATGGCTCGCCGTCTTTACCGGTACGCTTTTGTCTGAATAGGATTGGGCCGCGCGAATCAAGTTTGATACAGCCAGCGACGATAATGAAAATTATTGCAGTAAATGGAAACAGGATTAGTGCGCCTGATACATCCGCTAGGCGCTTTCCGTATTTTTGATACATTGTTTCGGTTTCCTTAGTGTTGTTTAATTATATTTTGCAATCTTTGGTTTCGTCTGAGCGGTCAACTGTGATTTTCTGTAGTCATAGATGAAGAACAGCACGATTACGGTCAGTGCTACCGAGGCAGCGGCGACTAAGCCGATTTGCTGTAGCGGCTTGATGTTTGATGGGCTGTTTGGCGTGTCAGCCGAGTCGACGACGCTAATTTTAACAGAGCTATTACCGTAAAGCGATTTGGACTGCTTTTCAAATTCTTGTATGGCTGATTCTAAAAGCGCTTTGCTAGTTTTTGGATTAGAGGTGCTCATTGATACGTTAATGATATCGGTGTTTTTAACGTTTTCCGCCGTAGTATTGCCAGATAGGGTTTTATAATCTTCCGAATAATCGTTATTTGTAATAACCGGATCAAGTACACGGCGCGACGTGAATAATTTTACATAGTTATTGAGAGTCACTGAACCCTGATTACTGCTCGAATGGTCGGCGCCAACCAACAGGATAGTCGCTGAGCTTTTGTACTGTGGCTGCTGGATAAAATAAGTATAGGTAATGCTGATAATTGCGCCAATCATAGCAGCGATAGCGATGGTTAGCCATCTTTTGGCATAAAAGCGCAATAAATCGTAAAGATTAATCTCTTCCATAGAGCTCCCTTGAAGTTATTTGCAATGTATTACTCTTTCTATTGTAGCATAAATTTCTCTTTTTGTAAATATTATCGTGGGATAGTGCTAAGGCTTTTATGATTATTAAGCCATACCTAGCTTAAATAGGCCTTTATAACGCTTATGCTTGTTACGCTTATGCAAAGTTTGCTATTATTTCTGTAGGGCGCTAAGGAGGGTGCTTATGAAAATTAGAGGGTATGATATTACAGAGAAAAGAGTGGCAGCCGTTTGTGCGGTTGTATTGCTAGTGGTTTCACTGTTTGCAGCTGTCAAGCAAACAAACTCAGCGGCCGATACAGAGAATTTACTAAGAAGTAAAGATCAGCAAAAGAGTTCTAAATCGGTTGAGCAGAAGATGAAAGTTAAGTCGGATGACAGTACTGTTCAGCAACTCGTGCCGCAGAAAAATAATGCTAATGCCGATAACGCCAACAAAGATGCTGGGGCCGCCAAGAAAGCTACTGGTAGCCAGGAGCAAAGTGATAAGAATGAGACAGAAAAGAAAAATAAACCAGACGATAAAGCCGCGCAGTCGTCTGTGAATAAGTCGAAACCCCAGTCGGGCAGCTACACTTACGTTGTGCAAGACGGTGATTCGTATGCGACGATTGTTCGTCGCGCTATCAGCGAGCATGGCGGCTCAGGATTAAATCCCGCACAGAAGATTGCTGCCGAAACCAAGCTAGCAGAACAAGCCGGTTGGCCCGAGGTAGACACTGGACAAACCATAAAAATCGACAGTGCTATCCTATCGCAAACCATCAGTTTAGTCCGATCAATGACAGCCGGCGAACAGCAGTCATGGCAGGCTTATGCTGATGGGGTTATTTGGTGAGAGTTATTTGATTTAACTGCTGTTTCTGGCTTATTGTCAGGTTTAGCTATAGCACTCCTCTGGCTGATAGATGGTTAATCAGAATATTCATTGGGTCGATGGTGTTTGGTTTTTTGGCTAAGGCGCAAGATAATTCGGTACAGCCTAATAATACCGGCGGACTGCTGGGGTAATTATTGATATAGTTTGCTGCGTTTGCCTGCTCGGATTGGATTGTTATTGGTATTTTATCCAGTGCTGACTGAGGTATTGCCTGCCCAGAAATTACTGCGCGAATTATTACTTCCAGCACTTGTTCTTCGTCCTTATCCGGCGTTAATACGGCTACTCCGGCGGCTTTCAACGGCTTGTCATATAGTCCAGTGCGGATGGTTGTCGGCGACGCTAGCAATCGAATTGTTTTATGATGGCGGCTAACATAATCAATTGCGGCGTCCACCATGGAAGTTATGCGAATATTCAGCCGCTGTTCAATATCTGGCTGCAATAAATGCGCAGTATTGCAAGCAATTATGATAACGTCATCCATCGACGCGCCAATGTTTTTCAGTTCGTTTATGATAATTTCCAAGGCTTCGCTGCGCCGCGATTCGTTGGCGATAAAATCAGGAACTGGTAGCGACAAATGAACTATATGCGGAAAATCCGCGCCATTCTTCGCGCCGTCTGCCAGCGCCTGTTGAATCATCCGCCGGTGTAGCTCCAGGCTTGCCTGCGGCCCCATACCGCCGATGATAATTATTCTTTGCTTCATAATTCCTCCTTTGGGTTATATAAAAAAGGCCGCGCACGGCCTCTATTCATGGTTAGTATTTTCAGAAGAAGTTTACGAACAATTCAACAAGCCGCGGCGAAAACGCGTGCTTTGCCAGGCGATACTTGCTGACTGCTGTTTTATAGTCATGGGGCGATTATAGCGCTGGCGGGCGAAATACGCAAATATCTATCGCTTTGCCTTATGATACGCCCGCAGAATCGCTTTCAAACTAACGTTATGCTGGAAGTTTATGTTTATTACTGTTAGCCTTATCCAAGTGAACTTATTCCGGCTTTATAAAATTGCGTTAATCAGCCCGCTTGATGAGCAGTATTAGATTTTACCTCTTTAGTTTTTTATCCTTCAGCTTCAGCACCACATCCGCCTCTTTGGCTAGCTGCTTGCTGTGGGTGACGACGATGACACATTTGTCGTTTTCGTGGGCGGCGCGGCGCAGGATGTCGATGATGTCGGCGGCGGTGGTTTCGTCGAGGTTGCCGGTCGGCTCGTCCGCCAAGATAATCGGTGCGGAGGATACCAACGCTCGCCCGATTGCCACACGCTGTTGCTGTCCGCCAGAAAGTTTCATGACGTTGCGGTGAATGTGATCGTCGTCCAGACCCATAGTGTGCAAGGTTTCGTTGGTAGCCTTGGAATTAACCAATTTCAAGTTTTCTAGCGGCGTCAGATAATCGATCAAGTTATAATTCTGAAACACCAGCGAGATATTGTGCTTGCGATGATGCGAGTAACCCTGCTCAGCGATGTCTTCATCGTCGAACAAAATCTGCCCGCCAGTCGGTGTGTCTAGCCCCGCTAGCAGCCCGAGCAGTGTCGACTTGCCGGCGCCAGAACTACCGACGATGGCGTAGAATTTGCCTTTTTCAAATTGATAATTGATGCCGTTGAGCACGTTGCTGGTGCCGTCAGCGTATGAGTAAATGATATCGCGTAAAGTAAGTATTGACATAGTACTCCTAACTTAATTTTGCTAAAATTTGCTTTGGTGATTGGCGCATGATTGGCGCAGTGGCAGCGATGGCTGACAGCAGAACAACCATGTAGCCGAAGGCGAAAGCCTGCAAGTAGGTCGCCGGTGGCGCGGCTTGCACCACGGTTTTTTCTACGCGCTGGCTTTGGTCGGTTTGCGCTGTGAGGGCGGTAGAAATCTGCGACGAGGCAACCGAGCCGATGGCGAGCGCGAACACCGAGCTAACTAGAGCGATGATTGCTAATTCCGCCAAGAATTGCCCGATAATCTGCCGCTTTGACGTGCCGATAGACAGCAAGATGCCAATTTCGTGCAAGCGGCCGCGCACCCAGAACACCAGTACCAGCGACAGCACCGCCAGCCCCGCTGCGGCTGCGCCGATGGTGGCAATTGTCAAAATGTTTTGAATGCCAGCGATGTTTTGGAGAACCCCAGCGAATACCGCCCCGTTGTCGGTTAGGCTGAATTTTTGCCAATCGACGTTTGGTAAACTTTTGACGCGGTCCGTTAACGACTTCAGCTGATGTGGATTTTCGGCGAAATACGTCGCCCGCGTCAACTGCTGGCTACCCGTCAACTGCTGCGCCGCGGCCAAGTTGGTGATGAGATGATTCTCCGCCATGTCGGATTGCAAGACCGCCGGCTTTTCGCCTTTGCCGCTGAAGATGCCCATGACAGTCACCGTCACGCGCCGGCCGTCTTTGGTAATGTCCAGCTTGTCGCCTGGCTTGATATCGTTTTTCTCGGCGAACGTTTTGTGAATCAGGGCCGCGTTTTGGTCGCGCTCGGTCAAGTGCTTACCCTGCTCCAGTTGGTAGAACCGACCAGTAAATTCGCTCAGCAAATCGCTCTGTGTTGCGCTCGTGACCTTCGCCTCGCCAGCCACATTAGCATCCAGCTGTACACCGCTGCCTGCCGTGTCGATCAATTGCTTGCCCGGCAGTTCCGCGGTAGTTTCTGCCTGGAAATTGTGTGCTTTGACCTTGTCCAGGCGCTGCACCTGTTGTGCCGTCTCCATCGGCACCTCGCCCGACGGTTGCTTGCTGGCGATGCTGAAGCCGGCGCAGATATTCCGTTCGATTGATTGCTTCAGCTGCGCCATCGTTTGCTGCACCGTCAGCGTGCCGATCAGCAGCGTGAAAATCAGCGTCATGATCAGGGCGATGGTCAGGCTGCGACGCCGTTTGCGCGCCACAGCCGTCCAGGCTCGTTTGATAATCGTCATCATTCGCCCCTAGTCCACTTCAGTTAGTAATTCTTTTGGCGTTGATTGGGTAATTGGTCGCGAAGCCAGCAGCACCGCAATGATAATCACCGCCAGTCCAGCGCCCCACACCGCCAGCAGATCCGTCGGCTGCACACCAACTGTCACCTTGTCCAGCGTCCGCGATGACGTCACCGAGTCAGCGTCAGCACCGAGCGACGCACCGTTCAGAGAACTACCATCCTGACGTGTAGCATTCTGTGCCGCCTGCGACACCACATGATCGCCCAGTTGTTGTGCGATCAGCCCTGCGGTAAAGTACGACGCGCCGAAGCTCAGCATCGCGATCATCACCAGCTCAGCGATATATTGCAGCACAATCTTTGACTGCGGTACACCCGTCGCCAAGAGCACGCCCGCTTCGCGTTTGCGCTCATTCATCCACAAGTACAACACCATGCCGATTACCGCGACACTGACCAGCGCCGTCGCCCACAACATACCGTCGATCAAGCCGTACACGCCGTTCACCGCGCCAGTCACGCCAGCCAATTCCTGGCTATTCTTATTCAATTGATACTTTTGCCAATTGACCGGCAATTTATTCGCCCGCGCCATTACCTCATCCAGCTGCTTGGTGCCTTTGGTGAAGAACGTAGCGTCCTGGTAAATCTCATTTTGCTCGGTATAGGCATTCAGCTGGCGGGTTGTCGTGAGGTCAGTCAAGAACAAATTCTCGAACAGCTCCACCTGGTACGTCGCCTGCTTTGGGTTCTTGCCGTTAAATATACCGACGATTTCTACCTCGACCTCGTCCTTGGACGGATGCTCATTATCGGTGTCGTATTGATTGGCCTTCAGTTTAATTTTACTGCCAAGCTTCAGGTTGTTAGCCTTGGCGAAATCTTCGTGCACCAAAATCTTGTGCGAATCGTTCTCGGTGATGTGCCGGCCAGCGATGAGCTTGAGCGACTCAGCCCGGAACTTCTTCTCGGACTCAGATTTATTGACACCGATGATAGTCGCAGCGTTGCCAAACTGTTTGTCTTTCTCGGCGTCATAGCCGCTACCCCCACTCGGTAGTGGCACCAGTTTGGTATTGATAAAATCGACCGTGGCGTTCTGGCGCTTGACATAATCCGTCACATCCTCCAGATTCTTCACCGCGTCGATGTCTTTGTTCGACACCGTTCCCGAACCGCGGGCTGTTCCCGGATTGGTGCGTGGATTATTGCCCAGCGTGAAGCCGGCCTTGAGCGTTTTGTCTAGCGACTGCGCTGCCGTATCGGTCGAATGCTTGATGGCAAATCCACTCAGCATAATCGTCGACATACACAGCAAAATCGCCAGCAAAA
>CAUVBP010000011.1:0-38864 GCA_963550135.1 uncultured Candidatus Saccharibacteria bacterium
GGAAAGTTGTTGTACAGATAGCGGCTGACGCGCGGCGAAGAAATTACGCGGTACAAGTTAATCTTTTGCAGGCGGCAGGTACTTAATATATCGCGTAAAATATTTGCCAAGCCTTCGTCGCCCTCGTAAAATGCCGCCATATGCCGGATTTCGGCGATTTTGTTTGCGGTTCGCAGGCGGACAATGTATTGATCAAGCTGTTGTCCGGCTGTCTGTAAGGCTTGCTGCTTCTCGTGTAAAATTTCTGCCAAGACAGCTGGATCCTCGGCGCGGTAGCGCAGCTGCTTGCCTTGGGTGACGCTGTTGACTAGTCCGGCTGCGCGCAGGCTTTTGATGGATTCGTAGACGCTGCCGCGGTTGATATTTGTGGTTTCTGCGATGGCTCGCAGCGAACTATTAGGAATTGCCAGCAGCGCCTCATATACGCGTTTGTCACGAGTAGACAAACCGATAATAGAAAAATCCATATCTGTAATATAGCATAAAGTATAAAATTGTCATAAAAAATCAGCCAGTTTGCCTGGAATCGGCAGCAACAGTACGATATGATTTGCTGGTAACGAAAGGAGAATTTTATGGCAAATATTGAAAGATTTGATTCGGATAGTAAAGATTCAAGAGTAAGTGTCTTAACGGGCGAAAGTGCGATTACACTTTCGGTTAGCGGCGTGCCTGAGGAACAGTTTAAGGACTTGTGTAGAGAAGTACAGATGAGCGAAGGAAAAAAGACTATAGGCAGTATTATTCGCGGAGCTATTGATAAATACACCAAAGAAGTCTTACGAGACCCAAAGTTTCAAGATGAAATGGGCAGACTAGCTGTTCTCTTAGAGAAATACAGCCAACCGGATAATCAGGATTGCACTGAATAGTGCAAAATAGCAATTATTGCTATAATACAAACAACAAACAGGAGGGGAACATGAATTTTCAAGATTATTCGCAAAAAGCTATTTCAACGCTGACGAGCGATCACGCCTACGGCGACATTAGCGCTGATTTGATGGCGCAAATACTAGGTTTGGCTGGCGAATCGGGCGAGGTGATGGAGAAGTTCAAAAAGCTAATCCGCGATAAACAGGGCAAACTAACTGCCGATGATCGCGCAGAAATTATCAAAGAATTGGGCGACGTGCTGTGGTATGTCAATTCGGCGGCACACTTGCTCGGCTCTAGCTTGGAAGAGGTGGCGCGGCTTAATAACGAAAAACTAGCCAGCCGCCAGCAGCGCGGCCGGCTGCATGGCAGCGGCGATAATCGGTAAAACTCTAAATCTTCAGATGCTGCCGCAGCCACTCGTCAATGGTGCCAGCGCCCATGCAGAGGACGAGCTTGCCTAACTCGCGGTCAAGCATGATAGACTTCCACAAATCATCGTTGAGGCTGGCAATATGTACTTCGGGGCGGGTGAGGTTTTTGGTTAAGTCTGCAGGCGTCAGTATCGGCAAGTCCGGATTCTCGCGCGTCAAATATGTCGGCAGCCAATATACGCTGTCAGCGTAGCGAAAAACTTCGTCTGTGTACATTGATTGAATTTCGTGCTGGCGGACATTTTGGTGCGGCTGGTAAACAAGAGTTACTTCACGGGATATCTCGTGCGCCATTTGCAGCGTGGCATAAATTTCGGCTGGGTGGTGACCATAATCAGAGTACAGTCCAGGCGCCAAGCGTTCAAATCGCCGCTGCGTACCAGGAAAATTCTCGACGGCAACCTTTACGATATCAGGATTACCCAGCTTTAGCCGCTCGCAGGCTTTGGCAACCAGCGTGGCGTTGGCTCGATTATGCCAGCCTGGAATGCGAAAACTTTTAACTTCCTCGTCTTTGAGCACCCAAGATTTATTAACTGGTTCTAGACCGGTAAGGGTGTCCTTCTTCCAGAGAATAGATAGTTCGCTTTGTCCGAGAAATTGTTGGAAAGCTCTGGTATAAGCGGCTTGAGTTGGGTATGTATCTGGATGATCGTAATCAATAGAAGTAATCAGCGAAAGGTATGGGCTGAAATGCAAGAAGTTACGATCGAATTCATCGCACTCGTATATGAAATACTCGCTGTTCGGAGCGTAGTGCCCGCTCGGCCCAAAACTGATAGTGGTGCCAATTGAATAACTGATTGGGACGCCTAGTTGGCGCAGCACCCAAATCATCATACCGGTAGTTGTTGTTTTGCCGTGAGTGCCAGCAATAGCGATCATCTTGAGATTCTTCTCGCTCATAATGTAGCGTAGCAGCTCGTCGCGCTTGGCTGTGTAAATGCCTAATTTTTGCGCTCTCACTAGTTCTGGGTGGTCAGCGGGCAAGGCGGCGGTGTAAACGAGCCAGTCGATACGGCGCTGCTTATGGCAGTATTCTAGGTAGTCGCCAGACTGGTCATTAGTGACGACAATGCCGCGCTGCATTAATTCGCTAGTTTCTAGGCTCGAGTGCGCGTCCGAGCCTTGTACGCTATGTCCGGCGTCATGAGCTAATTCAGCTAACGGTCCGATAGCGACGCCGCCAATGCCAGAGAAATAAATATTCATACTTCTACTATAACGCAATCAAGCTGCTCGTGGTATACTATTAAGTAATGAAGGGCGGGAATAATGGCTGATAAACGCGCGGCGAGGCGAAATCTTCGGCGTCTTGAGCGAGTCAAGACCTGGCAATTATTGATTTTGTTTGTGCTGGTGTGTTTTGTGGCAGCAACTTTTTTGCGTATCAATAATGTTGGTATGATACAACGCCGCAGCGCTGTGGCAACCGCTGATAAATCAGGCAACGAAACGCAAATATTTAACCGCCTGCAAGATTTGCAGCGTTATTCAACTACACATATGAATGCTAGCAGCGGCGTGATTTATTTGCAGCATCAGTATGAACGCGACTCGCAAGCGGCTATCCAGAGAGCTTCGGCAGCGTCGTCCGAGAACGCAAGAGTTCACGCTCAGGCTGAAGCAGTTTGCCATCCGCAATATAGTGGTTGGTCGATGGCTTATATTCAATGCTTTGTTAACGAGCTGTCAAAGTATCCTACTTCTGATACGATTAAGGATCCAGAGCTGCCTAATGCTGAACTGTATCGCCACGAATATACATCGCCGCTTTGGACGCCCGATTTTGCTGGCTGGTCAATAGTTTTGGCGGTAGTAATCTTGGTGGTTATAGTACTGCGCTTGATTAGCCTTGTAATATTACAACTATTATTGCGCTATAAATATCGAGCTGCTTGACTAGTGTGGCTAGGGGTGAAAAGTGTTGACACTCAATGCAGGGTACGATAAGCTAACAGATGTAAACCAATACTAATAGGAGGTATAAAACAATGGCTTACAAACATACGAATTCAAAGGGCGTCACTTATTATCTACACAAAACTGAAGTTACACTTCGCGGCGGCAAACCGCAAACCATTTACTTTTTCACTAAGGTAGAGAAAAACGAAAAGGGCGAGCCATGTGACTTGCCAGAGGATCGCGTCGTGAAAGAAAACCCGCGCAATGGCTTTCTGACAGTCTCTAAGAAGAAATAAATTTTGCTGTTTTTACTAAAACCCTCGGCTTGTTGGCTGAGGGTTTTTGCGGTAGCAAAGTGCTTGCGTTTAGATGGCAAGTTTGCTAATCTAGATATGTAAACAAACAGGTGCACAAAATTACCTCCCTGATTACCCTAAGGGAGGTTTTTTGATTTCTGTGGTTGATTATGGTGGTGGGGGCGGTTGGGATCGAACCAACGACCAACAGGTTATGAGCCCGCTGCTCTAACCCCTGAGCTACGCCCCCATTGCTGGTATTATAGCGTAAAATCATTGTATAGTACAGATTATTTATTGACTGGCTCGATTTGCTTATGCTACTATGTCATGTATATAATCCAAATGAGGCAGGAGTATATGAAAATACACAGGAGAAATATCAAATATAAATATCGCCGTATTGGCGCTGGAATAACTGTATTCATCGTGGCACTAAGTTTGGTGCTGGTGAATTTGCCGCGAGCTCAGGCGTCGCAGCTCAACAAAAAGTACTCTTTTATTAAAACCAACTACACCGTCCCAACGAGTAATGTCGCGTGGGTAGCGCCGAATGGCAACGATACCTCAGGTAATGGTTCCGAGGGTTCGCCGTACGCTACTTTTAAGAAAGCTCTCAGTTCAATTGGTAATGGCGGCACAGTAGTCGCGAAGTCGGGTATTTATCGTGAACCGCATTTTTTCATCTCTGGCGATAATGTGACTATTCAAGCGGCGCCGGGGGCAGAAGTTTGGCTAAAGGGCAGCGATGTCGTAAATTCATGGACTAGTGAAAATGGTATCTGGAAAACAACTGGGAATTATCACAACTTCTGTCATGTTTGTACCACAAATGCCAATCCAAGCGTCGAAGGTGTCGCGGCCTACCCAGAACAGGTTTTCATTAACGACGAGCCGCTAAAGCAGGTTAAAACCAAAGCAGAGGTAACGCCTGGTAGTAATACTTTTTATGTCGAAGACAACACTCCTACTACGCTCAAAACCCCTAACAATAATGCAGACGGCTATAATATTGGCCAGCAAGATGCGATATCTTATTATATCGGCAAGAATCCAGCTAGCGGCGTAACCGAGATATCAGAGCGGGCGCGAGCTTTCACTAGTACTGGCAAAAACGTTTCCGTGAAAGGCATTAACGTTGCTCAGTATTCGCCTGTTCAGGTTTGGGGTTTTAAGGATCCTTACGATCCTGCCGCTGACAGAGGAGTTTATTCGGGTCCAACCGCAGTAAGTATCAACGGAACTGGCTCGTTGGTTCAAGATATGATTGTCACCCAAAGTGCAAGCCAAGGCCTGTTCTTTAACAAAGCAGAGTCGTCGACGGCGCGTGGCGTAAAGGCGATAGATAATGGCGGCTCGGGAGTTGGGGCTAACAAATCTCACAACACAGTATTTACTAACGGTGAATTATATGGCAACAATGCGGAAGGTTTCTTGACGATTGGCTGCGGAGCTTATTGTACGATGGCCGATATCAAAGTTACGCATACGCGAAATTTCACATTCCGTAATAATATTGTTGATTATTCTCGCGACACTAAAGCGTATTCTACTGCTGCCAACGCCAATAGCGAAGGTATGATTGGCTTTTGGTGCGATGAAGGTTGCGTAGAAACGAAAATCGTTGATAACTTCTTTACTAATTCTCCGCTTGCTATCATGTATGAGGTTTCTGGTAATGGTATAATTGCTTCTAATATAATCGAAAGCTCCGGTACGGGTATTCGTGTAGCCGGCAGCGATGATGTTAAGGTGTATAACAATACCATATCTCGCACTTATCGGCCAATATACATATTTGAAGATAGTCGTGTTGACGGATGCAATTATTGGAAAGGCGGGTCCTGTGTAGCTAACGAAAGTTGGTCGCAGGGACTGGGTCTAGATTGGAATACTTCGGGCGTTGAATTGTATAACAACATTATATCTTCGCGGCCATTAGCTCGAGCAGAGGATCTTTCTGGCGGTAATTATCAACGCGCGTATTCACTGCGTGTTGAAGGATCTCAGAACGATCAAAATAGACCGTATGTCGATGCCAACGATATGCTCAAAGGGTTTGATTATAACGTATATTACCGTAACGAGTCAGACGATATAAATTTGTCGGTGTGGGATTTCAAACAGCTTCCTTCAAAGACCGATACAGTTATAAGCAGGGCTTCTGATATCGCGAATAATCCAAAATTGTCAAAATCGATTGACGGCCGCGATACGCATTCACTTGATGCTTTTGGCTCGCGAGCAAATAATCCGTATTTCGTGAAAGAAGCGGCGAATAACAACGACTACAAAAAGAGCAATTACAATCTCAAACCAGGTAGCCCAGCTATCAACAAGGGTAAACCGTTATCAAGCGACGTAGCGCAAGCGATTGACCCAACAGGCAAAACTGTTAAAGCTGGCGTACCGGTAAATGCTGGTGCTCTGGTTAATGTGCTGATGGATGCGACGGGCGGGCAGACTCCGCCGACACCTCCAGTAACTGTTAATATTCCTGATGCTGGCCTCAAGGCAGCTATCAATAAAACGCTTGATAGCAATCGTCCGAGCACTCAGGATATCACAGCGGACGAGCTAGCTCAATTGACGCAACTTACCGTAGACGGCGGTGTCAAAGTCAAAAATCTAACAGGTCTCGAGAAAGCAACTAATTTGCAAGAGCTGAAGATTGACAATAACGAAGTTGCTGATTTGGCGCCTTTGTCATCGTTAGCAAAATTGACCAAGTTAACAATGATAAATAATAAAGTCGCGTCGATCGAACCGTTGGCGCATTTGGCTAACTTAAGTGTACTTTTAGCGTCTGGTAATCCGATTGCTTCGACCAAGCCGCTAGCTAATCTGACGCATTTGACACAAGTAAGTGTAGATAGTAAATCGACAGCGTTTGATATTTCTGATTTTGCCAAGAGTGCAGGCACCTTGACGGCATTGCAGTTGTCTGGTGTTGATAATGGTACACCGCAGCTAGCGCATAGCGAAGTTCTAAAGCAACTTACCAAACTAACGACTCTCCAAGTATCGTCAACTTCGTTAACTAATAACGATCTGAATAATATTGGCGCGATGACGCAATTAACGTCGCTGCAGGTAGACCGCAGTAATATTAGCGATATGTCGTTTGCGGGCCACTTAACTAAATTAACTAAGCTTGACGTTTCTAATCAGCGCGTCCGTACGAGTACGAATACAACGCCGTTTGCATCGCCGCTCAAAGATGTATCGGGTACGGCTGTTGCTATAACCAACAGCGCTGATTTGGCTAATGATGGGGCTGGTCGTGTCAAAATTGTCTCGCCAATTTATGATAATAATACTCATGAATTGTCGGCAACTTGGACCAAGAATGTTACAGTTGGCGCTGCTACCACCCAATTCAACGGTCAACTAACAGTGTCTGCAACGCTGCCGAAAGCTGATAAAGCTCAGCTCCAAGCGCAAATTGATCGCGCGAATAACTCTGCAGATTATATCAAAGCAGATGCAGCGGTAGCCAGTGCGCTGTCAGCTGCGAAAAACGTTGTTGCCAAACCAAATCCGACACCTGCCGAAATTAGCCAAGCGACAAACGATCTCAAGCAAGCACTTGACGCCGCAATAGCTAAAGAAACAGCAGCTCAAGCGGCCGCACGGACAGCGGTTGATAAAGCAAAAAACAGTAAGTCGCCTGCTGATGTTCGCGCTGCAGAGGCACTTTTAGCGCACGTTCAGGACCCAGCCAAGAAATCAGCGATGCAAGATGAGCTCAACGCCGTCAAACAGGAAATTACCGATGCGCGGACAGCCTTATCGAAATTGATTGACAAGGCGAAGAACACGCCGATGGATGGTCTAGCGGCCGAGACTGTTGCTGCTTTGAATACCGCGATTGCTGCAGCTAAAGCAGTCAATAATGACCAAGAGTCGACTGTGGCGCAGCTCACTGAAGCCAAAACCAAATTGCAATCAGCTCTTGATAATCTCAAAACCGATAAGACAGCGCTAGCCAAAGCTATAGCGGATGCTGACAAAGAACCAGTTTATATCAAGAACGATTTAGCGGTTAAAAATGCCCTGCAACATGCTAAAAATGTTTATGCTGCGGCTAATCCAACGCCAGCAGAAGTTAACGCAGCTGTCAATAATTTGAAGTCGGCAATTGATGCTGCTAAAAAGAAAGAAACTGATGCTCAAACAGCTGCTGCCAATGCGGTTGCGGCAGCAGAAGGCGCTAAAACAGCGCAGTCGATAACGGCGGCTCAAACTCTCGTTGACGCTGTCCAGGACGCGTCGGTTAAATCTGCTCTGCAGGCACGTCTTGATGCTGTATCACAGCAGCTCGGCAACGCTAAACAAACGCTTGGCACACTTATTACTAAAGCTGAGGCTGTCGATACGACCGGTATAAGTGCTGACACCATCAATGCGCTAAAGGCTAAAATTAAGCAGGCTAAACAAGTCTACAACGACGCTTCAGCATCAGTAATGCGCCTGCAAACGGCGGCGTCAGAGTTGCAAGCGGCTCTCGATGCCTTGCGGCCAGACAAGACTACTTTGCACGACGTGATTGCTCGGGCGGAAGCGCAGCCAGCGTATATCCGAAACGATCCTGCAGTCAAATCTGCTTTGCAGCATGCCAAGAATGTTGAGGCCGCTGCTAGCTCGACGCCAGCTGACATTAGTTCCGCGATACAACAGCTCAATTCGGCAATTACTGCCGCTCAGAAGAAAGAAGCTGACGCCCAGGTAGCCGCCCAGGCGGCTGTTGCCGATGCTGAAAGCCAGAAAACTGCTCAGTCTATAGCGCATGCGCGAACACTAGTCGATAAAGTACAGGATCAAGCCGTTAAGACAAGCCTTCAGGCACGCCTAGATGCGATTGTTATCCAAACCTTTGTCAATAAGCAAACAATTCGCCAAGCAAACAATACCAATATTACGCTGTCTACCTCAGGCGATAAATGCTACAACATCAAAAACGCTACCGCGGTAGGGCAGCCGAAAAATATTCCGACTGGCTATCAGATGCAGGGCTCGGCCAAGTTTACAATCAACTGTGACGGGCACGCGCAGCCAGCGGTTGGGTATACTACCAAAATTACTCTCGAATTATCGCGTATCTACAAAGTTAATCGCCTAAAAGTAATTAAGTACAGTATTAATGGCGCTAATGCTACCGATATTACCGAGAAAGTTGTATTCAAAACATCAGCCGATGGCAAACGCACTATTGTTGAATACTCAATTACCGATGGCGGCTTTGGCGACATGGATAAAACTGCTAACGGCGTTATCGACGATCCGGTTATAATTTATGAGCGGTCGGAGAATAATACTACGCCAGCTAATGGTGGTAATCAACCTGGAGCTCCAGCAAAGAGTGGCAAGACTACCGCTAACAGCGGACGCTTATCTGAAACTGGCGATAGCCTATACGGTTATATTATCGGCGCCGGCGTGTTGGTGCTAGGCGGCGCTGCCGGCGTATACGCTATCATCCGTCGTCGCCAATAAGAGTCGTTTTATCTCGCTATCTCGATTACCGCTCATGGTTTATAATAGTTGATAGATGAAACTTGTTGAAAGATTACGCCAACAACTGCATTATATCTGGTTCAATTACGCGAACTTTAATGGATTGGTGCTGTTGTTGGCGATTATCATTGCGATTAGCTGGGTGATGGGTACAATGTCGACGATTCAGACGAACTTTAGCGCCCAACGAGCGCTTGACGAAAAAAGACAACAATTACGGCTGGCGCAGCTAGAAGTAGAGACGCTGAAATACGAACAAAATTATTATAAGAGCGATGAATATAAAGAGCTAGAAGCGCGCAGCAAGTTAGGTCTGGCAGATCCTAGCGAGAAGCAGCTAATACTGCCAGAGAATAGCGCTGCAGTAAAATCTCTCGACAGCCAGGACGATAACTCATCTTATGTTAAAACAGCTCCACGCAACAATACGCCTGTCGTGCATAAGTCAAACTTCCAACAATGGATTGATTTTCTGACTGGCAAAACTGCTGCTTCGCGCTTGCAGAAGTGATACGTAATTTGCTATAATAGTACC
Organism: uncultured Candidatus Saccharibacteria bacterium; assembly: GCA_963550135.1. Classification (GTDB taxonomy): domain Bacteria; phylum Patescibacteriota; class Saccharimonadia; order Saccharimonadales; family Saccharimonadaceae; genus Saccharimonas. The sequence goes on from CAUVBP010000011.1 coordinate 9,564, forward strand.
CGTATCGCGGGGTGGAGCAGCCTGGTCAGCTCGCTTGGCTCATAACCAAGAGGTCGCTGGTTCAAATCCAGCCCCCGCTACCAAGAAAAAAGCTCAACTTTTGGTTAAGCTTTTTTCTTGGTTAACTGACTGGTTTAAGCTAATTTGCTAGCAGCGACCCGAACAGCTTCACTCCAGCTCAAGAAAACGTGCGGCGTGTCTGCAAGATCTTTGGCGGTTAGGCCGTGCCGCACAGCTAGGGCGATTTCGTGGATACTATCGCTAGCATTCGGCGCGACTATAGTACCGCCGGCTATAACGCCTTTCTTGTCGCATACTAGCTTGACGAAGCCGTCGCGGAAATCGCTGGTATTTGAGCGACCGATGATTGATAGCGGTGCCATGGCTTTGTTGATTTTGAGGTCGCGTTTGATACAATCGTCTTCGGTCAGGCCGACAGACGATACTTCCGGAAAGGTGAAAGTTGTCCGCGGTGTAGCAGTATAATCTGGCGCGATTTGATTCTTTGAAAAAAGGTTATGAGCAGCAATCCGCGATTCTAGCAGTGCAGTATGCGTGTGCTCAGAGTTGCCGATAATATCCCCAGCTGCATAAATGTGGCGAGCGCTTGTCTGTAAATATTCGTTAACATGGATGCCGGTTGGGTCGTATTGGACGCTGGCGTTCTCTAGTCCTAAATCAAGGTTTGGCCGACGTCCAGTCGCCACCAAGATATCCTCGACGCGTACCGACTTTTCGACACCGCCGCGCAGGAATGATACGCGGTAGCCGAGTCCGTCTTTGACCGCTGCGACTGTTCGTGTTTGCGTCAATGACGTAATGCCTTTATGCTTCTTGAGGTAGGCTTCTAGCAGCTCGCCAACTTCTTCGTCTTCTTTTGGTAAAATGCGGGCAGCGATATCAGTCAAATAAACCCTAGTACCGAAAGTAGCCATCAGCTGCGCAATCTCGACGCCAACACTGCCAGCACCTATGATGTAAAGGCTCTTCGGTGGACGCATCGACTCTAAGATGGTGCGCGCTGTCAAAAATGGGATTTCGTCTAATCCTGGTACTTCTGGCGCTACCCAGTGCGAACCCGTAGCGACCAGGAATCTTTCGGCGCTAATGTGCTTGCGCCGAACGGAAATTTCATTGGGCGACAGAAAGTGGGCGTGTCCAGTATAGGTAGTAATGCCTTGGTTTTCGTAAAATTTGCGATTACCGGCAGCCCCAGTTCGCTTAACGGCGAGGTCTTTCCAGGCGCGAATACTCGGATAATTGTAGCCAAGCGTGTTAGAGCGTAAGCCGAACTTGGCGCCGTGGCGTGCTTGATCATAGAGATGTGCGACGTGTAATAAGGCGTTGGTTGGTATGTCGCTCCAGTTAGGCGAATCGCCGCCAAAGGTGTCTTCCTCGATAATCGCTACGCGCGCGCCATTGCGAGCGGCGATAGTGGCAGCGGCTGATCCGCCAGCTCCGCTACCGATAACTACTAAATCGTAATCAAATTTATTGTGTCTCTTCGCCATTCATGTCTCCTACATCATTTTTTTGTGGTGTTTATATAAATATGCTGCGTCAGGATGATTATGCTCTAGAAATCGTCCAGCTTGCGCGCGAATATCGGTGGTGGTGATATCTGATTTTTGGCCGCTCCAAGCTTCGACCTCGCGAGCAGCTTGATCGGCTAAATTGCAGGCTAACCCTTCGGGGCTTTTAGCACTAAGGCAGGCGGCGTACAGGCTAGCGCGCAGCTTTTTGGCATCGAAATCTTCTGGCGGGCGTTTGCCTCGTTTGAAAACGGTAACTTTCATACAGCATTCACCTGAATGATTAAGTCGGAAACAGTATTAACGTATATATAAAAACCGAGGATAATCAAACCCAGACCGGCAGCGAATTGTAAAAAGTATTTGTTTTGTTCGCGCCAGCGCTGGATGCGGCTCAGTTGGCGCCCGCTGCCAATCAATAGGGCAACGATGAGCAGCCCGAGCGAAGCAGCTAGCGTATAACCTGCTGCGCCAACGATTTGCCAAATCGGCGGCAGCCCGATGATAGCGCAGGCTGCGGTAATGATTGGCACGATAGTAAATAGTAGTTCCGCGACAACACTAGTCAATCCTAGACTAAACGCTTCGGCGGCAAGGCTGGCTTTGGCGGTGCGTTTACGCAAGAATCGGGCAAAACTGCGTGAAATCCACAATTCGGTACCTTCGGTTTTACGATAGTAAAAAAGGATAACTGCCAAGCCAACGATCATCAGACCAGCAGTCAAAGTGATCCACAATAAATTACTGTGCGGCGCGAATACGCCGATAGCATAGCTAGCGAAACTAACACATAAAAGCGTCATAGTGAAGGCGCCAGCTACAAAGCTAAATAGCAGCCGTAACGTGCGCCGAGCGGCCAGCTTGCGTCCTAAGGCATGCCCCGATAGAGATGTAGCCATACTAACGCTTAACTGAAAGCTAGCGTGGATAAGTCCTGCCAGGGCGATGATGCTAACAGCGATGAGAGTATTCATGTTTGTCTTGATAATCCTTATCTTATTTATACCATAAGCGGTCTGGCGAAGTCAAAAGATTTTGTAAAAAGCTATTGCTTTTTTGGCAAGTTTGTGTTATACTAAAAGTATAAGTAATTAACTTATACAAAAAGGAAAAATAAAAATGGAAGTCACCGAATCAAATAACTCATTACATAACGAGAATGCCACCTGGAATCGGCCGCGTACAACGGTTGAACTGCGCGAATTTATTAATCGCCGTAATGACCTGTTAGACGTTGAGGATTTTGCGTTTTAGCGGCGGTTTAAGCGCAAAGAAAAATCCCCGCGGCAAAGGCGGGGGGATTTCTTTGGTAGGCTGGGTAGATGCGAAATGGAACCAAATAAGGCATAACCTTATTGCTATGAGTAAAATTGTCGTTGCTGCGAAACAGCATCAAACACAGCCACTGCGCGGTTAAATGTTAGTACCTAAGCGTTTTGGATTGAACCCACAACCATACCACTCAGTGGGAGATATAATGAGTTTATGAGGACCAGCTGTGATTATAGGAATTGATGATTCAGGTAACTTCGAGACGGATGATCTATCGTTCTTCGCGGCTGCGTTAATACGCCCAACGAAGTATAAGAAAATTGAGAGGGTTTTTATTGAGTGGGAGGCACAGCTTCCAGATTCAGTTTGCCGGAACCGAGAGGTGAAAGGATATTTGCTCTCTTCAAAACAACTTGAGGATTTTGCTGATCGAGTTCTCATTAACAATGGATATGGAGCGATAAAAATCCAAACGTTTGCTGTGCAGATCAGCGAAGCGAATACGGGTTCACTACTTCATGAAAGAGATCATAATATTGACCAGCTGACTACTGGTGCAAGAGATATATATCGTAACAAGAGCAAAGAATACATACAAATCGCTACTCAATACGAACAGACGGCAGAGTGGCTGCGTGCTAAAAGTGCAAAGACGCTTTACAAGATCAAATTACTCGGATTGAGTATTGTTCGATCAATGAATCTAGCAATTATGACCAGTGTAGACAGAGATTTTGACAAAGAACTAGGCGCAATGAAGTAAGCATAGATGAATGTATTACTGGTGGTCGTGAATCGGCGGAAATGTATTGGCGGGATATTATGAGGAATACGATTTGGAGCATCACATCAACTGTTGAACCGATGATACAAGTCACATCATGGACACCAAGGCACCCTTATTTACAGAGGTTCATAAAACATCCTGAAAGTGCCGAGGCTTTAGTGCAACTTACTGATGAGATGCGCAATGTTTTCCAATTTTATGATTCTAAGATTAAATACGAAATAAGAATTGCAGATATTATTGCATCGGCTTATTTCCGGAGATTTGTCAAAAATGAGATTAGTCTCAGTGACGCAATCCAAATGATTGGAAGTCAGAGGGTGATAAAAAATAACCAACAGTTTACTTTATATGGATTTGTTGATGCGAAAAATCCCAATTCTCGAAACCCCTATACTGATAAAATTGACGGCGTTACTATGGACGAGCTGCGAAGTAAGTACAAATAGACACTAGACGGCCGTACAAAAATAGGGTACAATAAAAACATGAATAACAGTACAAGTCAGCAAAAAATCTTTGAGCTAATCAAAAGTTATCATGCACTTCATGGTAATATACCCAGTCTAGGATATATTGCTGATCACATGGGCTATAAGCATAAAAGTAATGCTCAATACCATGTGGCTATGCTTCGGGAAAGCGGTATGTTGGATAATCTTGATGCCCCAAGAATGGTAGAAATCCCACTGCTGGGCAATATATCTTGTGGGCCAGCGCTGTTGGCGGAGGAAAATGTGCAAGCATATGTACCGATTGAAGCTAATTCCTTAAAAAGCAGAAATACGAAGGATTACTTTTTTCTTAAGGCGGAAGGCGACAGTATGAATAATGCCGGTATCATTGAAGGCGATCTTGTTCTTATACGAAAACAATCACAAGCGCCGTGGAAGAGTATTGTCGTAGCCTTGATAGGTGATGATGCAACATTAAAGCAGCTAGATAAAACAAAGGATGGCTTTCCTGTACTCGTACCAAACTCTACGAATACCATTCACAAACCGCGCATCATGATTGAAGATTTTTCTATCCTAGGAATAATGGAACGAGTTATTCCTTCTGCGAGGAGGATGAATATGTAGCCAAATTAAAAGTGCCGGCGGCAACCGACACTCTAAACTATTTTCGGAATTAATGTATGATCATTTTTCCTGTTTTTATTGTAACAAACTTGCCCGATATCGTGCAATAAAGACGCTAATGTTTTGTATTTAGAATAGGAGGTACGAGGTGGCAACTAATCCGCCAAAAGGCCCTGGTCGAAAAGGTGCAATTAGACAACGGACCCAGGTACTAAACCCGGTCATTAAACGGTATGTCAAACGCGATTCGACGACTGGTCAATTTATTAATGTCAAATCAGATAAGAAGCCTTTTAAGGGCGTACGAAAGGAAAAATAAATGTTCAATTATTATGTAAACGATCATGCGCAAGATAATGGAGATCACGAAGTTCACCGAGATGGGTGTATCTATCTCTCGCTTATAAGAAGTAAAACCTATCTCGGTGTATTTACGAACGCAATTCTCGCGGTGCAGAAGGCAAAGATGTATTATATGCAGTGCAATGGATGTGCTTATTGTTCCCCCGAGGCGAATACAGACTAACTTAGTGTGAACCTTTGCTTAAATAGACAGTAATGTTCCTGTCTATTTTTGATGGTTGATTATATAATTAATACTGTCTAAGTCATTCACATTTGAGATTAATGCGATATTTTTCGCACGGTAAAGTTCTAAAAACGGCACCGTGCAGAAACATTCGAGCTTTACGCTCAAGTGTGGATCAATGGCTTAGACACCTAGTACGGTGTCGTTTTTATTTGCGACAAAAAGAAAGGATGTCCATGCAGCCAGTATTTGTCCTTATAATATTTTTTTGCAGTTATTAGTTATATATTGACGAGATCAAATAAAAAAGGCGGAAGTTCTAGCTCACCACATGAGGTGAGGAGTAAATCGAAATATAAAGTTGAAGCAGCTAAGAAAAAGATAATAAATCGTGCTAGCAAGAAGGGGGTCAATTACAGTGATGAGGAGATTGAGTTTATTCTAAAAACGGCCCTTGACCATTCGGGAATAGAGGGAGTTAAAAGAATAGGCGAGACATTTGAATATGCCCCTGATAAGATCATCGACCAGATAATGATGAAAATAGAAAAAGAGCATCTCTTTTCAATAGTTGACAATCAGAAGGGTCCTACCCGATGAGTGCTGAATATGAATTTCCAAAACTCTTTACTCAAATGGTAAGAGACTATCAGGGTGGATCAATGGACCCGATCTATTTTGCCGTTCTCAGGATGATTGACGAAGATCTTATTGGTGTAGATGAGCCAGAAAAAGATGTAGCTGCTGAGAGGAGGAATGTTTTGCGAAAAAGGTAGCGCGAAATATTGAATGCAAAGAATAGCAAATCGCTTGAGGATATGTCTATAAAATATGCTATTGCACTAGTCTTGGATGACTACCGGATTGAGTTTAATAAGGTAGAAGATGACCGAATAGCCGCACTGAAAACACCGCAGAATGTTGCAGAATGGCTCTGCCGCGCAATCAGCGATTATCTATCAATGAAAACGAAAGGACTATATAAGGACGGGGACGGTCCGCAAAATGAAATAGAGGCGGGTTTGTGGCCGCTACTAAAAAGGCAAAGATTATTGCTAGGAGAGTCAGATGAAATTGAGCAGTGAGCGAGGATGTAGCAGCAAATTGAACGCTTATGATGATTTTGAGTTAATTCTTGAGGAGAACAAGTTCGACCGTATTAACGTTATCGTCATTTGTCTTATTACCTTATGTTCCTTTGGCGCGTATGCATTGACCCACAAAGACAGCGGTAATCAGGACGAGGCTACGACATCTCAAATAAAAAGTGGTGACAATCTGAAAATGGAAGATAAACAGATGGAAGAATCAAGTGCAGTAAGAAATGTAGATACGGCATCTCCGACAAGTGAAAGCGGCGGTAATGTTCAAAGTAGTAAATCTGGTGCCACCCCGTCCCCCGCTCAGAATATGGGCAGCTAGATCCTCATAAATGTGATGCACTCAATAACGAAGCTACTAGCTTAAGGAGCGCAGCTGATCAGAAGAAATAGGTGTACGACACAACATTTGCTTCTAGGAAGAATTGGGGAGATTTTTACGATCAATATCATCAGGACAAGACACTAGCACAGCAAGCATATGATACGCAGGAAGCAAATCTAAATGCTTTGCAGGAAGAATGGAGTGACGCGTTAGCTACGAACAATACTGCTTATTCTAAGTTCCAAACTTGCCAGGCGAATAATAAATAAAACATCACTGAGAGATTTTCTACTAACCTCCACTAAAATGAGGATATGAATGAAGATATCACTGCTACAAAGCAAGTGGAGACACGCGATGAATGCGGGAGGTTTAAGAGTGGCCATAAACCATCTATCAGATTTCATACTAATCCAGAGAGACGCGGCAATGGTAGGTGGAAAAAAGAGGACAGCATATCGTATCAATACAATATGCTCATGAGAATGTCACCGGAAGAGTTTGCTAAGTATACTCCTACAACTATTGCGCAACGAATTGCACTTGCCCGTATTAATACAGTATTAGCAGACGATCGCAATGCGCTCGCCAATACTATTGAAATAACAGATAGGACCGAGGGGAAAGCTCGACAGGAACTGGAAATGAAAGACAGTGAGCGGTCTGTACTTCTAATTACCGGGTTTGTCATTCCCACTATGCCCGATGAGTTGAAGCTGAGTATCGATAGAGACATTGAAGAGGTAGTTATCTCAATTTAGAGGAAACCAAGATGTCCTCCTTGGCTGCATCAGACAAGACTCTGAATATACTAAGATTTGCAAAGAGCATCTAACGGATCAATTCCTTGGGGTTGATCAGTTGTTGGGTTTTAGCGACAATCCAAATGTCTTAGCATGTATAGACACAATATCTTATCATTTTAAGATTAAACGCAAATATGCTAAGAAACTTGTATTATCATACCCGTCGATAATAAAGCAGAGTATGGGGTATCTGCCGAGGGTTAGTAGTCGCGAAGAATATGTATATATCCGGATTGGCCCCAAAACCACGCTTAAGGATATATCTCAGGTATGGAGATTTGTAAAAGATTAGCAGAAGAAGATGGGTAACATCGGAAGCAAAGGTTGGAGCAACACATGGCTTGCATAATACTGTATCTATAAGCAAAGGGTCATATACGGGAGGTCGATGTCGCAAGTATATAGCGATTACATTAACCGGCGACTAGATGGATACAATGCAAGCCCTACTATGTTTGATATAAATGATTTTAGAAAATACTATAACTCTTTTATCAAGGGCATATTAAATACATAAAAATCTTCTCGTGTGAGTAATTATGCTTATCGATAGCATAATAATATGAACGCGAGAAAACAAAACAATAGAAGGGTAAATCCGTTATGTGTGATGACCTTGTTATTACTGTCAAAGAAGTTCGCAAATTACTTGGAAAAGATTTCAAAGAACTAAACGATAATCAAGTTAAAGACATGATTGTTAAATTGGATCTCATTACCAGAGGATTTATTGCTCAAAGTATTTCGATTTAATCTATAACTTAATATATTTATTAGTTCAATTTAGCTATAATAATAGCTATGAAGGGTTTAATGTATGTTCGTGTTTCAATAAAAGAGCAGGTTGAACGCACTAGCCTAGATTCTCAGGTCCGCGAGTGTCGCAATACTGCCAACAAAGATGATGTTGCAATACCCGAAGAATGTATATTTCGTGAAGAGGGTGAGTCGGCAAAGGTGACTGATCGAAAAGAGCTGCAACGATTATTAGAATATGTGCGTACATATAAGAACGAAGTTGATGTTCTCTATATCTGGAAAATAGATCGATTGTCTCGTAATTTGGGTGACTATTACGGTATAAAGGTTGCCTTGAGTCGCTATGGTGTGAGAATAGCATCTGTAACTGAACCGATCGATGATGATCCTGTGGGACTATTTCTAGAAGCTATATTGGCCGCAGCTGCCCAATTTGATAACGACATCCGTGCCATTAGAACTGTCGGTGGTATGCGAGCGCCGTTGAGCAATGCCGTTGGTTTCACGATGTAGGTGTGGGATATAAAAAGATTGATGACCATGTGGTAATTGACGAGGAGATGGGTCCGATTGTAAAAGATGTACTGACGAAGTTCTCCGAAGGTGGATGGACCTATACGCAAATAGCCAGTTACGCATTTGAGCGTGGGATCAAGTCTCGATCAGGCAAGCAGAAAACGACAGATGCGATTAAGAAAATACTCGCAAATTACTTCTACGCAGGCTATACCACAAGCAAGCTAAGCGACAAGATGAATAAAGGCTTGCACGAGGCTTTAGTTTCTCTTGAAGTTATTAAGAAAAACAGAGAGATTATAGATGGCACCATTAACAACTATTTCCTACACGGTGATGATGATATGTTCCCTCTTAGGGGTGGATTTTTATTGTGTGCCAGATGTGGGCACCCGCTTTTGGGGAGTGTGCCAAAAGGGAACGGAGGTAGTTATCCTCAATATCATTGTGCACAGCCATGCTGCCGTAAGAAAATTACAGGTGTTTCGCCTGCGGTTAGTCTAGATAAGGCTCATGATGATTTTCGGGCTTTATTGCGCTCTCTAAAGCCTCTAAATGATGGTGTCTCGCGCCTATTTAAGGAAGTCGTTGTCCAGTAGTGGAACGCGCAATTCGAGCAGGCAATCAATACAAGTAGTGATCTTACCGCAAGGATTTCTAGACTTGAGGAGTTTGCTTTTCAGATTAATAAGAAGTTTATCGAAAATAAAATATCAATTGATGAAAGAGATTTACAGAAGCCGGCCAATGAAAATGAAATCAAATCACTGCGGAAAGAATTGGATGAAGTTGAACAATATAAAGAGAACTATTAGTCAATCATCGATAACGCAATGCAATTTATTGATGACCCGGAAACTTTCTGGAACCATGCCGACACCTCTGCGAAAAAGCTCGTACAACAGTTTACCGCGCCAAATGGGATTCTGTACGATACTGGAACGGGTTTTGGAACCATGCGAGAGATAGGATCTTATCTGTTAATAAAAAAATTAGCCTCCGAAGAGGCTAAAAATCATACTTTGGTAGCACTGACTGGGATCGAACCAGTGACCTTAGGCTTATGAGTCCTACGCTCTAACCAACTGAGCTACAGTGCCGCAAGAGTAAAGCACTGTAGATTATAGCAGATAACAGTAATCGGTGGCAAGCTAGGTTTTTTAAGGATAATTTAATGAAGCTGGCGGACAATATGCTTCGAGAAATATTTCCCGTACTTCTCTAGTGAGCCGCTCTTCTGTGTCAAGGGCGGTTTGCTATTCTGTGCTATAATTTTGCCGTGAACGATGAGCTAGAATTGAATGAACGAGTAGAAGTTATTGCGACGTTTGGCAGCGGTTTAGAATTGTGCGTACCGCGGCGGTTTAGACGTCCGAATGGGCGTGAGGTTGAAGTAAGCGAGCTAGGTTTGCGGCATCCAGTAGCTAAAGGGCGGCGAACGATACATATTTTTGATGTGACGGACGGGCAAGCTGATTATCGGCTGGAATTCGATAGCGAGCGGTTGACTTGGCGATTGACACGCGAGGCGGAGCATGGTTGAACCAGCTGACCAACAAAAGCAGTTTTCCGCGGATGGCTTAAATTCGGAGCATAAACAAACATCACCGCTGATTATGCATATAGATCTCAATAGCTGCTTTGCGACCATTGAACAGCAGTCGCGGCCGCTGTTGCGCGGGCGGCCAGTGGCGGTAGTTAATCGTTTGGTCGAGAATACTTCGGTTATCACTGTGAGCTATGAGGCGAAAGCTTACGGTGTTAGGGCTGGTATGAAATATCGCCAGGCTAAACGGTTGTGTCCCGAGCTAGTAGCGCTCGACAGCGACCCGCCGAAATATCGCTGGGTATATCGGCAGCTGCTGCGAATTATGAACAGTTACAGTCCAGCGGTGGTAATGAAAAGCATTGATGAAGGCATAATTGATTTTGCAGTAGCGCCCGAATCAATGCGGTCGCGCGGTTTAGAAGCCATCGGCAAAGAGATAAAGCAGCGATTGCGTACCGAGGTAGGATCGTACATGCGTTGTAATATCGGTATCAGCACTAATCGTTTCTGGGCCAAGATGGCGGCTAGCTTGCACAAACCTGACGGGCTTGATGTCGTGACGGCGCAAAATGTACAAACGGTGTTATCCAGCTTAACTTTACGCGATCTAACGGGAATCGCGCGGCATAATGAGCAGCGGTTGAATGCGGTGGGAATTTTCACGCCGCTGCAAATGTATGAATCACCGCCAGAGGCGCTTCATGCTGCTTTTCATAGTATTAATGGTGAAAAGTGGCATAAGCGTCTACATGGCTGGGAAGTCGATGACTTGGTTAGCGATGTTAAAACATGCGGCCGCCAATACGTACTAGAGGAGCGCAATATGCCGCGGCAGCAAATAGCCGCTCGATTACATAATTTAGTCGAGGCGGTTGGACAAAAACTACGTTCGCAGCGCAAGTCGGCGCGCGGTGTCGGTATTTATGTGCGAATGGCGGTTGTGGCTAGCAACTCAAAACTATCGTTGAATAATGGACGCTGGGGACGCGCAGGCAATTACTGGCAGCGTAAATATTTAGCGCCGCTGCCAATGTTTAGCGATGCTGCGTTGTGGCACGTGGCCGAAGAGCTATTCTGCCAGGCGCCGGCTGGTGATATACGCGAGATAGGCGTGCATTGTTATAATCTGTATAACAGCACCAGCGATCAACTGAGTTTGTTTGGCGATGAATTAGCGCGCGAGCGGCAAACCACTTGGGCGATTGACGAGATTAATCAGCGGTACGGCGCTCGGACTATTCACGCTGCTAGTACGCTTAATACCGAGACGGTTCGCACCAAGATTCCGTTTGGTAGTACACGCTATTTATAAAAATGTATTACTGCATATAGTATCAATTAATGCTAGCGTCCTGATGGACTATAATAAAAAGTAATATGACGTACCTAGTGGCAGTCTCTGGCGGTGTGGATAGTGTGTGTTTATTGGATATGCTGAGCCGGTCAGAGCATCGGCTAATTGTAGCGCATGTCGAACATGGAATCCGCGGCGAGGCTTCGCGCGCTGATGCACGGTTTGTGGCAGCGTTGGCGCAGAAATATAATTTACCGTTCGTTTCGACGGCGCTTAATCTCGGGCCGAATGCTAGCGAAGAATTAGCGCGCCAGAAGCGGTATGACTTTTTGCTAGCACAGGCGCAGAAGTTTGGCGCGGTGCTGGTTACGGCGCATCATGCTGAAGATGTTGCCGAAACAATTGCTATCAATATTGAGCGAGGTACGGGATGGCGCGGGTTGGCTGTGTTAGCGCGCACAGGAGTTAAACGTCCGCTGATTTCTTTTACCAAGACGCAATTGTACGATTATGCGCTGCAGCATCGCTTGGAGTGGGTTGAGGACGCAACGAACGCAAGCGACCTTTATCAACGCAATCGTGTCAGAAAAGTACTAAAAAGTATTATCAATCGACGCACAGTTGTAAAATTACTGCAGCTGCGCGCTAGACAGCTAGCTTTAAGGAAAGATATTGAACGCGAAACTGAGCGGATTACGCTGCGCAATAGCGGTTCGCGGTATTTTTTGTCGCAGATTGATGATGACGTAGCGTTAGAGCTACTAGCGAGCGATATTGCCAGGCAAACTGGCGGACTGCGACCGACTCGGCCGCGTACTCAACGGGCTTTGCTGGCTATCAAGACGGCGCGGCCAGGCGCTAAAATTGATGTCGGCGATGGCGTGCAATTAGAAATTGCCTCTCGAACTTACTGCGCGAAGGTGGTATAATTACAGAGATATTCTGAATTTGATTATAAAACCACGAAAGGATATATATTTCAATGCCTAAACCTCGTAAACAAAAGGTGAGTAATAAAGTTCGGCTCGGTTTATTCTGGGCAATTATCGTTTTGATTGGCCTGTCGCTATATGCGGCATTTATGCCGGCTAAGCCTCTCCAGGAAGTGCCAATCGCTCAGGTAATTCGAGACGCTAACGAAGGCAAAGTAGCCAAGATCGAAGGTCAAGGCGGTGATCTTCAGGTGACCATGAAAGGTGAAAATAAACCGTCTAAGCGGACATACTTAGGCGGCGGGGTTTCGTCGCTACTGAAAGACAATATACTTAACGAAAAAGGCCGTGCAGTTGTTTCGGATAGCGCGCCAGTTGATAATTCTGTGATGCTGACTTTGATGACGGTGGTTTTGCCAGTGTTGCTGATCGGCGCGCTGTTCGTCTTCATGATGCGGCAAGCTCAGGGCCAGAATAGCCAGGCGATGAGTTTTGGCAAAAGTAAAGCTAGGCTATACGGTCTCGATAAAGAACGCGTAGTATTTGATGATATCGCTGGCAATGATAATGCTAAACAGGATTTGCAAGAGGTCGTTGACTTTCTCAAGCATCCGAAAAAATATCAAAGTCTCGGTGCCAAAATCCCGAAGGGTGTGCTGCTAGTCGGCGATCCAGGTACCGGCAAGACGATGCTAGCGCGAGCAGTAGCTGGCGAGGCGGACGTGCCTTTCTTCTCTATTTCTGGTTCAGAGTTTGTTGAAATGTTTGTCGGTGTTGGTGCCAGCCGCGTGCGCGACCTTTTCCAGAAGGCCAAGAAAAACGCGCCGGCGATTGTTTTTATCGATGAGATTGACGCCGTCGGGCGCAAACGCGGCAGCGGTATGGGCGGCGGTCATGACGAGCGCGAGCAGACACTGAACCAAATTTTGGTAGAGATGGACGGTTTTGAAGCGGACACCAATGTGATTGTAATCGCGGCGACCAACCGGGCTGACGTGCTTGATCCGGCACTGCTCAGGCCAGGCCGCTTTGACCGGCACGTGACGATTAGTTTGCCGGAGCGCAAAGATCGCGAAGCTATTTTGAAAGTTCATTTCAAAAATAAGCCGACTGACGACACGGTTGATCTTGATAAATTAGCAGCTAAGACAGCTGGTTCCAGTGGTGCTGATTTGGCGAATATTGCTAATGAGGCAGCAATCATCGCAGCGCGGCGCAACTCCAAGAAAGTGTCGAATGACGACCTAACCGAAGCTTTTGAAAAGGTGGCTATCGGCCCGGAGCGTAAAGCTAAAGTAATGAACGACCACGAAAAGGAACTAACTGCTTATCACGAAGCTGGCCATGCCATTGTTGGTCATGTCTTGCCAGATAGCGATCCAGTACACAAAATCACTATCATTCCGCGCGGCGGTACGGGTGGTGTGACGTGGTTCTTGCCGCCAGAGGATAGAAGTTACACTAACGTTTACGAGTTCAAGGATATTCTAGCGCGGGCGTTGGGCGGCCGGATTGCCGAGAAGCTGATTTACGGCAATGATGGTATTACTACTGGTGCTGGCAGTGATTTGCGCCACGCCGCTAAAGTTGCTCGTAATATGATAATTGAACAAGGCATGGGCTCGAAACTGCGCGACCAAGTCTTCCACGAAGATAATGGCGGCATGGTCTTTGATAAGATTACTCATGACCGGCCATATTCAGAGGCGACAGCACAAGAGATCGACAACGAGGTCGAGGCGCTAATCAAGGAAGCATCGGTTCGTGCCGAGACAATACTCAGCAAGAATCGGGCGGTGCTTGAAAAGCTTAAAGATGCTTTGCTCAAAAACGAAACTCTCGAAGAAGAAGACGCCGCTAAATACATGAAGGATGCGGTACTGCCAAAGGAAGTAAAACTACACGCATAGACTATGGCGGGGCGAGGAAGTCGAGTACGGTCGGTTGTTGCCAAAGCTAATAGCAAATTGTCAGTACAGTGGGCGGCAATTCTGCTCTCTGGATCGACGATGCTATCAAGTCTGCTAGGGATTTACCGCGATCGTTTAATTAATGGCATGTACCTAGACACTTATAAAGTGGGTGCTGATGCCTATGTAGCGGCGTTTACCGTGCCGGATTTTATGTATTTCCTGCTAGTGTCGGGCGCTTTGAGCGTGTCGTTTATTCCAGTGTTTAATCAGCGTTTGGCTAGCGGTAATAAGCGATCGGCGTGGGAGCTGAGTTCAAGCTTGCTGAATCTTTTTGCGGTATTGACGTTAATCACTAGCGTGCTGATTATCATCTTTGCCGACCCGCTAGTGCGCTATGTTGTTGGCCCGGGCTTTGGCGAACAAGGACATGCTTTGGCGGTGAGTATGATGCGTATAATTGCCGTCAATCCGTTTTTGTTTGCGATTGCGACAGTAGTATCGAGTATGCAGCAAGCAATTGGCCGGTTTACTTTTTTGGCGCTTGCACCAACCATCTATAATCTAGGTATCGTTGTCGGTGCTAAGTATTTCACTAACGGTATTAATATCTTTGGCTGGCAAATTTTCGAAGGCGGTATCATGGGTGTGGCGCTTGGCGTGGTGCTGGGGGCAATTTTGCAGCTGGTGGTTAGTTCAATTGGTCTGGTTGGCGTAAACTTTGACTATCGCCCGGTGATTTCTTGGCGCAACAAAGGTTTTCGTCAAGTCTTGAAACTTCTACCGCCGCGCTCAATTGATCAAGGAATTGATTATTTTAACGGAATTGTTGAAATTAATTTAGCATCACGGATGGGTGACGGAATTATGCGCGTTTATCAGCAGGCGTCGAGTTTGAGCTTGATGCCGGTAAACCTAGTTGGTGTCGCCATCAGTAATGCAGCTTTTCCGCGGATGACTGAACGGTTAGCGGAAGGGCGAGTTGATTTATTTAAGAAAGAACTGCGCTCGGTTTTTCGCTGGATTGTTTGGTTGGCTCTGCCGATCGCTGTGATTACTTTCTTTGCGCGAGGATATGTGGTAGCATTCATCAAGAATGGCGGGCAGCCGGCGATTGCTAGTGTTCTCGGTGCGTTAGTGATATCGATATTCTTCCGGACGCTTTATCACATCATGGCGCGAACTTTCTACGCGCAGCAAGATACGCGAACGCCTCTGTATATTTCGATAGCGACGATATCGTTAAATATTGTATTGGCAATCATATTCACGCAACTGTTTGGTTGGGGAGTGTTTGGTTTGGCTTGGGCGCAATCAATTGTCTCGGTGGTAGAGATTGCGATTTTGCTGACTATATTGCACGTACGTACACCAGGTATTTTTAATCGCAAGACACTGCGCAGCATTATTACTATGATGATCGCTAGTGCGATTATGGGTGTGGTGACTTATTTTGTAGTACAGATGTTACAGTTGCAGTCGCGCGATATGAATTTTATGGCGGTTTTCCCGAAGTTTACTGTTATTGTGGTGGTGAGTTTTGCGGTATATGTAGCTTTAAGTAAGGTATTTAAGCTTGAAGAGGCGGATCCGATTGTTGCGAAACTACGACAGCTACTATTCGGCAGAGTGAGGCGTTAGAGTGGAACGTATCCGCAATTTTTGCATCATTGCTCACATTGATCACGGCAAATCGACGCTGGCTGATCGGATGATGGAGATGACGGGGACGGTGGAGAAGCGCGAGATGAAGTCGCAGCTGTTGGATTCGATGGATTTGGAGCGCGAGAAAGGGATCACTATTAAGTTGGCGCCGGTGCGGATGAGATATCAGTCGGCTGCTGCTGGTCTTTTCTCTGAAGACTTTGCCTTTCCGGCAAAGCGAGGCCAAGAGCGTAAGCTAGATCAGTTGGCGGCCGAGCGGCCTGAAGAGAAAAGCGCCAGCGAGGTCGGCACTAATAGGCCGTTGCGGTCGGTTACTTACGATCTCAACCTTATCGATACGCCCGGCCATGTTGATTTTAGCTATGAGGTGTCGCGTAGTTTGCAGGCCTGCGAGGGCGCGGTATTGGTGGTTGATGCCAGCCAAGGCATTCAGGCGCAGACGCTGGCGAATGTGTACTTGGCGATGGAGCAGGATCTCACGATTATACCGGTACTCAACAAGGTCGATTTGCCAGCCGCTGATGTGCCACGGGTGTCCAAGCAGGTGATCAATTTGCTGGGCTGTGATGAAAGCGAAATTATTCATATTTCTGCTAAAACGGGGCAGAACGTCGATCAAGTCTTAGAGGCGATCGTTGAGCGAATTCCAGCACCAACTGGTCAGCCAGATGACCCGACGCGGGCGCTGATTTTCGATAGTTATTATGACGATTATCGCGGGGTGATTTTGTACGTCAGGGTGGTTGACGGGCAAATTAAGAAAGGCGAAGCGATTCATATGATGGCGACTAGCGCGAATGGATTGGCGCTGGAAGTTGGTCATCTTAGTCCCGGTATGATTGCCGACTCGTCGCTGGACACCGGTGAAATCGGCTACATCGTCACTAACCTGAAGACTACGCGTGAAGCGCGAGTGGGTGATACGGTGACGCTGAAAAAGTACTTCACGAAAGAGATCAAATAGGAGACTAGAAGTGAGCAAAGGCATCATCTACGTCATGACCACCGCAGTGTCAGGCCTTATCAAAATCGGCAAGACACAGACCAAGCAGTACCCAGAGCGGATGCGTTTTCTTGAGGCGAATGGCTACTACAATGTGGTTGGTTTGAAGCGGTTGTTTGCGATCGAGGTGGCTGACTATTCCGAAAAAGAAACGCTATTGCACGAAATATTCGCTAAGCATCGAGTTGGTAGTAGCGAGCTTTTTGCGCTTGATTATGATTTGGTACGGCAGCTGTTACTGTCGTTTGAGGGCGAGGTGGTCTTTCCGGAGCAGAAAAATAAAGAAGCGGAATTTGACAAAATCACCAAAGCCAAAAACAGTAATCAAAAGTTTAGTTTTTACCGGAAAGGTCTCAAAAATGGCGATGAGGTTGTCTTTCTCAAAGATAAAACAATTGTAGCAAAAATTGTTGGCGAGCGCGAAGTTGAATATGGCGGGCAGCGGTGGTTTTTGTCGCCGCTGGTGCGAAAAATATTCGAGGACAGGAATCAAGTTAATGATAGCGGCGCGTACCAGGGTGCAGCCTACTTTTGTTTTGATGGCAAGAAATTGAAGGACTTGCCGGATGTAGAACTGTAGCAACGTGTGCTATTATTAAAATGTACAAATGAAAACAAAAATACTCAAATTAATCTTAGCTTTAGTGTGTTTCAGTGTAAGCGCTTATACTTCGTATGATTATTTGCTGCATGAAGTGCCAGTCTATCTGAAAAGTAAAAATTTGGTTGAAGCAAGAACTCAGAAAACCCGTTTTCTAATACCAAAACAGTGGCAAAGGATTGATGTAAAAAACGGTAAAACTGAAGGTTACGGCGATAAACTAGGCAAGGATAATAAGTCAATTAGCGGTATTGGTGTGACTCAGGATTCGGAGCGGTTGGTGTTACCGGCTGCGCCTGATGAAGCTTATGAATTAGTGCGCAAAATGGCTTATGATAGCAAAGAGTTGCGCGAAGACGCGAAAAGATTCTTTACTATTAAGGGATTGGAAAATTGTCAAGCGACTGTCGATATCAAAGACGATACTTTGGAACGAAATGGTTTAGTTGGTATTGTCAGAATTACATCAAGTTGCGGTTCTCGACCTGAAAATACTAAAATGGTAACACGCTTAGCTGTTGGCCGCGAAGACGGATGTCTTCGTTACATATCGGTATTCTCTTACAATGAATATTGGAAACAAAATAGTAAAGTATTTGAAGAAATATTAAATAGCGCATCGTATATAGATACGCAAAGCGCATGAGGCGGAAATTGGATACAGAATGAATAACTTCAAAAATTTTACAGAGAAAATTAGCTGCCGGGTGATTACGATAGCACGCGACCGTCGCGTGTGGTTGGATTAAAAAGTTGTCGATGATGATTCGTATAGTGCTTTTATAAATGGACGATCATACGAACTCGGTGAGGAATATGATGATTTTTTATGCGTTACGGCTGACAGTTTTGCCGAGCTAGCAGACGTTATTCTCCGCGAGTTGTATGCACGCGGATTTTCATCGTCAGGCTATAAACTAGTCAACGAAAATTATGTTCATTTAGATTATAGCTTTTTGAGCGATGACACACCTTGGATTACTTGGCATAATGTTGATGCGATAGTTAAGGGTGATATCACCGATGAAAACGACCATCGCCGTGACAAGACAAAACGTGGTCGGTGGATGGGCTACGCTGAATTAGTTCAGGCTATTGGCAAGAATCAAGCCCATAAGATTTTTGAACAGTTGTAGAATAAGTTGCAATACTCCTTTCAAGATGTAATCAATAAAATAAAAGCGTAAGAAACGCGACAATTTATTATTGACATTATATTAACCAGAAAGAAACTTTTAAGAATCGATTGTCTGAAGCGATCGACAGGCCGTTAACGCTGGAAAATACGGACACGTATGTCGATGACGCGCTGGGAGCGGTTATTAATCTGGTCGAAGGTGTGGTTGCCGAATACGACGCCCAGCCGGGTGCTGAGTGGCAGCAGCTTGGAGAGGCTAATGGAAAAGAACGTGAGGACGCGGCGCTTAAGCACTTTGGATTGGAGGATGTGGAAGCTATCCTCAGGCATTTGGTGTATAAAGCTAGTCAATTTGCGGTAATTGACCGGGTGATTGCGCAGGCAAACAAATCCAGCGATGTATTCGTGCCGCCAGACAGCGCGCCTGTTCCGCAGGCGACAGGTAGCGGTACTGGAATGGAGAAAAAAGGTAAGCAGCCGAAATTAAAAAACCTGCTGGTTATGTTAAAGAGTGAGTTTGGCATAGATCCTGACGACCCTGAGGCGGTGTCTATTGTTCGGGGGAGCGTCAATCCGAATATGATGCGCGAAGAGCCATATTATCAAGTTACCGTGCCTGGAATTGATAAAGTTATTCTAGTCTGCCAGGAATATGGAAATGCTACGTTTGTATTTAATGGCGAATGGGTGCGCGAACAAGTTAGCGCTAACCGTCCGTCGGAGAATGAGCCGAACGCCCGCTAACGGACTATACGAAAGAGGAGCTGAGCAAGCTAATAAAGGACAATCCAGAACAAGGTGCGCGAATTCTAACCAAGAAGAATTTTACAGCCAATTTGGTAAATGCGCTAAAAGGTGGATTCAGCCAACAGAAATTGGATAAGCCTGTTGATACGAGGTATTTAAGAAGTTCAAAAGATTTGCCTCAGGTTCCGGATGGATATGCTACTATTAGTGAAATAGGGGAAGAGCTAGGTATACAAGAAGAAAAAGACAAAGTGATGATTCGAAACGTTGTCATAGCACTTGAAAAGCAAGGAAAAATAACAAGAGGTACATATCGTAGCAGAAACGGACGACCAATACTTGCTTTTACTGAGAAAGATGCTCGGCTGATTGTGGAGGAGACGAAGAGGCGCACGGCGCCAATTCCAGAAGGCTATGTTTCCGTCGCTAAGTTTGCAGGGGAACACCAACAGCGTAAAGGCGGACATGATATAACTTACCCCGATATGTCATGCGCCATTAAGCAGTTTGAGCTAAATCCAGTTAAGATAGGAGGATTTTTATATCTTCCCGAAGATGAAGCCAGGCAAGTTGTGGCTATGGTTGAACAATTGGTAAGTGAGCGACTGGCAGTCAAGCGGCGCGAGAAGATAAGCCTAAAAGGACTTAGCGACGCGATTGGAGAGGACTATACTGCCGTTCGTAGGGCTGCATAAAATGTGGTCTAATAGAAAAAGGTGCTAGCAGTAGAGGAAGATATTTTTCGGTAGCGGAGCAGGGAGAGATGATTAAATACCTCGAAGAGAGACGAGCGCGACGAGCTAGAGCCAAAGGGCAGCTTGGCGGAACTGCCTTAAAGTAGTTTGACTGTCGCTGGTAGCGGTAAATCATCGCACTAATGTTGACAATTTAGCAAAGAAATATTAGCATTATAACTAAGATGATTGATAGATTTCCTAACCTGCCGCGTAGCGGTGATAGCAAAGCAGAAATGCCGCACGCTGATGGCGATTCGCTTCTTGATCCAGATTTAGAAAGCGCATTCCGCCAGGAGGGGTTTCTAGCCTTTACTAATGGTAAAAAGATGAGGCAAGTTGCAGAAAGACTGCGAGAAGAAAAGCCCGACGAGTTTGATATAGCCGAACAAATGGCTGAGGCTATTCGCGTATCTTTGGATGATTACGAAGATCCGGAGGAGGGCTGGAGGCCTCGAAAAAGAAGCGAGAGACTGCTGGCGATTTTTGACGTTATGGCGAACCTGGCTACTCCTGAGGAGATGAAGCGGTTCTTAAACAGCGATGCAGCCGCAAGGTTAACGGATGAGTGGGGCGATGACAAGCTAAATACATTGCTGCAGAGATGTGGGCGTTTAGGCGGTTCGTATCGTCAGGAAAAAAATCCGGGCGATTCAAAGAAGCTGAAATTATTGACCCGGTATGTTTTAGGGAGAACGGTCGACGAGGAAGAAGATAGAGTAGCGCAGTATGCCCTGGGGAGAACAGCTGACGAGGGGGAAGAGAGGGTAGCACAGTATAGAACGGTTAATGAGGGAGAGGATGGAACAGCGCAAGTAGCCGAGGAGGCGCGGCGAGAAACGGAAACTATACAAGAGGATATTGCGCGTCGGGAGGCTGAACGAAAACGGGAGAGTGCGTTTAATGAGCAGCTAGATGGGTTCGTCGCGGCTATCTCCTCCGACCCAAATAAATGTTTCGGCGAGATTGTGAGTAAAGAGTTTGAGATAGACGTGCCAGATACAGATAGATATAAAGAAAACGTCAAAAGCCGCTGCGCTGATGCTTATCTGAAAGCAACAGCAATTGAAGGTTCTGATCCGCAACTTCATGATCGTGCAGTTCTCGCTTTGTCGGAGGTCTTTCATAAAAAATTAGCAGAGCGCAGCAAAGAAGAGTGCGGCGGCGAAATGTGGTGGCAGAACTACCCTTATATTCGCCATAACTTAGCAGTGATTGTTCCAGATATTGAATCGTATAAAGAGCTTGTCTGTAAATATCCAGGTCTGGAAGAAAATGACGAGATGTATGAAGATTGGAAAAAATCATTCATAGATTTGCGCTTGAAAGAACGCGCGCTGGATGAAGTCGACCCTTCGGTGCTTGGGTTGCTTCGTGAAGCCGATGTCTCCTGCCTTGATATAGAAGTAGAGCAGATGTATGTCAAGTATACCAGTAGGGCGGATTTATATAGCGACTTGGAGAAGTATTTTATTGGTCCAATTGATAGTGAAAACAGTGTGAATATATGGGGTTGTCGAAGCAACAGTAATATTCTTCAAGAGGATATAATTGAACCGCTGAATCGATTCGTAGAGGAGGGTTCTTGGCAACCAGGCGAGCATAGGAGGTTTATACCAAGAAGCGCTGAATATCCAGATGCTCCCTACGAATACGAGGGAACTTCCTTTGAAGGTAGCGCGATAACTATTGATGTTACGAAACAGGAGGACGGTACGTTTGCGTATGCGTTCGGTATTCGAGGTGATGTAATATCTCGGTTTGCTGCTTTCGTTGGAAAACCTGTTGGACTTTTGAAACCAACCGCTCAAGCTTATGTGCGTATAGATATTACATCACGAAATAATAAAGCTACAGCGGAGCAATTAGAGAATCAGTATCAAGCAATCAAAGACGAGAGACGTCCGGATATAACATCAGAACTAGGGACGAAAACGTATCGCTACTGGGATTTGCCATACAGCGGCACGCCGAATCATACTACTGCGCACCTGCTGCAGGATTTAGTGGGTGACTCGCAACTATATATGAAACGATTTGGGCCGTATGATGATGAGCTGCCTATTGAGGCAGACCTATCCAACTTGCCAGAGGCTCAGCGAATGCTGTGCGCTGTAATAGATGCAAAATCAGGAGAACTCAAGCGGTTAGATGAGATTGTACCGCATGCGGACATGAGGGTTAAAAATATCCGACCAGACCAAGCTAGGAAGCTAAAAGCTCTTGAATATCTGCTATCTATCACACGAACTGACAGAAACTATTGATATGTGATATATTTTCTCGCAGCAACAATATATCACCAGCTAACTTTGAGTTTTTGGTCTCTAAGGCTATCAAAGCTCCATCAGGCTACAATACTCAGCCGTGGCGCTTTCGTCAGAACGAGTCGGCAGTAGAATAACCCGCAGAGTTAATTGTGCATTATTTAGGAAAGAATGTCAAATTATAAAAATCTCAACCTTAAGATCTCCATTCCGACTGATAGTTAGCTATACTGCTTATTGTTGACATATATAAATAACGGCACTATGATGAGGACTGTTAATTAATCATTTGGGAGTACTGCGTTATGGGAGAAAATCCTAGTTTTTTAGAAAGGGTAGGCACTTTTCGGGATATTGTATGTTTTGGCTGGAATGTTGCCAAATTTGGTAGGGAGGCTGATTATGACCGAAGGGATTCTCAGCTTGGTGAACTAGCAACTTCATTAGTCGCGGAGGTAGAAGCGGGTAGCATAGATCCTATTGCTGCAGAGGATAAAATGAATAAATTAAGCCGTCCACAGCCAGTCCGGGAAGCAATGCTCACCGACCGTCGCGCTGAAAAGGCTAGCGTATGTCTCAGTCGACTCGTTGAGAGTGGTTTTATCGACCCTGTGATTGCCGAGAATCTACTTAATTCGGGACTTAATCCCCGTACTGTTCAGAGGGCATTGGATAAAAGTAAACGTACTGCTTATTAAACGCAAATGTATCGACTGCGAGAGTTAGTAAACATGTTTCTACCTTTTTGCAGTGTCCCTCATTGTGCTGGCGTCTGTATGCTGGCTCGGTCTGGATTCATTTGGTGAATACTCGGTCTGGGTGTTATTGACAATTCACAAATAATAACTTATATTATTAGTAATATTATAGATAATTTGTGGAGTGTTATATCGTGGAACAGAGGAGAGAGTATGGATTTGATGAAAGAAGCGAAGCTACTAGAAATCTTGTCAGCCTTACGTGGGCTGTTATTGAGTTTAAGGATTTGTTTGGATGTGATGACTATGATGGTCGACGTTAAGGTTTGCGTGACGAGTGGGCTAACGGCCGGTTGATTGAAATAGCTAAGATGGTAGAAAAGGATTGTTCTAATGGCTATAATCCAGATACTATTCTTGCGGAGTATTGGATGAATAACGCAATTCGCCCGCTGACGCTCCAGGAAGCAATGTCCACCGACCGTCGCGCTGAAAGGGCTAGCATACGTCTCAGCCGTCTCGTTGAGGGTGGCCACATAGATCCTGTTGTTGCGGAGGGATTTATTGATTCTGGTCTTAATCCACGTATTCTTGAAAATATCAAAGATGAGCTAATTAAACAGGGGGCTATAGACGTCGAGGCATATAAAAATCCAGAGAGGCACTATTCTTATTTGGTGTAGTTTGACGTGTCGTTAGTTTCTGTCCAGCCCCTCCCTGGCTACAAAGAAGTCAAGCCCTTCGTCTATGCGGGCTTTTTTCCGGTGTCTAACGAAGATTACAATGATCTGAAGGACAGCAACTGAAAGCTTAGTCTTGGCGATATTGATTGACCTCGCTCCTATAGGGCGAGTATGCTTGGTTATAAGAAGTAGCTAACGAGATAGGAAGGCTCGCGTATTGGGTAGAATTATGGCAAGAGTGTCTCGCAGTAACAATATGTCACCAGCTGACTTTGAGTTTTTGGTTTCTAAGGCAACCAAAGCGCCGTCAGGACACAATACTCAGCCTTGGAGGTTTCGTCAGAACGGGTCGGTGGTGGAAATTCACCCTGATTTTGACAGAAGACTGCCGGTAGTTGATCCTGATGACAGGGAGCTATTTGTGAGCCTAGGTTGTGCAGCTGAGAATTTGTGTTTGGCGGCACAAAACATAGGTTATGAGTCTTCTGTTGCGGTTGGAGATACGGGAGTTATTGCAGTTGCGCTCGCAGAAGGAGCAGACGTCAAGTCCAGTCCACTGTTTGAGCAGATAGATTTACGGCAGACCAATCGTAGTATTTATACTGGTGAGGAAATTGCGCTAGATGCGCTAAAGAGGCTACAGGCGATTCGCAGTGAAGATGGAGTGTCGGTTCATTACTATGCACGTCAAACTAAACAGTTTAATGATATTGAGCAATGCGTTCTTCAGGGCAATACGCGTCAAATGCAAAATGAGTCATTTAAGGCTGAGTTGAAAAGCTGGATGCGATTTAATAAGAAGCATCAAGATCAAACACTTGATGGGCTGAGTTACGCCGTGTTTGGTGCGCCTAATGTGCCGCGCTGGATGGCTGAGCCAATCATGGCGATGGCTATCAATGCTAAGACGCAGAATAAGGCTGATCGCGAAAAGATAGCATCGGCTTCTCATCTGGTTCTCTTTACGACAAGAGAAAATAGTCGGCGCGAATGGGTGAACTTGGGTCGGACGCTGCAGCGTTTCTTGCTGACTGCCACGGAACTTGGGATCTCTCATGCCTATCTGAACCAGCCAAACGAAGAAGCAGAGATTGCCTCAGAGATGGCAAGGACGCTGGGTCTGGCTGGAGAATACCCGACTATTTTGCTACGCATCGGCTATGGCGAGCGGCAGGCTTATTCCAAGCGGCGGTCTGTTAAAGACGTTGTATAGAGGATTGAGTGTTAGATTGTTGTGAATTATAGATGCCGTTGTGTTTTATTGGTACGACAGTACGTGTGGAGTGCATCATTCTTCGCCAGGAGGGTGGTATAATTGACTATATGTCAAATATCACTGTCCAACCCCTGCCTGGCTACAAAGAAGTCAAACCCTTCGTCTACGCGGGGTTTTTCCCGGTGTCCAACGAAGATTACAATGATCTGAAAGAGGCTATTGAAAAGCTGAGTCTGAGCGATTCAGCGCTGCAGTTTGAGCCGGAGAATTCACCAGTGTTGGGGTATGGTGTGCGGATTGGCTTTTTGGGGCTGCTACACATGGATATCATTCGTGAGCGACTGGAGCGTGAGTATAATCTGGATCTCATCGTCACCAACCCGAGTACTGATTATCAAGTTAGCCTGACCAATGGCGAGGAGCTGGATATTAAGTCAGCCAGCGAGCTGCCCGACCCAGCGCAGATCACCGAGGTTCGCGAGCCGTGGATTGATGGTGAAATTGTGGTGCCGCAAGATTATATCGGTGCGGTGATTCAGCTGATTGTTGCCAAGCGCGGTCGGCAGAAAAATCTCAGTTACATCGACGAGCGGGCGCTGATTTCTTTTACGGCACCGCTGGCTAATCTGCTGACGGATTTTTATGATCAACTGAAGTCGGTAACCAGTGGCTACGGCTCGTTTAATTATGAGCTAGCGGGGTACCAGCCGGAAGATTTGGTGCGGGTGGATTTTTATGTAGCGGGCGAAATGGTCGATGCGCTGAGCGTGATGTGCCACCGCTCGGAGGCACCAGGTTTGGGTCGCGAAATCGTCAAGAAATTGAAAGACGTGGTGCCGCGCCAGAGCTTTGAAGTGGCATTACAGGCGGCAATCGGCGGCAAATTTATCGCCCGCGAAAACATCGGCGCTTACCGCAAAGATGTCACCGGCTACCTCTACGGCGGCGATGTCAGCCGCAAAAAGAAACTTCTCGCCAAACAAGCTCGCGGCAAAAAGCGTATGAAACGCTTCGGCAAGGTTGACATTCCTAGCGAGGCATTTACAATAATGCTAAGGAGAGATTAGTGCGAGTAGAGGGATTTAAGTCTCAAGGGTGGTTAATTGATAATCTGTATCAGGCGCCGACGTTAGCTGATAAGGACGCACGACCCTATGCTGGTAGCGATATCTCAATTGAAGATGTTCGTATTGATACTTTTCAGCCGACGCAGCGGTATGTTATTGACGCTGGTGTACGCAAGCAAGAGGGTTTAAGAGAGCTTGTCTTGCCGTACGGTGAAGATACACTGTGCATGGAAACTGGCGGAATTGATATTGTTGATGAAGAAAACGCGGGGGGCGGAGTTATGCTCCCACCTATCATTGAGGAGGATTATCATGAAGGATTATTGCTCGTCGACGGTATGCATCGAACAACATTGGCGAGGCGTATGGGTATAAAAATAATTAGAGCTGTAGTTATTAGAGGTGTTGACAGCGACTTTGCTGTCACGAAACGTCGCTTGCCAAACGAATGGAATGAAGTGACAACATTCCCTACACTTGGCGACTTGAAAATTGCTCGTAAACAGGGCTTTGTTCACCGAAATAGGGGTAATGTAGCTGGCGACGGAAGTGCTGCGTATCGTGATTTCTCATCTTTCACTGGCAGAGGTAAAGATGAACGAAAATAATAAACCGATTATTTATATCGACATGGACGGTGTATTGGTGGATTTTGAGTCTGCTCTTACGAAGGTTTCGCCCGAGATGCTTGAGAAGTTTGCGGACGAATACGACAATATCCCGGGCATTTTCGCGCTGATGGATCCGATGCCAGGCGCTCTTGAGGCGGTAGATGCTTTGAAAGAAAAGTACGATCTATACATCTTGTCGTCGTCGCCATGGGAAAATCCGACAGCACTGGGTGATAAGTTAGCATGGGTGAAAAAGTATTTTGGCGGTGATAGCCAAGAAAATATTTTCTTTCGCAAAGTCGTATTTTCGTCGGTCAAGCAGCTGAGTCGCGGTGATATTTTGATTGATGACCGGACAACTAAAGGCGCTGCTGAGTTTGCTGGCCGGCATATTCACTTTGGCAGCTCGCAGTTTCCTGATTGGCAATCGGTGCTGGATGAGTTATTATAAGCAGATATTATGTCAAAGATCGAAAAGCTTATCAGAGAATATCAACCTAGCGAGTCGGTTCGCCAGCTTGTTATTCAAACTAAAATTGTGTTGCTCGTCGGTATATCGGGCGCAGGCAAGGATATGACCAAGCAGCGATTAATGCAGTCGTCGGAGTTTGCTGATATTGTGTCGTATACGACTCGCCAGCCGCGTCAAAATAAAGGTATATGGGAGCGTGAAGGTATTGATTATAACTATATTGATGAAGCGACTGCTGCTAGATTGTTGGAAAGTCATGCTTTTGTCGAGGCGAAATTTGTGCACGGTACAGTTTATGGTACTGGTGTCAAGCAGATTCAGGATATTCGCGATGCTGGTAAGATTGCCGTGACTGATATAGATGTTCAAGGTGTTGATGAATATAAGAAACTTTCGCCTGGTGTGGTGGCGATATTTTTGTTACCGCCAAATTACCAGGAATGGCGCCGCCGTCTCAGCGTGCGTTATGCTTCGCAAGAGGAATTTGATCGCGAATGGCCGAAGCGTTACAATAGTGCGATTCGTGAAATTACCCATGCGCTTGAAGTGCCGTATTACCATTTCGTCATTAATGATGATATTGATGAGACGGCGCGGATTGTGCGGGCAATCGCTCTAAAGCCAGATGTCTATAACCGTAAAGACGATGAAGCTAGACTGGCGGCGCGAGATTTGCTAGAGCAATTGAAAGCGAGTAGTTAGCACTCGCCTTGCATGAGTGCTAAAAGTGCGCTATAATTAGCTCATGACCGAACGTCAACAGGCGATTTTAGCTGCCATCATTGAGCAATATGCCGAGATTGCGGCGCCAGTTGGCAGCGTGACGCTAGCCAAGTTGTTTGGTGTGTCCAGCGCGACGATTCGCAGCGAAATGGCTAAGCTTGAGGAAATGGGTTTTATTGAGGCGCCGCACACCAGCGCCGGCCGCATCCCGACTGATAAGGGTTATCGATTTTATGTTAACGGCATTACTGACGCGCAGATGACTGAACTGCCCAGCGGTATCGATCGCAGTGCGAGAGCGATCGAGGCGCACGTTAATTCGCATGTTGATAAGTCGGATCGGGCGATTCGCAGCGCCGTCGATAGCTTGGTAGAACTGACGGGTAACTTTGGTTTCGCATCGTTTGGCGCGCAGCTATACATGAATGGTATGACGCAGCTTTTTTCTCAGCCGGAGTTCGCTGGCGGCGATCACGTGCAGGCGATTGCTAGGCTAATTGATAATATCGAGCCATGGCTGGCCGAAGCCGCGCCCAACCAGCCGCTGAATGTATTTATCGGCAGCGAAAACCCGATTGGTAAAGCAAGCGGCGCTACGCTGATTATCAGCAAATTCCGCTCGACGTTTAGCGACAGCAGCTATATTGGCGTCATCGGTCCGACGCGGCAAAACTATCGCCGGACGATGGAACTGGTACGCCGGACGGGCGCCATGCTGGAGGGGATATTATAAGGAGGAAAAAATGGCAAAGCAGCACAAAAAACTTGATGAAAGAACCGAGGATTTGCAGCAGCAGCTGGGCGAGTTAACACTAGATTTGCAGCGGACGCGGGCGGATTTCGAGAATTATCGCAAGCGCGTGGAGGCGGAAAAGCAGGCGGCCCAGGATTTAGGGCAGACTAAGGCAATCATGAAATTGCTGCCGGTGATTGATACGATTGAGCGAGCGATCGCCAATGTGCCGGAGGAACTAGCGGATAACGCCTGGGCAAAAGGCGTGGCTGGCCTGAATAAACAGCTTGACAAGCAGCTCAAAGAAATCGGCCTCGAGAAAATTAACGCCAAACCCGGTACGCCGTTTAACCCTGAACTGCACCAAGCCGTTCAATTTGACGAATCAGCAGAGGGCGACAAAGAAGTGATCGCCGAGGAACTGCGTGCCGGCTACACGCTGGACGGCGTAGTGATTCGCGACGCGATGGTCAAAGTTACGCGCCAATAAATCCAGCATTCCCGTACTTATTTCGCTTGCATTGTATCGTCATTAGCTATATAATCATAA
>CAUVBP010000012.1:0-37192 GCA_963550135.1 uncultured Candidatus Saccharibacteria bacterium
TGAAGGACGAAATTAGCAAAGACTACAGCGCCTATTCGATTCAGGATGTGCGCAAAACGCTGCTCACCATGGTCAACGCGGCGCAAGCGGCGCTGGCGGGATTTGGTGGCTTGGCGTTGCTGGCAAGCGTGTTCGGGATTATCAACACCATGTATATTTCGGTGCTGGAGCGAACTAGTCAAATTGGCTTGATGAAGGCGCTGGGGATGAGCGGCCGCGATATTGGTAAATTATTCCGCTACGAAGCGGCGTGGGTTGGCTTGTTAGGCGGATTGATTGGCGTGGGCTTGGCGAGCTTGGTGACGCTGCTGAACCCGGTGATTGCCAGCGTGCTGAAGTTAAGCGCAGGGACGAACTTGCTGGTGATTAATCCGCTGCACATTGGTTTGCTGGTGATTGGTCTGGTGGCGATGGCGGTTATTTCCGGCTGGCTACCGAGCCGCAAAGCGACAAAATTAGACCCAATTGAGGCGTTAAGGACGGAATAGGAGAAATATCATGATTGAACTAAAAAATGTGACGAAAATTTACGGCAAAAAGAAAAACCAATTTACGGCGCTGAAAAATGTCAGCTTGAACATCCCGACGGGCGCGAGCGTGGCCATCCTCGGCAAATCCGGTTCTGGCAAATCGACGCTGATGCACGCGATCTCTGGGCTAGACCGGCCACAGCATGGTCAGGTGATCATCGACGGGCAAGACATCTTGCAGCTGAAGCCGAAGCGTGTCGATGAGTTTCGCGCCAAGAAAATCGGCTTTATCTTTCAGAGCTTTTTTGTCCAAGGCAATGAGAGCGTGGTTGACAACGTTAGCTTGCCACTGGAAATCGCGCGGCTGCCGCGCAAAAAGCGGGCGCACAAAATCAATGCGGCGCTTAAAGCGGTGGATTTGTACGATAAGCGCAAAAACCGTGCCAAAGATTTGTCGGGCGGGCAAAAGCAGCGCTTGGCGATTGCTCGGGCGATTGTCGGCGATCCACAAATCATCTTTGCCGACGAGCCGACCGGCAACTTGGACAGCGAAACTGGCGCCAAGGTGGAAGAATTGCTATTTGATTATAATAAGCAAAAAGGTGTCACGCTGATTGTAGTGACACACGATGCCGACCTGGCGAAAAAATGCGATTATCAGATTATAATTAAAGACGGGCGGGTTGAGAAATCGACCGTGCCAGAGGAGAAAAAGCATGGACGTTAGTGCTTACGCCGAAAGCTTAGCGATTCAGCTGCGCAAAGGTTTTTTGGTCTACTGTGTGCTGCTGGTTTGTGCCAAACAACCGCAATATACCGGCGACATTGTGAAGCAATTGAGCGAGTCGGAGCTGATGGTGGTTGAGGGGACAATTTACCCGCTGCTCAGCCGCTTGCAAAAATACGGCTATTTGCAGCACGAATGGCAGGAAAGCGAGCAGGGTCCGCCGCGCAAATATTATTCGCTGACTGACAATGGCAAGCAATTGGTGGACGAATTGAAAGATCGGATAAAACTGTTAAACAATTCGCTGAAAAATCTCGAGAAAGGAGCAAAGCGATGAAAGAAATAACCAGAATCCATTTGGCGAAAACGCCGTTTAGCGCAGAGATTGACGCCAAAAAATCGTTGGAGAAATACCTTAATTCAATTCAGAAAAATATGCATGCCGAGCCGGAAGCGATGCAAGAAATTGAAGCGCGAATGGTGGAGCTTCTGGCGGAGCGCGGCGTGGCAAAAGACGGCGTAATCGGTAACGATGATGTTCTGGCAATTCAGAAACAGATGGGCGAGCCGCGCGATTTTTCGGACGGTAGCGACAATGCGGAGATTGATGCTGACGTAGATGACGAGGTATTGGGCAATTCGCCTAAGCAGCTAATGCGCGATACTGAACATGGTTTGATCGGCGGCGTGTGTGCTGGCGTGGCGGCGTATTTTGGCGTTAATCCGTTGTGGATACGCTTGATCGCTATCTTTTCGCCGTTTATAACGTTTGGCACGGCGGTACTGATTTACATCGTGATGTGGTTGTCGATTCCTGAAGCGCGGACGGCTTCGGACAAGCTGCGGATGCGCGGCGAGCCGGTAACACTGGACGCGCTCAAACGCTTGTCAGTTGACGATAGTACTGAAAAGCAGACAGCAAGCACCGCTGCCAAGATTTTCCGCTTTTTGCTGGGAATTATACTGGCGCTGATAGCGTTTGGACTGCTGGTGGCGCTGCTGGTCGGCGGCGTGTTTGGCTTTGGCGCAGTGGCAGCGTTGAACGGATTTACCGCGCAAAGCTGGGCGTGGGGATTGCTATGCTGCTTGGTTTTGGGCGGCGCAGTTTTGTTCACCTTGACGTTGCTGGCTACCTGGAGTGTCTTCACCTGGAAGCTGAAGCGTCCGGCGATTATGGCAATGCTGGGTCTATTGATGGCTGGCGCGGTTTGTTTGTCGGGTGTGGCAATTTTCAGCGCTAATACTTATTCTAATCTAACTTACGATTACGAGAAAACTCTAAAAGTTAAAACTGTTGACGCCTCGGAAGTTGCTGCCGGCGCTAAAAGTATAGTAGTTGATGGCAACGGTGAATATGTTGCGATGGAATACGGCGGCTATGCCGAAAAGACTCGGTTGGAAGTGAAATATCACGACACGCAATATTCCAAAGTACCGGAAGTAAAATTGCGTCGCGACGGCGACAAACTCGTGGTTAATGTAAAAAGCCAGATAGACGAGACGTGCAGTCATCGCGGTTTCACGGAGTCTATGCGCTGCCGCTACATGTACGGCCCGGTTTCCGTCAGGGTTTACGGCCCGGTGGATTTGCTGGCGCCCGGCCGCAACAATACGTTTGATTATAACGATTAAAACTTTAAGTAACTTTTCATGACGCGTCGATACAGTGGCGCTCATGAAAGCAGCTACAATCACTCAACCCTTGGCGTCGGCGGCTCCAGCAGTCGACGACCAAATTTTGTGACCGCTCAATCCGCGGACATTGACGGTCGATATCGTATTGCCAGTTCTTAACGAAGCTCATGTGCTTGAGCAGTCGGTTACCAAACTGCATAGATATCTTGCCAGCAATCTGCCGTATAGATGGTGTATCGTTATTGCCGATAATGGTAGCACCGACAGTACAGCGGCAATTGCTCACCGGCTAGCCGAGAGATATCCAGAGATACGCTTGCTGCAATTGCCAGAAAAAGGCCGCGGCCGGGCTCTTAAACAGGCTTGGATGAGTAGCAAGGCGGACATTCTAGCCTATATGGATATTGATTTGTCGACGAATCTTGACAGTTTTGAACCGATGATTGCGCCGCTGATTACTGGCGATGCTGGATTAGCGACCGGTTCGCGGCTAATGAAACAATCGCGAACGACGCGCGGCTTCAAACGCGAGTTTATCTCGCGCTGCTACAATCGAATTATTCGCACTACTATGAAGACTAAATTTGTTGATGCGCAGTGCGGTTTCAAAGCGCTACGCCGCGATGTAGCGCAAAAGCTGCTGCCGTACATTAAGGACACGGCTTGGTTTTTCGATACTGAGTTGCTAGTCAAAGCTGAATATAACGGCTATAAAATCCACGAGGAGCCGGTGGAGTGGATTGAAGATACTGATTCTCGGGTTAATGTTGTTAAAACAGCAACAGAGGATATTAAGGGTTTGTCGCGAGTGCGCCAAGAATATGGTCAGTCGAGTTTCGGCGAGATGGCAGCATTTGGCGGTTTACTGCTTTTCACGGCGATATTTCATCTGTGGAATTTGACCATTAATGGCATGGCTAATAGCTATTATGCGGCAGCTGCGCAAGCTGCAAGTACTAACTGGACGGCATGGCTATTCGGCAGCTTAGACGCGGCGAATTTCGTTAGCGTCGACAAGCCACCAATTAGCATGATGATTATGGGATTGTTCGGCCGGATATTTGGTTTTTCGTCGTGGAGCATGCTGTTGCCGCACGCGCTGGCAGGCATCGCTACGGTGGCGCTGGTTTATTTAACGGTTAAACGATGGTACGGTGCGCGCGCTGGTTTGATTGCTGGAATCGTAATGGCGATGACGCCGGCAGCAGCACTAATGTTTCGTTTCAATAATCCGGATAGCTTTTTGACACTCTTTTTGACAGCTAGCGCTTACGCATTTTTGCGATCATTTGAAGGCAAACGGCCAGTGTTGTGGTTGAGTCTGGCTGGTTTATTTACCGGGCTTGCTTTTAATACTAAAATGTTACAAGGTTTGTTGGTGTTGCCGATAATGACAATGCTTTACATTAGTTTTTCACCGCCAAAATTGGTTACTCGTTTGTGGCATCTCGGCGTGGCGGGTGTTGTGACGGCAATATCGACGCTTTGGTGGAGCGTTTTGGCGTGGCTGACGCCAGCAGCAAATCGGCCGTGGGTTGGCAGCACTAATGATAATAATATTTGGAGCTTGATATTTGGTTATAATGGCTTTGGGCGTTTGTTCGGACATGGCAGTGGTCCTGGTGGCGGCGCACCAGGAGGTGGTAGAGTGGCAAATATGGCGCAAATAGGTACACAAGCAGCACAATCAGCTCAAATTACGCCACTGACGGGCGGCGGGCTTGGTGCTAGCGGTCGCGGCAACGGGCCGGGTGGCGTTGGTTTTGGCGGCGAGACTGGTGTGCTGCGTATATTTAATGAGAGCTTTGGGCCGAATATTGCTTGGCTAATTCCGGTAGCCTTGATTAGCGCTAGGTTAGTAATCTGGTTGTTGCGCCGAGCACCACGATATAATAAGGAGCGCATCGGTGTATTATTATGGCTGGGTTGGCTGCTGATTCACATTGTGATATTTAGTATGACTAGCGGCACTATTCATCCGTATTATGTGGTAGCGATGGCACCAGCGGTGGCAGCGCTAGTTGGTATCGGGGCACCATATATATGGCAAGCTTACACGCGTCGCACCAAAGTAGCCTGGATATTGCCACTGAGTATCGCGCTAACGACAATTCTTAGCATTATTATGCTCGGCTATAGCAACTATTGGCCTTGGATGATGTGGCTAGTGATGATTGCCGGTGGCGTAGCAACTATTTTGACACTGCTGCCGTTATCGCAGACGAAACGGCTTAAACAAATTATTCTTGGCTTAGCAATTACTGCTGGTATGGCGGCACCGATTGTCTTTAGTGTTAGCACGGTAGCTACAGCGCATAGCGGCAGTATTCCAACGGCTGGTCCAGGCGCTTCAGCTATGAGCAATACGAATAATGAGTTGGCGTGAGCTGAATCGACGCTCATCTCGTTTTTGCTAGAAAACCGTCATGGCACGACATGGCTGGCGGCAGTTAATAGCGCTAACGAATCGGCGCCGATTCAATTATCAAGCGGCCAGCCAGTCATGGCCATCGGCGGCTTCAATGGTAGTGACTCGACGTTGACGCTATCGCAATTCAAACAGCTTGTTAAACAAGGTAAAGTTCGCTATTACGTAGTAAACAGCAGACAAGGGAAATCTGGCGGCCCCAGCGGTATGGGTGGACCAGGTGGTAACTCCGAAATCTTATTATGGGTGAAAAGTACTGGTAGTAAAGTCGATTACGGTGGTACACAATATACAGTTTATGATCTTGCGGCGGCTGCTTAAGGATACTTTAAGCTCAACCGCGCATACTGTCATTACAAACCTAAACAAAGGAGTGAATATGACCAAGAATTTGAATTTGACAACTGATGAAGCACTTGTTTTGCAGCAGATTAGCGAGAGTGGCGAGGAAGACCTGACAGGACTAACCGAAAGCTTGCAAATGAGCCGTCCGAAATTGATGACACAGCTGAGTCGTCTCAAAAACAAAGGTTTAATCAAAATTAAAACGACCGCTGGCGATTGGTGGATTTCGATGAGCCGCCGCGGCAAGCAGACGACTCACTACTTGTGGCCAGAAATGTCCTTAAATTACTAAATCACTAAACAAAAGAAAGGTTATAATAAAATTATGAAGATTTTGGTTGTTGACGACGAGAAGAGAATTGCCAAGTCGATCAAGCAAGGGCTCGAAATGGACGGCTACGCGGTTGATATCGAGTATGATGGCGAGGATGGCTACAATGCAGCGCGGGCTGATGATTACGATCTCATCATTCTCGACGTGATGATGCCGATCATGAATGGCTTTGAAGTCGCCAAAAAACTGCGCGCTGACGGTAATAAAACGCCAATCTTGATGTTGACAGCCAAAGATCAGAATAAAGATATTGTGGAAGGCTTGGATAGCGGCGCCGATGACTATTTGCCGAAGCCGTTTAGCTTCGAGGTTCTCGGCGCTCGCGTTCGGGCGTTGCTGAGGCGGCCGCAGGATGTACTTGATAACATTTTGACAGTGCGCGACCTTGAACTTGATATCGCTAATCACACTGCTAAACGGGCTGGTAAAGATATCAAGCTATCTAACAAAGAATTTGCCATTCTTGAATATTTGCTGCGCAACAAGAATCAAATTCTTAGCAAGCAAAACATCATGACGCACGTTTGGGACTTTGATGCCGATATTTTGCCGAATAATGTTGAAGTTTTTATTAACTATTTACGCAACAAAATTGATAAGCCTTTTCCAGGCGCTGATCCGATTATCCAAACGGTACGAGGGTTTGGATACATCGTTAAGGACGAGATTAGAAAAGCATGAAAAATGTTGGTCAACGTGCCGTTGTTCGCTTAGCGGGGACCTATTTGGCGATCATCATGTCTATGTCGGTCGCCTTTAGTTTGATAATTTATGGACTATCGAGCCAAGAATTTCATCGCCGGCCGCCAAATGATCAGCAAGCAACTTCTACGATTCGTTCCGCCGAGCCAGGTACGGTTATTTCAATTCATAGCTATCTTGATACGCGTGAAGATGAAGCGATGGCGGCGATTCGTCTAAACTTGCTGTTGGCAAATTTAACAGTGTTTTTGATAGGCGGACTAGTCAGCTATCTACTGGCTCAGCATACGCTGCAGCCAATCGAGGATAATATGGCGGCGCAATCGCGTTTTGTCAGCGATGCTAGCCACGAATTACGCACGCCGTTGACCGCACTACTGGCAGCTAATGAGGTGGCATCAATGAATCCGAAATTGACTCTCAAACAGGCTAAGCAAGTTATCACCGACAATGTTGATGATGTTAAACGTTTACAAAAATTAACCAACTCAATGTTAGGGTTGCTCAAAGAAGACAAGCTGGAAATTCAGAAAGGCAAGGTCGGTTTGCAGCCAGTGATTGCTCGGGCGATGAACTTAGTAGTAAATCAGGCGTTGGCAAAAGATATTGCTATCGATGATAAAACTAAAAATTTTTTGCTGCTTGGCGATCGACAAAGTTTAGAACAGCTTTTCACGATTTTGCTAGACAATGCTATTAAATATAGCAACAAAGGCGGTACCATTACTATTTCTAGCAGCAAAAAGGGTAAGCACGTTAGCGTTGCTGTAGCAGACGCTGGTATTGGCATGAGCGACGAAGTAAAGTCGCAGATTTTTACGCGATTTTATAGAGCCGAAGAGTCGCGTACTACTGCTGGATACGGCTTAGGTCTGTCAATTGCCGAGCGGATTATTAGAGCGCATGGCGGACGAATTAACGTCGATAGCGAACAGAATGTTGGTTCGACTTTTACAGTCATTCTTCCTGTATACAACAAGAAAAAATAGTTTTTTAAGGCATCTTTAATAGCTCCTAGTTATATTTTAATCAGTATTAATTAACAAAAGGAGATGAATAAATGTCAACTAAAATTGAAGATGGTTTTGAAATGCCTTCTGGCGGTACGCCGTCAATACGGCCAGTGGCGCAATGCTCGTCTATGACGCCAACTATGATTTTGGCCGTCATAGCAATTGTGTTGTTCGCTGGCGGGTTAGGCTTTGTCGGCGGCATGCAAGTCAATAAATCACTGCAGAGTAATGTAGTGAGCGGTGTGCCTAGCGGGCCAGTGCAACAACAAACCAATCCTAGTACAAATAATACCGCCACGCCGCAAGGAATGCCTAGCTCATCAAACAAGAATCAACAAGCAGGTCCACAAACTAACGCAGGTACACCAAATACCAATATGAATAACAGCTAGTAGCTGATTCCAGCAGATTTCATTGCTGGCTGAATAACGAACTTTTCAAAATTATCAGCATTAGCCCAGACATAACTAGCATTAGTATCGGTGTTTGTGCCGCTAACTAGCTTGCCGTTGAGTACTTTTTGATTACCTACGTCCTTGCCATTGATGAGCATAGCTGGAGTACCGCTCACGCTATCTTTTTTGCCGAGTGCCATGTCGTAGTCAATTTTTTTACGGATTGCTGGGTTCTCGAGATCGGTTTTGAATTTGTCCACGTTCAGGTCTTTAATGTCTGAAGCTAGTTTCACGAAAGCATCAGTGCGCGTAGACCCAGACAACTCTACCCAGCTAGCTCGATTTTCGAAAAGCGAGTTGTGCATTTCCCAGTACTTACCTTGCAGTCCAGCTGATTCGGCGGCAGCCGCCGCGGCCAGCGCGTTCGGGTGAGCGCTAGTTAGCGGATAATTGCGGAAGATAAACCCGATCTTGTCTTTGTACTTTTCAGTGACTTTTTTGGTGACCGGGTAAGATGAATTGCAGCCTGGACATTGAAAATCGGCATATTCAACTAATAGTACTTTGCTGTTGGTGTTACCATAAACATGCTCGCTAATATTGCCGCTTTCGCTCGATGCTGGCTGCACCTTCGTAGTATCGACGCTTGAAACATCAATTTGATTGCGCTGCTGTAAAAAGATTAAGCCGCCAATCAATCCTACGCACATCGCCGCAAAAATAATCCATGCCTTTTTGGTCATATTTCCTCCGCTTATTACTAGAGGCTATTATACTGCTTATGAGCTCGCCAATCAAGCGGGCTTGCGGTACAATATGTGTATGCGGTTATTCTTAGCGATTTTGTTTGTGATGATTACCTTGGCGTTGATAGCGGTGACGTCAATTTCGCCGCGCCGAACAAAGCTATCAATGTATGAGTTAGAACGCCGCCGGCGTAAGGGCGACACCGCAGCGGCTGACGAATTACGGCGAATACTACTGCTTGATGATATTGTATCGCTGCGTAAAGCAACCGAAGCTCTACTACTGGTTCTGGCGGTATTATCGGCAGTATCGGCGTTTGGTTTTTTTATCGGTGTGGCCATTAGCGTGATGACGTCTTTAGTATATAGTAGAATTGCTCATTTTGACTGGTTGGTGCAGATGGTTGATGGATATTATCGGCGGATAGAGCCGGGATTGCTGACTTTCGTCGAGCGGCATCCGCGCTTAGGGCAAGTTTTGCGTAGTGTTAGCATGCAGAATGAGCCTAATGCTCTCAGCTCACGGGAAGAACTCGAGCATTTGATACGCGAATCTTCGGGAATACTGTCACTTGAAGAAAAGAAGTTAATTAATAGCGCGCTACACTTTAATAAAAAGACTGTCGAAGAAGTGATGACACCACGTGGCGTGATGAATACGGTGGCTAAGGGAGATGTGATTGGGCCGTTGCTGCTTGATGAGCTGCACAAGACTGGCCATAGCCGCTTCCCGGTGACTGACGGTGATATTGACCACATTGTTGGTATTCTGCATATTCGTAGCTTACTGACGCTTGATAATGGTAAGAAAACTAGTCGCGTTGAAACGGCGATGGACAAGAAAATCTACTTTATTAATCAAAGCCAGAAGCTAGAACGTGCTTTGTCGGCCTTTATCAAGACGCGGCATCACATGTTTATTGTTGTTAACGATTATCGCGAGACAGCGGGTATCTTAACGCTCGAGGATACATTAGAGGCGTTGCTTGGCCGTAAAATACTCGATGAATTTGATGTAGTTGACGATTTGCGCGTGCTAGCGGCGCGTAATCCGAACAAAAATAATAAGAGTCCATCGGCTACTGACGTCAAATAAGTTAGTAATTTTAGCACTCTTGCACTTCGAGTGCTAACGCGCTATACTATAGCAATATGGCAAAGCGCGACTATTATGAAGTACTAGGTATCAGCAAAAACGCCTCTGAAGACGAAGTTAAGAAAGCTTTTCGTAAGCTGGCTGTCAAGTATCACCCCGACAAAGAAGGCGGCAGTGAAGAGAAGTTCAAAGAGATTAACGAAGCTTACGAAGTTCTTAAAGACAAACAAAAACGCCAACGTTACGACCAGTTCGGTCATGCTGGCGTAGGCGGTTCTGGCGGCGGTGCTGGGTATAGCGGTAATCCTTTTGAAGGTTTTGGCGGTTTCGGCCAGGGTCAAAATATTAATTTCGATTTTGGCGAAGGCTTGGGTGATATTTTCAGTCAGTTTTTTGGCGGGCCGTCCGGGCAATCGCGCCGCAATAGCCGGCCGCGTGGGCGCGACGTTGAAACGCGTGTTACTTTGACTTTCGAAGAAGCAGTGTTTGGTAAAGATGTCGAGATTGCGTTAATGATTAACGATGAATGCGAGCATTGCCACGGTACGACCGTCGAGCCGGGTTTCGAGATGAAAACTTGTCCAGATTGCCAAGGGGCTGGCCAGCGTGTCCGCACAATGAACACTATGTTTGGACCGATTCAACAAGCGGTAGTTTGCGAAACCTGTAAAGGTCGCGGTAAAATACCCGAGAAAGAATGCACAGTTTGTCATGGCTCTGGCGTGCAACGCCGCGAGCAAAAAATCACCGTCAAGATTCCGGCTGGTATTGATGACGGTTCGACGATTCGTTTGCGCGAGCGCGGTGAAGCGATTGCCGACGGCGACCGTGGTGATTTATACATCAATATTCGCGTTAAAGCGCATAAAAAGTTTACCCGCGAGGGCGATTTGATTCTTAGCCAAGAACATATCGGTATGGTTGATGCGGCACTTGGTACTGAAATTGACGTTGAGACAGTTGACGGCATAATTACCATGAAGGTACCGGCCGGTACGCAGTCGGGTACTGATTTTAAATTGTCTGGCCATGGCGTGCCATACCCGCGCAGCGAACGGCGCGGCGCCCATATCGTTAGCATTATTGTCGATACACCAACTAAACTGTCTAAAAAGCAGCGTGAACTGTTAGAGCAATTCGAAGCCTCTAAAAAACGCGGTATTTTCTCGTGAGACACAGGCTTTTAACTTGCCATCGTACATAGACGACATGATAAAATAAAAGCATGACTTTTACTATCGTTCTAGCAATAGTCTTTGGTGTGTTGTTTTTGTTAGCATATATGACGCGCCGGCGATTCGGCGTATTGACGCTAGCGCTAGCAGCTGGTTCAATCTTGGCTGATTTGTGGAGTAGCGAGGCAACGCCATACGTTGCTAATTTTGGCATCGTTATCATCCGTCCGCCGTTAGTAGATGTAGTAGCGGTGATATTAACTCTAGCGCCTTCACTGATATTATTATTCAGCGGGCCGGCGGCTAGTAACAAATTTCAGCGAATTGGCGGGTCAGTGATATTTGCAGTGTTAGCTGTGGTATTAATGTTTGAGCCGCTAGAAAATGCGCTAGTGGTTGATGAGTTCGGCAAGCAGATCGTCAGCCGTATTAATGCGTCTTATGCCATTATCGTGACAGTGTGCCTGGTGCTGTCGATAATTGATGTGTTGCAAACTCATGTGCGGCGCAACGAGTTAAAAAAGAAGAGCAAAGAATAAAGACGGTTAAAAAATAAAAGACCTTCACACTGAAAAGGTCTTCTTATTCTCGAAATGGAGGGCCCAGTGAGGCTTGAACTCACGACACCCTGCTTAAAAGGCAGGTGCTCTAACCAGCTGAGCTATGGGCCCGAGTAAATCTTACTATACAGTTTGCGGCGAGTCGTGTCAAGCTATGCTACTATCGAAATATGAGATGGTTGGGCGAGCGGCTTCATCCAATGTGGCATATTGCCGCTTTATGCTACGGGCTAGTTAGCGGCGTGGTATTGGCGCAATGGTGGAACGGGGCTAGCTGGTGGTTAATTATTGCATCCATCCCGCTGATTAGTTTAGCTTTTTGGCAGCGGCGGCGGATTTTGTTAATTTTGATGCTAGGTGCGGGCTTGTTGGTTGGACTGGCTCGCGGCTCTAGCGATCAAGCGCAGTTACAGTTATATAAACCGCTGTATGGCCAGTCGGTGCAATTAACCGGCATAGTGCGGGATGACGCAGATAACGTAGCTGGTAGTACTAGACTGCAAATAACTTATATCAAAATGGACGAGACGTCTTTACCTGGCCAAATTTGGTTGTCGCTGCGCGGTAATCCAGCAATTAAACGCGGTGACGAACTTGTTTTGCGCGGTGTGTTGAAACCAGGTTTTGGTAATTTCGCGGCAGTATTAGCAAGGGCGAAGCTTGACAGTGTCAAGCGAACAGCTGGCGGCGATCCGGCGTTAGAGCTGCGCGATACTTTTGCTGATGGCGTACATAAAGCGATTGGTGACCCAGCGGCTAGTTTAGGCATTGGCTTTTTATTGGGTAAGAAAAGTATGCTGCCAGATGATCTACTGGAGGCTTTGAAGATTGCTGGTCTGACCCATATCATTGTAGCGAGCGGTTACAATTTAACGATTCTGGTACGTTTGGCACGGCGGCTATTCGCAAAAATATCAAAATATTTAGCGACACTAGTTAGCTGTAGCTTGGTGCTGGGTTTTATCGCCATGACTGGCGCTAGCCCGAGCATGGTGCGCGCTGGGCTTGTTACTGGATTAAGCTTGCTAGCATGGTATGTCGGTCGAAAGTTTCATCCAGTTGTTTTGCTGGGGCTAGTATCGGCAATAACGGTATTGTGTA
Organism: uncultured Candidatus Saccharibacteria bacterium; assembly: GCA_963550135.1. Taxonomy (GTDB): domain Bacteria; phylum Patescibacteriota; class Saccharimonadia; order Saccharimonadales; family Saccharimonadaceae; genus Saccharimonas. The sequence continues at coordinate 12,728 of CAUVBP010000012.1, forward strand.
ATCCGAGTTATGCTTGGGGAGACATGGGTTGGACGCTAAGTTTTGCAGCATTCGCTGGTGTGATTATCGTGGCGCCAGTGTTGACGGCTTATTTCTTCTCGACTGGTAAAGTCCCAGCTATCATTCAAATTCTGTTAGAAACATTAGCGGCACAGCTGGTAACTGCGCCGATTATCATGGCAGCCTTTGGGCAGTTGAGTGTAATTTCGTTGTTGGCGAATATCCTGGTTGGTCCGTTTATACCGTTGGCGATGTTGCTAACATCAATAGGTGGCGTTAGCGGATTGATCGTTCCGGTGATAGCGCACATCATTGGCTGGCCAGCGCAGATGATGCTTGATGCGATGATTGCAGTAGTGAATTGGTGCGCCGAGCAATCTTGGGCTGCAGTTGAACTGCAAGTACCGTGGTGGATAGCGGCGCTATGGTATGGTTTGATAATTGCGGCAGTGTGGTTCATGAAATGGCGTAGCGGCTATCGACTGCGCGACGCTTCAATAGTGACATAACAGGGACCGTTTGTTATTATATTAAGTAAGTATTTATCATAAACTAACGAGGAGTAATCATGTCAGGACATAGTAAATGGGCGACAACACATCGTCAAAAAGCTGTTGTTGATGCTAAACGCGGTGCGATTTTCACTAAAATTGGCAACCAGATCGCTATCGCAGCGCGGGCTGGCACTGACCCCACAATGAATTCTAGTCTAGCGATGGCTATCGAAAAAGCTAAGGCGGCAAATATGCCAGCTGCTAATATTCAGCGGGCGATCGACCGGGTTGCCGACAAAAATTCAGCAACGCTAGAAGAAATTACTTACGAAGGTTATGGTCCTGGCGGCGTAGGGATTATCATTGAAACAGCCACTGATAACCGTAATCGAACTTTGCCAGAGGTGAAATTGGCTTTAACTAAAAACGGCGGTTCAATGGCTGATGCTGGCAGCGTGATGTTTCAATTTGACCGCAAAGGGGTTATTAGGGTGGCAGCAAGCGGCGAAGAAGCATTGTTGCAAGTACTTGACGCAGGCGCCGAAGATGCTATTGAGGCTGATGGTAAACTAATTGTCTATACTGGCATGAAAGATTTAGCGAGCGTTCGCAAGGCGTTGCTCGATGCAGGTATGACCATCGAGGAAGCCGAGTTGCAATACATTGCCAAAAATGACGTACCTATCAGCGATGCTGAAACCGCTCGCAAAGTAATAAAAATTATTGACGCGCTCGACGATCTTGATGATGTGGTAAACGTTTATACGAATGCCGATATTACTGCTGATATTAACGATTAGTTGACTTTTAAGCTTACCTTCATGTAGATTATAAGTATACATGGTATTTATAATTGCTAGGAGGCCTGATGCGATGTCTAAAACTCGTCATTTTGATAGCAACTATAACTCTTCAGCCAGTATTTTCGGGGTTGGCAGCGGCAGATACTGTATCGACGGCGGCTGTTTCGCCGGATAACACGCTAAGCGTTGCGAGCGAAAACAATAGCGAGAATTTACCAACCGCTAAACAAGAGGAAAAACTCGGTAAGTCTAACGAGCCGCTAATTAATAAAGAAAATTCTAATTCACTGCCAGCTGCGAACGATGGGAAGATACTCTCGCGGCAGACTGCTAAAAACAAAACCACTACCAAGCCTGCTGAAATCCCGCCGTCGGTCCCGTTAAACCCTACTAATGCCAATGAAACTGTAGATAGAATAACAACATTACCGTCACCGGTGTTAGCAAAAAATGATGTTGTAGTCTCGGCGTTTAAAACTGATCCAAAATACGGCTATGCGGCGATAGAACTTTACAATACTAGTGATGAATTTTTCGATCTAGGACAGATGTCGCTAGAACTACGTTACGCAACAGCGGAAGCTGATTTTGTTTGTAATGCTAAATTGCGAGATTATCTGCGGCCGAAGAGTTATTTAACGCTGTACAGCTCGAACTTGTCGCATGCGGATGACACATTGCTTTTAGCGGGCTGTCCAGTTCCGAATAGCGATGCTTTGTATGACAAAGAGATAAATGTTTATCAAGCTGGCCAGCTGGTTGAGGCGGTTCGAATTAACAATACCGATCTCGGCAAATATCAAAATGATATTTGGGAGCGCAAAGGTTGGAGCGCGTCTTATCGAACTGGCGTCTTTAAAACTGATTTTCGTAAACGAGCGACTGGCAATATGATATCAAGTGATTTGTACCGTTCGCCGCCGACGCCAACTTTACAGATTCTAGAAATTTTACCGAATCCAGCAGATTGTGCTACGGCTGACCCGAACCTTGCTTGTCATAGCTATGTTAAGGTTAAAAATATTGGTCAAAGCCCAATAGACTTATCGCTATACCGCTTGCGTAGCGGCAACCAAGAGGTGTCAGATTCTACTAATAATCTTTCGAAGTTATCGGGCATGGTTCTGCCGGGTAAAATCTTTCTTATATCGGGGAAGACGCTGCATCTTGACAAGGCATCCGGAACAGTGTGGTTGCAAGATGCCAACGGGTTAACTACCTATAAGAACGGCGTGATACCGTATGAGAAAGCCGATAGTGTTAGTAACAAAGGGCGATCTTGGGCGTATGATGCTAAAACTGCGACTTGGCGCTGGGCGACGCCGAGTCCAGGTAGCGAGGGTAATGATTTTACGCCTAAGCTTAATTATGGTAAGGGTAGCCTGAAAGCGTTGTCGGCTAAACCAAAAATAAAAATATTGAAACCATGCCGCGATGACCAATATCGCAGTGAAGAGACTGGCCGCTGCCGCAATATTGTTCAGAACAAGAAAAAAACCGTTGTCTTGAAACCTTGCAAAGAAGGTCAATATCGCAGCGAGGAGACCGGGCGTTGTCGGTCAATTGCCAAGGCGGCTGCAGCGGTTCTGAAACCGTGTAAAGAGGGTCAATTCCGTAACCCAGAAACTGGCCGCTGCAAGAAGATTGCTTCTGTTGACGATTTACCCAAACCGTGCAAAGCAGGCTGGGAGCGCAATCCTTCAACTGGACGCTGCCGCAAAATCAAGAAAGCTAGTAATACATTAGCGGCTTATCCAGTGCAGCCAGTAACAGTCCAGCAAACTAATCCAGCAGTGTGGTGGACAATTGGCGGACTGGCCTTGGCGGGTGTTAGTTATGGTGTCTGGGAATGGCGCGTTGAAATTAAGCGCGGCTTGAGAAAAGCTATTCGATTTGGTAGGAAGTGATCCATACCAGCATGCGAATTATCGGAATTGACCCTGGTACAGGTATTCTCGGATTTGGCGTAATTGATGTCAACGGCGGTAGAATGAGGCTGGTTACGGCTGGAGTGATCACTACGCCAGCACACACGCCATTACCAGATCGCCTTGAAGAGATCTACTCGGGTTTAACCGATATTATTAAAGAGACGCAGCCGGATGTTATGTCGGTTGAAAAACTGTTTTTTACCAAGAATATTACGACAGCAATCAGCGTCGCCGAGGCGCGCGGCGTAGCAATATTGACAGGTCGCCAAGCGAAATTGCCAATTCACGAATACACGCCGAATGAAATCAAAAAATCAATCACTGGTTACGGTGCCGCCAAAAAGCCGCAAATTCAAGAAATGGTGCGTATTCAGCTAGGGTTGCAAGAGGTGCCGAAGCCTGATGATTGCGCTGACGCATTGGCGGCAGCTTTAACGCATGCGTTTATGAGCCGTATTGAAACGTAAGGTGATATAATGGTAGGTGATGCAGATACAAAAGCAACCGCCGCGTTTATCGCGCTACGCTAACATAGGTCGTAAGAAATCTCCAGTTCGTAAGGTTCATCGCCAGCCGACGGGTAGGTTCGGTAAACTGGTCGCTTGGTGGCAAGGATTGTCGCGCAAGCAGAAAGTTGCCGTTGTTGGCGGTCCTATTCTAGCAATTATGATTATCATACCAGTGGTAACATACATCATGCTGGCTAATGATATCCGCGACGTTGAACGTTTGATGAACCGTAATAATACCGGAATCGTTCTAAAAGACAGAAATGGTAAGACTTTTTATAGTATTGGTCGGGCTGAGAAACGCAATATCGTGAAACTCGATCAGATATCTGATCATATGAAGAATGCTTTGCTGGCGAGCGAGGACAAGGATTTTTATAAACATGGCGGATTTAATCTTTTTAGTATCGCTAGGGCGGCAGTGACGCGGCATGGCGGCGGCTCGACTATCACTCAGCAATTGGTTAAGAATACCTTGCTAAGCGACGAGCATAGTTTGATGCGTAAATATCAGGAGTTCTTCATGTCGATTGCTGTCGAGCAAAACTATTCTAAAGACGAAATTCTCGACATGTATCTCAATTCGGTCTATTTTGGCGAAAACGCTTTTGGTATAGAGGATGCGGCTAAGACTTATTTCAATAAAACACCGAAAGAACTAACTCTGGCAGAAAGCGCTATGCTGGTTGGTGTATTGCCGGCACCGAGCAGCTACTCGCCGATTAGCGGCAGTGCTGAATATGCTAAAGAACGGCAAAAAACGGTACTCAGTCGAATGGTAAAAGAGGGCTACGTCACCGAAGCGCAAAAAACAGAGGCTTTAGCCCAGCAATTGGCCTACGCGCCGCCGTCAACGCAGAATGATAGCGTGGCGCCGCATTTTGCTGAAATGGTGGTAGCTGAGCTCAGCGATAAATATAGCTCTAAAAAAGGCGGCTACGAAAAAGATGGCTACGAAAAAGTTATGCGTTCTGGTTATCAAGTCACAACGACGCTAGATATTGATATGCAGAATACCCTCAAAGACAACATTAACAAGCAAATGAGGCATATTAACCGAATGGGCGGCTCTAATGCCAGCGGAGTTGTCGTTGATCCAACGACTGGTGAAGTTCGAGCTTTGGTTGGCAGTGCTGATTATAATAATGAAAAATGGGGCAAGGTTAACATGGTAACGACTAGGCGCCAGCCAGGTTCTAGCTTCAAGCCGATTTATTACGCAGCAGCATTGGCAGACGGCGTGATTACGCCAGCGACTATTTTGCAAGATAAAGTTAAGGATTTTGGCGGCGGCTATGTGCCCCGCGATGCCGATAAAAATGAAGCTAGCCGCGGCGGTAGTGCTACGGTGCGCCAGGCTCTCAACTGGTCATTGAATATCCCGAGTGTTGAGGTTATGCAAAAATACGGCATTTCTCGTTCAGTAACAGCTGCTAACAGTATGGGCATTTCCTCTATCAAGAAGGGCGATCACGGCTTATCGTTGGCGCTTGGTTCGGCCGAGGCATCTTTGCAGGATATGGTGCATGCTTATACCGCTTTCGCTAATAGCGGCAAGCAATATGATATTACTAAAATTACTCAGATTGACGATAAATACGCTAAAACAATCTACAAACACGAGGGCAAGTCTAAACAAGTTATTAGCGCTCAGGGGGCTTACCTAATCTCAGATATTCTTAGCGACAGGACAACTCGCGCACGCATCTTTGGTTCGTCAATTACGGTTAACGGCAATCATACTGTTGCTGTTAAAACTGGTACTACCAACGACAACCGCGATGCTTGGACAATTGGCTATAATCCGCAATACGTTGTTGGTGTTTGGGTTGGCAATAATGATAACTCGGCTATGATTAGCGGTGGTAGCGACATGGCTGGGCCGATTTGGAAGAGTACGATGACGTCGCTATTGTCAGGCAAGCCAGATGTTAAATTCACTCTGCCGAGCGGTATTGTTCAGCGCGCTGTCTGTAAAGACAAGGGCGGCTTGGCGGCGAAAGCTGGCGCTAATACTTATAATGAATACTTTATGAGCGGCGCTCTGCCGACTGAACCGTGTAATTCCGAGCCAACTAAAGTATCTGTTTGCAACCTCTCTACCGGCAAGGTTGAAACTATCGACGATGACAAGTTTGACTCGACGAAATATTCAAAAGATACTGCTAATTGTAAGGCGCCGACGATTACTGTTTGCAACCTCTCTACCGGCAAGGTTGAAACTATCGACGAAGCTAGCTTTAACTCGACAAAATACTCGAAAGACACTGCTAACTGTAAAAGTACAAATGCTAAAGTGGCAGCTTGCGATCTCAAGACAGGCTCAGTGGTTATGGTCGATAAAAGTAAAATCGACGGCGTGAACTACAGTAAAGATACTAGCAATTGTGCGGCTGCTGGCGGAAACGATAATAGTGGCGGCGGCTCGGGCGATTCTGGCGGTAGCAATAATGGCGGCAATAATAGTAATAATCCTGGCGGTAACACTACGTCGCCATAGCTAATTATGATAGCTCATCTTTCTGGTGTAATCGCTGAAAAGTTTGGCGCGGGCAGCGTCGTGATTGACGTTCACGGCGTCGGTTACGAAGTTAGCGTGTCGGCTGGTGATTTTGAGGCGGTGGCGCTGAATCAAGACATCAAGTTTTATACCTACCACCATGTGCGCGAGCAGGCGGAAGAGCTGTTCGGTTTTTCTAGTTTGGCTGCAAAAAAACTGTTTGAAATGCTGATTACTGTTCAGGGTGTCGGCCCGAAGGCGGCGCTAGCGATTCTCAGCCTGGGCGATGCGGAACAGGTACGCAACGCCATTGCCAACGCTGACAGTGCTTTTGTGCAAAAAGCTGCTGGCATTGGCAAAAAAACTGCTGAACGCGTGGTGGTTGATTTGAGTGATAAAGTTGGCTTGCCGACGCAGTATGGTCGGGCGGATACACCGGTTCAGGCCGAATTGCATACTGCTGATGAAGCGTTAGAGGCGCTGATGGCGCTGGGCTATACCTTGGCTGACGCTACTAAAGCGCTGGAAAACGTTGATACCAACCTGCCGACAGCACAGCGGGTGACTGAGGCGCTGAAGAAATAATAAGTTTGACATATACCCAGCAGAACTGACTCGTTTACAGGGTTCACGACACCCGACTATTGACTAATTAGCATAAATGATATATAATATAGCTCTGTGAATAGAGCTACTACCGAAAAAATTCTCGATAACCAGCTATGGAAACGCCGAAACGTTGCTTACCAAGACGACCCAACGGTGACCGCTGCGGAATTAACAGTATCAGCAAAGGTGTTGGATCGATATACCTCAGAGGAGAATCTCGCAAAGCTATTTTATAACAGAGAACAAGCAGAATCTCTTGCTGGACTATCGGCCGAGTTACTGACTACCTACCCAAATTATCCATATCACCAGCCAGCGCACGGTGTGGATGTGATGCACACAACGCGCCTACTGACAGATATGATTCCAGCAGACAAGATGAGCTCGGATCAGAAAGATCTGTTACTAGTAGCAGCGGCAGCACACGATGCTGGATTTAAAGCCGGTCCACCGCCGGACGGTTATGTTACGAAAGAACATTATTCGGTCTCGTTTCTTGATGAGCAGTACGAACCTGGTTCAGCTGAGTACGAGTTTATGGAACGTGCGATCATCGGCACTATTCCTGGCCCAAAAGAACAAATCTGTCGCGACAGTATCCAGGCAAAATTATTACATCATGCTGACCTTGGTTATGTCTGGCGATCAGGCGGTCAAGATTTTTTGAATTACACCATGCGATTTCGGTTTGAAGAATGTAGTGAGTTATCATGGCGAGAGTTTCAAGAATTAGAGGATCTATTTTTGCCACATTATCAGCAGTATCTAGAAAAAGACATGAGGGAATGTGGTGTCGCAGAAGAAGTGATTGAGCAGATGGTGCGCCAGGTTGCCGAAAATAGGCGATTTATCACTAACCCAGAACTGGATGAACCGAGCCAAGAAATACTTCAGGATTGGCCAATGGCTCACAGTGAGAAGCTGTCATCTCCTCGTCATATGGGTAAGACAGCCTTTGCAAACTCTGGTGTATCTTTGTAGATGATATAATAAAGCTATGGCAATTGAGAGAATAGTCGATACTAGCTCGCACGATGATGACGCCGAGGAGCAGCGGATTGAAGTTAGTCTGCGTCCGCAGAATTTCAATGAATATGTTGGTCAAGAACGGTTGAAGCGTAATTTACGCCTGGCAATTGAGGCGGCAAAGAAGCGTGGTGAGCCGCTGGATCATGTACTACTCTACGGTCCACCAGGACTAGGCAAGACGACTATGGCGACGGTGATTGCTAATGAAATGAGCACAAATTTGCGCGTGACCAGCGGCCCGGCAATTGAGAAAGCGGGCGATTTGGCGTCGATTTTGACCAACCTGGCGGACGGCGATATTTTGTTCATCGATGAGATCCATCGACTCGGTCGGGCGGTGGAGGAGATTTTGTATTCGGCCATGGAAGATTTCAAGCTGGATATCGTCATCGGCAAAGGGCCGGCAGCTCGGTCAATCCGGCTGGATCTGCCGCGGTTTACGGTCATCGGTGCGACGACGCGGACGGGTAGTCTGGCGGCACCGCTGCGCGATCGGTTTGGGCATATTTACCGCTTGGAATTTTACGAGCCAGAGGATATTGCTAAGATTGTGACGCGGAGTGCAGCTATTTTGGAGTCGTCGATTCGGCATGAAGCGGCGAACCTGTTGTCGACGCGGGCTCGCCTGACACCGCGCATCGCTAATCGCCTGCTCAAGCGCGTGCGCGACTATGCCGACGTCAACGGCGATGGCATAATTGATGTAAAAACGACAGCGAGTGCTTTGGAAATGCTGGAAGTGGACGAGCTGGGATTAGACCCAGCCGACCGTAATTTACTACAATCAATTCTGGAAAATTACGGCGATAATCCGGTGGGGCTAACCACCATTGCTGCCCTGACAGGCGACGAAGCAACGACGATCGAGGATTTTTATGAGCCGTATTTACTGCAAATTGGCTTCATCGAGCGCACACCGCGCGGCCGCCGGGTAACGATTAAGGCGAAGCGGCATCTCGGCAATGCAGGGAATTTATAGTATACTACAAGTAGTATAAATGAGGAGGTATCATGGACGATGACGATAGCCGCAGACCAGTCGCTTACGACGCTGAAGGACGTCCGTTATATACAGCTTCACAACAGCAAGAGCAGACTACTGGTACAGAATCGGCTGTACAAACCAACCCAGTATCAGTCACCGACTCTGGCAAGCAGGTAGTACATGTGGCGTGCTCAACCGAACCGATTCCGGTTCATATTTCCGAAGAGACCCGCCGCAAGCACGAGGAATCATGCCGCCTCTACCCGTGGCTTAATCTCAGCGAGCATGAGTATGTCATTCAAATGATTCCGCGGCACAGCATTGGTATTTGGGGGCCGACATTTGCGATGATTCTTGCAATTATTTTGGTGTCAGTTTTCATGTTTTGCTACCCTGATATTGCTAAGCCGATTGGCTTGGCGCAATCAATGTATCCGCAGGTTATTTTGATTTGCTTGATGGTGATTATTTTATTCGGTATCGGTTTGTATATAGCGATTTGGGTATATATGCAAAATCGCTTTTTCCTGACCAACGAAAGTGTTATTCAAGAAATTCAAATAAGCTTGTTTTCAAAACGCGAACAAACAGTTAGCCTGATGAATATCGAGGACTCTAGCTACTCGCAAAAAGGTATTCTACAAACTTTATTTAATTACGGATCGATTCGGTTAAGTACTGAGGGCGACGAAACAACCTATCGCTTTAGCTATGTTGCTGATCCAAAAAACCAAGTAGCGGTACTTAATAATGCCGTTGAGGCATTCAAGAACGGCCGCCCAGTCACGAATGATGACTAGCTGATTATTTCTTGTGATCGCGATTAGTCTTGGTGTAAGTATCTTCACGCTCCATTGAACTGCGCAGCGTGTAGCCAGTGCATCGATTTTCGTTATTGCAACCTGTTGATTCGTAGACGTAGTTGCTGCCGCTATTGCCAAGTTTTTTGCCTTTCGGATCGGTGAAAAGAGCAGGGTCGACGGTGCGCAGTGTTTTGCTGTCAATCGAAGCCGGATAATAGCCGTTTTTAGCGTAGAAATACTCTTCCAATCCGTAATACATCGCGTTGATAGCGACTTTACGCTGATTGTCGCGAGCAGTGGCATCGATAGTTGCTTTTTCATTAAAAAATAGCCAACTGCCAACTCCAAGTAAAACTATCACCAGTAAAAGTTCAATAACTGTGAAGCCGTTTTGTTTCATATTTACCATTATACCAAAAACTGCGTCGCTCATGTATAATTAAAGATATCAGCAAGAAAGGGGAGATATGGCGAAGAAAAGCGAACCAAAAACATCTGCAGATAAGCCAGCGGCTGACGAGGGCAAGTTAAAGGCGTTGGGTTTGGCGATGGAGCAGATTACCAAGCAATTCGGCGACGGTTCAATCATGAAGCTAGGAGAGGCTAAAAAAGTTGATGTCGAGCTATTGCCAAGTGGTAGTCTGAGCTTAGATTTGGCGCTGGGCGGCGGTTATCCGAAAGGTCGAATTATCGAGATTTATGGTCCAGAGTCGAGTGGTAAGACAACCTTGACGCTGCATGCTATCGCCGAAATGCAAAAACAAGGCGGGACGGCAGCTTTTATTGATGCTGAGCATGCACTTGATCCAGCATATGCTAAACGGCTTGGCGTTGACACTGATAATTTGCTAGTATCGCAACCCGACAACGGCGAGCAAGCGCTGGAAATTGTCGAAACGCTTGTGCGCTCAAATGCCGTTGACCTAATAGTAGTTGATTCGGTTGCAGCATTGGTGCCGCAAGCTGAAATCGACGGTGACATGGGTGATTCACACATGGGTTTGCAAGCACGATTAATGAGCCAAGCACTACGCAAACTAACCGGTATTATTAACAAGTCGAAGGCTACAGTAATCTTCATCAATCAAATCCGCATGAAAATCGGTGTGATGTTCGGTAACCCCGAGACGACTACTGGCGGTAACGCGCTGAAATTTTATGCATCGGTGCGAGCGGACATTCGCCGAATTGGGCAAATCAAGGACGGTGATGAAATTCGCGGTAATCGCACGCGCGTCAAAATCGTCAAGAACAAGATTGCGCCGCCATTCCGTACGGCTGAGTTTGATATCATGTATAACGAAGGTATCAGCAAGACGGGCGATGTTGTCGATCTGGGTGTTCAGTACGGAATCTTGAGCAAATCTGGAGCGTTTTATAAGTATAATGATGCAACGATCGGCCAAGGCCGCGAAGCTACTAAAAGATACTTGAAAGAAAATCCAGAAGTCCTGGCTGAGATTGACGCTAAAGTTCGCGAAAAGGTTGCTGAACCAGAACCGAAAGACTAGAAGTAAAAAGAAAACAGCCCGCTAGAAGTATATTCGAGCTAAGTTTAGTGGTGTGGTGTCTTTGAATACTCTGATAATTTATGCGAACTATAGTAGCTTGCTAGTCGGTAAATGGCCGCTTTTTCAGCTATAATAATGATATGGTCCAGCAGCAAGAACGATATACTGTGACGTCGCTTTCGCCGCAAATTCGCGATTCGGATCGCGTCAACGTGTATATTGATGGCAAATATGATTTTAGCCTGGATATTTCGCAGGTTGTTGATCTTGGAATTAAGGCTGGCCAGGTTTTATCGAAAGAGGATTTAGCCAATCTCAAGCAAGAGAGTGAATTCGGCAAAATATATGCCCGAGCACTTGAGTATGTATTGATGCGACCGCGTAGTAGCAGTGAAGTACGTGATTATCTTTATCGTAAAACATTGGCTCGTAAATATAAAAATAGAAAAACTGGTAAGTTAGCGGAAAAGCCAGGTGTCGCTAAAACTGTGGCAGAGCGTGTTTTTGCGAAATTACAAGCGCGTGGCTATGTTGACGATCAAAAATTTGCCAACTGGTGGGTTGAGAATCGGCATCAGATTAAAGGCGTATCTATGCGAAAACTGCGTAGCGAATTGGCGGCAAAAGGTGTGGTAAATGTCATCATCGAGTCAGCAATCGCTGAGTCGTCGCGTAATGACTCCAGCGAGCTGGCTAAATTTATTGCTAAAAAACGCCGACGTTATCCCGACGAGCAAAAGTTCATGCAATATTTAGCGCGCCAGGGGTTTAGTTTTGATGACATCAAAGCCGCCCTTCGTAGTGATGACTTTTAGGTGTCTGAATTTTGTCGAGCCTGCTTTGGTTTGCGGAACGGATTGATGTAGCTACCGACTACTTCGTGAAGTTCTGGCTCAGGGGCTTTAGCTTGGGAATGAACAACAATTGAATCGTTGTTGATCTCGATAATCTGGCTACGATGTACTAAAATCTCAGTGTCGTTGAAGCTGCGTAGCAGTGGCCGCTTGACCGACAGCTGCATAATGAGAAACTGCGTGGTATCTATTGTGAAGTCGATGACTTTACCAAGTTTATGGCGTTTTTCGTCAAGTACTAGTTTGTCGACGATATCAAACTTTAGCTGGTAGACGTCGTTGACGCGCACAACATCGGTCGGAGCTATGAATTGGTCGATGTCGTCGACAATGAAGCCCATATTGCTCAGTTCGCGGACATCGCTAAGCAACATCAGCGCGGGGTGTTGCTGAATTAGCGGCCCTGACACTTCGAAGGCGATAATTTGCAGATTGGCGGGATTAATGATTGCGCGGGTTGTGCGCGCTACCTTGCCGCCAGTTTGAATACTGAATATTTCTGCATTGAGTACCGCTGAACCAAGCAAAATCATATACTAAAACGGGTTTGTCCTATCGTTGGCTGGCGGCGGCGTGCTCGGTGCATTGCCAGCTGATTTTAGCTTGCGGATGCGTTTGATGGTAGTATCATCAAAACTAGCGGAGGTGCTAGCTTGCGGTTCTTCTGCTGGCGTAGTGAGTGTTTGGTAGAGTAGGATGGTAGCAACTGACAATCCGCCGGCAGCTAACATGAAAAACAATAAAAAGTGATACCGGCCAAAGAATTTAGCTGTCTTTGCGCCGAGAATGCGAAATGCGTCTGAGACTTCCATTATTTTGTATATACCTCCAGAGTTAGTGCGCTAACTGTGATGCCGTTGTTGTCATCTTTGGCTAAGGCCAGGTTAGAAATTTGCATCCGGAAAAGCCCTTGTTCTAAAGAGCGCAAGAAAATGTATGCTTGCTCATAAGATACCGGATTACTCAAGTTAACGGTAGCGGTAACCGATTTGAAGCCGTCTGGCGCTGGTTTTTTAGTGTTTTTAGCAGTGCTAGACGACGATGAGCTTGATGAGCTGCTGGATTTGCTTTCATTTGCTGAAAAATCGATTGAAGCGATTTTAATACTAGCGCTATTTGCGTGATTTTCGATGTCGCTGACAATTTGATCTTGATAATGATATTTCTTGCTGGTCGAAACGATTTGTTCAGCGCGTTTTACGTCGCTTTTGCTGTTGTCTAGTTTCGATTTGAGGCTTGAAAGGGCTTGTAATTCGTTGCTAGAGGCTTGTGCTTCGGTATTGAGTTTGCGGGTTTCCTCTGCATATTTAACAATCTCTTGGTGTCCGAAGACGAAACTGCCTGCGCCCGCCGCCGCAATAACTAGTAGGCTCACGATAAGCAAAATGCGGAATGTAGTTGGTTTTAGAACGAATTTCATGGCAGTACCTTCTTTGAATAGATTACAGTGTAATTTGCCTGAAATGTATTGTCGCCAATTTCGTGCGTAGCGTTTGATAGGCTAACACTGTCAAAAACTTTAACTTTGTTGATAGACGTCTCTTGCAAGCTATTTTTGACTTCAATGGCTTGCGCGTACGAACTGACGTGGGTTTGAATTTGCACAGAAGCAGTTCCAAAAGTCGTCGGGTCGATTGATATGCCAGTGAGCGAAGCGCCGTTTGGCAACCTCTTGGCAATCGCATTTAGAATATCAGTATATGGCGCTTGAGTGTCAAGAATGTATTTTGCTACCCGCAGGTTAGAACGATACTTTTCGGCATCGCTCTTGACCGAGCTGAAGGCTGAAGATTTACTTTGATTGTCATTTATGGTTTCTCTACTGGCAGACTGGTTGAATACTAGCATAAAATACGAGCTGATTAGTTCAACTACGATAATCACAACAACTATCAGCGACATGACAACATAACGCATTAAAATTGAGTTAGCCCGGGCAGCCTTAATTTGCTTGCGTTCTTCGGGCGAAAGTAGGTTGATCATTTTTTTACCTCCGATGGTCGTACGCTAGCCAGACCAGCGACGGTGATATAACGCGGACGAAACTGGCGGTGCGGTTTCTCGAGCGACCCGAAATCAAGATCTTGCCACGGGCTAGCGACGCGGGCCGGCAAAATGAAAGCGTTAGTAAAGTATTCGCCGATACCTGGCATATTTGCACCGCCGCCAACGATAAGAATTTGCTCGATTTTTTTATCCTCCGAAATACGTTCGCTGTAGTAACGGATGACCTTCTTGGCTTCTCCGACGATACGACCGAGGCTTGGTTTGAGGGCGGCTTCAATTTTGTCATGATCATCGCTTTGTCCGAGGCCGTTGAGGACTTTATACTGGTGAGCTTTTTCTAGCGACACTTGCATTTTACTAGCGATATCTAGAGTGAAGTTATTGCCGCCGACATTAGCCGAACCGGTAATGAGAATCGCTGAATCTTCCAGGACGGCAATATCGGTACTGGTGGCGCCGACGTCGATAACTAGCGTGGTACGATTGCCTTCCTCGGTTTTGGTCAGGATGCGGGCGACCGCATTCATGCTCGGTTCAACGGCAACTGGACGCAGATCGACTTCCTTGGCAACTTGCGTAACTGCATCAACCAGTGCGCGCGGTGCGGCCGAGACGACAACCATCAGGGTTTCTTTGGTGCGCTTAATAATTTCGTAGTCAGTGTATAACGAGTCTGACGGTACTGGTATATAGCGTTCGACTTCTAGCTGGGCAGCGCTGGCAATATGCTTTTCTTCGCTTGCTGGCAGAGTAAAGGTGCGCGAATAAGTGCGGCTCGTTGGCAAGCCAATTACTACGTGGTTAGAAGGCAGAGAGCCGATAATGCGATCTCGAAACATATTGGCTATGTGCTCGCGCAGATATTCGTGATCATCGGTGTCGAGCGCCTCCTGTGTCTTAACCGGATCAAGATCGACTGAGCCGTAGCCGCGAACGTCAGCGTGTTTCTGGTTGATGGCCATGACTTTAACACCAGTATAATTGATGTCTAGCCCGATGATCGGTTTGTCTTTGAAAAATAGTTTTACCATGGATGCCCTTTTCTATATACAGTATAGCATAAGTTTTATTGTTTAATACTCGTTGATAAGCCGGCAATTGGCATCATAACGCTGGCGGCAATTAGCCCCACCATGCCGCCCATCAGCACGATCATTACCGGTTCAATAATTGAGCCGATACTATCGATGGCGACATCGACTTCTTCTTCGTAAAAGTCAGCCACCTTGACTAGCACGACGTCGGTTTGGCCAGTTTCTTCGCCGACGGCTAGCATCTGCGAGACGATTGGCGGAAACAATCCAGTTTTTTCGATGATTGTTGATAAGTTTTTGCCGTTTTCGACTTCCTTGGCAGCTTTTAGTAGAGCTTCTTCGTAAACAACATTGCCGACTGAATGCGAAGTGACTTCAAGCGATTCTAGGACGGCCGCGCCAGACCCCATGAGCGCCGAAAACGTACGAGCAAAGCGGGCGACAGCCACTTTCTGAATAATGCTACTAATAGCTGGTATCTTGAGGACAAAACGGTGAAAAGTGTGTTTGCCAGCTGTGGTATTCAGCCAGCGCCGCAAGAAGTAAACGATAGCGATTAGTACTGGTACCAGCAAGTATCCTTTAGTCGTCAAAAAACCGCTAATTGACAGCATCACTTGAGTCAAAGCTGGTAGTTCAGCATCCTCGCCGCCAAACCCTTTAATCATTTCGCCGATTTGCGGGATGACAAACACCATTAAAACCAAAAAAGCCATAATAGTAATAACCAGCAAAACTAACGGGTAAGTCATCGCTCCTTTAATTTTTTTGCGGATGCCAGCGCTTTTTTCTTGCTGAATAGCTAGGCGCCTAAGGATATCGTCAAGGATACCGCCAGCTTCGCCAGCGCGCACCATATTGACATAAACATCGTTAAAAGTAGCTGGATGTTTGCCCAGGGCATCGGCTAGCTGCATACCAGATTGAACGTCTTTAATGATGTCGCCAAGGACTGCCTTGAGGGCTGGACTATCAGTGTGATCATGTTGCGAAGAAAGTGCTCGCAGCAACGGCACGCCAGCACTAACCATGGCGCTCATCTGGCGGGTGAACATCACGATGTCGTCGGTTTTAACTTTTTTCTTACCGCCGCCAAAACTAATACTGGCTAGTCCTTTCTTTTCAAGCGAGTCAATACTGAGCGGTGACAAGCCTTGCTTGGTTAGAGCAGATAAAGCTCCAGGTCGATCGCTAGCCTCGATGTTGCCTTGGATGACATCGCCAGACTTATTAGTTGCGACATAAGAGAAAGATGCCATTAGGATTCCCTCGTAACACGCAGCACCTCGTCGAGCGTAGTGTTGCCGCGTAATGTTTTAACTAATCCATCAGATTGCATTGTAATCATTCCCTCCTTGATTGCTTGATCTTGAATCTGGTTGCTAGTGGCGTCGGAAGTTATCATTTTTTGAATTTCACGCGACATGCCCAACACTTCGTAAATACCGACGCGCCCCTTGAAGCCGACGTGTCCGCACTCGTCGCAGCCGCCTGGGTGCGCTCGCCAGAGGGTGCGAATAGTAGTTTCGTCGGTGCCAGCTGGTGTGTCGCCGCCGACTTTTTGCTCGATGGCTTGTAATTCTAGATCATGAATATGTGCAAACGTTTGGTCTGGACGTAGATTGAACAGCGAGACTATTTCGTTGATTTCGTCTGGCGTCGGTACGTATTGTTCGCGGCAGTTCATGCACAGTCGTCGTACTAAGCGCTGACCGACGACCGCCTTGACTGTTGAAGCGATCAAGAATGGCTCGATACCCATATCCAATAAACGTGGTAGACAAGTCGCAGCATTGTTGGTATGCAAGGTTGAAAATACCAAGTGCCCAGTCAATGCCGCCTGCACGCCTAGATTGGCGGTCTCGCCGTCGCGGATCTCGCCGACCATGATGATGTTCGGATCTTGGCGCAGCAGTGCTCGCAGCCCCGAGGCGAAAGTCATACCAGCTTTGGCGTTGGTTTGGGTTTGGTTGACGCCGGGGATCTTGTATTCGACTGGATCCTCGATAGTTGAGATATTAACTTCCGGCGTGTTTAGCATAGATAGTACTGAGAATAAGGAAGTGGATTTACCGCTACCGGTTGGACCGGTTACTAGAATCATGCCGTTTGGTTCGGCAATAGCGTTATTTATGATGGATAGCGATCTGCCCCAATAACCAAGTTGTTGCAACGTGATTGCTTGATTGGACTCGTCGAGAATTCGCATGACAACTTTCTCGCCGTCGGTAATTGGTAGAGTGCTAACGCGCAAGGCGTATTGTTTGCCAGCGACTTTAATTTTGAAGCGGCCGTCTTGCGGCACGCGACGCTCGTCAATCTTGAGGTTGGATAGAATCTTAATACGGCTGACCAGTGCATTTAGCACGTTGCGCGGTAATTGATTGACTTCTTTGAGGACGCCGTCGATGCGGTAGCGTACTTGCACGAAATTCTCACGCGGCTCAATGTGAATATCTGAGGCCTGAGAACGGATAGCATATTCTAACAGCAAATTAACGGTTTGGGCGATTGGCGAATCCTCGGCGACGTCGGCTTCGGAAACTTTTTGATCCGAACCGTCATCTTCGCGCTGCACGTCAATAACTTCATTAAGCTCTTGATTAACATCGCCGCGGTAGTTCTCTAGACACTGCAAAATATTAGAATGCGGTGCAATATATATTTTAGTATTGCTGCCGATCTCTTTCTCGATAAAATTAGTAGCCAGCACATCATCTGGATCATCCATCGCCAAGTGCATGGTACCGTCTTCGTCGATTTGAAAAATCACTGCATTGTATTGGCGGGCGATACGCTCTGGGATGCGGTTCAGTACCTCGCTCGGAATATTACGTGGATCGACCTCAATGTAAGGTATGTCGGTGTATTGTGCAAAAAGCTTTGTTAAATCAGTCTCAGATATTAGTTTCGAGTCTAGCACAATATTTTGCAGCGGCCGCGAAGAACGTTCTGCCTCTTCTATTAGCGGCTTGAGAGTTTCTTCGGTCGCAACATTATTACGCGTCAGAATCTTGACCAGAGTATTATTTAGGATCCTCATAATTCTTATGCTAATTGTAGCGCATTTTATTTAGAAAAGCTATCAATGCAGCGCAGATTGGTAAAGGATGGTCAAATCGAGTATAATAACAGAGATATGAAGCGAACTTTTAATATACAGGCGGCGCAACTTGCCGGCGAAAAAATTTCAGTTAGCGGCTGGGTGCACTCGCGCCGCGATCATGGCGGGCTAATTTTTGTTGATTTACGCGATCACACCAGTTTGTTGCAGCTAGTTTTTAATTCTGATAATCCGGAAGCATTTTCGCTTGCTGATGAGCTGCGCGACGAATTTGTCGTTCGCGCCGAAGGCATGGTGTGCGAACGCGCGGCTGGACTAAAAAACGATAAAATTCCGACTGGCGCAGTTGAATTGGTGGTCGAGAGGTTGACGTTACTTAACCGAGCCGAGACCTTGCCAATCCAGCCCTTTGCCGAGGAAAACCAAGCGGGCGAGGACTTGCGTCTTAAGTATCGTTATCTCGACTTGCGCCGTCCAAAGATGCAACAGATGCTGAAAAAACGCGCTGAGATGTACCGACGGATGCATCAGTATATGGATACTCGGGACTTCATCGAGATTCAGACGCCGATTTTGGCAAATTCTAGCCCCGAGGGCGCGCGCGATTTCCTGATCCCCAGTCGTTTGCAGGAAGATAAGTTTTACGCTCTACCGCAAGCGCCGCAGCAGTTCAAGCAGCTGCTGATGGTTGGCGGTGTGCCGCGATATTACCAGTTGGCGGCGTGTTTTCGCGATGAAGATCCGCGAGCTGATCGACTATATGGTGAGTTTTATCAGCTGGATCTGGAGATGAGTTTCGTTGAGGACGGCGAGGAAGTTCGCCGGGAAGTTGAGCCGTTGATGCGGCAGCTCGCGACCGAGTTTGCGGGCAAAAAGTTGCTGGATTTGAGTAGCCTCGCGGTCGGTGATGGCAGTCCAATTCCGCGCATTGCCTACCGCGACGCCATGGAGACGTACGGCTCGGACAAGCCAGACTTACGTTTTGGTATGGAGCTGATTGAACTAACTGATGTGTTTGCCAACACCGAATTTGGCGTATTCAAAAACGCCGAGTGTATCAAGGCGATTTGTGTTAAAAATGGCGCAAGTCTTAGTCGTAAGCAAATTGACCAATTCACTGACATTGCCAAGAGTGAAGGAGCGGGTGGTTTAGCCTACATTACTTATCAAGATGGCGAAGCGAAATCGCCAATTGCTAAGTTCTTGAGCGAGACAGAGCTCACGGCTATTCAGCAAAAAACTGGCGCAGCTGAGGGCGACACCGTGTTCTTTGGTGCCGACGCTCGCTCAGTCGTCAACGCCGTACTTGGTCGTCTGCGCAACGAATTTGCTACCCATTTCAACCTGAAAGACCCGAGCGTGGTGGCCTTTGCCTGGATTATCGATTTTCCGTTCTACGAATGGGATGATCACGGCAAGAAGCTTGATTTTGGGCACAATCCGTTCAGCATGCCAAAAGGTGGCTTGCAAGCCTTGGAAGCTGCTGCCACTGATGCTGATAAATTGGCAATTGTCGCCGACCAATTCGACATGGTGATGAACGGCTATGAAATCTGCTCCGGCGGCGTGCGCAACCACAACCCAGCGGTGCTATACAAAGTGTTTGATCTACTTGGCTTTAGTGAAAGTTACGTTGAGGAAAAATTCGGTGCCATGCTAAACGCCTTCAAATACGGCGCACCGCCACACGCTGGCTGTGCCTTTGGTGTCGACCGCATCCTCATGGAACTCATTGACGAAACTAATGTCCGCGAGACATTGGCCTTTCCAAAGAACGGCTCGGGCGTTGACATGATGATGGATTCGCCGTCAACGGTTGATCCAGCGCAGTTAAAGGAATTGGGGCTATGAGTGCAATGTATGATCGACACGAAGTTAGCGTAAAAGTAGCGCTGTATAGCAGCGACGGCAAGCGTGTGCTACTGATGTATTATCCGCACGATGATGGCTTTGGCTTGCCGGGCGGGCATATTGATGCCGGCGAAACGCCTGACGTGGCACTAGAGCGAGAGCTGCGCGAGGAGCTGGGCATCACAATTGATGCGACACCGGCTGATTTCTATATGCGCTATCCGCGAGGTAGTGCCGTCAAAGATCATAAAATTATTCTTGGCTATACGGCTACGGTTGATAGTAACGTTGAACTGCCAGACCGGGCGTGTGATGGCGGCGAGGAACGTATAGTTTGGCTGACGCGAACAGAAGTCGAAGCTACTGACAAAATTGCGCCAGGCTATCGGGATTTTGTGCTGAAATGGTGGCCGCAAGAAGCGTAATATCTTAGGAGGTACAAGCAGGCTATGAAATCAATTTCCAAACGAACGCTGAAATTCATTGACTCATGGCTAACCTTGCGTAGTCGGTGGGCGCGCTGGCCGGGATTTACGGTGGCGATAGCCAAAGACGGCGAAGTGGTTTTTCATAAAGTCTACGGACTGGCAAATATAGAAAATAATGAGAAATTAACAACCAACCATCTCTTTCACGTTGCTTCACAATCAAAAACATTTACTGCCACGGCCGTGATGCAGCTGCAGGAGCGTGGCAAGTTGCGCGTCGATGATTCAGTGACAGAGCATCTACCGTGGCTGGCGCAGCACAGCGACCAGCGTTGGCGCGATGTGACCTTGCGCCAATTGTTGAGCCACTCAGCAGGCGTGATTCGTGACGGCCAGGCGTCAGGCTTTTGGCAGTTCCAAGGAGATTTTCCAGATAAAGACGAGTTCAAGAAGCAAATCATGCAATCGGAGCTAGTATTCGAACCAAATTCCGAATTCAAGTATTCCAATTTTAGTTTTGGCTTGCTGGGTTTGGTAATTGAGCAAGCTAGCGGCAAATCGTACGCTGATGTTGTGGCGGAAAACATCATCGTGCCACTCGGCTTAACCCAAACCACCACGGAATATTCGCCAGAACTTCGTATGGCAACTGGCTATAGTAGGTTTGATTTACGCCAGCAGCGCCGTCCGTTTCAACACGTCACAACTGGCGTATTGCAGCCAGCCACGGGATTTTGCTCAACGGCACATGACTTGGTGAAATTCTTTGCTGCTTTGCAAGTCGGCTCAGGTAAACTATTGAGCGATGCTTCTAAAAGGGAAATGCAGCGCCCATCGTGGCAAGTCGCTGACGAAGCAAACGCAGGAAGTTACGGATTAGGCATTGATGTGGCAAAAGCTAAAGACGGTAAGCGGCTAGTCGGCCATAGCGGCGGTTATCCAGGATTTGTCGGCCGCACCTGGTCGCGGATAGACGACGGAATAACTGTTTCGGTGCTGGCGAACGCGTATGATACAGCGCCAGGAATAGTTGCAAATTCGATATTAGGAATTATTGATCAATTTGGTGATGCTTCTGATAAAAATCGTCGAAAGTTTGAAGCGCGGTTCGTTAACGACTACGGAGTGTATGAAATTGTTGATACGGAAAAAGGATTGAGGGGCTTATGGTCTAATGATTGGCAGCCATTCAACATGGCTGAAGAGCTGGAAATAGTTGATGACGCCACCTTAAAAATTGCGAAGGGTAATCATTTTAGCTATTTTGGCGAACTGATGAAATATGAGTTTGACGCCAAAAATAAACCTTCCGCCATGTACCGCAGCGGCGCTAAGAACTATGTTAGTTTAGACGGCGATATAAAAGTGTGAAAGGATTTTCATGTCAAACATAGAATATGAAGCAAAAATATATGATGTCGATCCGGCCGATATCACAGAAAAGTTGACAAATCTCGGCGCTAAGGAAGTCGGTAATTACAATTTTTGCCGTTACGTATTTGATACGATGCCAGCGGTGCCAGATCGCTGGGTGCGGTTACGCTCTGATGGGAAACAGGCGACTTTGACCGTTAAAGAAATAACTGCCGACACTATTGATGGTACTCATGAGTGGGAAGTTGAAGTGTCTGATATGGAAACGACACTGGAAATATTAGCAAAAATTGGCATTAAACCGCGCGGTTATCAAGAAAACAAACGCCAAGAATACGACCTCGACGGTGTTCAGGTTGTCATCGACCGCTGGCCGAAGTTAAAGCCATATGTCGAAATAGAAGCGAACAGCGTAGCGGAAGTGATAAAAACGGCAGCGCTGCTTGGCTTTACTGAGAGCGATTTGATAACGAAAAGCACCTCTGATTTATACCGGAATATCGGTATAGACATCGAGAAACTTGCGGAATTAAAATTTGATAAATAGACTAGTCTGCGAAATAAGTATATGATTAAAACGAAACTACCAACCGATACTCAAATAAAAAACTTACACAAAAAATACGCCAAAACTGATGCTGATTTTGCGTTGATTTACACTCATTGCCAAGTGGTTGACACAATTGCGGCGCAGCTTTTAGATGTTAAGCCAAATTCTTAAATCGACCGCGATTTACTGCATGTTGCCTGTATGCTTCATGATATCGGTGCGTATGATGTTCTGGAAAACGGTAAATTTGTCGACGGCGTTCGCCACGGCGTGATTGGCGAGCAGATTCTGCGAAATGAAGGCTTTCCCGAGCAAATTTGGCGGTTCGCTTCGCATCATACTGGCGTAGGTTTGACCAAGCAGGATGTAATTAACCAAAACTTGTCCATTCCGCCAGCCGATTATACTGCCAGCACGCCCGAGGAGCGGCTGCTAATGTACGCCGACAAATTTCATTCCAAAAGCAAACCGCCCAAAGAGCCGCCATATTTTTGCACGTTTGAATGGTATTATAATCTGGTGCAAAAATTTGGTAGCGATAAACAAGCTAAATTTCAGGCGCTAGCAGACGAGTTTGGCAAAACGGATATTACACTTGTCGCCAACAAGTTTGGTTTTAGTATTAAGGATGTAAATTAGCGTCAGGCTGGTGTGGCTGATATATTAGCACAGCCTAACACGTAGACTTGACCGTCTGGGAATATTTCGCCATAATAATACGTAATGAAAAGAAGCCTTATTATATTGTGTGCGTTAGTCTATGTCGCTTGTGCTCCAACGGTTAGCGCCGAAGGTCCAACTATGACTCTATTGACTGAGCGGCAGCTTAATCTGGTGCGCAGTAATTGTGCGACGACTAAAACTGTTTTAGAGCGTATTCGTGCTAACGACGCTTTGGTGCGCATCAACCTCGGCCGCGAATATGATGCAATTTCTACCAAACTGATGGCGCCGATGAATAGCCGTATTGCTCTCAATAAGCTCAACGGCATCGACTTAACCAAGACAACCGTCGATTTCGACCATCAAATCGGACAATTTCGCAACTCTTATCAGCGTTACGAGCAGATAATGTCGCATATAGCCCAGACGGATTGCCAAGATAAGCCAGCAGACTTTTATATGGATATTGAACGAGCGCGTTATTATCGCGGTGATGTACGAAAAGCAGTAGTCGAACTCGAAAAGCTAATTAAGCAATATAGCTCACAAATCGACAAATTAGATTTGTCAAAAACAGGTTTGAGTAGTCAAGGAGGTAGTAATGACTAGACTTCACGCCCGTGCTCGCCTGAAAAAGCGGGCTGATCATATTTGTCAGCGGTGCGGCTTTGCGGCTATGCTGGTCTGTGTAATTATAATATCGCTCGTCATGGTGGCGGTAGCTTTAGAGATGTATAACACTAGCGGCGCAGCACAAGTCGATTTGAGCCGCCCAGGTTTTAGCTCTGTGCAGAAGCAAGCTGGCGCTAGCGAAGAAACTGAAAAAGGTTTCTCGGCACAAGGGGAGATTGATCAAAAAACTATCAAAGATTTCAAAAATGTGTACGATAAACACGCCAAACGTGCGGCTGCATCGACCAGTTTTGGTGGCGAGGCATTATCAGATAGTTCAATTCAAGTCTTTAATGAACGTTCATCGGGAACAACGTCAAGCGGAGAGGCTTCAAACTAGTGAGCGAACTGCTCAACCCTGACGATTTTGTTATTGTTCGCAAGCGCAAAAAATACAAATTTGCCAAGTTTCATAACGCCGAGAATTGCTTTGAGTTTGACGAATGGCGCGATTTTTACCAGCAGCGCCAGCCGGGTATTTTCGGGTTAGAGATTGGCGCTGGTACTGGTTTGTTCAGCGTCGAATTAGCAGCGCGTTACCCAGATAAGCTGTTTGCGGCGATTGACGTTAAGGCTGACCGTTTGCAAAAAGGCGCTTACACGGCGCTAGAAAAAGGCATGAAAAATATATTTTTTGTGCGTGCGCGGGCTGATCAAATTGGGGAGTTAATTCCTCCAAAATCGTTAGAAAATATTTGGGTGACTTTTCCCGACCCGTTTCCGAAAAAGCGCGCTGCCAGGCGGCGGTTGACGCATCCGTATTTTTTGCGCCGTTACGCGCAATTATTGCAGCC
>CAUVBP010000013.1:0-24825 GCA_963550135.1 uncultured Candidatus Saccharibacteria bacterium
AGGGACGCAATCTCATTCATGTTTTACACATAGACTTAACGTCGCACAATGTCCGGTACAAAAATATTTAATGTCGTATAACAGATATAAATTAAAAGAAAAGCGTCGCACAATATTTAGAAAAAATAATGTTGTAGAATAAACTATAGTATACTATGCTTATGGAAATAATAATAGTATTTTTGATTATTATAATAACAATAATCATAATTAAAACAAATAAAAATACCGTCAAAAACTACGCGAACAAAGAATATAAATACATAAAAAAAGAATGCGTAATGACACAAAATGAGTTAAATTTTTATGAAACATTATGCAAAGCAGTAGACGGCTGCAAAATCATACCACAGGCACACCTAAGTATGTTTTTAAATCATGAAATAAAAGGACAAAACTGGAGCGGGGCATTTTCAAAAATTAATGGTAAATCAGTAGATTTTCTCATTTGCAGTAACAGCATGAAACCTATAGTGGCCATAGAACTTGATGACAGCACGCACAACAGCCCTAACCGACAAAAACGAGATATGTTTGTTAATTCAATTATAAACAACGCAGACATAGCTTTATTGCGATTTGAAGAAGGTAAATGGAACGACAAAATTATCAAGCAAAAAGTTGCTCAAGTTTTTCAAACTCATGCATCTGTAAATACTGATTTTCAAAGGTCAAAGAATGCAAATCAGGATCAAGGGATAAGTTATTAGCTTCATTATAATACTTAACTGGCTTTTTCAGATTTTTTGACGCCCAGTAACGACGACGGTTCGACACAAGAACCATATCTTTAGTTATATACTTACAAACATAAGCAGCAACTTTTTGTTTATCATCATCTAAATATTGCATGTTAGTGAAACCAAAACGAAACGACGTTAAATTATAAACACGACGATTATTTTGAATAACGTTAGTTTTCTTTATCAAACCTGGATAATTTGACATAACAGCATGAAAATGTATAGCGCCATCTTTATGTTTTTCTGGAACTATAACGTATTTCATCATATTCTCAGATTTTCGTTGCTGACGAGACAGCCATGACTGCATTTTAAAATAACATGCATTTAAATCATAACGGTTAACTTTTTTAGGGTTAAAAGTAAAAGTAACAAACATATCAAAATCGTTCGATAAAATATAATCAGAAACCATCATACGACTACGACGCACAGAGCGTGCGATATCAAGCTCCTGAGAGCGATTATCTTTACCTTTTTTACTAGAAGCAGTAGAATAGCGTGCTTTAGGAAATTTAAAAACAGTTAATTTATACATTGAAGGATATTCCTTTACGATATTATTAATAAAACTATCATTCACGTTACACCCCTATAAAAGTATGTTAAATGTCCTATTATCGAGTAGCCCGCTGCGCGGGCTCCCGCACACAAAAATAATTAATTTTAAACGGCTAGGCGCGCTTGCCAGGGCTTAATGGTTTGCCCGCTGCGCGCGCCAGCCGACACACGCGACAAGCGGTGTCGGCTCAAATTAGCTAAATCATTTATGATACCTCCTCTTTTGCTGATTCACGATAAAGTTAACATTCTGGTTAGATTGACGATTATATTCATAATTACGTAAAATCTTTTGATATGTATCATATCGCGAATAATAAACATCATTATGTTTAAATACTTCTGTCCTAATTTTGTCCATCTGATATGTATAATCAGATTTATCTAACCTGATACTCTCACCGTCATAAATCGTATTAACCTGAATTCTTCCAATATTCCGACAGCTTACAACCTCTTGTACCTGTTTGCGTATTGAAATGTCTAACTCATTCCATATCTGACTTGAAAACACGATACGACGCCTATCCTTACGTTGCTGCGATATTGACGTTAAGACATCAATAGGTATTCCTGTTTTTGAATTAAACATCAGATGAGCCTCGTCTAAAACGACTAAAACGCCATTTTTACCATTTTGAAACTCTAAGGCCTGAGAAACTCTTTGGTCATTTTCAAGAAATACATAATTTATATTATTGAGCTTAACGTTAGAAAAAATAGCACAACTTGGATACTCTTGCTTTAAATCGTAAACGTATTTAACCATAGAAAGTGTTTTGCCTTTACCTTGACGGCCAATATAAACACGGCTGCCAACTGGGAACAAACCCTTTTCAGGCCTCGTGTAATGTTTAATAAAAGATTTCCAATCAATTATCATTACTTAACTCCAAAAACTGGAATTTTACGCAAAACCCAAAGTGCTATTTTATAAATCGGCTCAAATGCAAATATTGCAATAATCATGGTTACGGAAATGAAAGCTAAAGACGGAGACATAATATACTTATAAACGCCTACAAATTGACTTAAAATATTAACCAATAAATCTGTAGAATCAATCAGAACCTGAGGGGTCGCTGGTAAATCTGGCATAACTAAGAAAATAGCAAGGATTAACGCAACACCAGCCGTTAAAATCCAAACGATCATGCTTCCACAACCTCATTAAATTTTTGCTTTAATAAATAAACCAACGATAAAACAAAACCTACACGCGCAACTGGCATAACCGTATTCCAAATCAAAGGCGCAGACTCTTCAAGAGCACCGATACGCAAACAAACGCTATTTTGTGCAATTAAATTTGAAACACAAACACCCTTGCAAAACTTATTATTTGAATTAAAGGTACAGTGCCATTCACTCATATCATCAGCACTAATAAAACCAGAAAACGCACCAAGAGTTTTTGAAAAAAACTCAAACGGAAATAATAAAAAACCTAATTTTTTCGTCAAAGTCACTGACAAATCGTCATAAGCTTTTTTAAAAATATTGTCATCTCCTGGAATAAATATATGGCTTAAAAATTCTAAAAGTCTTTCAAAAACAGAAACAATACCATGGAATAAACCCTCTACCGTATTCTTAAAACCATCAAAAATATTACTCATCCAACAAGCAACATCATGAAACTGACAGCGCTGAACAGCATCGCCGACCGGGACAGTACCACCAGAAAAATTATCACCATGATAATCTTCAGGAAAAATTACACGTTTTTTAGTGTAAAGACCAACAATCGAATAATATTGTGCAGATAGCTGAAAGTTATACGTACTAACATCAGAATAATCTGAAAGGCATAAAGACAAAGTTAAATTATCACCACATTTATAAATACCAAACGACATTCTCGCAGTACGTACAAAATCGAAAAAATAATAGTTTGTCTGTTTATCATATTTTAATTCAATATCTGAATCTTTATCAATAAAAATAAACTCGATATGAGACGTTTCGTCAGCGTTTGAGTTATTGCGAACTACAAAAAACGAATCATTTTTAATACCATTTTCTACAAATTGAATATAACGCTCATAAGTTTGCTTAGAAAGGGACCTATCACGTTTTATCTTTTTCTTATCAAAAACAAAATTAACATCATAAGGCGGATTTTTCATACGCCAGGAAGCACGTTTAAAATTTATTGGTTCAGCAGCGCGCGCCGGTAGTGGAACGACTAATAGAGAAACGAAAAATACTATTGACAGTACTAATGGTAAACTAAAACGCTTCATCTATCGCCTCGACGCGCACCGCTAAGCCAATAAATCGCATAAATAGCAATTATACAAAACAGCCAAAAAGCACTTAATTTAATTAAAAACTCAGACATCATACTTTTTTACCAAAAAGAATTTTATGTAAATAATCAAGAATAAACTTCAAACCACCAAGTAGACCAATCAATGGAGCATAAGCGATAAGTAGCTCTCTCACCATCTTTAAAATCTCATTACTAATAGCTAAAACTGATAAATTTTCCATAAACTATAAAGGGGAGGGGGAATCCTCCCCAACCGGCTATTTAACCCTTACCTTACCGCGCACAGCAGCATTGATAGCACGACCAGCTATACCAAGCCCAATCATTGCGCCAAGCAGGATCGCAACACCGGCAAAATTTGACGAGATTACACCCCAAGCACTTTTAAAAACAGCACCTGCAGTAGTAGCGTCAAAAAATACCAAACTTTCCGGCATTTTATACCCCCTTAAATTTATAACCCGCTTGAGTTTTTTGACATCGCTAGTTGGTCACCAAATATCTAAATTGTTAGGGAACTATAATTTTTAAATTACTATCTAGTTCGCGCTTTGTTCTATTGAGCAAATGTAACAGGTTGTGTTAAATCATCAGCGAGCATAAGTATCGCTTTGTCTTTTTTCTCAGGCTTAAACTCAATGGTAAAAACTTCACCTTTAATTAAAAGCTCTAAAACTAAACGATCATATTTAACAACTTTTCCAGAATCATCTTTAAATTGACGCTCATCAAAATAAAGACGAGAAATACGCGATTTTAAATTATCTAAGGTTCCCGACAGAGCAGTAGTTGGTAATGACATAATTGCCTCCAAAATTAAATTAATTACAAAAACAACATAATCTAATTTGAAATAAAAGACAATAGAGAAGTCACGTTTTACACATAGACCTAACGTCGCACAATGTCCGTTTTACGTCTTATAATCTATGTTGTCAGGATAATTAATTATACGTTCGCAAATAATGATTTTGTTTGATATAAGCCGCAGCTTATTAATCTTGGTCTATAAATGGGGAGCTTTAGTCGCGCTACTAGAGTTATCTTTTTTTACTTTTACATTTACATTTTATTCGCTATATAAAAAATACCGCCAACCAGCAATTCTATAGATATAAGTCCACGCACTCGAAAACAAACTCGAAATTTAGATTGTAGTAATTAGCACATGTTTATAGACTTAAGTTATCCACAGAAAAAATCTCAGCATTATGAGAATAAATTTGCATTTCTTCAAAAATATTGTCCCCTACTACTTTTCTCGCCTCACCTGCTTTATTTGACTTTTTGCATTTTCAATATTTTAATATAGTTTTTTTCACCTAGCCTATTTAGCTGTTTAATAGAACAAAAGTAGAACATGACCCACCAGTGCAGGGGTAACCTTCTACCTAAAGTCTCTTCCTCATTTATAAAAAGCCCGCCTACTCACCCGCACATCAATGTACTCTGCAGCTACTCCTCTGCTAGTCAAATAGCGGATGGCACGCACCGCGTCTTCGACTTGGCCAGCCGCTGGGCGGTCAACTGTCATTTTAATCGAGTACCCCACCCCGTCGAGACTGACTAGCACCTGGCGAGTAGTACTAGCCGGCAGAATCATTTTATTAACAGTAAGATTGTTTTCTTTGAAATGTCCCACAACCTTACCGATAAACTGCAGAAAACGGCCGCTAATTACTGAATTACCAACGCTTGCACGAATTCCAGTTTGATCCTCGACGGCGATAACTGACGTGCCGAGGATATTACGTTCAAATACTACACCTGTGCTATCAACGTAAGCTTTCATATTACCAGACTGCCAATAAACCACTGGCAAGCGCAAATTAACCGAAAAATCGGCCAACCAGAGAGCACCTTTAGCTGGCGGCGACACGCTAGACACTTCTGGGTATCTACTTTGAATGGCCCGGCTAAGATTATTAGCATTGATATTTACAGCCAGCCGCTCGAGCGGATTAGCAGAGAGGTAATCTTGTATGGCCGCTGCATAATCGCGGGCGGCAGTCTGTACTTCTGGATCGTTACTGGTGCCGACAATTTGCACTTTCGGCTCGACAATAATCTGAGTAAGCAGCCACCCCAAACCAGCAATTAGCACTAATGCGCTAATCAACGCTAAGCGGATAGAGCGGCGTTTGCGCTTCAGATTGTGCGCCTGTACGCGCGGCGATTGCAAGCTAGCCGATTGCTCATTAGGACTAGACACCGAGGAAATGAGACTGCCAGTCAAGGTACGATTACGCCGAAATAATGTTCCCGCACTAAGCGAGTTATCATCAACCACAGCACGGCGCCGCACAGGCTGTGCGGCGCGACGTGATTTAGATTTTTTCGATCTCATACCAAACATGCTTGTGGTATTAATTATATCATTTTGCAGCGCTATCAGGGTTCGTTCGGCGGCTATTAGCAGCATCTAGAATCATATCGGCCATATCTTTAGCAGCACCAGGATGTGCAAACGACAGAAAAGCCTGCCCCATTTGCCGTGCTTCTGCAGGATCGTCAATAAGGTTTTTTATCTCGTCGACGAGTAGTTGCGGCGTTTTTTCCATTTGCATTTCGTCGATGACTTTGACAGCACCTTTGTCTTCATACACCTTAGCATTTTTAATTTGATGACCGCCAGTCAAAAAGCCGTTCGGCACCAGAATCGTCGGTTTGGCCAGCGCTGCCAACTCGAGAATTGTGGTCGCACCAGCTCGTGCTACCACAAAATCAGCCGCACCAAGCATATCAATCATGCCGTCGCTAACAAAATCATAAATTCTAACTTGATCTGTATCCTCTGGCAACCGCCGCCGAATCTCGGCATACTGGCCAGTACCAGTTATTAAAATTACGCTAGTGAACTGTGTAAGTTCACTAATAGTATCTGCCACAGCATTATTCAACCGTTCCGCACCCAAACCGCCGCCAGTAACCAGCACTAGCGGCTTGCTGCTTGGAAAGCCTAGCTTTTCCCTGATCGCACGGCGCTGTTGCTCGCTGTATGGCTTAAATCCCTCGCGGATCGGTACGCCAACGTAACGACTAATCGCCTTGGGGTACGGATAATACTCTAGCGGGGCACCAGTGCCAATGCGGTCAGCCCAACGTGCCAATACGCGATTAGTTAACCCTGGATGAGCGTCTGAGTCGTGAATCACCAGTGGAATGCGCAGCACATGTGCCGCCAAACCGACTGGCATGCAAACGTAGCCTCCTTTTGTGAATATCACGTCTGGACGCCAGGCGATTAGTTTCACTAGGCTCTGAACAAAACCCACGCACACCTTTAGCGCATCAACAAAATTTGGCCACACAATTGTCCGTAAGCGTAGCAGCTGACGCACAACGCTAAGATTATGATAGCGGCGTAATTTACCGCTAGCAATAACATCTACGCGCACCGAGCTATCAAAGCTAGCCATAACATTGCGCGCTTGCTTGCTGAATTTGCGGTCAACCCAAAACCGCAGTTCTGCATCTGGCTGCTGTTTTTTAACTTCTCGCAACACGGCGACGACTGGAGTAACGTGACCCCCCGAGCCGCCGCCTACGGCTAATATCCGCATCTTGGCCTCCTATATCTATTGGTTTATGTGCAGTATATCGCGATAACTGGAAAACAATCCCCAAAGCCGCGCCCGAAAACAGCATACTACTGCCGCCAGCACTCAAGAACGGCAGCGTTATACCTGTTAACGGCGCTAAATGAATCATTGATGCAATATTCATGAAAAAGTGCGCAAATAACCAGCCAAAAATACCCGCCACTACCAATCGCCTGGTCATATCTGGCGAGTATTCAGCAACTCGCAAAACCCGCAGCAACAAAGCTGCAAACAACACTACTACCAATACCGTCCCGGCAAAACCAAAAATCTCGCCAATTACAGCAAAAATCGAATCGTTAATTGCCTCTGGCAAGTAGCCTGTCGATTGAATACTCTTGCCGATACCGCGGCCAGTTAACCCGCCTGTCCCCAACGCAATCATTGCGTTTTTGATATGATAATCGTTATCGTCTTGCGAAGCTGATTTACTCGCTCCGAAAAACGTCGTAATCCGTTCCAACCGGTGCGGCGCCGTTACTGCCGTGAGCCCCAAAAACAGTACTCCCACTAATGCAATTTGCATCAGAGTTTTCATTCTTATCGTACTCACCATAAATATCGACGCCGCAGCCGCCGCTATCGCCACTCCCGAGCCCATGTCTTTTTGCAACACTACGACAATAAATAACAAAAAGCCGACCAACGCCGCTGCTGGGTAGACTGTTTCTTTCAAGTCGTTTATCTTACCCTCTTGGTAGCGTTTACCTAAAAACACCGCCATATACAAAGTCATTGCTAATTTTAGCAGCTCGGACGGCTGAAAATTAATTGGTCCCAAGTGAAACCAGCGATAAGCGCCTAGCGTGTTCTGCGCTATTGCATCAATATGCAGAATATTTCCAATCAAAAAAAGCAAAAACGATAAGCCAATTCCAATCATCATTAACTGAAAAATATACTTCTTGAGATAATCAAACGGTACTAATATCAACAGTACAAAACCACTAACTGCCAGGCTAATACCCATAAGCTGTTTGAAAAAGAAATACGTGCTAGAATAATCGCTGCCATAAGCACTATTCTGCAAATTAGCATACTGCGGCCCGACCGAATAAACAATTATCATTCCTACCAGCATTAACAACGCCGCACATAACACTAACCAATAATCAGGCCGGTGTTTACGCTGAATTTTACCATCAGTAAACTGTGCGTACGTGTTGCGATGCCGAGCGCCAATCACGGAGCAATATGCCCCCCGGTCATCGCCATCGCCATCCCCACAAACGCCGCCACGCCAGCAATCACCCAAAAACGCATCGTCACTTTAGCCTCTGGCCAGCCTGATGCCTCCAGATGATGATGAATCGGCGCCGACAGAAATATCTTGCGATGGAATAATTTCTTGCTGGTCATCTGCAACAAGCTCGACCCAGCCTCGACCACGAACAATATGCCGATAATCGGCAGCAAAAACAGCGTGTTGGTCATCATCGCTACCACGCCCAAGCTCGTCCCAAAAGCAAAGCTGCCAACGTCGCCCATAAAGAACCGCGCTGGAAAGATATTGAACCACAGATAGCTCAGCAAAGCGCCGACCACTGTGAAGCAGAACGCCGCTAACTTCAAGTGGCCTTGCAGTAGCGCAATCACACCAAATGCCGAAAATGACATTACCAGCAAACCGCCCGCCAAACCATCCAAGCCGTCACTTATATTGACCGCGTTACCCGTCGCTACCACCGCAAACACAAACAATCCGACAATCCACGCGCCCATTTGCCAATCGCCAACGTATGGGATATGCACCGACGAGTAGCCGAGCTTACAGAAGAAAAACCAGCCCAGCACCAGCCCGACGCCGATAATCATGGCAAATTTCACCCAGCTGCGCAAGCCAGCATCCTTGCGATTAGAGCCAAAAACATTCAAAATATCATCAATCAAACCAATCGCCGCGCCGCCAACCAAAGCCGCCAATGGTAGCCAAGTTTGCGCTCGATCCAGATTAAAGGCCAGCGTCACCGCCATAATTGCCACTACGGCAATTATTCCCGCCATGGTCGGAATATGCCGTTCGATTTTCTTCTTATGTAATAAGTTAAAAATCTTGAGTTTTTCGCCAGTTACCGCTGCTGTACGCTGTGTTTTCCAGAACTTATATTTGTAAGCAAAATATGTATATACTGGCGTTAGCAGCATCGCCAGTAGAAATGCCATCAAGCTCATTAGAAAAACCGAGTTCAATTCGTTTCCAAAAGTTACAATCGACATATTACCATTATACTCCCTACCCTACTCTCTCGGGGCTAATTTTAAGTATTTTATCATCCAGTTGGATATATCATTAAAAATAGGCTTGGCATCCGAGCCGCCGCCCATACCGCGGCCGTCTGCCGCTATCTCTACCATGATAACGTAACGCGGAATTTTGCCGTATTCGCCGCCAAAACCCAGATAGGTACCAATCGTCTCGTTATCATCGTACTTGCCGTTAACAATCACCTGCGAAGTACCGGTCTTGCCGCCGACTAGCCAGCGTTCCGAGTCGTCATGCGGCTTATATGTCGCATAATGAGCCTGATGCACCATTTCGCGCACTGTCTGCGACGAAGCTTCGCTGATAGCACGAACGCTGGTCTTCGCCGCTGTAGCAGCAAATTTGCCACCATCACCCATGGTACCGTTGATAACCGTCGGCGCGTGATATACGCCGCCATTAACTACCGAACAAAAACCACTTGCCACCTGCAGCATTGTCACATTCATACCCTGGCCAAACACCATATTACTGTAACGCACGGCATTACCTTCTTGCTGTGCTGGCGAAATAACTGTGCCGCCCGCCTCATTCGCCAGCTCAATACCAGTCAGCTGCCCCAGCCGGAAACGATTATAAAAGTAATCATAAATTGTATCACGCGCGCCGCGGGTAATATAAGAACCATTTCCCAGCCGCTGCGCAATCGTTACCATACCAGTATTCAACGACCAGTTCAGCGCTGTCTGCATAGTTATATCGCCGTTCAAGAAACTATTTTTAGAAGCGTTATTGATCGTGATATCTTCTACCTTGATTTTGCCGGTATTATTATAAGTACTCTGCGGCGAGATAACGCCTTTGTCGATTCCGGTCGCTACCGTGAAAGTCTTGACATCGGAGCCTGCCTCGTAAGGATGCGATATCGTATCATTATTGAACACCGACACGTCAGAAGTATTGATATTTGACGGATCATACGTCGGCATATTAGCCATTGCCAGCACTTTGCCAGTACTTGGCTCCATGACAATAGCACTTGCTCTGGTGGCTTTACTACGCTTAGCACCAGCCTCAAGCGCTGATTCGACTTGTGTCTGAATATTACGATCAATCGTCAAAACAATACTCCGTCCATTTACTGCCGGCTGGCGGACATTCTTATCGCCAATTGTCAGCGGTACGTCGCGAGCGTCTGTCACCGTTTTGAGCATACCGTCGCGCCCAGACAGAGTTT
The DNA here is from genome assembly GCA_963550135.1 of uncultured Candidatus Saccharibacteria bacterium. GTDB lineage: Bacteria > Patescibacteriota > Saccharimonadia > Saccharimonadales > Saccharimonadaceae > Saccharimonas. The sequence goes on from CAUVBP010000013.1 coordinate 10,622, forward strand.
GGTTATTAGCTTGCTCGAAACCATATACCCCCTTACCCTCGTGATTAACAAAACCCAAAACCTGGCTAGCCAATCGTCCTTCAGGATAAACCCGGCGCGTTCCAACTTCGAAACCGATACCCGCTAGCTTTTTCTTCTTGATTAATTCAGCCTGCGTCCGCGTAATATATTTCGTCAAAATTTGGTAGCGGCTAGGTTTTTTGTCGATCAGCGCCGCGAAACCATCAACTACGTTGCCGCCAGCGACGCTATTCAGCGTATCAACCACCGCCCGCTTATCAGATACTTGTGTTGGATCAGCCCAAACTTTATAGACTGTTTCGTTCATCACCAGCGGCTTCGGGTCGCTGCCGTCCATAGCGTAAATCTCGCCGCGCTGCGCTTTGAGCGTGAACTTCTTAATCTGCTCATTATCAGCCTGTGTTACATAGTAATCATGCCGCACTACCTGCACCACGAAAAGTTGCACTACAAAAATGGCCGAGACGACCAACACTATACTAAACAAAAAGCCAACTCTAGAGCGTCGAATAAAACGAGTTGGCGATACGCTCATGATCTTAGAACTCCTATTTGCTTACATACTGAGTATCAGCCGGGGTAGCCATCCTTTGAGCAACGCTGCTGTCTTTAACTGATTGCAGAGCTGTTAGGCGAGCATTCTCAACCGCCAAATCGCTCTTCTGCTCGGTCAACGTCGAAATCTTATTACTGACGTCATTTGACTCATAATCATAGCCCGAAACACTCCCCGCTTGTGTCAAGTATAACAGACCTAGCAGCGTCAAGAGAAGTGCAATAATAATCGCATTAGAAATCGGGCCGAGTTTGATAGCCGATGCAAAAGCAACTGTATTGCGGTTGCGCCCATAATTACCTTGGCGCCGGCTATTAAATTGTGTAGTTCGTGAATATGACATGTGGTGGATTCGTTTTTGTTATTTATTTTGACACTCAAAAGCCAGAGGAACGTTAGGAGAAAAATGAAAATTACGCTCCTCTGCCCTATAGAGTTGTGTATTTTTGCCTAAGCGGCGCGGCGCACGACAGTGATGTCATGCTGAACGTCGGCTTGGACTTGTACTTGGATGCGGCGAGTCATGCTACATCTTCCTTTCTGTTTTTATATTTTCACAGCGACACGAAGCTTAGCACTTCGCGAGCGCGGATTGTGAACATCTCTAATAGCTCCATCGACAGGATGCTTCGTAATGATACGAAGTTCCGCCTCGTAGCCGTTCTTGGCCTGTTCGGCAAAGTATCGCTTAACGATACGATCCTCCAGGCTATGAAAGCTAATTACACCGACTCGCCCGCCCTGTGATAGCAGCTCGGGTAATAATGGCATAATCGCTCGTACTTGCTCAAGCTCATCGTTTACAAAAATCCGAATCGCCTGAAAAGTACGTGTCGCCGGATGCGTTCGCTGGCGCCGTCCGACATGCGCCCTCAAGATAGCCGATGCCAAATCTTCAGTTGTCGCCAGCGGTCTAGCCTTAATAATCGCAGCAGCATAACGCCGCGCAATATTTGGCCGCTCTTCGCCGTAATCGCGAATAATCCGCTCCAGCTCGCCCTGCGAATAGGCGTTGACCACCTGCTCTGCAGTTAAAGCTTGCCGCCGATCCATCCGCATATCCAGCGGACCGCTATGCGAAAATGAAAATCCTCGCTCAGCCCTATCAAGCTGTGGTGACGACACCCCCAAATCAATCAATATCATATCAAACCGCTTGCCTATAGCAATCAGCTGCCGGGCAGCGCTGACAAAATCAGCGTGTATTAACTCTGCCCCTTTGCTGACAAATGCCGCTAGGTTTGCTTGTGCAAATTCATCGCGGTCAACCAAAGTCATTCCGCGATAATCATGCGTTCGTTCGACAATGGCGCGCGCGTGTCCGCCGTATCCAGCCGTCAGGTCGAGATAACTCTCGCCATCTTTAGGATTGAGCAGCCGCACAACGTCATTAAGTAATACTGGAACATGAAGTGGTGGATGTTCTTTAATACTCATTCCCCCATCATACCATATGGTCTGGCGAGGGACTCGAGATCACCAATCTGATAGCGAGCTGTTTGTTTTCGCATAGGTGTGTTTGTTTTAGTTTAGTCAAGTATGCTTAAAATCAAGAGCTGTCAAACAACTCATATCGTATTTAGCATACCTTTGAGAGACTTGTGTGTGAGGTGGAGTTTTTGGGAGGTGTTGTGTTAGAGGAAAGAACTTTCGACAATTTTAGCGTGGGTCGATATTCCACTGCTCACTATCAGGTTGTTGATCTCGAGGATGTCCAACTTCAAATTGTAAAAGTACCACAAACTATACGGCTACGCGCCCAAAGACAGCGTCGCCCGCGATACGTAAGCATCAGGTACGCAAACCAAGACGCCCGCCCTACCGTACATAGATTGGCTAATAGCTGCGTCAGTCATGACTACCCTACTTTCTTTTGTTATTTTACGCGGTGGTGTTTGTTTTGACTCGAGATTCTTATCTCTTGCCTTGCCACTGGCTTTATCATACAACGTTTCATCATGCTTGTGCAATACCTTTTTTACTAAAAATGATAACTTCTTTACTTTTCCACAAAAACGTGGAAAACTATAGTGTTTATATAAGCAAATAGACGCTATATCTAGCGTCTATAGAGGTCAGCCATGACAGAAAACGCTGCTTATGCAAAATATATCCGCATCAGCTGGCGTGCTACTGCGTCAGGGTCATGCCGGATAAAACTGCGTACCGCTGCAATCGGATCGCTCGATTGGGCGCCCGACCAAACTTTCTTCGCTAGGATACTCGCGCCGCGGAATTCGTAGTGCTGGCGTTTTAGCTCGCTGATATCATATTGCACCACATGCTCACCGTCATGAGCATACTTATCCATTAGTTCTGTCGATGGCTGATCAGTGTTAAAAACTACATAATCAAGAAACTCGCTACCCGCCAAACGCTCAATCTCGCTAGCAAAGTCCACTACGCTCAGATTATCGGTCGGGCCAGGCTTAGTCACTAAATTACAAACAAAGACGCATTTCGCCCGAGTCGCTGCCAATGCTTCCTGAATTTCACTAATTACCAGCGCCGGCGCCAAACTACCGTATAGGTTACCTGGTGCAATTACCACCATATCAGCTTCCAGAATCGCCTGGACGGCCGCTGGATGCGCTACTGCTTCTGGCTCTAGCCACACTTTTGGCCGTTTGGCGATATCGGCATGCGCGATCTTGAATTGTCCTTTGATCGGCTCACCAGATGCACCCTCGACACATAGCGTGATATCAGTCAGTGTCGTTGGAATCACCCTGCCCTGAATATTAAGGACTTGGCTAGCCAGCTGTACTGCCTCGCCAAAGCTACCGGTCATTTTCTCGAGCGCTGTCAAAAATAGATTACCGAAAGCATGCCCCTTCAAACTACCATCATCAAATCGATAATTAAACAAATCGCGCACCCGCGGACTATCGCTCAGTGCTACTAAACACTGCCGTACATCGCCCGGCGGCAGCACGCCAAGTTCGTCGCGCAGCTGTCCCGTCGACCCGCCATCATCCGCCATATTGACCAGCGCTGTCAAATCAGACACGTATTTTCTCAAACCAGACAGCAGCGTGAAACTACCCGTCCCGCCGCCGATAACTACAACCTTTGCTCCGCCGTATTCTTCGTTCATTTTTTACCCTTCTGAAACAGCCGCTTCGCTGTCGCCGCGCAGCTCCTTCTTGCCTTTTAATTCATACTTGATACCAGTCATATCGCTAGTCATATAGTCGTCGTTGAGCAGATTGACAAACTTCGCCGCATCCTTGGCATCCATGATAATAATCTCGCCCGTCGCATCGTCCGTCATTAGTTCCAAGCCCATCTCATCGGCTTGCTCGACAACCTGATCCTGCGTCACCAGACCGACGTCGACTTTTTGCAGCTTAGTTACTAACGATTTAGTATCGCGCACTAACGCATCAAAAGTCATACCTTCAGGGAACTTTAACTTAAAATTTTTCTCGATCTCAGCAATTTTTTCCTCGGCAACAGCGAACTGCTTAGCGTCGTAGCCAAACAAACGAATGAATTTCGACTCGTTAAAGGCAAAGATATCACCGCCGGCAATCAACACTTGATTATCTGGCGTAATTTTTAGGCCGACATCAGCACTGAACGGTTGAAACGAATCGCCGTTATACATCCAAGCGGTTGTACCTTTAAGTACTTGCGACTGCGGTAAAATCTTAGCCACAAAAAACGGCTCGGCCCCCTGGCGGCTGAAACGCGCTACGATTCCCTTGACCTTCTTGAACTCATGGTCGCCTTCGCGAAACACCTCTAGCGTTTCCTCACCGTAGCGAATCTGCTCAATCACCTCTTGCGCGTGATCTACCCGGTCCAAGGTAGTACGCTCCAACACATTATCCTCAGCAGCGGCCGCTTCAAAGTCGCGCACTGTCATGCCAGTGGCAGCACCAGTTTGTACCTGGCTAATCATATCGTAAAGGAATAATACCTTGAGCTGCGCCTTGAGCTCCTTGGCGTAATTAGTGGCGTAGACAGTGTAGCCCTTCGTAAATAGAAATAGGTCGATTTCGAGCTCGTCCTTATGCGCATCAGCTTGGTTCGCCCAGAGGAAAATATCAGTTGGCTCTGGCGGCTGGTCATCAGCCGGTGTTGATTGGTCATTATTCATGATATATATTCTACTACAATTATTAGACGCTATTCTACTATTGCACGGCATCCTCGCCAAAATGTTTTTGCAAGCGCATTTTGATTGAACCATGGTGGCGGCCGAGTTTCTGGCTCATCGCAGCAATACTTTCGCCGTTAATGAACATTTGGCGCAATTCATCGTCATCAGCCTTAATCCATGGTTTATAAGCATTAGGATAAGTCTGGCGCATTTTAGCAATTTTAGCCGACCAGCTAGAATTGGCGCTGTTCGCTTTTTTGGTGGGTTTAAGTTCGCCGGCCGCGCGTTTGTCGGCTTTTGGTTGTAAGTGCGCGAACTTTTTAGCATCATTCGCCGCCCGCGCGCGCAACTGCTTGTCAATAGCATAAGCCTCGTCGCTCATCTGCAAAGCCATACGATTAATACCCGTCAAATACAGGTTATCGATATCACGCACTCGGCTAAGCGCTACATAGCCCATGCCCGGCACAAAGGCTTTGCGCAGGTCAATCCGCGCGCTATCCAGCGTCATGCCTTGGCTTTTGTGGACAGTAATCGCCCACGCCAAACGCAGCGGAATTTGGCTAATGCTAGCTCGTTTGCGTGTACCGTCGCGCAACTCCCAAGTGTCAGGCTGCATAGTCACCGTCCGGCCATTACGAAACTCCACTACCGGATAATCCGTCGCTGGCTCGAAATCGACCACCATGCCGATACTGCCATTAGCATAACGCCGCGCCTGATCGTTCTTGACCGCCATCACTAATGCGCCTATTTTAAGGGTCAGTACCTCTGGCGCTAGTACGCTACGCTGCAAATTATCAACGTAGTTGTTACTACCAGTAGTGTGGCGTTGATACAACACCTCGTCGCCCAGCAATTCAGCCAGCCTGGCTTGATTAATTCTATCGACGTCAACATTCACAGTATGCAATTCTGTCAGATCTGCTCCGGCTGGCGGTTGATATTCGGTCCGCTCTAACAGCTGTTCGGCATGGCGGCGGCGCAAATCGCCAGCCCGCATCGCCGTCAAGATTTCTAGCAGCGTATCGCCGTCGCGCTGGCGAAACTGCTCGCTCAGATACAATACCGTCGGATCAAGCTCGCGCCACGCCGATGAATTCACTACGAACCCGCCCTCGCGGCTTTCTGACCGATTAACCGGTGGCAACTGAAAGAAATCGCCAGACAGTACCACTTGAATGCCGCCGAACGGCTCGTCGACTCTCTTGCGTACTAAACGGCAAACTTCGTCAACCATGTCCAAGCGGTAATCGTGCAACATGCTAATCTCATCAATAATCAAGACATCGGTTTTTTCGATAATTTCGCGGCGGCTTTTGCTAACATGCTCGGCAAAACCATTCGGTAAGCGATCGTTCACGCCAATACCCGCCCAGGCATGGATCGTCGCGCCGCCCAGATGCGTCGCCGCTAGCCCGGTCGTCGCCGTCACCGAGACATACTTGCCGCTAGCCTTGCTCAAGTTGATGAATTGATTCAGCACGAAAGTCTTGCCCGTTCCTGCCGGGCCGGTCAGTAGTGCGCTTTCGCCGCTCAATAATATTTCTAAGGCTAAATCTTGCTTCACTACCCTTATTATACAACTTAAGACGCGGGACTACTTATCCCAAGCAAAACCGTTACCAAAATGACCGTAGCGCGCCGTTGGTTCGTATTGCGGACGAGCCAGCCGTAACTTATCAATAATACCCGCTGGACTGAGATCATAGCCGGCGATTGGCTTCTCAACGCCGTCAACTAACGCTGTAGCCTCAACTGGTTGGTCGTGGCCGATTGCGTACGCCAAGCGCACCAACACTTCCTGAGCTGCAAACTTTTTAAGATAATCAACTGCGACCCGCCGCGCCATATAGGCACCGCTGCGATCGACCTTAGTAGCGTCCTTACCGCTAAACGCCCCGCCGCCTAGCGGAATCCGCGGGCCATAATTATCAACTGCTAATTTGCGCCCAGTTAGACCAGCGTCCGCCGCGAAACCGCCAATTTGCCAATCGCCTGCCGGATTTATATGCAGAGAAATGCCATCAAAATCACCTGCCACATATTTTTGCTGCGCAAACCACTGCCGCACTGCAGCCGCCAACTCGTCGTGCGGCGCATTCTGGAAGCTGGCAACAATCGCCGCAATCTGGCCGCCATAGGTCGTCACCTGCGTTTTGCCGTCATACGGCCATTTCTCATACAAAAAGCGGTTCAAGGCCCGCGCTAAAGCATACTCTAGCGGCAACAATTCTGGCGTCTCAGCACAAGCATAACCAATCATTACCCCTTGATCGCCAGCACCGCCCGCGTCCACGCCCTGAGCAATCTCTGGGCTCTGGCGTGCAATCCGCTCAATAATTTCCACGTCGTCGCCAGCCAGCCGCCGCGCAATCTGCTTGACGTCAACTAGCTCGCTCGACGATACTTCGCCAGTTAAGAACAGCGCGCCATGGCCGCCGCAAGCTTCAATCGCCACTCGGGCTTGCGGGTCTTTGGCAAGATACGCGTCCAGAATAGCATCGCTGATTTGGTCGCAAATCTTGTCCGGATGTTTCGGCGAAACGCTCTCGGCCGTACGATATACTGCTTGATTATTAGATTCTACAGACATAAAAACTCCTTTCTATCTGCCCCGCTACAAGGCCAAGAAAGGAGCCGCAAAGACAATATCTCTCCTGGTCAAGCAGGCTGGAATTAGCACCTTGCTGTAAAAGCAGGTTGCCGGCGAGTCATCAGGCCAGTCCCTCGTCGCACTCTGGATATTAAATTATTAACAAGTTCATTATAACACGCCTCACCCCGCCAAATCTAGATCGACAGTAAAACAGCCAAGGCTCTCGCTATAGACGAACGCCAGCCCGCGCTTTGTTCGCCCACTCATCCGCTAGCTCGTTCTGCTCGTGGCCGACGTGGCCGCGTACCCAAACCAGCTTCGGCTGCGTCGATTGGTAAAGCGCGTACGCTTGCTGCACGAGATCAAGATTCTTAATTTCGCCGCCTTTTTTACGCCAACCTTTAGCAGCCCAGCCTGGCGCCCACTTGGTTAACACATTGATCCAAAATTCGCTATCGCTATGAATTTCGCACGGCTCATCGCCAGCTAGCTCCATCGCTGCAATCAGCGCCATGCCCTCCATACGAATATTCGTCGTCTGGCCGTCTTCGCTACCCAAAGCTACCGGCCGGCCGTTTTCAATTACCGCGTAACCGCCTGGTCCTGGATTCGGGCTAGCGCTGCCGTCTGTAAAAAATACTCTCATCTAATTCTTCCCTGCTTTCTAGATGTCGCGGACTGGCCGCAGCAGTTTCAGCTCTTCCGGCATATACCATTTGTTACCGCGGTTGTCCTGTTCATATTTATATTCAATCATGTGGTCGGCCTGGAAGTAATCACCGGTACCGACGATCTTGTACTGAATATACATTTTACGCACTGAATCGCTCTGCGGCATCGGCCCGCAATACAAACGCAGCTCAAAAATCTCGCCTGGCTTGAGAAATTTATTCAAGTCGCCTCGCTGCCCTAATATCTCATATTTATCAAGCTCCACGTCAAAGCTCGCGTGGTTGCGAATATGAGCCCACACCTCGAGGTACTTATTGTCGCCCGACGGATGCGCCTCGGTGCGCTCAACCTCTATCTCGGGAATCACTTTCTGCCCGTTAGCCGAGTGATATTGATCGGGCTGAGGCTTACTGTCTGACTTCCTAGTATCTGCAGCAACCTCTGAAATGTCTTTATTAAAGTTATTTTCGTCCCTGCTGCCGCGATTATCTTGCGACGAGGCCATATCATTATTATTAAGACGCGCCAGATATTCGTCATCACCATCCAGCTCGCCAAAAATTAAATCACGCAACCATCCCATACATCTATTGTACAATATTTAGACAAAGCTACACATACGCTATATATAGTGCCGCTATATATAGCGTATGTACTGCCGTGGAAAAATCAGGGAAATCTTCGAGGCACACTATACTACTGTTATTCTACTTATGTTTGGCACTCTTGACACGCGAGTGCCAACCAATTACAATAAAATGTAGAGCAAAAGCTCGCCAAATCATAAACGAAAGGAGTAATACAAATGAGTAAACTCGTTCGATTCGACCCGTTTGCCGAAATGGATGCCCTGCAGCGCCATTTCTTTAATGACGACAACTGGATGCCGCGCCAAGTGCGCTCGGTTGGCTTGCCTACCACTGATGTTTACATGAAAAATAACGCGCTAGTCGTCGAGGTTCACCTGCCAAAATTCGATGAAAACGACGTCAATATTTCTGTCGAAAACGGCAACTTGGTTATCCAAGCCCAACGGCACGAGAAAGAAGAAGATAAAGAAAAGAAGTACGTCGTACGCGAGTCGAGCAGCAGCTTCTACCGTAGCGTTCAGCTGCCAGAACGCGCTGACGCCGATGCTATCGAAGCGCACCTGGACGACGGCGTCCTGAAAGTCACCGTGCCAGTCACGCCAGCGCCAGAGCCAAAGAAAATTACCGTCAAATCACGCGGCAAGAAGAAAGAGTAAGCCTTTCTCAGCTTTGGCCGTCAAGAAGGCCTCGGGATTACCCGAGGCCTTTTGCTAATAACGAAATTCCGTAGTCTAGCTAGAAAGCGTCAAACTATTCCGCGTATTTTTCAACAAACCGCCGCAATATCTTGACCGGCTCGGTTACCAATTCCGATTCGCGGTACGCCGCATCGATCAGATCCTTAGCTTCCTCCGGCGCGAAATAGCCAGCATGCTTATAAATATTAATCCGCAGTGCCAAGCCGTCAGCATCAAGCTCGGGATGAAATTGCGCCGCATAAACATTTTTCCCGGCGCGCAGTAATTGTATACAGGCCGCAGAACGCGCTAGCACCACGCTGTTCGGCGGCGCCTTGTCTGTCCCCTCTTTATGTCCGACGAAACCGCGAAAACTAGCTGGCAAGCCAGCCAGCAGCGGATCGTTCTGCGCTTCCGGCGTCAAATTTATATCCACCGCGCAAACTGGCTCGCCATGGTCGAAGTCCGTCTGGCCGCCCAGCGCCGTTACCAGCGCCCCCACGCCCAAACAAGTGCCTAAAAACGGCTTATCCTCAGCTGCAATCCGGCGAAGCAACGGCATGATATAATCTTCAAACTGCAATTGTTCCGGCGATTTTTCCTCTGGCGGATAAGCAAAATTAGCCGGCCCGCCGCCCATAAAAATACCGCTGTAATCATCCAAATTAACTGGCGAGAATTCACCGCGGTCAAGCCGCAAGCGCTGCAACTGCTCCGGCTGCAAACCGCCAAATTTCAAAAAAGCTGCGTACTCGTCGTCAGACGCTTCGTCCTCAGGACGGGATTGTAAAAGAAGAAAAGGTTTTGTCATAAATCTTAGTATAACGCTTTTTAAGCTCAATAGCTAACTTCAAAAATCGCGAGGCGTTAAATCTTCGACCGACTCAACATCGCGAAGCCACGGAAAATACCGGAGCACGTTGTCTTGATGCAGCACTTCTGCCAAGGGTGCTGATTTAACCGTAATATCTTCGCCAGCATCAAGATGCTGCGCTGCTCGATGTAACGCTCCCGTAGCCAGGAACAAATAGGTAAACCACTCAATTTTCTTATCCATCTGCACGACATCAAGCAGTCTCCAATTAGCAAAAGTACAGCCTGTTTCTTCTCTCAGTTCGCGCTGTGCCGCTACTAATACCGACTCGTCGCTAGGATCAACTCGGCCGACTGGCAAATGGTTCTTGCGGACAATCCCGCCCGGCTGCTTTTCATCGATTACTAGCACATCGCCAGCCTCGTCAAGCGCAACGATCATCACGGTATCTGGACGACGCAGCATTTCAAAAGTTTTTACGCTGCCATCAGGCATCTTTTGCGGCCATTGATGTACTTCATAAATCTCACCTCTAAAAACACAATCTGCTTCCCGAGGAATCAGACGAGCACCTTTCGGCAAAACACGTTCGGTCATTACACTATGCCTCCAACTTTTTCATCAAAATATCATAACCGTCAGTCACTTCATCTTGACGGCTGATGCCCAGTTCCGCCATAATGCGCCACAAATCAGCGGTTATCGCGGCAGGGTCGGCGTTCTCATCGGCTAATTGCTCCAGCTCCATAAAGTCGCCTAAATCCTCCACCGAGTCGATGCATACTTCTATATCATTCAGCTTGCCAGTCCGGCGAGTCTTTGATATGTCCGAAAATGGCACGAAACCTAGCTCCTTGACAATAGCGATCATGACGTCTGGATCGCCAACCTCTGTTTCGCGTTCAATACTGTCCAACTGCCCAGTATATAAATGATATCACGTTTAGAGTACGTCCACTGGACCGATAATATCCGTATTACCAAAGTAAAAATCGGTTAAGACCTGCCGCCATGGCGTGCTGGTTGCCGCAGCATATATCATTTTGCCAATATCACCATGGCAAGCCAACAACACCGTTTGATCTGGATGTTGACGCGCCATGAAATCAAGCACCCGCTGGCCGCGAGCCAATAACTCAGGAAAAGTCTCAGCGCCGTCAGGATGCAAAAAATAGGTCACGTTTTCTGCTTTGATGATGTCCGGCGCACAAATTTCCTCAATATCAGCGGCCGGCTTACCAGTCATAATGCCAAAATCACGCTCGATTAAATCATCGTGAACTATCGGCTCGGCAAGACCCAGTGCTGTCGCTACAATCGCGGCCGTCTCGAAAGCTCGATCAAGCGGCGATGCGTACACCGCGTCAAAAACCAGTTCCCTATCCTTGATGTGACGCGCCAATTGCCGCGCTTGCTGACGTCCCAAATCAGTCAGCGGCAGGTCGCGATGGCCGTTCAGAATCCCGCGCACATTGTCTTCATTCTGGCCGTGGCGAGCGATATAGATAGTAGTCATAAGCTTTAGTATATCATCTCTGTCAGGCGGCAAGAAACCTCATAGAAACCCTACTTACCACTAAAACTCCTTGTTATCAAACCATCGATACGTCCCGCGAATGACGCTCCAGCCAATCAGCAATCGCATCAATATCGAGATGATTGGTCGCAACGCGGACGGCGAAATTTTCTAGTTCACCTCGCTGTGCTGTAAAATTATACCCATTCACCTCCAGCAAAGTCAGTCCAGCGAGCATTGCCGTCCGCTTATTGCCATCAGCGAACGGATGGTCGCCAATAATCCCGCGCATCAACGCCGCTGCCTTGGCAAATACTGTTGCATATAATTCCTCGCCAAATACTACTTGATGCTGTGTTGACACCGCAGCCTCCAGTCGTCCGACGTCACGCACGCCATCTGTACCGCCGTCTTTGACAAGCACCAGTGCATGAAGCTGCAGAATCTGCTCGAGAGTCAAACTAACCATTAGCGCTTCGCCAAGTGAGAAAAGTCCTCTTTGTATCGCCTAAGGAGCGAGTTTGCAGTTTTGAGCACTTGATTATCATCAGCCGCCTCCGAAAGCTTACGTACCGTGACTTCAATTTCGTCGCCATCGCGAATCCCCAGCGCCCGCAAATCCCGCGCCGGCAGCGTCACGCCGCGGCTCGAACCAATCTTGATAATTTTTTGAATCGTAGTGATTACCATACAAACATTATAACAAAATTATAATTTTATTGCAATATCGGCTAAACTAACCAATATTTACCGCACGATTTCGCTATACAACTCATGCCATTTCATATGCGCTCTATACGCTCGAGCTAGCGCGTCAACCTCGCTCTTCTGAAGCAATAACTCCTCAGGGTTAATAAACATTATTTCGTCACCCTCTTCACCTGGTATAAAGTCAAAATTCTCCGGCCAGACACGGCAATAAAAACAGATTTGATTTGCATCAAGCCGCTCGATATGCATCTGTTCTGATGCGTCAAACAGCTGGTAGCGCAAATCGCCTTTATAGCCAACTTCTTCGTACAACTCGCGTTTCAGCGATGATTCAAAATCCTCATCATAATCCATGCCTCCGCCCGGCAAATCCCAATAAGTCCGATTAATTTCCTTGACGACCAAAATCTGCCCAGCGTCGTTATAGATGAGAGCTTTGAGCGAAATTCGGTAGAGGTAATCGTGGCGAGTCACTCCGACTGAATCTTGCGTTACGAGATGCCCGTTGGTAAGTTTTGTCATAGGGACAATTATAACACTTTTAGCCTAAACCCAGCGTAAGTACCATCGTGCTTATATGCCTCCTCGCCAAGGAACGCCGGGATAGTTTGCAACGTATCGTTATAGACAAAGTTTTTAAGACCGACTGTATTTTTTTCTTCCTCGGGTAAAATATTCCCCGTCATCTTATAAAAAGTTCGCTCTTGGTCAACTGCCTCCTCGTCCAAATATCTTGCTATATCAGTACATATCTGCTCGTACAGATCATCGTTCAAATGCGAATTTGGCACTTCATAAGCCACGAAGTTTGGTGCCACTGTAGTGGTGTCATTAAGCGGCTTAACCACCAGAACGTCTTTTACAGCGCTAGAGTTAATAAACCTCTGTACTACTTCATTATTTTTATCTGCCGTTATCAAAATATCTGGCTGCTCGGCAGTGGTCGTATGAAAATCCAATACCAACTCGGGCTTCAATAGCCGAATCCGCTCCTCGATAATCTTCGCACGCCGACCCTCATAAGTATCCAAACCAAGTCCATAACTCCTATTTAGATCCGATTCAGTATAGCGCACATTCTTTGCGTAAGCGCGCGGATTAGCTATGATAAATTCTATATCCTCCAGCAGCTTAGACCTTTTGGAGAGCATATATGCTAGCACATTTGGGCCTAGTAATTCATTACCGTGGGTGGAAATTATTGCGAGTATTTTTGTCATATAGCTATTATTCTACGCTGTAAAAACAAATCTGCCAACGATATACGCGCTATTTATTGCATATTATTATATACATCAAACGCATCAATAATTTCTTGGTTGCGAATTACTTCGCTAGCATCAGCTCTTGCTATAATAGCTCTTGTCATTTGTCTATCTTTGTTAGTTTGTCCTTTGGGGGTATTTTGCCATGTTCAATCAAAGCATCGGCAGCTTTATACAAAAAATTTCGACCATCGACATATACCCTCTTCATACACCTTATTATACCAAAACCTCGACGGGGACGAACCCAAGTCGAGGTGCTGTATGTATTATACTAGCAGAGATGCGCATATAAATCAATCCATACCTCCGCCCGGCAAATCCCAATACGTCCGATCAATCTCCTTGACGACCAAAATCTGCCCAGCGTCGTTGTAAATCAAGGCTTTGAGCGAGATGCGATACAAACAATCCAGATGGTCCGTGCCATCTAAATTCTGCGTGATGATATGTCCGTTGGTGGTTTTTGACATGAAAGTAATTATACTACACCTGAACGCCAAATGGCTGATACCATCTCACCTACCGTATATTCTGTCTTTCCAATACCCATGATTAACTGCTTATTGGGTGTTAACAAGTTGGGAATCATCTAATTGTGATACTCTTTTATTTTACCGGCATATTCAGTCAAAAGATTCTTTGAATAAATTTTTTCATTTCTTGAATTTCTAA
>CAUVBP010000014.1:0-17569 GCA_963550135.1 uncultured Candidatus Saccharibacteria bacterium
GCAAACCAATAATTAGCGCTAAAAATATTAAGAAGTCGTTCGGGCAAACGCACGCGCTGCGCGGTGTCAGCCTGGATGTCGAGGCGGGCGAAGTCCTGGCGATTATGGGTCCGTCGGGCTCTGGTAAGTCGACGCTGCTACACAGTTTGGCGGCGATTACCAAAGTTGATAGCGGCGAGATTGATTTCGACGGCCGGCGGATTGACAAACTGAGCGATGATCAGCGCAGTATTTTACGGCGCACCAGCTTTGGCTTTGTCTTTCAGTTTGGACAGCTGGTGCCGGAGCTAACGGCGCTGGACAATGTGGCGCTGCCACTGCTACTCAACAGTGTCAAGCGTAAAGAAGCCTATCAACAGGCGAAAACATGGCTGAATAAGGTTGAGCTGGGTAATAAAGCTGACAGTATGCTTGGCGAGTTGTCGGGCGGACAAATGCAGCGCGTGGCGATCGCCCGGGCGATGGTGATTGAGCCAAAAGTGCTATTCGCTGATGAGCCGACTGGTTCGCTGGACAGTCTGAATTCAGAGAGAGTGATGGAGCTATTCATCAAAACCGCCAAAGAGCACGGCACAACAGTCATTATGGTAACGCACGAGCCGACAATTGCCGCCTATGCCGACCGGGAAATTATCGTGCGCGATGGGCAAATTTCCGGCGCGGATGCAGCGGTGAATATGGCGCAGAATACCCAGCCAAATCTTAACAAAGCCAGTGCGAGGACTACCAAATGAGTGTTAGCTGGATGTTGCTCAAAAAATCTGGCCGCCAGTCAGTAGTGCGTTTAGGCTTAACAGCGGCAGCAGTAGCGCTAGGGATTATGCTGGTGTGTTATTTCGTGGCTGGCACTAACGGACTGTTGGGTCGCTCGAACCGCGTAGTCATTGGCAGTATCGCCGCTGATGCAAGTAATAATACGGATTCACAAAAACCAATCAAAGGCGTCGATCCATTGAAGGTTATGGCATGGCAGCCAGGCAATACGTCGAAGTGGCGCGATCAATCGATCAGTGTTTACTCGATGTACGGCACGGACAAGTCGCCGCAGTTTGCCAAGATGAAAACGCCGCGTCCGGGCGAATATTATATGTCGAGAGCGCTAGCAGAGTTAGTTGCTGATTATCCTGAGGATAATATTTTGGCGCGGTTTGGCAAGAACACTAAGTATTTGGGCCTAATTCCTGACGAGTATGTCGAGACGCCAGATACGCTGATGATGGTTCGCGGTATTGATAGCCGGGAGGTGGCGCAAGCTGATACTTTGGCAAAATTACGCCAGCAGCCATCAGCGTTTGCGGATATTTACAAGACGGACAAAGAAGGTAAAAAGACGGTATCCTTTGATCCTTTTTCCGTGATGATTCTGGGTGTCGGCGCGACAATCTTGCTATTCCCAGTGGTAATTTTCGTGTCGGTAGCGACGCAATTAGGTGCTGCTCAGCGCGAAAAACGCTATGCGGCGCTGCGGCTGATTGGCGCTACTAAAAAACAGGTAGCGCGAGTGCTGATGCTGGAGTCGTTTTTGGCGTCGACGGTCGGTGTGCTGATAGGCTTGACGATATTTTGGCTATGGCAAGCGCCGCTGCTTAATTTCAAAATGAACGGCGAAGGTATGTGGCCAAGCGACTTGAAACTGAGCATCACGCAATACACATTAATTATCGTTCTGACGCTGGGACTGACGATGTTTGTCAATTGGCGGCGAATGCGGCGGGCGCAAATTTCGCCGCTGGGCGTGTCGCGGTCGGTTGAAAAAGTTAAAAAATTGCGGATGTGGCGAGTGTTCGTGCCAGCGATTGGTATCGCGATTTTCGCCTGGATGTCTTCCAAACTGGGCATGGACTGGTTGAATGATAATAAGGAGTCGGCTTTGCCGTTAATACTAATGACGTCGGCGCTGCTGCTGATTATGTTCGGGCTGATTTTGGCAGGTAGCTGGCTGACTAATAAGATTGCGCTGTTGTTGGCGCGCTGGTCGAATAATGCTTCGGCGTTGATTGCTGGCAAGCGTACGGCGGTGCACTCGCAAACAGTTTTTCGCAGTGTTAGCGGCGTGGTGTTGGCGCTGTTTGCTGGCAGTTTTTACTTGACGGCGACCAGCGGTATTGAGGGCTTGAACGCTCAAACAGTTAAGGATAATGGCTATTCGCAGCTGAAGGCTGGAACAGCAATGATATCTAGCCATTCGCTGCCTGATGACATGGCGCAAAAGCTAGCTCAACAGCCGTATATTAGCTCGGTGGCAGTGATTTATCCGCAGGAAAAGGGTAGTGCTATTCGCTGCCGCGATTTGGCGAACTATACTGAGCATGTTTGTCCGAGTGATGCTAGCCCAGATCAATTCGCGCTGCTGAACTTTGAAGAGCCGGTTGTTAAAAACGTTAAGCTGGTTGATAAACAAATCGCTACTGACGGCGGCAAAGAATATTTGGTAACGGTCAAGCACGAAAACGACATTGATAAATTGCGAACATTGGTAGCGACCAATGCCAATAAGTACGATTTTAACTTCGTAATTAGCGGAAGATGGGCCAAACAGCCGCATATCAATCCGTCAATTCGCGAGTTAGCTGATTTGGCTTATGTCGGCATCGGTGTGACATTATTTGTGGCGGTGGCAAGCTTGATTGTCTCGACGATTGGCGGGCTGATGGAGCGCCGGCGCTCGCTGTACACGCTGCGGCTGGGCGGTATGCGTCTCATTCAACTGAAACGCTTGGTGATGGTTGAGTCGGTGGCGCCGCTGCTAATGACTTCGGTGCTATCTTGCGGTATTGGTGTTTGGACGGGGGCGGTATTTACGAAAATGTTCTCGACGACGCTGAAGCCGGTGTTAACACCAACCTACTTTGCCATCGTTGGTCTTGGGCTACTGACGGCCATCATCGGTATCTACTTGATTTTGCCGATGGTCGACAAGCTGACGCGGGCGGAGGCTAACCAAACCGAGTAGTGTGCCTCCGGTCTGAGGACAATCTATCAAAAAGCGTTCCAGTTGGCGGCTGGGACGCTTTTTCTTATAAAATTCGATAAAACTCTTACGCTTTTGCCTGGATGCGCGTATACTATAAGTTATGAAAAGGGCAAAAGCACTGCGAAAAATGGCGACTTGCCTGTTTGTAGCGGCCTTTTTAGCGATGATTAGCTGGATGCTGTATGATATACTGCAGCGCGACAGTAGCATCTCCAGCGACACCAACGTGCTGGTCATGGGCACAAACGCGACATTTAAACCTTTTGAGTATAAAGACGGCGGCCAGGTGGTTGGCTTTGATGTCGAATTGGCGCAAGCTATTGCCAAAGACATGGGCAAAGAGCTAAAAATCGAGGATATGTCGTTTGATGGCTTGTTGCCGGCGCTTGAGAGCGGGCAAATCGATATGGCGGTGGCCGGTATGTCGGTGACTTCGGAGCGTGAGAAAAACGCGCTGTTTTCGGATCCTTACTACCAGGCGTCGCAGCGAATAATTGTACCCAAAAATAGCAAGATAGCCAATAAGTATCAATTAGAACACAAAAAAATTGCTGTGCAGCTCGGTACGACGGGCGACCAGGCAGCTTCTAAAATTAAGGGAGCGCAAGTCGTGCAATTCCCGGCAGCGCCGAATGCTTTGCAAGAATTAGCGGCTGGCAAAGTTGACGCAGCGGTGATTGACGATGCGCCGGCTAAGCAGTACGTCTCTGGGTTTCCTTCGCTCAAAATTATCAACACGCCGCTGAGTAGTGAAAGCTACGCGATCGCTTTCAAAAAGGGCAATACCGAACTGGCCGAGCATGCCAACAAAACGATTGCCAATATGAAAGCCGACGGGCGTTACCAAGCGTTGTTGCAGAAATACTTTGGCACGGCGAAGGAGCAGGCACCATGAATTTTGGCGAAGTGATTTTTGGTGACGGGCGCTGGGTTTATCTATGGCACGGACTAGAAGTAACATTGGTTTTGACAGTATTATCGGTGGCATTAGGTGTAATTATCGGCATAATTATTGCGTTGATGCGGGTATCAAAAATCCGTCCGTTTAGTTGGCTAGGGCGCTTTCCGCGGCTGAAACGTTTGGCCAGGTGGAATCCGGTGGCTGGTCTTGGACGTTTGTATGTTGAAATCATTCGCGGTACACCTCTGTTGGTGCAGCTGCTTATTATGTATTATGTAGTGTTTGGATCGTACCGTTTCATGCCGAAAATTTTCGTGGCGGCAATCGCCTTTGGTATCAATAGCGGCGCTTATGTGGCGGAGATCATTCGTGGCGGCATAGAGAGTATTGATAATGGACAGCTAGAAGCAGCGCGGTCGCTAGGATTGAGTTATCCACAGGCGATGCGCTACGTTATTCTACCGCAAGCGATGAAAAATTCGCTGCCAGCGTTGATTAGCGAGTGCATTGCTATGCTTAAGGAGACGTCGGTGGTTGGATGGATTGGATTGGGTGATATCATGCGCGGTGCTGATGATATCCGTTCGTTGACAGCTACAGCATTCCAGTCGTTGTTTGCGGCGGCAGTGATGTATTTGGCATTGACAGTAATTTTCACCAAGGTGATGCGGCGTTTCGAGAAGGGAGTGCAATCTGATGATCAGGACGCGTAACTTGCGCAAATATTTTGGATCCAACCACGTGCTGCGCGGGATTGATTTGACGATCGAGGACGGCGAAGTACTAGTGATGGTCGGGTCGAGCGGCTCGGGTAAATCGACGCTGCTAAGATGTTTGAATTTACTTGAAAAACCCACTTACGGATCGGTTTTTGTTGATGACGTTGATATCACTCAACCGCACGTTAATATTAATAAAATCCGCCAGCGTATCGGTATGGTGTTCCAGCAATTTAATCTATTCCCTAATATGACAGTGCTAGATAATATCAAATTAGCGCCTAAGAAACTACGCAGAGTATCGGATCGTAAAGCGAATCGGCGAGCCAAAGAGCTGCTTGAGCAGGTTGGTTTAGCTAACAAAGCCAACGAATATCCGCAGCATCTGTCGGGCGGCCAGCGGCAGCGAGTGGCTATCGCTCGGGCGCTCGCTATGGAGCCAGAAGTTATGTTGTTTGATGAGCCGACTAGCGCGCTGGATCCAGAAATGATCGGCGAGGTTCTCGATGTGATGCGCGATTTGGCTAAGCAGGGCATGACCATGGTGATTGTCACGCATGAAATGAGCTTTGCCCGTGAAGTTGGCACCCGGATGATTTTCCTTGACAAAGGCGACATCATTGAAGACGGTCCACCTAAACAAGTAATGGATCATCCGAAGACTGAACGAGCGCGCCAGTTCTTTGATGCTGATAAATAGCAAAAATAGCGATAATATATTAAAATAATCTATATTACAAAGCCAAAATTATCGTCTGTTGAACATAAAAAATTTAAGAAATAGCGGTCAGAACAAAAACATTAAGGATGAAACGCGTAGATTGTTACTACCATATATCGTTGTACTGAGTGTGATACTATTTTACCAGTATTTGCTGCAGTATCTAATATTGCATAAAAATAGTCATCTAAATCAGCCAACGCAGGTGCAGTCTATCATCCAGCAATATTGGACAGCGCCGACTACTTGATTTAGCCGAGAAAAGGCTTGCATAAGCGGCATAAATCTATATAATGAAAACTATATAAGTAAATAAACAATGAATCATTTAGATCATAGCGGAGGTGGGCGTGAATCAAAAACCATTGCAAATCAATTCTGAAATCGGCGTACTCAAGACTGTACTGCTGCATCGGCCGGGCGAGGAGCTCGAGAATCTTACCCCTGATTATCTCAAGGACTTATTGTTCGACGATATTCCGCACCTGAAGGTGGCGCAAGAAGAGCATGATGAATTTGCCAACGTTCTGCGCGACCATGGCGTCGAAGTGCTGTATTTGGACGAATTGGTAACAGAGGCATTAAACAGCGATAATTTGAAAGCAGAATTTGTCGACGAAATGCTAGCAGCTTCCAAACAAGATTCGCGTCGAGTGACGCAAAGTTTGCGCGATTATCTGTTGTCGATGCCGACCAACAAGATGGTGCGCAAAATTATGGCTGGCGTGCGCAAGGACGAGATTTCTCTACCGCCAGAGCATCACCAGCAGCTGCATGATATGGTTGAGCAAGATCATTATCCGTTCTACCTAGATCCAATGCCGAATTTGTACTTTACGCGCGATCCAGCCGCGACAATTGGCAACGGTTTGACGATCAACAAGATGCATTGGCCAGCTCGCCGCCGCGAGTCGTTATTCATGCGCTATATCATTGATCATCACCCGCGATTTGCTGGCCATGATATTCCAGTCTGGTATAATCGCGACGAGAAGTTCTCGATGGAGGGCGGCGATGAGCTGGTGTTGAGCAGCGAAGCTATGGCCATCGGTATCAGCGAGCGCACTACCGCCGAGGCAATCGAGAAAATGGCAACTGAGTTGTTTGCTGATTCTAACTTCAAGAAAATTATTGCTCTCGAGATTCCAAAAAGCCACGCGTTTATGCACCTAGACACGGTCTTCACTATGATCGATTACGATAAGTTCACGATCCACCCGGAGATTCGTGACTTTGAAGGCAAGATGAATCTGTTTATTCTCGAGAAGGTTGAGGGGCAAGCTTATCCGCGGATTACCAAGCAGCATGACCTTGAAAAAGCGTTGTGCGAAGCGCTGTATTTGCCAAAGATTAACCTGATTGAGTGCGGCGGCGGCGATGAGATTGCGGCAGCTCGCGAGCAGTGGAATGACGGTTCGAATACTTTGGCGATTGCGCCGGGCGTGGTGGTGACTTACGACCGTAACTATGTCACTAATGCTAAATTGCGCGAGGCTGGCGTCGAAGTTATCGAGGTTAGCGGTTCAGAACTCGGTCGTGGCCGCGGCGGCCCGCGCTGTATGAGTATGCCGCTGGTGCGCGAAGATCTGGACAACGAGCAGGTTACTGATAGAGTCACTTCGGCGGAGCGTTCGCTGGCAGCCACCTTGGCGGTACCAATGATTCAAGAGGAGCACGTCCGCAAAGTGGTACCAGTGACTACAGACTCAACTACTACAACGGTAGCTAAGCTGCCAACCAGTCTGAAGGGTCGCTCTTTCTTGACCTTGAAAGATTTCTCGCCAAGCGATATTCGGCTGATGCTTGATACAGCACACGACCTCAAACAACAAAAGAAAGCGGGCAAAGCGCACCGCATTCACGAGGGCAAACAAGTGGCTTTGCTCTTTGAAAAGACATCGACGCGAACTCGCTGCGCCTTTACGGTAGCTGCCAATGATTTGGGCGTGGCACCAGAATTTCTCGGTAAAGACGATATTCAGTTAGGTAAAAAAGAGTCAGTTGAAGATACTGCTAAGGTACTGGGCCGCATGTTTGATGGCATTGAATTCCGCGGCTTTAAGCATTCTAACGTCGAGGCGTTAGCGAAATATGCTGGCGTACCAGTCTGGAATGGCTTGACGGATACTTTTCATCCGACGCAGATTCTGGCAGACTTCATGACTATTGAGGAGCATGTTGGCAAGCTCAACGGCGCTAAGCTGGTCTTCGTTGGCGACGGACGCAATAATATGGCAAATAGCTTGCTGATTGGTACGGCCAAAATGGGTGTTGACTTCCGTATTTTGGCGCCGCGACAGCTGCATCCGTCGGGCGATCTAGTTAGCCTAGCACGTTCAATTGCTATGGAAACTGGCGCGAAGATTACCATCACTGATAACCGTGCCGAAGCGCTAGAAGGGGCTGACGCTATCTACACTGATGTCTGGGTATCAATGGGTGAGGAAGACAAGTTCGCCGAGCGAATTGCCCTTCTCAAGCCATACCAGGTCAATGCGCAAATGCTAGCCGAGACGCATAACCCGAACGTCAAATTCTTGCATTGCTTGCCATCATTCCATGACCTTAATACCGAGACTGGCCAGAAGATTCACGATCAATTCGGTCTTGACTCAATGGAGGTCACTGACGAGGTCTTTAGCGGCGAACACAGCGTTGTCTTTGACGAGGCTGAAAACCGCATGCACACTATCAAGGCTGTGATGGCATTGACGCTATAAATCCGAGTTGAAGGAGGCTCGAACAAAATGGCAATCAAACAATTAGCAAGAAAAAAGGACGGGTTAGGACTCTGGTCGCTGACTGGCTTAGTGGTCGGCAGTATGATCGGTGCAGGTATCTTTAACCTTGTTCAAGGTACAGCTGAGGCGGCTGGTCCGCTGGCGACGATTATTGCGTGGCTGATTACAGGTGTTGGAATGATATTCCTGATTCTCAGTTTCCGCAACCTGACTATCAAAAAGCCGAAACTTAACGCCGGCGTGTATAGCTACGCTGAGGCTGGTTTTGGCAAGTATGTTGGCTTTAACTCGGCATGGGGTTACTGGATTTCTGCCTGGATTGGTAATATTGCTTATGCAGTAGCCGTTTTCTCGGCGCTTGGTTATTTCTTTCCAGACTTGTTTGGTAAAGGCCAAAACTGGGCGTCAGTGGTTGGCATGTCGGTACTGCTGTGGAGTGTTCATTTATTAATCCTTAAGGGTGTCAAAACGGCAAGCTTTATTAATGCTTTGGTGACGGCGGCGAAATTAATCCCGCTTGCGATCTTTTTGCTAGCGATATTCTTGTCGTTCAAGGTCGGCTTGTTTAACCAAGACCTTTGGGGCTTAGCTGGCAACAACTTTGATATGGGCGCTGTGATTGAGCAGGTCAAGAATATGATGCTGGTTACCGTCTGGGTGTTTATCGGCATTGAGGGTGCAGTCGTATTTTCAGGCCACGCCAAGAAGCGCAGCGATATCATCAAGGCAACGTTGATTGGTTTTGCTGGCGTGCTTTCGATTTATGTGCTGATGACGGTGCTGGCTTTTGGTGTAGCTACCCAGAAAGATCTGGCTGCACTAGATAGTCCGGCAATGTCGATGCTGTTGGAACGCTTGGTTGGCCCGTGGGGCGCTTGGCTGGTTAATATCGGCTTGATGATCGCAGTTTTGGGCGGTTGGCTAGCTTGGACGATGTTTGCTGCTGAACTACCGTATCAGGCAGCTAAGAATAAGACTTTCCCGTCGATATTTGCCAAAGAAAATAAAGTTGGCGCGCCAGTAGTGTCGCTGTTGGTTACTAACATCCTGGTACAGATATTCCTGCTGACAATCCCTGGAACTGAAGGCTCAGCCTATAATATTGGTATTTCGATTGCTACTTCGGCTATCTTGATCCCATATGCCCTGACGGCGTTTTATCAATTGAAAGTTTCTCTGCAAGAGAAGAAAACCGTTAAGTACCGCGCCTTTAATATCTTTGTGGGTGTGATGGCTAGTATTTACGCAGTATGGCTAGTGTATGCGGCTGGTATGCAATATCTGCTCATAACAGTGTTCTTGTACGCACCAGGCATGTTGGTCTACGTCTTGATGCAGATCAAGAATCGCAAGAAGATTTTCACGCTATACGAACTGCTTTTGGCGGTTGTCGTGATTGCGTTATTTGCCTACGCAGTACAACAACTGCTGGCTGGTGCGCTGGATGGTACGTTAGGTATTAAGATCGCTGATTTAATCGGTCAATGATAATAAATAAAATGGGCGCGCCTGAAATACAGCGCGCCCGTTTTACCAAATGAAGGAGAAAAAATGTTTAAGTATGCCATTGTTCGCCGTCCGTCACATAGTTTGATTGATGGTATCAGCCAAACGCCAGAAATGGGCAAGCCAGACTATGATTTAGCATTGCAGCAGCATGATCGCTATGTCGAGATTTTGCGCGAATGCGGTTTGGAAGTGACGGTTCTAGAGGCCAACGAAGATTATCCAGACAGTGTTTTTATCGAGGATAATGCATTGTGTACGCCGCGCGGTGTAGCAATTTTGTCGCGTCCTGGCGCTGAGAGTCGTCGTGGCGAAGCTAGTCTGCCGGATCTGCGCGAAGCATTGGTGCGTTACTATGATGATATTGAACAAGTTGTCGAGCCAGGCACAACTGATCCAGGCGATATCATGATGGTGGGCGATCACTATTACATCGGGTTGAGCGGCCGCACCAACCAGGCGGCAGCCGACCAAATCACGGCAATTCTCGAGAAGCATGGTATGACCGCCGAAACGGTACCGGTGACGGGGATTTTGCATTTGAAAGACGATGTGGTCTACTTAGATAATAACAACTTAATTGTCGCTAAAGCTTACGAAAATCATCCAGCTTTTGCTAACTTTAATAAGCTAGTCGTTGATGACGATGAGTACTATGCAGTGAATAGTTTGTGGATAAATGGCAAGGTAATCGTGCCAGAAGGCTTCCCAAAAACTGAGCAGAAGATTCGCGATTGCGGTTACGAAGTGATTCTGATCAATACTAGCGAATTTGAGAAAATTACCGGCAGCCTAACTTGTATGTCGTTGAGGTTTTAACAATATGCCGGGTAAGATTGTAGTTGCACTTGGCGGCAATGCTTTGCAAAAGCAAGGCGAGGCTTCGGCTCACGCCCAGCAAGACGTCGCCGACGAGACAGCACGCCAGCTAGTGCCGTTGATTTTGGCTGGCTATCAGCTGGTAATCGTTCACGGCAACGGGCCGCAAGTTGGTAATATTGTTCTACACGAAGAAGCGATTAACACACCAGAAGTACCGACTTTCCCGCTCGATACGTGTGTAGCGATGAGTCAGGGGGCGATCGGCTTTTGGCTGCAGCAAGCGTTGATTGACGAGTTCTCGCGCCGGCAGATGAAAAGCGTCGCTTCGACAGTTGTTACGCAAGTGGTGGTCGACGCTAACGATCCGGCTTTTAGCAATCCTACGAAGCCAATTGGCGTATTTTATCAGACCGAAGCAGAAGCCCAGCAGGCTGCTAACGGCCGTAACTTCACATTCAAAGAAGACGCCGGGCGCGGTTGGCGGCGCGTGGTACCGTCGCCGAAGCCGCAGCGGATCGTCGAAGAGTATACGGTCAAAGCGATGATTGATGCTGGCGTGACGGTTATCACGGGTGGCGGTGGCGGCGTGCCGGTTGTTGAAACTGTCAGTGATGGTTTAGAGGGGGTCGAGGCAGTAATTGATAAGGATTTCACAGCGGCAGTAGTGGCTGATGCGATTGATGCCGAAGCACTGGTGATATTAACGGCAGTTGATGGCGCGATGGTTGATTATGGTAAACCGACAGCGCGCACGATCGGACACACCACTCGCCAAGAGATGCGGCGCTACATTGACGAAAATCAGTTCGCGCCGGGCAGTATGCTACCCAAAGTGCAAGCGGCCTTGAAATTTGTCGAAAAGCCAGGTCGCCGAGCGATTATCGCTAGCCTGGGTAGCGCCGAACAAGCCTTGGCCGGGCAGGTTGGCACTATTATCGAGAGCTAGCTAATCTCTATAAGTACAGCAAAATAGCGCGAGTTTTAGCTCGGGCTATTTTTATATTTTGATAATGCGGTTGACGTTTTTCGCTAACTTTCTTATACTTGGGTCTAGCACTCTGCGGTTAAGAGTGCTAAAATAGATTAGAAAAGGAGGATATAATCATGAGTTCACCAATCAAGCCAATGGCGCATTATGTCGTGGCTGTTAAAGAAAAGAAGCCAGAAAAAACAGCTAGCGGCATTTTTTTGCCAGAATCAGCGCAAGAAAAATCAGAAGCTGCTAAAGTAGTAGCTGTTGGTTCGGCAGTCAAAGATGTGGCTGACGGCGCACGGGTTGTCTACAAAAACTACGCAGCGACGACTATCAAGCTTGATAAGGAAGAATATTTAATTATCAAAGACGAGGATATCCTCGCTACAATTGAATAGGAGAAAAATATGGCAAAAAAAGTTTTTTACGATGAAGATGCGCGTGCTCGCGTATTGGCTGGCGCAAAAATTTTGTATAACACTGTGAAAACAACGATGGGGCCAAAAGGCCGCAACGTAGTTATCGGCAAAAGTTACGGCGGCCCGAGCGTGACGCACGATGGCGTGACGGTTGCGAAAAGTATTGATATCGACGAAGCTGATGACGAGACGCTTGGCTTCAAAGTTGGCGCCGAACTTATCAAACAGGCTGCCAACAAGATGAATGATGTGGCTGGCGACGGCACTACGACAGTGACGGTTTTAACTTATCATATTTTAAACGAAGCTAATAAGCTAATTGCAGCTGGCCATAATCCGATGTTACTACGCAAAGGGCTAGAGCGTGCTGCTAGCGAGATTATCAAAGAGCTCGGCAAACTTGCCGACGATATCCGCGGTGACAAAAAACGGATTGCCGAAGTAGCGACAATCTCCGCGGGCGATGAGGCGATTGGCAAACTAATCGCTGACGTCATGGAGAAGATCGGCCCGAATGGCGTGGTGACCGTCGAAGAAGGCCGCGGCTTAGAGCTTGAAAGCGAAGTAGTCGAAGGTTTCACGGTACAGCGCGGCTTCGTTAGCCCGTACATGGTGACTGATGCTAAGCGCATGGAAGCAGTTTACGACAAGCCAGCTATTGTAGTAACTGATAAGAAAGTCTCTTCGGCGCAAGAATTTGTACCGTTACTCGAAATGATTGCTCAAAGCGGCAAGAAAGATTTGGTATTGATTGCTGATGATGTTGACGGCGAAGCATTAAGTTTGCTAGTACTGAATCGCCTCAAAGGTGCTTTCAATACCTTGGCTATCAAAGCTCCGAGCGACAAAGATGTGCTGTATGATATCGCAGCGTTGGTTGGCGCCAAAGTTATCACCGAAGACACTGGCATGACATTTGATAATGTCGGTAGCGACGTAATTGGCTCGGCCCGCAAAGTGATAGCTACCAAAGATCTGACAACTATTGTCGAGGGTGAAGGGTCAAAGGCGGCGGTTAGTGCTCGCGTCGATCAAATCGAACTGGAAGCTGATAATGCTACTAGCGACTATACCAAGAAGAATTTGCAAAAGCGCCATGCAGCTTTGACTGGCGAAGTGGCGGTAATCAAAGTTGGCGGTGCGACCGAGACCGAAATCGAAGAAAAGAAATATCGTGTCGACGACGCTGTGGCTGCTGTCAAAGCAGCGCTAGCTGAAGGTATTGTGCCAGGCGGCGGTGTAACGCTAGTAAACCTAGCCTGTGGTTATAAGCATTCTAATAGCAAAGATGCTTCGGTATTAGCAGGCGAAGATTTGTTGATTCATGCACTTGAACAGCCATTCCGAATCTTGCTGAGCAACTCTGGTCTAAATGCTGACGAGTGGCTACCGCAGGTCAAAAAAGCCAAGGCTGGCCAAGGTATCAATGTCAACCACCCGAATGAATTGCTTGATCTAAAGTCGGCAGGCGTAGTTGACCCAGTACGGGTTACCAAGGAGGCCTTGCAGAATGCTGCCTCAATTGCGGGTACGGCGATGACGATGGGCGCATTGGTTGTTGATCTGCCAGAGAAAGAAACGCCAGGTGCTGCTATGCCAAATATGGGCGGCGGCATGGGTATGTACTAAATCTATTCGTTGTATACCAGACAGCGTAGAGCCCACCGTTATGCGGTGGGCTTTCTTGACAAACTTGACAAAGAGCAATTTATAGCCTAGAATATTACACAGTGTAAATTTACCGATTATACACGGTTAATCTCTAGAATTGCGGCAGTAAGGGGGTCTGTGAAACATATATTGAGGATTTTTAGCGGCTACTGGCTGATGTTTATCATCTTGGTTGGCTTTACCTACGCTATGGTGATGGCAAATTTGTGGCTGCCTGACAAAATGTCGGAAATCGTCAATAACGGCATCATCAAGCAAGATATGCCGGCGATTTGGCATAACGGTCTAGCGATGATTTTGGTGACGGCGGCGGGCGGACTGTGTTCGATCGTCATCGGGTTTTTGGTATCGCGAATCGCCACTGGTATGGCGCAAAAACTGCGGACAGAACTGTTTGAGCGGGTCGAAAGTTTCGCGCTGGCGGATTTCAATAAATTTTCGACCGCGTCGCTGATCACCCGCTCGACCAATGATATTCAGCAAATTCAAATGACGTCAATCCTGCTGCTGCGTCTGGCGTTGATGGCGCCGATTATGGCAATTGGCGGTTTGCAAAAAGCCGTTCATAACGCGCCAAATTTGAGCTGGATAATTGCGCTGGCAGTGTCGGTGCTGCTGGTGGTCATTGCCGTGCTGTTTGTCATTGCTGTGCCGCGGTTCAAAAAATTGCAGACGCTGGTGGATAAGCTAAATTTGGTGACGCGAGAAAACTTAGTCGGCTTGAAAGTCATCCGCGCCTTTCACAACGAAAAAATTGAGCAGAAAAAATTCCAGCAAGCCAACGCTGAGCTAAACAAAATGAATTTATTTGTCAATCGGCTGATGATGCTGCTTGACCCAATCATGACGTTGGTGATGAACTTTTCCAGCGTGGCGATTGTCTGGTTCGGCGCGCATTTGATCAGTAGCGGCAATCTACAAATTGGTAATATGATGGCGTTTTTGGAATACGCCATGCAGGTGATTATTTCTTTCTTGCTGCTGTCGATGGTGTTTATCATGGTGCCGCGGGCGGCCGTGTCGGTAAAGCGGGTGGGCGAGGTGTTGGATACGCTGCCGTCAATTGTTGATCCATCGTCGCCGCAGCAATTGCCAGATGACGCTACGGGTAAAATTGAATTCAAAGACGTTACTTTTACTTATCCAGACGCTGACTTGCCGGTGCTATCTAGTATCAATTTCACGGCCGAACCAGGGCAAACCACAGCGTTCATCGGCAGCACTGGGTCTGGTAAATCGACGTTGATCAATTTGATCCCGCGTTTTTACGATGTGTCGGCGGGGCAGATCTTGCTGGACGGCGTGGATGTTCGCCAGCTCAAGCTGGAAGATTTGTATGATCAAATCGGCTACGTGCCGCAAAAAGGCGTGTTGTTTAGCGGGACGATTGCCAGTAATATCAAGTACGGAAATGCCAAAGCCAGCCAAAAATTGGTCGAAAAATCTGCTAAAATCGCGCAAGCCGCCGAGTTCATTAACGAGCTGAAAAACGGCTACAAAAACGAAATCGCCCAGGGCGGCAGCAATGTCTCTGGCGGTCAACGGCAGCGTTTGTCGATTGCGCGGGCGATTGCTGTGGAGCCGAATGTCTACATTTTTGACGATTCGTTCTCGGCGCTGGATTTCAAGACTGATGCCAAATTACGTTTGGCGCTTGCCAAAGAAACCAAGCATAAAACTGTGCTCATCGTCGGTCAGCGCATCAATACCATCATGAACGCTGACAAAATCATTGTGCTGGACGAGGGCAAGATTGTTGGTCAAGGTACGCACCAGGAATTGATGAAAAATTGCCAAGTTTACCAAGAAATCGCTGCCTCGCAGCTTTCGGAAGATGAGCTGCAGAAAATGTCGGTGACGACCGCGAAAGGAGCGGCGTAATGGCTCAGCAAAGCATGAAAAAACGCCAGCCAGTGAAGATGGGCGGTCCAATGGGCGGCGGTATGGGCGCGGGCGAAAAAGCCAAGGATTTCAAAGGCACGGTCAAGAAGTTAGCCAAATATTTGGCAGAGTTCCGCTGGCAAATGCTCATGGTGGCGATCTTCGCGGTCGGTAGTACAACGTTTGCGATTGTCAGTCCGAAGATTTTGGGTGGCGCCACCAACCAAATTGTCGAAGATTATGTCAGTATGAAGGCTTATGAAACCATCACTAACAAACTGCCAAATGGTGCTTCGCTGCCAGCTGGCACGACCGGTGCTGATGTGCTGAAACGGCTCCCGAACCAGTCGGAAATTGAAAGTCAAATTCCATCCAACCAGCTCGAGATCATCAAAAAATTGGATCTCAGCCGGCGCCCAGAATTCCACTTTGATGCCGTTTGGCGGGTCGTTAGTTTGCTGATTGGTTTGTATATACTTAGCGCCATTTTCCGCTACATCCAAACCTGGCTGATGACCCAAGTGACGCAGACGGTTACCTTCAGAATGCGCCGGCAATTGTCCGAGAAAATCAATCGCCTGCCGCTGAGTTATTTTGACAAGCAAACCTACGGCGAAGTCCTTAGCCGCGTTACTAACGATGTCGATACCATCAGCCAGACACTTAATCAAAGCCTGTCGCAAATCGTCTCCTCGACAGTGATGGTGCTGGGGATTTTAGCGATGATGTTTTCCATCAGCTGGCAGATGTCGCTGGTGGCGCTGCTGGTGCTGCCGTTGGCTGGCGGCGTAATCACGCTGATCGCCAAAAGTTCGCAAAAACAATTCCTGCGCCAGCAGACGCAGCTGGGCGAATTGAACGGCCACATCGAAGAAATGTATGGCGGCCATCAAGTGATACGGGTGTTCAACGGCCAGAAAAAGTCGCTGGCTAAGTTTTCGCGGGTGAACGATCAGTTGCAGGAAAGCGCCTGGAAAGCTCAGTTCTTGTCGGGGTTGATTTATCCGATCATGAATTTCATCGGCAATATCGGTTACGTCGTGATGGCGATTTTGGGCGGTTGGCTGGCGATTAACGGCCGGCTGAAAATTGGTGATATTCAGGCGTTCATCCAGTATATCGACCAATTCAATCAGCCGCTGGTGCAGGTCGCCAACATCGCCAACATCTTGCAATCAACAGCGGCGGCGGCCGAGCGGGTGTTTGAATTTTTGGACGAGCCGGAAGAACAGGCGGAGAGTAAAGATTTGGTGAAATTGGCGAACGTCAAGGGCGAAGTCGAATTTGACAACGTCGTCTTTGGCTACAAACCTGACCAAACCATCATCAAAGGTCTGTCGGCGCACATCAAGCCGGGTCAGCGCGTGGCGATCGTCGGTCCGACGGGCGCAGGCAAAACCACCTTGGTCAATTTACTGATGCGATTTTACGAAATTAACAGCGGCGCGATTAAAATTGACGGCGTGGATATTCGCCAGATGAAGCGCAGCGATGTGCGGCAAATGTTTGGCATGGTGTTGCAGGACACTTGGTTGTTTAATGGCACAATTCGCCAGAATTTGCTCTATGGCAATCCAACAGCCAGCGAAGAAGAGATGATCGCCACCGCCAAGGAGGCGCATGTCGATCACTTTGTACGGTCGCTGCCGGGTGGTTATGACATGATGCTGGGCGAGGAAGCCACGAATATTTCACAGGGCGAGAAGCAGCTGCTGACGATTGCCCGGGCAATGCTGGCGCGTACGCCGATGCTGATTTTGGACGAAGCCACCAGCTCGGTCGACACCCGCACCGAAGTGCTTATCCAAAAAGCTATGGACAAGTTGATGCAGGGCAAAACTAGCTTTGTCATCGCCCATCGGCTGAGCACTATCCGCTACGCTGATCTAATATTGGTCGTCCGCGACGGCAACATTATCGAGCAAGGCAAGCATGACGAGCTACTGCAGCAGAATGGCTTTTACGCCGAGCTTTATAATAGTCAGTTTGCTGAGTGATTGGTTGGGTGTTGATTATAAAAATATAAATTCTACACTGTAATCATGAAAAGAATGATTACTGTTGCTGCTGTGCAAATGGAAATTGCGCCGCTGAATACTGGACGCAATTTGGCAAAAATAGAAAAGCTTGTTGGCGAGTTATGCAATCAACAGCCAGTCGACCTAGTGGTTTTGCCAGAAGACGTACTGACTGGGCCGATTCCGTATAATTTAGAATACGCCTTGAGCGAATCGTCTGGCG
>CAUVBP010000015.1:0-11382 GCA_963550135.1 uncultured Candidatus Saccharibacteria bacterium
TTATGCTTTCCGTACTTAATTCATTATATTGAGTTATTAATCTGCCATCAAATATTCTATATTTATTTAACGAAAAGTCAAAATTGTCTTTCGTGACGTTTTCTTGAAGCTCTTTTATTTTGGAGTCCAAGATATTTTGCTCATATTTATAAGCTAGCTTACTTTTTGAAATAACATCGCGTACGTCAATCATCCTCTTAAACATTATAGCTCTTTTCAGGTAAATTGTATGTACGAGTGAGTGGGTGTTTTAATCTAGTATAGTTACAATCTTCTCACCAATTTCTCTTCGTATGATCCGGCGTGGCATCTCTGTAATCTTCCAAGTGCTGGTTTCTTTCCTGGGATTTACGCTGTTCGTTGTAGGCGTCGATGAATCGCTTGTCCAATTCTTTGAGCTTGCCGTCGGTGCTGCCCGCGTCAACTTTTTCTTTATCGCCAGGGTTGGTGACTGAAATGCCTTGGTCGCCGTTTCTGAGCTGTTTTATTTGCGCCAACTTTTGCCGGATTCGCTGCTCAATAATTATTGCCGTCTTGCCGTCATCATTGTTCGCGTCGACTGTCCTGCTAGCAAATTGCACGCCGCAACTATCTTCGCCGTCGTGCAGTACGGCGTTTGCTTCGTCATAGCGGATGATTGCCTGGTCGTAGCGTTTTTCGCTGGCAAGGGCGTCTGCTTGCGCTTCAATTGATAGCGCCAAGTTGATGCGGACAGGGCATTCGCGCGTTTTTGGTACTTTTTGCAGGGCTTGGCGGAATTGTTTTTCTGCCGAGTCGTAGCGGGCTTGCTTATATAAAGCATTCCC
The DNA here is from genome assembly GCA_963550135.1 of uncultured Candidatus Saccharibacteria bacterium. Lineage (GTDB taxonomy): Bacteria > Patescibacteriota > Saccharimonadia > Saccharimonadales > Saccharimonadaceae > Saccharimonas. Next base: position 807 of record CAUVBP010000015.1, read on the forward strand.
GTCGTTAAAAAATACTTTATAAGATTCAAATAAATTCATGGCATAAATCGGCGATAAGCGGAAGGAAGCCTGGCTGTTGTCGCCGTTTTTATAGGCGGCGTGTGCTGCTAGCGACAGCAGAGGAAAACTCGTCAATTTGATAGCAGCCAGTAGAATCACCGCGCAAGCAGGGAACGAATAGCGGAGCAGTTTCCGGCGTTTTTCTTGGCGGATTTTTTCAAAATCTAGTTTTTTCAGGTCAAATGGACGATTCTTACTCACGATTTTCTCCCTCCGACGGCATTATATTCTGAAGTTTGCATAGAGGCAAATAGATGTTTCTGATTTCAAAGGCCAGCAGAATAGCAGCCGCAAATATCGCTATCCAATAGATATCGTTGTAGCCGTCAAACGAGCGGCTGCTATTGACAGCTTTGTCGACGGAGCCGTTCTTGACGACGGCGTTAATGGAATCTGGAGCTTGCCGGTGCGTGTACGGCAGGCCTGTTTGACTGGCGATATTTTTAAGGTTTGTCTCGTCGATTTTTGATACGGCATATTTCAAATCTGGCCCGCGCAAATAAAAACCGTCAAAGCCGTCGCTGTAACTTGGCGTTTTCATTTTTCCGCCGTCGATAGTGCCGTAGCCCATGATTGCGCCGCCGCCCAGCAGGGGCTTTAAGCTGGCGAATGACTTTGGCGGGGCGTCGCTGGTTTGTTCGCCGTCGCCCAGGTAAAATAGCAGCGAGGTGCGCTCGGGATTTTTATGCTTGGTGCGAGTAATTTCCGAGGCGATAGTGTCAATCGGTGTATCAATTGAGCTGCCTATGGCGTAGCTTTCGCTGATGATATTTACTGTGTCAACTGCCGATTCAAACATTCTGACGTCCGTTGATAACGGTGAATTGACGAAAGTTTTATTATTGAAAGTTATTAGGCTAAATCGCGCGCCGACCAGCTTTTTGGCAATTTCTTTGGCGTCGCGGCGCATGCCGTTGATTCGCGGCTGACCGTTGTCATAATCCTCGGCAGCAGAACTCATCGTTGTGTCCATGACAACATAAACATCGACTAGCGGCGCGCCCCATTCCTTCACTTCGCCAGGAACAGCTGGGCGAAAACAAGCGGTAATGATAAGCAAGACAATACAGAACCGCCGCAGCCACGCTCGCCGGTTAGATATTGGTTTGGAGAAAATCCTCCATCCGGTAAAAATTGCAGCAACTACCAGAATTATCAGCAGCAGATACCACGGCAAAATCGGTTGCATTATCATATGCGAAGCCTCCAATCGATAATAATAAGGGAAATTATGATAATAAGCATGCCGTATAGCAACAATTGCGGCTGATCGGTGCGAGTAACGCGCGGCGTACCTTTGAAGCGGGAGGCGTCTTGGGTGGCGATTTTTTGGACAATGTTTGAAATTGTGTTTTTGTCGCGCAGTGCATAATAATCGCCGCTGGTCGCCAGCATGGTTCGCTTCAATTCTGCCGCTTCGGCCTCGCGATTTTTATTACTATTCGGGTAAATAGCGTATACGCGGATGTCTTTTTGTTTGGCTAATTCTGCTGCCTCGGGCAGGGAGATTATTGGGGTGCCAGCCAATTGGTTGTCGGTTCCTAAAATGATGCTCCGGGAGCGTTTGCTGTCCAACTTGTCGAAGCGGCCGATGCAACTTGCTAGCCCGTCGCCGATCAGCGATGAGCCTTGTCCGTTCGAGACTGCTGTGCCAGACAGGATGTCAAAATATTCTAATGTTCCAGGCGGCGTCAGCGCTTTTTCGATTAGCGCTAATTTACTATCGATGAGACTGGCGTCGTCTGTCAAAGGAAATATCACTGCCGGCGAGCGGTCAAACAGCACCAAACCTAGTCGTTCGCCGTCAAATTTTCGCGCCAATGTGCGGTAAGTTTTAATAATCTCCACATCATATTCATACATCGACCGCGATACATCAAGGCACAGCACGATGTCGCGATTTTTCACCTCGGGAGAAATGACGGCTACCGACGACGGGCGGCCAGTGAGAATAATCATCATAACCAGCAGGAGCGCGTGCAGTCCCAGCACAACCGCCAGTAGCTTTTTATACCGCTTGACCTGCTGAATATAGAGCGGGAAAGCACGCAGCCGCGATGTATTAGCGATAGGGAGTTTTTGTCTAGGCGCGTCATGGCGTTTCGATCGGCTGTATCGGCGGAGTATAATCGGCGCGGCAAACCACAACAGGGCGATAATTATAATTAACGCCAGCGACAATTGCCAAAAAACTAATTCCATGCCGCTACCGTCTTTCTGGCTAACGCCGCTGCCTCGGCAACGCTGCCTTGCTCGACCGCAGTAAATTCAGGAATATAGAGTTGTTTGATGGCAGCCGCCAATGTTTTATAACGAGTCTTTTCTAAATCTCGCAGCGTCAACGTGTCAACGCGGTGGCCGTTTATCTCGACGACGAACATGCGAAGAATATGGCTTAATTTCTGGTGGGCTTTACGCGAGGATATCTCTCCGGCGGTGTAATTTCGTTCAATTTCATCAATTAGCCGTTGGTATTTCTGTTTCAAATCAGTCAAATCTGGCGGCGTGTATGGTTTTGGTTTGAGCGTAGCCAGGCTGCGGTAGGAGCGGCGGCGAGTCGAGTAAAACACAAATCCGTACCATAAAATAATCGCGCCTAAAAGCAAGCAGCCGATAACCAGCCACAGCGGGTCATAATCTACCCATTCGCGAAGCTCAGTGCCAGCGCGCATGCTTTTGCCTTTCTAACAGTGAAAAGAAACTGCCGACGACGTCCTCTTCTCCGGAGATTCGCTCGCTGATGACGCCCAAACGCTCCAGGGCAGTGGAATATTCGCGGTAGTACGATTGCTGCTCGCGGTCGAAATCAGCCTGCAATTTCGTTTGTTTGCGAATAAAATAAGGCAACTCAGCCAGATCGTCAATATCATAAAAACTGCGGCCTCCGTCAAGTCCTGAAGCGTCATTGACAGTTATCCATAGCATCTCGTGCTGGGCGCGCAACCGCCGGATAATATGCTGGTGCTCGCTGGTCAGTTCATCGTCGTTGGCGACCACCACCAGCATCATCTTGCGCCGCAAGTTGCGTGCAATATATTCAAGCTGATTCACGATATTGCTCGGCGCTGCTGCTAGCTGAGTACTCTTTTCAATGTGCCGCAGTAGCTGCTCGATATGCCGGTCGTCGCTTTTGAAGGGAATATAGGTGTTATTTTTGGCGTCGCCGGATACCAGTCCGATCAAATCGCCGTGCCGTAATACGATGTAGCCTAAGACCCCGGCAGCCATGATACTGATGTCGCGCTTACTGCTGCCGCTTTTACTGGTCGCTGCCATGTGGCGGCCAGTGTCGACTACTAGTAAAATATTATGTTTGCGGATTGCTTGGTAACGCCGGATTCGAATACCGCTGCTGCGAGCAGTCGCTTTCCAGTCGATATCTTTTACATCGTCGCCAGGAATGTATTCGCGCAAATCGTCAAAATCGAGACTGCGCCCCTTAAATACCGAGCCGTATTGACCGTCCAGCAAACTCCGCACCTTTTCGTGGGCGTAGAGATCCATCTTGGCTTTGACTTTGACGAAGAGACTTGACATATTACGGCACAGGAACAGCGTTAAATATCGAATCAATGATAACTTCCGGATGAACTTGGTCGGCGATGGCTTCAAAGTTGAGGATAATGCGGTGGCGCAATACGCTGTGGCGTAATTGCTTAACATCTTCTGGAATAACGTAATTTCGGCCGTTAATCAGCGCTAGAGCTTTGGCAACTTGCTGGAAAGCGATGCTGGCGCGCGGGCTGGCGCCGTATTGGACGTAGCGTGCCGTTTCGCTTGGTATGATTGAGGCTGGATTGCGCGTTGCTGAGACAATTTTCACAATATAATTCTTAACGGCGTCGTCAATGTATACTTTTTGCGCCAAGTTTTGCAGCGTCTCGACTGCCGCCAGCTCAATATTTGGCGTGTTGCTATTATTCGGCGCCTCGCTTAACTTGCCCGATTCTATGCGTTTCAAGATCTCTAATTCCTCGTCCGGAGCAGGGTAGGACAAAACTTCTTTCAATAGGAAGCGATCTAACTGCGCCTCTGGCAGCTCGTAAGTTCCTTCCTGCTCAATCGGGTTCTGAGTGGCTAGCACGATGAAAGGTTTTGGCAAATCATAGCGTTGTCCGCCGATGCTGGTCTGCTTTTCCTGCATCGCTTCCAGCATGGCGCTTTGGGTTTTGGCGCTGGAGCGGTTGATTTCGTCCAGTAGTACGAAATTGGCGTGCACTGGACCCAGTTCGGTGCGGAACTCACCTTTGTTATAATCGTAAATCTGCGTACCGATGATGTCGCTTGGTAGCAAGTCTGGCGTGCATTGAATACGTTTGAACGAACCTTGCACGCTGGCGGCTAGCGTCTGCACGGCTGTCGTCTTGGCGAGTCCTGGTACGCTTTCCAGTAGAATATGCCCGCTAGTCATCAAGCTTACTATCAAAGCCGTCCGCAAGTTTTCTTGTCCGACCACCCGCGACGAAAAGGCGTCGAAAACAGTCTGGATATTTTGGTTAGCTGCGGCTAGCTCGTCGTCGCTAATCGGCGCGGCGGCAGGTTGAAATTGCGTCATTGGCTGTGCGGCAGACTGGGTTTGTGCTGCCGGCGTGGTTGCAGACTGGGGTTGTGCTGCCGGCTCGGTTGCCGGTTGAGATTGCTCTTCTGGCATAGCTGCGGACGCACCATTGTCTGCCGGATAATCCGACTGAGCTGGCGCTGGTTCTTGGTCTGTTGATATAAACGGATTTGGATTCATAATAATTATTCCTTTCTATGTCCAATATTGCGAAATATTCGTTACTAACAAGCGGCACTCTTCCGGAGTGTAACTATCCTTTTGTTCAAAATAATGCTCCGCCGGAAACATATGAGTCATGACGTCCAGGGCGACGTCTTTGTCGGTTTGTAGGTGAAAATAATCTGCCGCTGTACTATCGACGTTGCCGCCCAGTCCATATAAGGCTCTGTAGCGCACACTCTTCAAGTATTCCAAAGCCATCGCAATCTCTATCCGGTCTTCGACGATGTCGCCAGTCAGTAGTAGTACTCTTCCGTTGAGTCCGTCCTTAGAAAATGTCCCGTATTGGTCGAGGATGCGATTCAGCTCAGAAAAAGCCTGGCGTTTCATGTCTTCCAGTATCGAGCGGGATTCTAACTCAATGCCGTCGCGCTGCGGTTTTTCCAGATCAGGATTCCACGTAAACATACCCGCCGGATCAATCAGCCCGACCACCCGCGGATCACCAGGGATAATGATTCGCTTGCTAAGCAAAGGAAACACCCAAGCGTTAATCTCGCTCGCCAAACCAATGCAAGCTGTCAGCGCATCTTCTTTCAGCGCGATAACGACCGCTTCCTGACCCTTCAAATCGCTCACGCGCCCCGCCAAAGTCCGCCCCAGCTCAATCCTATTAATATAGTACATGCTGGTTATGATTATGCCTGAAAGCGCGGGAGAATGCAATTGCGGCGGATACTCGTCTGTCTCAGACTACAGCAAGCTAGACTATATCCATCGAGTGTATGATTTTAGTCTCGCCGCTCTACCGCGATTGTGCACTGCGCCATCAACGCCACCGCCGCGCCGAGTGCTGCCAGGGTTGGTAGTAGCAAGGCGCCAACCACGCCGGCAGTGACTGGGAATTCCATGATGCTTTCGCCTTTTTCGTTCTTGATGATAACGCGGCGGACATTGCCTTCTTTGATAAGCTGCTTGACTTTCTCGACAACTTGATCGCTGTTAACACTAAATTCTTCGGTGCGGTTTTGTTCGCTCATGGTTTACTCCTTATTTCTTATTCCCGCGAATTGCGTCGATCAGTTCAATCGGGAAGAGCATCATTGTCTTTTGCGACGGTTCGGTGGAGATACGCTCCAGTGTATTTAGCGTACGCAGGTTAATCGCGCCTTGGGTTTTTGCCAGGATCTCCGCCGCCTGCGCCAGCGTTTCAGCGGCAGCTTTTTCGCCGTCGGCGTTGATGATGTTGGCGCGGCGTTCGCGCTCGGCTTCGGCTTGCTTGGCCATGGCCCGCTTCATATCACCCGGAAGTTCGATGTTCTGAATCTTGACATTCTCGACATCGATACCCCATTTATCAGTCTCGGCATCGACAATTTCCTTGATCTGCTGCGAAATCTCCTCGCGCTTGGCAAGCAGGTCGTCCATGTCGACATTACCGGTAACGTCGCGCAGGGCGGCCTGGGCAAATTGGCTGGTGGCGTAAATATAATTGGTCGTCTCCAGCACCGCCTTTGGGGCGTTAATCACCCGGAAGTAGACCACCGCATCAACGCCGACAGTGACGTTGTCTTTGGTGATGACTTCTTGTTTCGGCACATCAATTGGCGTCGAGCGTACGTCGACCATCATCATCGTCTGAAAAATCGGCACGACTACCCGCAGCCCTGGTTCGCGTACGCCAGTAAATTTACCGAGCGTCAGCACTACGCCGCGCTGGTATTGATTGACCACTTTTATGCCGCTCAGCACATAAATAGCCACGATGACTAAAATTACTATCATTATTTCCATAAATACCTCCTATTCGTATAATGCTATTTTAGCATATTCTGTAATTGTCGGCATAAAAGTCAGTGTCAAATCTTCGTAAAAGAGTTATACTAGACATATCATGAAGAAAGCTGTCATGAAGAGGCTGCTTCCGCTGTATTCTGGCAAGTTCTTCTTAAGCTTTGTGCTTTGGTATTCAACTGAAAAATTGTTCATAAGAAGTATCGGTATTGACAATTTTGGCATTAGTTTAATTACAATCGTTCTACTGATATCATGTATTTTGACCGAGATTCCGTCGGGGATTATTGCTGATCGCTGGAGCCGTAAAGGTTCGATGGTACTTTCTGGCTTATTTCTTGGGATTAGTAGCTTGGTGGCTGGTGCTAGTGACAGTATTTTCATGTACTCTGCGGCCGTTGTAATTTGGGGCTTTCATGATGCGTTTTCGAGTGGTACTGGTACGGCTATGATCTATGATGCTTTGCTAGAGGAGCAGGGGCATGCTAGAAACTTTAATCGAGCATTGGGTTTGTATGAGGCTTTGGGCGGAGTAGCCTTAATTCTCAGTAATTTTTTAGGCGGCTGGATCGGTGGTCATTCGCTGTTGTTGACATTTAATTTAACAACTATTCCGATCGCTATATCTATGATTTGCCACCTGCTATACAAGGACGCAAAAATTAGTCGCGAAGTAGCTGATGAGAAACTTATCAAGCATGCTAAAAATACCTTTAAGTGTGTATTCAAGAGTAAGAGTTTGATTTGGCTGATGGCCGTGACTATGATGGTATTTTGTGTGCAGAAAATAAATCGAGAGGCTTATCAATTGTGGTACATTGCGCTGTCGGCTCCAGCTATAGTTTTTGGGATTGCTGGGTCGTCTATAGAAGGCTTGGGCGGCTTGGGTGGTTCGTTGGTTAAGTATCTCGGTTCAAAAAAGGTGAATATAGCTTTGTCAATTTTGTTGGGGCTGGCTTCAGTTGTGCTTTCGTTAAGTGCTAACTTATGGATAACTATCATCGCTCAGGTGCTGATAGCGGTTATTTCGGGGGCGCTGTTATTTCATTTTACTGCGCAGATACAGCACCAGTTGCCGTCGCGGTACCGCACAGGTTCCGGCTCGGTGATAACTGCCGTGGGGCGTATTATCCTTATGCCGTTAATATTTATTTTTGGAATAATATCAAATCAGAATGTGTTTGCCGCTGGTTGGATGCTAGTTGTTCTGTCGATATCGGCTGTCATAGTGCAGCTAAAACTCGGTGAATAGCCGGGTAACGTCATGGATATTATGTATAATAAATATATGAACAATGACCAGCAAAACACGAATCAGCAGCCGCCAGTGCCGCAAGCAACGCCGACGGCTCAACCGCTGCCTAGCCAGCCGCCAGTAATAGCAAATCAACAGCCAGCAATGTCCAATCAACCTTTGCCGCCGCCAACCAGCCCGACGCAGATACTGCCGAACCCCGCGCCACCAATAGTTAACAATAATCAGCCGAATCCCACTGTTCAGCCGCCCGCAGCTTTGCCGCCAAATTCTGAAGCGCTTGGTTATTCTGGACAGGATAATTCTGCTGAGAATCCTGTACCGCTTCATCAAGGCTACCCTGGCTTAACCTTTCATTCTGGCAGAACAGCTGCCATGTCGGGTATTGGCTTGATAGTTGCTATTATTATAGCGGTCATCACCAACCTAGATCGCAAACCGTACGGCGCTGTCGTTATTGGCAATATTTTGATAGTACTGGTATTGTGCTTTAGCGTTAGTAGTGATGTGCGATCTACGCGTATGAAATGGATTCGCGATATAAGTGGTATTATGTGTGTTACTAATATAATTCTGCTCATTATGCATACAACAATCGGGTTTATTGGCACTTCTAGTCCCGGGGATATAGGTCCTCTATACGAGGTGACTCACCCTTCGCTCTTTGGTTTGCCGTTTGCCGATATGCTAATTATCATTGGAATTTATATGCTGTTTATCATTCCGCTGGGTATCGCATATCTCGTCGCCAGGGTGATGTATAAGAGGGAAATAGGACAAAATCATAGCTAATATTATGGGACGAATACCGCTGGCGGAGCAGATGCGGCCGCAAACCCTGGATGAAGTAATCGGGCAAAGTCATTTGCTGGGCGAGGGCGAGTTGCTGCGGCAAATTGTGAGGCGTGCTGAGCCAGTCAGTTTGATTTTGTGGGGGCCGCCGGGGACAGGCAAGACTACCTTAGCGCGGATCATTGCCCGCGAAGTTAATGCCGAATTTATTGAGCTGTCAGCGGTGACCAGCGGCAAAAAAGACGTCGAACGAGTGATTGAGTACGCTCGGCAGAACTGGAATTTGGGGCTACGGACAATTTTGTTTGTCGATGAGATCCACCGCTTCAACAAGGCGCAGCAAGATGCGTTTTTGCCGCATGTCGAGAGCGGGCTGATTACCTTGATTGGGGCGACCACCGAGAATCCGAGCTTTGAGGTGATTACGCCGCTGCTCAGCCGGACGCGGGTGCTGGTGCTCCACCAACTGACCAAAGATGAAATTATACTAGTGCTGAAGCGGGCGCTTAAAGTTTTGAAACAAACCAAGCGGGTGTCGTCCAAAGCTCTAGACTATTTGGCGGAATTGGCGGACGGCGACGCGCGAGTTGCCTTGGGTAATTTGGAGTTGGCGCTGAGCTTTGGTGAGAAAGTCACGCCAGAGGTTGTCAAGGCGGCGGCTCAGCGGCGATTGCCGGGCTATGATAAAAAGGGTGACGCGCATTATGACGTCATCTCAGCGTTCATCAAATCACTGCGCGGCAGCGACGCGGTGGCTGCGGCGTATTATTTGGCGCGCATGATTGAGGCTGGCGAAGACCCGAAGTTCATTGCGCGGCGGATGGTAATCTTTGCCTCAGAAGACATTGGGCTGGTTGGCAATGGTGCACTGAGTCTGGCGGTCGCCACCTTTGAGGCGGTGGAGCGTGTCGGGCTCCCGGAAGCCAAATACAATCTATTCCACTGCGCTATCGCTCTGGCGCGCAGCCAGAAGTCGCGCGAGATTACTGATTTGATGAATGAGGCTTTTTCTCTGGCGCACAAGTACTCGAACTCGCCAGTGCCGCTGCATCTTAGAAATGCCGCCACTAAGTTAATGAAAGATTTGGGCTACGCCAAAGATTACAAATGGCAAGCTGGCTTCCAGCACGAAAAAGGATTCTTACCGGAAGAAGTCAGGAAAGAATCTTCTAACCGCTGATAGGCTTTTTATTGAATCTTCGCCATAAAATCCATACAAAAACAAACGACAAAGTTTGCGCTAAGAATATTCGCGCAATTTGCAAGCTATCATTTCCTTGGTTTGAGACGACATGCACAATATTAATTATCGCATTGTTGAAAAAGTGATCTGCTGCGCCAAGCCACAAACTTCCTGTCATTTTATATAGCCAGCTCATTTTTAATCCAAACATGAAAGCGAACAAAACATAACCAACGCTAAAAATTGCTGTCTGAACCAGCGAAAACTCACCGTCAAGGAACGACCGAATCGGCATTGCTACATGCCAAAGTCCGAACAGCAGGGCGCTTATGAAAATCGTTGCCACAAATTTATATTTTTGGCGCAGTAATTTCTCGAACAATCCGCGAAACAGGCCTTCTTCCATCCAGACATTGAATATATTAAAGATAATAATTGACCCAATTCCCACGCCGACGAATTGTTCGGTGCTAGCAAGTGAAAAACCGCCAGCCTTCATTAAAATGTTAGGTTTAGCGCCGGAAAAATACAGAAATCCGAATTCGATCAGCAGCGTAACTGTATAAAAACAAAGCCCCAAGGCAAGCCCCAGGCCAATATTTTTCAGCCAATTTTTGCGCGCAAAGCCAATGTCGCGCCAACGAGCGTGCAAATATTTCAGGCAAACGAAAATTATTACTATACCGAAAACCTTATGCACTATATTCTCGCTGAGTACTGATTGATCGGTACGCAAAGCTAAAAATTCCCACATTCGCACAGCGAAACATGT
>CAUVBP010000016.1:0-7354 GCA_963550135.1 uncultured Candidatus Saccharibacteria bacterium
CTGCGGAATAGCTAAAGCCTTAGCTGTCCCGATTGGAATAACAAAAGAGAGGCATGCCTTGGGGTGCACGCCTCTCTTTTACGAAAAATAACCCGCAAGGCGAGCTTAAAAACAAACAAAAAAAAGACGCCTAAACGTCTATTTAACAAAACCACGAATTGTTTATTGGTGCGGAATTACAGAACCTACTCAAACTTTTTGAATACATTATGGATTACCCTGGTCCAGCTCCAGCAATAAAAAGACGTACAGCGCAGCATAAACAAACGCTATCGATTATTTATTAGTAGCAATCTGTTGTGATATTAGAAAATAATTTACAGGGGGCTGTCGCTCTTTAATACGTAGAAATGTCATTCCGCTATGTAAATGGTAAATTTTTGGGTGCAAAGTTGCCAATACTTTTTTTAAGCGTGCCAATAATGATTAGGGCTAATTGAGTAGTATGGAATTGTAAAGAAACCAACGCCAACCAGGCATAGTAAGATGTGTTTTATAATACTATGTCCCTTTTGCTCTCGTACATAGTTAAAATTTTCTTGTTTTGTGTTTCCTGATGATTGTTGATGGTTGTTCATAATACCTCCATTATTTAATTATTAAAAAAGGACAGCCACTGCTGGCTGTCTAGACCCACAACGAGAAGTTTTATCCCTATTGCTTTTAGCAAATGGCTGCCCATTTTCGGGATAAAATGAGCCCTGTTGTGAATCTAGACATTATCTATTATAGCATTTTGATGTAAAATTTGAATTTCTGATATAATAGGTAATGTAATTAATAAAATAACCGCATTCTAGTGTGGCTACATAGCGGAGACGGACCGCGTAAAAAACGGGTAGCACATTTACACATTAGAATAAGCATACGAGAACAGCTCGGTAAAAATGGGGCTTTTAGCGGACTAACTGAAGTAACTGCTTCAAGGAGTCTCGTATGTCCCCTTCATCTAACCGAAAAGTTTTCATCGATGACAGTATATTAAAGTTGCTCAATGTATTGTTTAAATATAGCGACAAGCACAATGAAAAAATAAACACCACATCAAATAGACAACGCTACATAATCAATAGAGGAGTAAAAATCCTTTTATAGTTCCCTATAGCCTAAATTAGCTCTAACTATAGGTAGGGGCTATAATGGGAATTATGCAGAATAATAACGATTCTATAAGTGTAAAGTTACTATTAGATAAACTTACGGGCGGTGGTCCTGAAAGCAGTGAGGATTCGCTTAAGCCCGTACGCTATGGGCTGTACGCCCGTAAGTCTACTACAAGCGAAGATAGACAGGCTTCATCAATAGAAGACCAGATAAAGGAGTGTGTAGATAAGGTTATTACACCAAACGGCTTAAATGTCAAAAAGATATACAAGGAAAGCTTTTCTGCTAAAATTGCAGATATACGTGATGAATTTAATAAACTTATAGATGATATTGAAAACGGAAGGGTAGACGGCTTGATAGCTTGGCATCCTGACCGCCTATCACGAAATATGAAAGAGGCGGGTGTTATTATTGACCTGGTGGATAGGGGCTTAATTAAGGACCTAAGATTTGCAACATTTACATTTGAAAATAATCCAGCGGGTAAAATGCTGCTCGGCATTACATTTGTGATGGCTAAACAATATTCTGAACATCTCTCCGAATCGGTGGACCGTGGCAATAAAAGAGCTATAGAAGACGCTGAGTTTATCGGTAAGTTCAAGCACGGTTACATATTAGATTCAAATCGCTTTTTCCAACCTGACCCGAAGAATTTTACAAAGGTTAAACATATATTTGAATTAGCTCTAGACGGTAAATCCCAGAAAGACATTAGAGAATGGATTAATAGACAAAATTATACTGTTCAAAAGCGTGCAGGAGGTCCTTACCAAAATCATAATTGGTCCAAAGATGATATTTCAAAGACTCTTAAAGACCCCTTTTATGCTGGTATTTTAAAATGGGGCAAGCATTACAAAAATTTATTAGAAGAGTATGATTTTCAGAGTACGATTACTGTTAATGAATATCTAAAAATAAATAAGATTGATAGCTTAGATTCCTCTAAAGTTTATGCTATCAACAAGCCAAAAGGTGGTGAAATATTTGCGAATTTATTTCGGGGTGGAGTCGTTTGTGGGGCTTGCAATGAGCCCATGACTTCAATGGTTACAAATAAGCGGAATAAGGTAACGGGCGAAAAATACGATTATAGATATTACTATAAGTGTGAAAACGGACACTGTAATTTCAACGGAAAATCGATTCGCGCAAAAAGTATTATTGATACGGCTGAGGCATTTTTTAATAGTTATTTATTCATTAATAAAAGTAATTATTTGGTAATAAAAGAAAGTGCTGAAAAATCTATAAGATGCAAAGGGGCTAATCTTGCTAGCGAGATAGCTAGCTTAAAACGAAAAATAGCACTTAAAAAGCAACATTATGAACAGACAAAGGCTCTCATACTAGAGAATCCAGAGCTAAAGGGCTATTACAATCTTGGCGAACTTCTTGATGAACAAAAGGAATTAGAACGACGTTATGAGATGGTGGTTAATCAAAAACGCTTACTAAAGGATTCGCTGATTACATTTGATGAATATCTCAAACTTTTTGAATCCCTCCCTGTTATTTTTGAAAAACTTGATGATATGAATGAGTTGAACCAACTACTAAAAATATTCTTCTCTAACTTCATAATTGAACCCATTAAAAAAGACACTTTTAAGGGGTCAAAAGTATCCTATAAACTAAATGAACCCTGGAAAGGGTTCATTGAATCAAATGATTTCGTTTGTGGTGCGGGTTAGGAGACTCTAACTCCTGGCCTCTTCCATGGCAAGGAAGCGCTCTAACAACTGAGCTAAACCCGCATGTAATATGCTTTTAACAGTAGATTTTGCTTTCTATAAGCCTTAAATCTGTGTGATGCAATGTTCTATCTTTCGATCATGATTTTAGTATAGCAAACAAAGCTGATTATATCAATAAGAGCCAGCAGCCTTTTTCTGAATGCCTCCCCTCATGCTTCGCTAGCAATAATATAACACATAAGCTAGTCTGTCGATAGCAACGCTACAAGTTTTTACGAATCTCAACAAAAATGCTCCACAATCTTATTGCCGGCGATACCAAATCCGGTCAGCGTGTAAGCGCTCGACATGATGGATTGCCTGTGCGGCGGCGATTGCATCCAGGCGTTAAAGGCTACGCGGCTAGTGTGCAAGTCTGGCGGCGAAGTTTGCACCAGATTCTCGGCCGGCGCGTTACAGACAGCTCTCGCTTTAAGTAGTCCGTGCGGAATAGTTGTACCTGGTTTATAATGGCTAAAATAATTATTCTCTTTCATGTCATTCGCCATCCACTGCGCCGTTCGGTTAAGCGGCTCGTACATTTTTAACGGTTTCAGATTTTCCTTACTACGAGCATAATTAATCAGTTCAAGAATCTCCAAAGCATCTGGCGGACCTATGTCATACTTTTTATCTTGGTCTGCTGGTTGCGGCTGCGGATTTGGAGTTGGAGTTGGGTTTGGTTGCGGATTCGGCGCAGGCTGCTGCGAATTACCGGGCTGCTGAGACTGCGGAGCTGGCCGCTGGTTGTTTTTCGGCGGCGCGGCTGGACTCGCCGGTGATTGCGGGGCTGGATTATGTTTCGGATGTACAGGGTCAATTCTCTGCTCTTTTTGGTTTGGCTGCGGTTTTTCAGGCTTCTTCTCTTGCTGGTTCGGCGTAGACTGCTTAGGTTGGGAATCTGTATTAGACTTGCTACTGCTGGAACTATTACCGGAACCAGACTTAGTGAAATTAGGACTGGAGGTTGTTTTTTGCTCCTGCTGCTGGCTGGCATTACCCTTATTTTTCGGCGCAATACATACAGCAATGTATACGCCTATCCCCGCCCCGATCAGTGTTAGAATAACTAATATAACTACAAGTTTTTGTTTTTTCATATTTTGATTGTATCAAGGAAACCGGTTATGTCAATCTAGAAGCAATGGTCTGCGGAGAGCGGACGAGATATGGTGTATAATATAGTCAGCGCGGGTATCGTATAACGGCTATTATGTATGCTTCCCAAGCATGAGACGAGGGTTCGACTCCCTCTACCCGCACCAATTCAAATTATTGTCATAGACCTTCAAAATAACGCTGTCACGCATTATAATTAGAATATGAAGAAAGCTGTCATGAAGAGGCTGCTTCCGCTGTATGTTGGCAAGTTCTTCTTAAGCTTTGTACTTTGGTATTCAATTGAGAAATTATTCATAAGAAGTATCGGTATCGACAATTTTGGAATTAGTTTGATCGCGATTGTTCTGCTGATATCATCTGTTCTGACCGAAATTCCATCAGGAATCATCGCGGATCGCTGGAGCCGCAAGGGTTCAATGGTGCTGGCTGGGCTGTTCTTAGGGGTTAGTAGTCTGATGGCCGGCGCTAGCGATAATATCTTTATGTACGCTGCTGCTGTGACGATTTGGGGTCTTCACGATGCTTTTTCTAGCGGGACTGGCGCAGCTATGATTTACGATACGCTGCTCGAGGAGCAAGGGCACGCCAGGAACTTTAATCGAGCACTAGGACTATACGAAACTTTAGGCGGGATAGCGTTAATTATCAGTAACTTTTTAGGCGGCTGGATCGGCGAACACTCGCTGCTGCTGGCATTTAATTTAACGATTATTCCAATTGCCATATCCATGGTTTGTCATCTAATTTATAAAGATGCAAAAATTAGCCGCGAGGTGGCTGATGAAAAACTTATCAAACATACTAAAAATACATTCAAATGCGTTTTCAAAAGTAAAAGCCTGCTCTGGTTGATGACCGCGATTATGATAGTCTTTTGTATCCAAAAGATGAATCGCGAGGCTTATCAGCTTTGGTATATTGCGTTGTCGGCCCCGGCGATAGTATTTGGTATTGCCGGGTCATTCATAGAAGGCTTGGGCGGACTGGGCGGCTCGTTGGTCAAGTACCTTAGCTCAAGGCGAATAAATATAGTTCTGTCAATTTTACTAGGTTTGGCATCGCTCGCGCTTTCAGTGGGTAGTAATCTATGGATAACTATCGCCGCGCAGGTTCTAATAGCGGTAGTCTCGGGGGCGCTGTTATTCCATTTTACTGCGCAGATACAACACCAGTTGCCGTCGCAGTACCGCACAGGTTCCGGCTCAGTGATAAACGCCGTGGGGCGAATTGTCCTCATACCGCTAACGTTTGTATTTGGAGTTTTGTCAAACCAAAGCGTTTTCATCGCTGGTTGGATGCTAGTGGTTTTGTCAGGGCTAGCTATTTTCGTGCAGCTAAAGCTTGATGAGCAAGCTTCACCGTAGTAGCGCACTTCCCATCCCTGCCCATCTGTGCTACAATTAACAACCAAAGGAAGGTCTGCGTTAACATCAGACCATATTTTTATGAAGGACGCTAGCAAGATTCGAAATATTGCCATTATTGCCCACGTCGATCACGGCAAGACGACCATGGTTGATGGGCTACTCAAACAGTCGCGCACATTTCGCGACAACCAGGCCGAGATGAGCCAGGAATTGATCATGGATTCGGGCGATCAGGAGCACGAACGCGGTATCACCATCACCGCCAAACAGACCTCGATTTTTTACGGAGATTATAAAATCAATATCATCGACACGCCGGGACACGCGGACTTTTCGGGCGAGGTCGAGCGGACGCTACAGATGGCGGACGGTGTCTTGCTGATCGTCGATGCCCAGGAAGGGCCGATGCCGCAGACTAAGTTTGTGCTTTCAAAAGCTTTGGAACTGGGACTGAAGCCAGTGGTGGTGATCAATAAAATTGACAAACCTGCCCGGCGAATTGATGAGGTTGAGGACGAGCTGAGCGATCTGTTTTTGGAGCTAGCGACTGATGATAGTCAGCTGCATTATCCGATTTATTACGCTATCGGGCGCGACGGCAAAGCGTGGCGAAAAATCCCTGCTGACCCGAGTGAAGACGCCGATCTCACACCGATTTTTGAAGCGATTATCAACGATATCCCAGCGCCGAGCGTCACGACTGACGGTGGGTTTCAGATGCTGGTGACCAGTTTGCAATACGACACCTTCCAGGGCAAATATGCTATCGGGCGGATTGCACGCGGGTCGGTTAAGCGCGGCCTGGCGGTTAGCTTGATGAAACAGGGCGAGGTGTCAGGTTCAGCACGAATTGAGAAAGTTTTTGGTTACCGCGGGCTGAACCGCGAGGAGCTTGACGAGGCGTTTGCTGGCGACATTGTGGCGCTGGTTGGCGTAGCTGAAGCGCACATTGGCGATACCATTGCCGACAAAGAACAGCCGGAAGCCTTGCCGGCGATTGCCATCGAAGCACCAACGCTGAGCATGTACCTCGGCCCAAACACCAGCCCGATGAAAGGGCGCGAGGGCGAATTTACCACCTCGCGGCAAATCGGCGACCGCTTGCGGCGAGAACTGGAAACCAACGTGGCGCTGCGCGTCGAAGAAAACGGCATCGGCTTTACGGTGTCTGGCCGCGGCGAGCTGCACCTCAGCGTCTTGATCGAGACCATGCGGCGCGAGGGCTTTGAGTTTGAAGTCGGCCGCCCGCAAGTGGTGACCATCACCGAGGACGGCGTCGAAAAAGAGCCGATTGAAGAATTACAAATCGAAATTAGCAGCGAATTCATCGGCGCGATCAGCCAGGAGTTGGGTGCGCGCCACGCTGAAATGAAATCGCAAGAGACCACCGCCAGCGGCGCTACCCGCATCACTTATGTGCTGCCGACGCGAGCCCTCATTGGTCTACGCAATGTACTCTTGACCGCCACCAAAGGCACGGTGATCATGAATTCCCTGCCACATGGCTATCAACCACTGGGCGGCAAATTGCCAAAGACCCGCGGCGGCGTACTCATCGCCTTTGAAGCTGGCACGACAACGCCGTATGCTCTGCAGGCGGCTGAGGCGCGCGGCGAACTCTTGGTCGGACCTGGCACGGAAGTGTACGCTGGTATGATCGTCGGTATTTACAATCGCCAAGAAGATATTGAAATCAACGTCTGTAAAGCCAAGCACCTGACCAACATGCGCTCCAAATCGTCCGACGGCACAGTGCAGCTAACGCCATTTACGCAGTTTAGTCTGGAGCAATGCATTGACTTCATCGAAGACGACGAGCTACTGGAGGTGACGCCAAAATCTCTGCGTCTGCGTAAACGTTACCTCGACGCTAATGAGCGAAAGCGCGCTAATAAAAAATAAGTTTTTAATAAGAATAAGAGGGTTACTATGACAAAAAAATGGCGCGACGTTAACGGATTTTATCAAATCTATCCGCGGTCGTTCATGGATTCCAACGGCGATGGCGTCGGCGACTTG
>CAUVBP010000017.1:0-4729 GCA_963550135.1 uncultured Candidatus Saccharibacteria bacterium
TTCGCGGATGTAAGTCAGAGAACTGTCTTTAGCCCCGCCGCAAAATATCCAACACGCCAAATCTTCCAGTTAGTACGGCTTGGTCGATGATGTGCGGCGTGAGAGCAGCGATGAGTTCTTTGGGCTTTGTACTGTCTGGCAGATCTAGTGTGGTGTCCAGCGCGTACGCGTAAAATTGATAGCGGTGCGTGCCAAACGGCGGCTGCGGTCCGCCCCAGCCAGGCCGACCCCAACTGGTAACACCTTCGACGGCGCCCGCGGGTAGCGATTCGCCAGTAATTTCAGTGGTTTTGCTCGGCAAATTCCAAACCGTCCAATGATAAAATCCATCGCGCCCAGGCGCGTCAGGGTCGTGGCAGACAACTACCAGACTTTTGGTGTCTGTTGGCACGTCGCTGATCTCGAGCGGCGGGCGTTGGTTACCGCCGAGTTTGGAGTAAATTTTTGGTATTTTAGCGTTTTCGGCGAACGCAGGACTAGATATCTTCATGATTTAATTTTACCATGCCAGTGTCGTCAGGTGTGAGGCGCGGTAAAATACGAAACCTTAAACACAGTAACTTGCTGAAGCAAAACAGTTTTCAATCAGTTTTATCAATAGCTGGTTTACCTAACAACCTCTGGAGAGCTACTGGGCTGTATGCTAAAATAAACATGTGAGATATGCTTTTGTTTTCGTGAGTATAGTGGCGATTTGGCTGGCTATGCTGCTGTTGGTAAATACGAGCATTGATCCATTATTTTTGTACATTTGCGTGTTAGTTTTGACGTTGGTGTTGTACTTCATTGGGTTCCGGAGGGCGAGGTAAGTGCGCGTATTGCTTGTAGTTCGGGCGTTGTTTCGGGTGTGGCGAGCTTGGCGCAGCGATCAAATATGGCTCAAAGTTTTATCAGACGAATGTCAAAGATTAGGTGGCGTGTATGTCAAGTTTTTACAGCATTTGGCGTCAACTGAACTGATGGCCCAGGTGTATGCTGCTTCTGGATATCGGCTGGATGCTTTTGATGATGTGTCGGTTGAGCCAATTGACGTTGCCGAGGTTTTGCGGCAAGAGTTGGGTAGTAAAGCCAGTCAAATAGTCGTTGATGGAGACCAGCCGTTTGCCACGGGTTCGTTCGCGCAGGTCTATCATTGTTGCATAGTTGACCGGCCAGGTAGCCAGTATATTATCAAGATCCTTCGCCCCAGCGTGGTGCGTTATCTGAATTTTGACTTTGTGGCGCTGCGTTTTTGCTGTTGGGCGGGGCAGTTTATGATAAAGAACGATATTTTTCCGTTGGTTGAGATTGCTGATGAGTTTATCAAAACCACCAAGCGTGAAACTGATTATCAGCGCGAGCTAATTACAGCCCAGGCTATTCGTGAATACTTTGCTAAACGCACTGACAACGTTGTTGTGCCGGAGACGTTGGCTAATTACTCAACGCGGCGGATATTAGTTCAGGACTATATAGAAGGGCTGCCGCTAACTGAGGTGGTAGAACGGGCGCAAGCGGGTAACGATACCTACCAGTTTGTCAAAGACCAACTTGGCTCTGATATGCAGCAGCAATTAGTGACGGTCGGCAGTGAGTTTTTAATCGCAATTTTACAAGCAGATATCATTATGGCCGATCCGCATCCAGGCAATATTTATTTGCTGAGAGACAATAAAGTTGCGTTGATCGACTTTGGTTTGGCGGTGGCAGCACCGCGGCATCGCGCCTCGTTTTATCACATGATTGTGCAGTACCGAGCGCTGTATGAAGATCGAGCTGACATGGGTTTATTGGCGCTGGCGATGCTGGCGTTTTATGATCATACCTTGTACCAAGCACTGGATGTGATCGCCAAAGATCGCAGCTTGACGCGCACTATTTATGAATATGCGAACACGCTGCTTCAATCGACAACCAGCACGTTCGCTGCCAATCGGCAAATAACCCAACTGTTTCTTAACGAACTGAACACTGGTAATCGGTTTGCTGTCAGGTTAGACAGTGTTAATATTATGTTGCAGCGCGGTTTGTATCACTATTTGGCGGCAGCGCGGCTGGCGTGCGGCGATGAATATCGAAGGACGCGTTATTGGCGTATTGTCCATGATGCGTTGGAGTCGGCCGAGGTTCATGCCAATAGTCATGGTGTCAGCGAGGCGGTGCGTTCGTCGCCGATGAGTATTGAGCTGGCGCAAGAAATAGTGATGGACTGGATGAGCAAGGTTGCGGAGCGCGACAGAGCCGCCTACGCCATGTTGTTACAAAAAGGAGAATTATCATGAAACAATTACAACAATGGGTGATGCAAGTTCGCTATCCGTATGCCGCGGGAATCATCGCCGTGATGTGGATTGGCACGGCAATTTTTGCTTACCTGAAACCCGACGTCCCGCTTGAATTTTTGGTCGGAAGCCTCGCCGTTAGCACCATCATCATTGCGATCACTGGACTGTCGGAAGCTCGCTAAATTTTACAGTGAGATAAGCAATTTTTATACGCTTTACTAATGTACATCATTTACAATAAGAATCCGCATGAGATCTAAAACCACTGCTCAAAAAATACTAGAATTTTACGACAGTCTGAAAAATGCTGACATAAATTTGCCGGAAAAACATCGTCTAATCAATCCGTTCACTGGCGCTAATCAGCAGCGAATAGCACAAATAACGCATCGGTTTTATTACCAGTACTATCACGATGATAAGCGGCGGTTTATGATTTTGGGCAGTTCGCCGGCGCGGCGCGGGACAGCGCTTACCGGTGTGCCATTTGAAGACGTTAATCATTTACAGAAAGACACTGGGATTTCTATAGACGCTTTTGGAGCGAATAAACGCTCGTCAAGTTTCTTGTATGAAGTGATGGAAGAATACGGCGGGCGCCAGAATTTTTATAAACAATTTTACATGAGTTTTGTATGTCCGCTAGGTATTGAAAAGATAAATTTGAAAGGTAATTGGGTAAATTGTAACTACTATGAAAATGCAGTTCTGAAAAAATGCCTCTATCCTTTTATCGTAGATTCGCTGAGGCGCCAGATCGATTTTAATATTGATACGTCCGTTTGTTTTTGTATCGGCATTTGACCAATATAAATAATGAGCATCATTTCTTTGACACTATCGTGCCGTTGGAGCATCCGCGGTTCATTATGCAGTATAATGCGGATCGCAAAGAAGAGTTTATTCAAAAGTATGTAAATATTTTCAGACAATATGGTATGGGGAAATGATAGCGAACGACATTAATCCAAGATAGTACTGTATAATTTAGTAATGATCACCGACCAACTCCTCGCCAAATATCCCATCATTTCCAACCAAGTCGACGTCAAAGAACTCGGCGTCTTGCTACGAGAATTGGAAAAGGTGCTGCAAAGCGGAGCGGCAGGCAACATTGTGGAATTTGGCTGTTATGTTGGCACGACCAGCCTGTTCATCCGGCGGCTGCTGGACGCCTATGATTCCACGGGCGAGTTTCACGTTTATGATTCGTTTATGGGCTTGCCAGAAAAAACCCAAGCAGACAACAGTGCTGCTGGCGAGCAGTTCAAGGCGGGCGAACTATTGGCGTCACGTAAAACATTCATCCAGAATTTCAAAAAGGCTGGCTTAAAACTACCAACTATTCACAAAGGCTGGTTTGCTGATTTCACCCCTGACGACGTACCGGAAAGTATCATCTTTGCGTTTTTTGACGGCGATTTTTATGAGTCAATTGCCGATTCATTCCGCGTCTGCGACGGCAAGTTTCAGAAAACGGCGACTATCATCGTTGATGACTATGCCAATGAAGCCTTGCCAGGCGCCGCGCGGGCGGTCGATAAGTGGCTGGCTAATAATCGGCAATATAAGTCGAGAACAGAGTCTAGTCTGGCAATTATTCACATCCTTTAGTACTGTTTTTCTTAAAGTAGCTTGACTTTTTATAGTACCTTGTATAACATAGTACTATGTATAATGAAAATACAAGGAGCATAGCATGAGAAGAATTGATATCATCAAGCGGGCGGGGCGGAATCTCCGCCAGTCGAAAGGCCGGACGATTTTGACGGCGCTGGCGATTTCGGTCGGGGCGTTTACGATTGGTCTGGCATTGATGGCTGGCGAAGGCGGTCGGCTGTATACCAACAGCATGGTCGATGCGGCTGGCGATAAAAAAGTGGTTATGGTTCGCAAAAAAATTGAATCGAACAATAAGGAAGAAAAATTACCAGAGTACGGCGCGTCGGAAAAAACAGAAAAAGAACAAGAGGAGAAGCAGGCGGCAGCTATGCGTAGTAAATATTCGATGAGCGATGCTGACCTTGCTAAATTGCGAAAAATTTCGCATGTACAAGCGGTGACACCAGCCTATTCAACTGCCGGCGTGGCGTATGCTAAAAGCTCGGGTAATGATAAGAAATTTGCCTTGGAAGTAGCAGTAAAGGCCGATAAAACGCGGGCAGAATTGGCGGCGGGTAAGCTGGATAATTTCATGCCAAAGCCGGGCGAAATTATCATCCCAGAGACTTATGTTAAGCAACTGGGCTTTAAGGACGCGCAGTTGGCAATTGGTCAGACTATTACGCTGGGTTTGCGCAGTGCTGAGCAAGGCGGCGAGGTTGCCAAAGAAATGCCGCTGAAAATTACTGCGGTCGACAAAGAATCGGATACGATTTTGTACTATCAGCCGACGCTGCGAATCTCGACAGCTGACGCTAAGGAAATCTACGAATTTAGCCACGACAAAAGCCAGCCGAACGAGT